>NZ_JAUSZK010000001.1:2656428-3282142 GCF_030817495.1 Streptomyces sp. V3I7
GCGTTCCAGGTCGCGCATCGAGCGGGCGACGACCTTGAGGACAAAACACTCCTCGCCCGTCACGTGATGGGCCTCTACGATCTCGGGTGTGGTGTCGAGCAGGTCGTGGAACGGCTTGTAGTTGCCGGTGGGGTAGCGGAGGCGGACGAAAGCAAGGATGTCGAGCCCCAGGGCCTCGGGACTCACGACGGCGGAGTAGCCGGAGACGGCCCCGCTCTCCTCCAGCCGGCGGACTCGTTCCGTGACGGCGCTCGGCGACATGGAGACACCACGCGCCAACTCCGCATAACTGGCACGCCCGTTGCATTGCAGGGCTTCCAGGATGCGTATGTCGGTGGCGTCAAGGGAATCAGCGGCCATGGCCGATAGATACCACGCATTGCACGGCGAGCGACGGCTCGGTCCGGCGATCTCGCGTTCCGGGGTGGGGCCCGGAGCCATAGCGTCTACGACATGACCAACACCCTGATCAGCGCCGCCCTGCGAGTACCCCCGGCGGCCCCCGCAGAGGCGACCGCCTTCTTCGCCGCGCGCCTCGCCTTCCAGGCGGATGTGTCCGATGTCCACGCCTCACTGGAGTCCGAGGACCCGGGCTTCGTACTGATCGACTCACGCGGGTCCGACGCATGGGCGCAAGGGCACGTACCCGGTGCGCTGCATCTGCCGACGGCCGAGATTCCCGAGCGCGCCGCCCACATGCTGGACGCTTCGGTTCCGGTCATCGCTTACTGCTGGGGACCCGGCTGCGACGGAGCGACCCGCGCGGCGCTCGCCCTCGCCCGACTCGGCTACCACGTCAAGGAAATGATCGGCGGGATCGAGTACTGGATCCGTGAGGGGTTCCCGGTCGAGGGCCCGAACGGGGTGGCACGACGCGCGGCCGACCCGTTGACGGCGCCGGTCGGGTCAACCCACTGTGCTTGCTAGAGCGCTCCGCCGAGTCGCCCACCCTCGCAACCGAAGACGGACTGCGGCGACGGTGCGAGTCCCCTTGTCGTCGGCGTTGCCACCAGGGCCACTCGGACGGTGCTACTTCAGGCGCTCTTCGAGGTCCTCGACGGTCCAGTCGGCCTGACGGAGGATGGAGCGGAGGGTGCCGGGTGCAAGGGTACGGTGAAGTGGCACGATGACGGTCCGCTCGCCGTTGCGGTACTTGGCGTGGCTTCCGCGGGCGGAGATGTACTCGAACCCGCCTCGCTCCAGAGCCTTGGCGACGGCCGTTCCGGAGAGGCCCGCGGGCACGGCGGGGCTCACGCGACGCGCCGCACTTCGACGGGGGCGGTGATCACGTCGGTGACTTCGGGTGCGGGGGCGTCCTCGAAATAGAGTTCCAGCGCCTCGCGCAGGTTCTCCAGGGATTCCTCGATGGTCTCGCCCTGGGAGGTGACCTCGACCTGGAGACAGCGTGCCACGTACCACTCACCTTCGTGGGTGATCGCGGCGGTGAGGTGCAATGCGTCAGCCATGCCGCCAGTCTGGCATGTGTATCTTCCTCCGCGGAGCGGCTTTCCTCGTGTCACCCGAACGTGCCCGGCCTCGCGCCGCCCCGAGGGAAGCAGCCCGCCAGGGCTGTGCCGCCCCGATCACAACGCCTTCAGCGCCGCCGCCGTGGCCCGGGCCAGGCTCTCCAGGTACCCCTTCGGCGGCTTGGGGCCGCGGACCACGACCGCTCGCCAGTACAGGGGGCCGGACATCAGGTCGAGCGCGAGTTCCTGGTCGATGTCCTCGCGTACCTCGCCCCGGGCCGCCGCCGCCGCGACGATCCCGCTCGCCACGCTCTGCTGCCCCTCCCGCAGCGCCTTCTGCAGCGCCTCGGCGATCTCCGGGTTGCGGGCCGCCTCGGCCTGGAGGTCCGGGATGATCTGCGAGGCGACGGGGTGGCGCAGGGCGCGTGCGGTGACCTCGTAGAGGAGGCGCAGGTCGCCGTCCAAGGAGCCCGTGTCGGGGACGGGCAGGCCCAGGACCGCGAGCGCCGAGACCACGTCGAGGACCAGATGCAGCTTGGAGCGCCAGCGGCGGTAGACGGCGGTCTTGCCGACGCCGGCGCGGCGCGCGATGCCCTCGATGGACATCCGGGCGTACCCGACGGACGCGAGTTCCTCGAAGACGGCCGCCCGGATGGCCTCCGTCACGTCCTCCCGCAGGACGGCCGCCCCCGCGGGTGCGCGGCGGCGCGGACGCGTCTGGGGCCCGTCGGCGTTCGTCGTCATGCGGACCAGCATAGGGCGTTACGACGAAACGGTTGCGTTCCGACGTCGAAACGTCCTACGCTCCCGTTGCGACGATACGGTCCCGTCCCGACGTAAGAGAACGTGAAGCAAAGCGCAGGGAAACACCGGGAGACGGACCCGCCGGACGCGTACTCCCCACCCCCCGAGCGAAAGCAGCGGATGTGAGTCAGGTCCTCCACACACCGCCCCCGACCCAGGCGGCCCCGGCCGACGACGACCTCGCGGCGCTCGCCGCCCGGCACGGGCTCACCGTCAGCGGCGCGCGCCCGACACTGCCCCAGTACGTCCGCGAGCTGTGGGCGCGCCGCCACTTCATCACCGCCTTCGCCACCGCCAAGCTCACCGCGCAGTACAGCCAGGCGAAGCTCGGCCAGCTCTGGCAGGTCATGACGCCGTTGCTGAACGCGGCGGTCTACTACTTCATCTTCGGCGTGCTGCTCGGCACCAAGCAGGGCGTGCCGGACTACGTGCCGTTCCTGGTCACCGGCGTCTTCGTGTGGACGTTCACGCAGAGCTCGATCATGTCGGGCACCCGGGCGATCTCCGGCAACCTCGGCCTGGTGCGGGCGCTGCACTTCCCGCGGGCCGCGCTGCCCATCTCCTTCGCGCTCCAGCAGCTCCAGCAGCTGCTGTTCTCGATGGCCGCGCTGATCGTGATCCTGCTGTGCTTCGGCGTCCCGGTGGCCGCGTCCTGGCTGCTGGCGGTGCCGGTGCTGGTGCTGCAGTCCACCTTCAACGCCGGCGTCTCGATGATCATGGCCCGCATGGGCGCCAAGACCCCGGACATCGCCCAGCTGATGCCGTTCGTGCTGCGCACCTGGATGTACGCCTCCGGCGTCATGTGGAGCATCGACAAGCTGACCTCCGACGACCGGCTGCCGCACGCGGTGACCTTCCTGCTGGAGATCAACCCGCCGGCCGTCTACATCGACCTCATGCGGTTCGCGCTGATCGACAGCTTCACCTCCGACCACCTGCCGCCGCACGTGTGGGCCGCGGCGGTCGGCTGGGCCGTGCTCGCCGGCATCGCCGGCTTCGTCTACTTCTGGAAGGCTGAGGAGAGGTACGGCCGTGGCTGAGAACCTGAACGAGCGGATCCCCACCGTCGTCGCCGACGGCGTCGACATCGTCTACCGGGTCAACGGCACCGGCGCCGGCCGCGGCACCGCGACCGCCGCCCTCAACCGCATGCTGCGCGGCAAGCGCGCCGAGAAGGCGGCCGGCGTGCGCCGGGTGCACGCGGTCAAGAGCGTCTCCTTCGCCGCGTACAAGGGCGAGGCCATCGGCCTGATCGGCACCAACGGCTCCGGCAAGTCGACCCTGCTGAAGGCGGTCGCCGGACTGCTCCCGGTGGAGAACGGCCGTATCTACACGGGCGGTCAGCCCTCCCTGCTCGGCGTCAACGCGGCCCTGATGAGCGACCTCACGGGCGAGCGCAACGTGTTCCTCGGCGGCCTCGCCATGGGCATGTCCCGCGAGCAGATCAAGGAGCGCTACCAGGAGATCGTCGACTTCTCCGGCATCAACGAGAAGGGCGACTTCATCACCCTGCCGATGCGCACCTACTCCTCCGGCATGGCCGCCCGCCTGCGCTTCTCCATCGCCGCCGCCAAGGACCACGACGTCCTGCTGATCGACGAGGCGCTCGCGACCGGTGACCGCTCCTTCCAGAAGCGCTCCGAGGCCCGGATCCGCGAGCTGCGCAAGGAGGCGGGCACCGTCTTCCTGGTCAGCCACAACAACAAGTCGATCCGCGACACCTGCGAGCGGGTCCTGTGGCTGGAGCGCGGCGAGCTGCGCATGGACGGGCCGACGGAGGAGGTCATGAAGGAGTACGAGGCCTTCACCGGCGACAAGGCCAAGCCGAAGCCCAAGCCGAAGCCGAAGGCCGCCGCCCCCAAGGCGCCCCAGCAGGCCCAGGCCTCAGCCGGGGAGACAAAGGTCGCGCTGCCCTCCTGAGCGACCACCCTTCCTGACCTCCCGCCCTGACCGCCGGACGCCCCGAGCCCCGAGCCCCGTGAAGCCTCCCGCCTCACGGGGCTCGACGGTTCTCCGCCGGGGGACACCACCGCGGGTCCACATATCCGTTTCGCCTACTTGATGGCAGTATGACCGGATACGTTTCCCCGGCGACGACCAGGCGAAGGAGTCCCCCGCGATGCCCGAGCTCAGCGTCATCGTCCACGGACCCGACACCCAGGGGCACTTGGCCGAGCTGCTGGACTCCCTCGCCGCCCATCCGCAGGGCGACACCGAGGTCGTCGTGGCGGCGGTCGGCGACTGGGCCCGTGAGGCCGCCGAGGCGCACCCCTCGAAGCCGGTGGTGGCGCCCCTGCCGGACGGCACCGGCGAGGCGGCGGCCCGGTCGGCGGGAGCCGTGCGGGCGGGCGGACGCTGGCTGCACTTCGTCCACACCAAGGACGGGCTGCCCGCCGACGCGCCGCGCCTGATCGCCGAGCGCACCGCCGAGCTGCCGGACTCCGTCGACGCCCTCCTCCTGGACCACGTCCGCACCACCTGGAGGACCCCCGCCGCCCCCTCCGGCGACGCGCGCCTGCTCATCCGCACCGGCCGCGCCGACGTCGCCCTCGACGACGCCGCGAACCTGCTGCGCCTCACGCCGCTGCTCGGCAACCGCGTGCTGCGCGCCGGTTTCTGGCGGGCACACGAGGAGCAGCTCGCCACCGACGACGAGGCGTACGCCGCGCACGCCGCCCTCCTCCACGCGGACCGCCTGGCCTGCCTCGGCCACGCCGCGTACGACGACCGGCAGCCACGCCCCGAGAGCCTGCCGCCACCCGCCCCCGAGCAGCGCTACGCGCTCGTCGACCGCTACGAGCGGCTCCTCGACCTGACCGAGGACCGCCCGGCCGCCCACGCGGTCCTGTACGACGTCATGGTCCGCGACCTGCTGCGCACCTTCGCCCGTGAGGAGCTGCCCGAGGCGGTGGCCCGGGAGTTCTTCCGCCGCGCCTCCGAGGCGGCGGTCCGCCGGCGCCCCGCGGGCCACCGCCGCCCGGGCGGCTTCGAGGGCATGCGCCGCACGCTCCTGGAGGAGAACGCCTACACCCGCTACCGCGCCCTCCAGGCCGCCAACCGCGCCCGCCGGGCGGCGCGCAAGGAGGTGCGGTCCCGCAAGCGCCGCCTGGGCACCCGGCTCCGCGACCACCGCTACCAGCGCGCGCTGGAGCGGCCGGTCGATCCCGGCCTGGCCGTGTTCTCGGCGTACTGGGACCGCGGGGTCAGCTGCAACCCGGGCGCCATCGCCGCCAAGCTCACCGAACTCGCCCCGGACATCCACCCGGTGTGGGTGGTGACGAAGGAGAACGCGGTCCTCCTCCCGCCCGGCACGGACCACGTGGTCCCGGGGACCCGGCGCTACTGGGAGGTGCTGGCGCGGGCCAAGTACCTCACCAGCAACGTCAACTTCCCCGGCGCGGTGGTCAAACGCCCCGACGCGATCCACCTACAGACCCACCACGGCACCCCGCTCAAGCGCATGGGCCTGGACCAGATGGCACACCCGGCCGCCGCCCAGGGCCTGGACTTCGCCGCCCTGCTGAGCCGCGTCGACAAGTGGGACTACAGCGTCTCCGCCAACGGCCACTCGACCCGGATGTGGGAGCGCGCCTACCCGGCCCGCTTCACCTCGCTCGACTACGGCTATCCGCGCAACGACGTCTTCGCCACCTGCACCGCGGCCGACATCCGCGCGGTCCGCGCGCGCCTGGGCATCGCCCCGGGCCGGACGGCCGTCCTCTACGCCCCCACCCACCGCGACTACGAGGCCGGCTGGAACCCCCGCCTGGACCTCGCCGCCCTCGCCGAACGCCTCGGCGAGAACACCGTCCTCCTCGTCCGCGGCCACTACTTCTACGGCGACACGGCCTCCCCGCTCACCGGCCTGCGCCGCACCGGCAAAGTCGTCGACGTCTCCTCCTACGAGCCGGTCGAGGAGCTCTGCCTCGCGGCCGACGCCCTGATCACGGACTACTCGTCGATCATGTTCGACTACGCCAACCTCGACCGCCCGATCGTCGTCTACGCCGACGACTGGGAGACGTACGCGACGACCCGCGGCGTGTACTTCGACCTGCCGGCGAAGGCGCCCGGCCCGGTCGCCCGCACCCAGGAGGAGCTGGCCGAGATCTTCACGTCCGGCGCCTGGCGGGACGAGCGCGCGGCGCGGGCGCGGGCCGCCTTCCGCCGCCGGTTCTGCGAGTACGACGACGGACGCGCCGCCGAGCGGGTCGTGCGCCGGGTGTTCCTGGGCGAGAGCGAGGAGTCGCTGCCCCCGGTGATCCCCCTGGACGAGCGCGTCACGGCACCCACCCCGCAGGAGGCCACCGGATGACCCCCGAGGTTCCCGACGTCACGGTCACGGTGATCGTCTACAACGACGCGGCACGGCTCCCCCGCGCGGTCGCCTCCCTGCTCCGGCAGACCCACGCCAACATCGAGATCGTCATCAGCGACGACCACTCCACGGACGAAACCCCGTCCGTCGCCCGGGGGTTGGCGGCCCAGGACCCACGCGTGCGCTATCTGCGGCTGCCGGAGAACAGCGGCGGCTGCAGCGCCCCGCGCAACCGCGCCCTGGAGATCGCCCGGGCGCCGTATCTGATGTTCCTGGACAGCGACGACGAACTCCCCGAGAAGGCGGTCGAGTTGCTGCTGGCCGCGCACCGCGAGCGCGAGGTCGACTTCACGATGGGCGCGGTCCGGCGCATCCGCGTGGACAACGGCCGCCGCTCGACCTGGATGCCCCAACTCGTGGCCCGGCGCCGCACCCTGGACGGCATCGAGACCGACCCGCGCCTGCTCTTCGAGCACCTGTCGACGAGCAAGATGTACGCCCGGGACTTCCTCGACCGCCACGACCTGCGCTTCCCCGAGGGCATCCACTACGAGGACCAGCTGTTCTCGGCGCAGGCCTACTGCCTGGCCAAGGCGTTCACGATCATCCCGGACCCGGTCTACCACTGGTACATCGAGCCGTACGCGGCCTCCGACGCGGCGTCGATCTCCAACCAGCGGCACAAGCTGACCAACGTCGGCGACCGCGTGCACGTCCAGCGCCTGATCGACGACTTCCTGGTGACGAGCGGCCGCGGGTCGCTGCGCGAGGACAAGGACTACAAGTTCCTCAAGCACGACTTCCGGATGTACGCCGGGGACCTGCCGTACCGCGACGACGCCTGGCTGCGCGGCTTCGCCGAGATCATGACGCCGTACCTCGACACCCTCGCCTCGAACGCGTACGCCCGTCTGCCCCGCCCGGAGCGCGTGGTCCTCCAACTGCTGCGCGACGGCCGCCTGTCCGACGCGCGCTCGGCGGCACGCGGCCTGGGCCATCCGGTGGCGCCTGCGCGGGTGACGGCGGATCCGGAGACCGGCGCGACGTACTGGGGCGACCGCGTCCCCGAGTCGGCGACGGCCCGCCGCGAACTCGACGTGTCCGACCTGGAGTTGGACACGCTCCCCCTCGCGAGTGCCCGGTTCCGCCACGAGATCACCGAGCTGATCCCGGGCCCCGGCGCCTCGCTCACCCTGCGCATCCGCACGTACGACCCCGGTCTGCGCCTGCCGATCGGCCCCCACCGCGCCGCCCTCCTCCTCTCCCCCGGCTCGCGCCGGCTCACGGCCCCCTTCCGGCTGACGCCGGTCCGCCCCGGCGTCTTCGAAGGCGAGGCCCACCTGGACCTGGCAGCCGCCCGCCTTCCCCTCCATGGCTTCACCGGCCTCCGCCACCCGGTGCTGCGCGTCCAGCACCGGGGCCAGACCCACACGGGCCTCCTCCTGGCCCCGCTGACCTTTCCCGCCCTGACGGCCCGCGTCGCCTACCGCGGCGGCGCGACCCCCCACCACGTCACGGTCGAACCGGAGGGCCGCAACCCCGGCCGCCTCCAGGTCCGCTGGCAACCGACGGGCACCACAGCGCGAGTGCTCGGCCCGGCGGTCCGGCGCCTGGCCCACCCGAAGGTGAAGAACGCGGCACGAATGCTGGCGAGCGCCCTCAGGTGACGGAACCCCGGCCGACCCGGGGGGTCTGCTGAGGCACCACGGCGTACAGCATCTGGCCACCCGGCCCGCAGCCCGGGCCAGGCCCCGAACCCACGCCCGTGGTGAAGAACGCAGCGCGACCAGTGGCGAGCGCCCTCCGCTGACAGTGCCGGCTGACCTGGGGCGCACCACGGCGTACAGCACCCGGCCCACAACCCACCCCGCCCGCAACCCGGGCCGCTCCGCCCCCACGCCTTAGCCAGGTGACTGTGCCGGCCGACCCGGTATCTACCGCCGCACCACCGCGTACAACACCTGCCCACCCGGCCCCCGTGCCACCGCCCGCAGCCCGGGCCACGCCGACCCCACGCCCGTGTCGACGACCCAGTTCGCCCCGTACTCCCGTACGATCCGGCGCCGTTCGCCGTCGCCGGTCCCGGTCGCGAAGTAGCGTCGTACGGCCGCCTCCCGGTGGCCCGCGTCCGGCAGGAACACGTCGGGATAGCCGGGCGCCACCGTGTACGGACCGTACGCCGGGATCTGGCGGGCCGGGACCGTGCGGGCCATGACCACCTCGCCGTACTCCACCCACGGCCTGATCCAGCCGTACCCCGTCCAGGGCGTCCGGTACGCCGCCGCCATCGCGTCCGGCAGGTGCTCGCGCCCGATCACGTACCCGAGGGTCCCCGCCTGGGCCCAGGCGCCGGCCGCCAGCGCGACGGCGAGCGCGCACGCCCACCACGTCCGTACGGCCCGGCGCCCCGCGGACACCGTCTCCAGCGCGGCGGCGATCTGCGCCGGGATCACCACGGCCGGCATCACCCGCCCCCACGAGTAGTGACCGCTCGCCCCGCCCGCCACGAACACCACCGCTCCCAGCGCGAAGAAGATCACCAGCGGATCCCGGTGGTCGCGCCGCCACCGCAGGACCAGCGCGACGACCCCGAGCAGCACCAGCCCGTAACGCCCGGGCAGGTGGCGGTAGAGCGAGCGGTGGATGGCCTCCAGGTCCGTGCCGGCCGTCAGGAGCGCGAAGAAGTCGTAGTACGGCCAGATCCCCAGCACCACCAGCCCCAGTACCACCCCGGCCCCCGCCCGCACCAGCAACCGGCGCCCCGGCCGCGCCGCGACGACGAGGGCGAGCGCGCCCAGCGTCGCCACGACTCCGGAGAACTGGTGGACCAGCAGGATCACCGCCCACAGCACCCCCAACCCGAGCCATCTCCCCCACCCGGCACCGGCGCCCCGCAGCGCCCGCGCGAGCCACGCCCAGAAGTGGAAGGAGAGCCCCAGCGCGAACACGCTCGGGTACGCCACCGTCAGCGCGAGCGAGTTGAGCGCGAGGAAGCCGCTCCAGTTGAACGGCACCGGCCCCCACAGCAGCACCAGACACAGCAGCACCAGCGCCGGCGCCGCCCGGTGAACGCTCAGCGTCCGGACGTACCGCCACACGCCCGTGGCGAGCAGCACCAGCCCCGCGACCGCGCCGACGCGCAGGACGCCGAACACGGACATGCCGGTGACCTGGGCGACGCAGCCGAGGACCAGCATCCACGGCGAGTAGTACGGGCTCGGGGTGTCGGCGTCGACCAGCGGGTTGCCGGGGTCGATCAGGCTGTGCCGCAGGCGCTGGAGCGTCGCCGCGTGCATGCCCAGGTCGCCCACCCAGGGCAGGCGGACGACGACGAGGAACAGCAGGACCAGGACGAGCGCGGCGGCGGCCTGCGGCAGGGCTCTGCGGAGGGCGGTCATCGGTGTCGCGACCACGGACGCGGCCCTGACCCCGGCCGTGCTCGCCCTAGGCGGCGCGGCGCGCATCCCGCTGGAACACCCAGGTGCGGTAGCCGAAGAAGCGGAAGGCGGAGGCGAGGACGATCGACAGCGCCTTGTCGGCGTTGGAACCGACCGGCCCGTTCAGCCCCAGGCCGTGGTACGCGGCGTAGAACAGGCCGCTCTCCAGGGCGACGCCGAGACCGCTGAGGCCGAAGAACAGCGCGATCTGGCGGCGGGTGCGGCAGACGCGGTCGCGGTAGGCGAAGAAGCGGAAGCCGAGGTAGTTCGTCGTCATCGCGAGGCAGCTGGCCGGCACCGTCGCGGTCGTCGCCCGCCAGCCCAGGCCGTGCAGCAGCAGGTTGAAGACCAGGAAGTTGACGAGGACACCGCTGCCGCCGACGACACCGAACTTCACGACCTCCAGCACGACACGCGCCAGCGGCCGGACGCGCGCGGGAGGGGAGGCGGGAGGGGCGACGCCCGGTGCCGGAGGGGGCTCGGCGAGGTTCACTGTCACGCCGCCGACTTTATCCGAAACGTCCCAAATGCCCGGAAATGACGAACTCGCCGCGGCGGTGCGTGAGTCGGGCCCGCGCAAACGGGGGCGCCCCGGGCCGGTGCGGCCCGGGGCGCCCTGTGCGCGTCCTGAGGGACTACGAGTGCGTGCGCAGCAGCGTCCGCATCGTGCGCATCGCCACCGACAGGTTGGCGAGGTCGAAGGAGTCCGACCCGCGGATCTCCTCCAGGGTGGTGCGGGCCCGGCTCAGGAGCGGCGCGTTGCGCTCCTCCCAGGCCGTGAAGCGCTGCTCCGGCGTCGAGGTGCCGTTGCCGACGGCGAGGACGTCGGCGGTGAGCGCCGCGTGAGCCGCGTAGAGGTCCTCGCGGATCGAGGCGCGGGCCATGGACGACCAGCGGTCGGTACGGGGCAGCTCGATGATGCGGTCCATGAGTTCGGCGATTCCGAGGCGGTCACCGAGGTCGTAGTAGACCTCGGCCACGTCCAGCGGCTCCTTGCCCATGCGGTCGGCCACCGAGACGATGTCGAGCGCCGGGAAGGCCGAGGAGAACCCGGCCACCCGGGTGGCCAGCTCGTCCGGGACGCCCGCCGCGGTCAGCTCGTCGTGGATCCGCTCGTACCACTCCAGGTCCGCGCCGCGCAGCAGCTTCGGCAGCTCCTGCCAGACCTGCTCGACCCGCTCCGAGAAGAAGTCGACGGTCTCGGAGAGCTCCAGCGGCTGCGGCCGGTTGTTGAGCAGCCAGCGCGTGCCGCGCTCGACCAGACGGCGCGAGTGCAGCCGGATCCGGGTCTGGACCTCGGCGTCGACCTTGTTGTCGAGGTCCTCGACCGCGTCCCACACCGGGGCGGAGCGGAAGATGGCGCGCGCGGCGGTCTGCGCCCGCACGATCTCCTCCAGCGACGCGCCGGTCTCCTCGCGCAGCCGGTGCAGATAGGTCGTACCGCCCGTGTTGACCGTGTCGTTGACCAGCACCGTCGTGGTGATCTCGCGGCGCAGCGGGTGGTTCTCGACGCCCTCGGCGAACCGTTCACGCAGCGCGGTCGGGAAGTACGCGTGCAGCAGGGTACGCAGGTACGGGTCGTCGGGCAGCGAGGTGTGCAGCAGCTCCTCGGCGACCGTGATCTTCGTGTACGCCAGCAGGACGGCCGTCTCCGGGCCGGTGAGGCCCTGGCCCTGGCCGAGCCGCTCGCGGATCTGACGGTCGGCCGGCAGGAACTCCAGCGCCCGGTCGAGGCGGCCCTCGCGCACCAGGTGGCGGATATAGCGCTGCTGGGCGTGGAGCATGTCCTTGGACTGGGCCAGCGCGTTGGCGATCGCCGTGTTCTGCGCGTAGTTGTTGCGCAGGACCAGGGCGCCGACCTCGTCGGTCATCTCGGCGAGCAGCTTGTTGCGCTGCTTGACGGTCATGTCGCCGTCCGCGACCAGGCCGTTGAGCAGGATCTTGATGTTCACCTCGTGGTCGGAGGTGTCCACGCCGGCGCTGTTGTCGATCGCGTCGGTGTTGATCCGGCCGCCGTGGCCCGCGAACTCGATGCGGCCGAGCTGGGTCAGGCCCAGGTTGCCGCCCTCGCCGACGACCTTGACCCTGAGGTCCGCGCCGTCGACGCGGATGGGGTCGTTGGCCTTGTCACCGGCGTCCGCGTTGGACTCCGCGGAGGCCTTGACGTACGTACCGATGCCGCCGTTCCACAGCAGGTCCACCGGGGCCTGGAGGATCGCCTTCATCAGGTCGGCCGGGGTCATCTTGGAGACCTTCTCCTCGATGCCCAGCGCCTCGCGGATGTGCGCGTTGACCGGGATCGCCTTGGCGGTGCGCGGGAAGATCCCGCCGCCCGCGGAGAGCAGGTCGGTGTTGTAGTCGGCCCAGCTGGAGCGGGGCAGGTCGAACAGGCGGCGGCGCTCGACGTAGGAGGTGGCCGCGTCCGGGTTCGGGTCGATGAAGATGTGCCGGTGGTCGAAGGCGGCGACGAGGCGGATGTGCTCGGAGAGCAGCATGCCGTTGCCGAACACGTCACCGGACATGTCGCCGATGCCGACGACCGTGAAGTCCTCGGCCTGCGTGTCCACGCCCAGCTCCCGGAAGTGCCGCTTGACGGACTCCCAGGCGCCGCGGGCGGTGATGCCCATGCCCTTGTGGTCGTAGCCGGCCGAGCCGCCGGAGGCGAAGGCGTCGCCGAGCCAGAAGTCGTACGACTGGGCGACCTCGTTGGCGATGTCCGAGAACGTCGCCGTGCCCTTGTCGGCCGCGACCACCAGGTAGGTGTCGTCCTCGTCGTGCCGGACGACGTCCTTCGGCGGGACGACCTCGCCCGCGACCATGTTGTCGGTGATGTCGAGCAGCGCCGAGATGAACGTCTTGTAGCTGGCGATGCCCTCGGCCAGCCAGGCGTCCCGGTCCTCGCTCGGGTCGGGCAGCTGCTTGGCGACGAAGCCGCCCTTGGCGCCGACGGGCACGATGACGGTGTTCTTCACCATCTGCGCCTTGACCAGGCCGAGGATCTCGGTACGGAAGTCCTCGCGCCGGTCGGACCAGCGCAGGCCGCCGCGCGCGACCTTGCCGAAGCGCAGGTGCACGCCCTCGACGCGCGGCGAGTACACCCAGATCTCGTACGCCGGGCGCGGCGCGGGGAGGTCGGGGATCGCCTGCGGGTCGAACTTCATCGACACGTAGTCGTGCGGCCGGCCGGCCTGTGTCCGCTGGAAGAAGTTGGTGCGCAGGGTGGCCTTGATGACGGTGAGGAAGGAGCGCAGGATGCGGTCCTCGTCGAGGCTCGCCACCTGGTCCAGGGCGAGGTCGAGCTCCTCCAGGAGGGCGTCGACGATCTCGTGCCCGGCGCTCTGGCGCTCCGGCGACATCCGCGCCTCGAAGAGCGAGACGAGCAGCCGGGTGGTGTGGACGTTGTTGCGGAGGGTGTCCTCCATGTAGTCCTGGCTGAAGGTGGAACCGGCCTGCCGCAGATACTTCGCGTACGCGCGCAGCACCATCGCCTGCCGCCAGGTCAGCCCGGCGCCGAGCACGAGGGCGTTGAAGCCGTCGTTCTCCGCCTTGCCGGTCCAGGTCGCGGCGAAGGCCTCCTGGAAGCGCTCGCGGCCGTCGTCGCCTAGGTAGTCGCCGTTGGCGCCGGCCAGCGCCTTGGGGATGCGCAGACCGAAGTCGTAGATCCAGGCACTGGTGCGGTCCGAGCAGCGCAGCTCGTACGGCCGCTCGTCGATCACCTCGACGCCGAGCCGGTTGAGGACCGGCAGCACGGCGGACAGGGAGACGGCGCCGCCCTTGCGGTAGATCTTGAAGCGGCGCTCGTCGGGGCCGGCGCCGACCGGCTCGTAGAGGCTGAGCGAGAAGTCGTTGCCCTCCTCGTCGCTGAGCCGCTCCAGGTGGACCAGGTCGGCGACCGCGGCGCGCGGGCTGTGGTCGGCCTTGTACCCCTCGGGGAAGCCCCCGCCGTAGCGGCGCAGCAGCTCGGCCGCGCGCTCCTCGCCGCACTCGGCGGTGAGCGCCTCGGCGAAGCCGTCGGCCCAGGAGCGGGCGGCCTCGACGAGACGGGCCTCGATGCGCTCCTTGTCGGCGTCGGACAGCTGCGGCAGCTCGGTGCCCTGCGGCACCCGGACGACGAAGTGCAGCCGGGAGAGAACCGATTCGGTGTTCCAGGCCGTGAAGTCGACGCTGGTGCCGCCCAGTTCCTCCTTCAGGATGTCGATGATCCGCAGCCGGACACCGGTGGTGTAGCGGTCGCGGGGGAGGTAGACGAGGGCGGAGTAGTAGCGGCCGTACTCGTCCTGGCGCAGGTACAGCCGCAGCCGGCGGCGCTCCTGGAGGTACAGGACGGACGTGACGATGGGGCGCAGTTCGTCGGCGGTCGTCTGGAAGAGCTCGTCGCGCGGGTAGGTCTCCAGGATCTGGAGCAGGTCGCGGCCACCGTGGCTGTTGGGCGAGAACCCGGCGCC
The DNA here is from genome assembly GCF_030817495.1 of Streptomyces sp. V3I7. Classification (NCBI taxonomy): domain Bacteria; kingdom Bacillati; phylum Actinomycetota; class Actinomycetes; order Kitasatosporales; family Streptomycetaceae; genus Streptomyces; species Streptomyces sp. V3I7. Next base: position 2,670,899 of record NZ_JAUSZK010000001.1, read on the forward strand.
CTTGAGGACCTCCTCGACCCTGCGCCGCACGACCGGCACGCGGCGGACCGACTCGGTGTACGCGGCGGAGGAGAACAGGCCCAGGAAGCGGCGCTCGCCGATGACGTTGCCGTCGGCGTCGAACTTCTTCACGCCGATGTAGTCGAGGTACGACGGCCGGTGCACGGTGGCGCGGCTGTTGGCCTTGGTGAGGACGAGCAGCTTGTGCTCGCGGGCCTTGGCGCGGGCGTCGGCGGAGAGCCGCTCGAACGACGGGGTGACCGGATGGAGGTCGTCACCGGCGTGGTGCGGGTCGGAGCGCAGGATGCCGAGGCCGGTGCCGGGCACGGCGGCGAGGGTGTCGTCCTCGCGCAGCTCGTACTCGCGGTAGCCGAGGAAGGTGAAGTGGTCGGCGGACAGCCAGCGCAGCAGCTCGCGGGCTTCCTCGGCCTGCGGCCGGGGCAGATCGGCGGGCAGCGGCTCCTCGCCGAGGCCCTCGGCGATCCGCAGCGCCGCGTCCCGCATCTTCTCCCAGTCCTCGACGGCCTCGCGGGCGTCGGACAGGACGCGGAGCAGATCGGCGGTGATCTGCTTCAGGTCGGCGCGGTCGGTCTCCCGGTCGATCTCGACGTGGATCCCAGGACTCGACGTGCGCGTCGTGCGGGAGGTCGGCGCCGTTGGCCGGGGTGGGCAGCACCTCGATGAGCTTGCCGGTGAGATCGCGCCGGACGACGAACTGCGGGTGGATGACGACGTGGATGCCGCGCCCCTGCCGGGTCAGCTCGTTGCTGACCGAGTCGACGAGGAAGGGCATGTCGTCGGTGACGACCTCGACGACGGTGTGGCTGCAGGTCCACCCGTTCTCCTCGACCGTCGGGGTGTGCACCCGGACGTTCGCGGTGCCCTGCGGGCGCGTCTCAGCGAGGCGGTAGTGCGAGAGTGCGGCTCCGAAGACGTCGACCGGGTCGCGGCCTTCGAGGTCCTCCGGAGCGGTGTGCAGGTAGTAGCGCCGGAGGAACGCGAGTACGGACTCCTGGTCCGCGGTCTCCGGCGTTCCCGGAGCGCCCTCACTCGTCGTCCCAGTCGGTAGGTGCCCCCCGACCGGGCTGTTCTCAGCTACCCGGGCGGCCCTCTCGAGCAGCTCGGCCTTGGCTTCGTCCAGCTTGGTCTGCATTGTCCTCTGGCTCCTGTCGCGCGCCGTTGCGTGACGTAGAAGGAAGTACGGTCTCTTCCCCTTCGGCGTAACGCCACGGCCCGGGGTCTCCGGTCTGTTTCGACGCTATGCCGCGAGGTGGGATGAGCGGGGAGTATTCAGCCATTCTCGACACGCCCGAGGGGTGTGACGCCGTTCTCCATGACGTCGGCACCCGGGACGGACGCGGTGCCTCGGGAATCCTTGCGGCCCCGTCCCGCCCGCGAAGACCAGCGACCGCCGCCCGGTCACGGATGTCGTCCGTGCTCTCCGGGCGCAGGGCAGGGGCAACGCTGCCCCCGCGAGATATCGCGCTGATCACGCCACCAGGCTATCGCCCCTCACCCCAGGACCGTCATGAGCCGTATGTGTACAAAACCGGGGGTAGAACTTTGACGTTCTGCACAGGGACGAACACGCCTCGCACGGCGTATCGGCCGGCGGCCGGAACCAGGCTTACGAACGGCCGGAACCGGTGGCGCGACCCCTCGGCGGCGCGGCACGCTGGAGGCACGTCGCCCCCGGCGCGGCCGCTGCGCGTGGCGCCGCACCGCACCGCACCGCACCGCACCGCACCGCACCGCACCGCACCGCACCGCACCCGGCCGATGTACGCCCGCCCGAGAGGAGCCGCCCGCCATGCCCCCGAAGGTTCTCATCGTCACCGGCGACGCAGCGGAGTCCCTGGAGGTCATGTACCCCTACCAGCGCCTCCGCGAGGAGGGCTACGACGTCCACATCGCGGCCCCCGCCCGCAAGCAGCTCCGCTTCGTCGTCCACGACTTCGAACCCGGCTTCGACACGTACACCGAGAAGCCCGGCTACACCTGGCCCGCCGACCTCGCCTACTCGGAGGTCGATCCCGGGGAGTACGCCGCCGTGGTGATCCCCGGCGGGCGCGCGCCCGAGTACCTGCGCAACGACCCGGAGCTCCGCAAGATCCTCAAGTCGTTCTTCGACGCGGACAAGCCGGTCGCCCAGATCTGCCACGGGCCGCTGCTGACCGCCGCGACCGACAGCCTGCGCGGACGCCGGGTGACCGCCTATCCGGCCCTGGAACTCGACATGCAGGCGGCCGGGGCCACCTTCCAGGACACCGAGACGGTCGTGGACGGCTCGTTGGTGTCCGCCCGCGCCTGGCCGGACCACTCGGGCTGGATGCGCGAGTTCCTGAAGGTGCTGCGTGCCAAGGCGCCGGTGGACTCGCCGGTGGACTGAGCCGCCGCGGCTGACGCCCGAGCGGCCGGCCGGGTCACGCCGCCAGCCGCTCCGCCTCCGCCACGGCCTGCTCCAGGGTGTCGACCACGGGGACGCCCACGCCTTCGAGGCTGGCGCGGCTGTGCGAGCCGCCGGTGTACAGCACGGCCTGCGCCCCCACATGCCGCGCCGCCAGCGCGTCGTCCGCGGCGTCCCCGATCACCACCGTGCGCGCCGGCTCGGCCACGCCGGCGAGCTCCTCCAGATGGCGCACCATGTGCACGGCCTTGCTGCCGCCGGAGGGCCCGGTGCGTCCGTCGACGCGTATGAAGTGCGGCTCTATCCCGAACTCCCGGACCAGCGGCAGGAGTTCGGCATGCCCGTACATGCTGAGCAGCGACTGGCTGTTCCCCGCCGAACGCCAGCCCGCCAGCAGGTCGGCCGCCCCCTCGGTGAGCCCGCACCGGAGCCGGTGCTCGGTGTAATGCCGGTGGAAGACCTCGTCCATGGCCTCCCACTCGGTGTCGGTCGGCATCCGCCCCAGCAGCCGCTCGTAGAACCTGGGCACCGGCACGCAGTACAGCGACCGGTACCGCTCCAGCGTGATCGGCTCCATCCCCAGCTCGGCGAACGCGGCGTTCGTCGCCCCGATGATCGCGTCGTTGTCGTGGAACAGCGTGCCGTTCCAGTCCCAGACGATGTGCGCGCTTCCGTGCATCCCCATGGAAAAACGGTACCCGCTGCCACTGACAGTCAGGCGTCGGGGCAGGTCAGGGCGGTGTGAGGGGTCAGCTCGGGCCGCCGGCGGGCCGGGTCAGGGGTGGTCGACCAGGTTGGGGATCTCCTGCGTGGCGTACCACAACAGGTCGTGGTCCTCGGCGCCGTCCACGACGAACTGCGCGTCGTCGTCACCGGCGTCCGCCGCCGGGAGCGCCTCGGCCGCGGCGGTCACGTCCTGCTCCGCGTCGGCCCCGTCGACGTGCACCGCGGCCGCCTTGGCCAGCGGCACCGGTCCGGCCACGCGCACCTCGCCCAGCGCCGCCGGGTCGAGGCCGCGGTCCGGGTCGGCCGCGGCGGCACGGTCGGGGACGTCGACGGCGACGACGACCCGTCGCCGCGGGGCGTCCGGGTCCGCCGCGAGCAGGCGGACGGAGGCGAGCCCTGCACGGTTCAGCGCGGCGTACTCCAGCTCCTCGATGTCGTCGGAGACGTACCACTCGCGCAGCGCGGGCGTCACGGCGTACGCGACGAACGGGCCGGCCCCCAGCTCGCCCGTCCTGTGCGCCTCGGCGAGAGCGGGGAGGGTCAGGGGGACGTAGACGCGCATGGCCGCCGCTCTCTTCGTGGTCGAACTGCTCGGACGGCCTTCAGGATACGTGCGGGCGTCCCCTTTCGGGTCCCCGGCCGCACCCCCTGCCACGTCCACCTCACGCCCCACAACTCACCCGGTACCGCCCTGCCTCTTCGGGGTTTCCCATGCCCCCGGTCACCCTGATAGGTGAACTTCCCGGGGCCTCCGACGCGGGCGACGCCTTCCTTGCCGCCGTCCCCCGCGGCCCCGTACAAGATCCCCACCAGGAAGTTACCGCCCGGTATCCGCCGGGCCGGCCGAACGGGGACTCCCATGCACAAGGTCATGACCAGGACCGCATCCCACGCCCGCCCGGGCACCCGCCCCCCGACCCGCCACGACTCCCGCCGTCCGGGCGGCTCGACACCCAGGACGGCGACGACGCGCGCGGCGGGTGCGGCGGGGGCCGGCACGGCAGGTACGGCGGGGGCCGGCACGGCAGGTACGGCGGGGGCCGGCACGGCGGCATCGGCCCGTGGGGCGGCGCCCGCGCCCGCCAGGGCGCCCCGGCCGACCGACCTCTTCGCCGACCGTCTGCTCGCCGTCCTGAGCGGTCACCGGCCCGTCCACTGGATGCTCCGGCACACCGCGGGCCGCGCCTACGACGAACTGGCCCGCCTCGCTGAACGCGGCCCGCTGCGCGCCCGTGGCACCCGTCCCGTCGTCCGTGACATCGGCTACTTCGTCCCGCGGCAGGGCGCCATCGAGGCCTTCGCCCGCATCGGCGCGGGCGACCAGTTGCGCGCCATGGCGTTCCGCCTGGAGCTGGGCCCGGACCTCCGCTGGCGCTGCACGGCGGTGGAACTGGGCGGCCCCCGGCCACCCCGCGAGGAGTAGCCCCCTCCTGGGCTTTCTGAGCCTCCTGAGCCTCCTGAGCCGAGGATCAGCCCCGCCTGCCCCCGAGCCGGCGGCGCGTATGTCGAAGGGCCGGGCCCCCTTCTCCAGGTGGCCCGGCCCTCCTCAGCCCTCACGACGCCGCTGCCGGCGTCGGTCGCTCACTTCTTGCGGCGGCGGCTCTTCGCCTGCTTGCGGCGCTCGGCGCGCGTGAGGCCGTCGGCCTCGGAGCGGACCGGCTCCTCGTCGTCGTAGGTGAAGTCACCCTCGACGAGGCCGCCCTCGCCGTCCACCTTCGCCGCAGAGAAGTGCATGCCGCGCCGCTGCGGGGCCTCCAGGCCCTTGGCGCGGATCTCCGGACGGGCGCCAGCCTGGGCCGGCACGGCGTCCTGCGGGACCTTCTCCAGCGACGGCTCCTCGGCCTTGACCTCGACCTCCTCGACCTGCTGCTCGACCTGGACCTCCAGGTTGAACAGATAGCCGACGGACTCCTCCTTGATGCCCTCCATCATCGCGGTGAACATGTCGAAGCCCTCGCGCTGGTACTCGACCAGCGGATCCTTCTGCGCCATCGCGCGCAGGCCGATGCCCTCCTGGAGGTAGTCCATCTCGTACAGGTGCTCGCGCCACTTGCGGTCGAGGACCGACAGCACGACCCGGCGCTCCAGCTCACGCATGATCTCGGAGCCGAGCTGCGTCTCGCGCGCCTCGTACTGGTCGCGGATGTCCTCCTTGATGGACTCGGCGATGAACTCGGCGGTCAGACCGGCCCGGTCCCCGGCCGCGTCCTCCAGCTCCTCGATGGTGACCTTCACCGGGTACAGCTGCCGGAAGGCGCCCCACAGCCGGTCCAGGTCCCAGTCCTCGGCGAAACCGTCGGCCGTCTCGGCGCCGACGTACGCGTCGATCGTGTCGTCCATGAAGTGCTGCACCTGCTCCTGCAGGTCCTCGCCCTCCAGGACGCGGCGCCGCTCGCCGTAGATGACCTCGCGCTGCCGGTTGAGCACCTCGTCGTACTTCAGGACGTTCTTACGCGTCTCGAAGTTCTGCTGCTCGACCTGCGACTGCGCGGAGGCGATCGCGCGCGTGACCATCTTGTTCTCGATCGGCACGTCGTCCGGCACGTTGGCCATGGACATCACACGCTCGACCATCTGGGCCTTGAACAGCCGCATCAGGTCGTCGCCCAGCGAGAGGTAGAAGCGGGACTCGCCCGGGTCGCCCTGACGGCCGCTGCGGCCGCGCAGCTGGTTGTCGATACGACGCGACTCGTGCCGCTCGGTGCCCAGAACGTACAGGCCGCCGAGCTGCTCGACCTCGTCCTTCTCGGCCTTGACCGCGAGCTCGGCGCGCTCCAGGGCGGCGGGCAGGAACTGGGCCCACTCCTCGATGTGCTCCTCGGGGTCGAGGCCGCGCTGGCGCAGCTCCGCCTCGGCGAGGTCCTCGGGGTTGCCGCCGAGCTTGATGTCCGTACCACGGCCGGCCATGTTCGTGGCGACGGTCACGGCACCCTTGCGGCCGGCCTGGGCGACGATCGTCGCCTCACGGTCGTGCTGCTTGGCGTTCAGCACCTCGTGCTGGATGCCCCGCTTGCTGAGCTGCTGCGAGAGGTACTCGGACTTCTCGACCGAGGTGGTGCCGACCAGGATCGGCTGGCCCTTCTCGTGCTTCTCGGCGATGTCGTCGACGACCGCCTGGAACTTCGCGACCTCGGTGCGGTAGATGAGGTCGGACTGGTCCTGACGGACCATCGGGCGGTTGGTCGGGATCGGGACCACGCCGAGCTTGTAGATCTGGTGGAACTCGGCGGCCTCGGTCATGGCCGTACCGGTCATTCCGGAGAGCTTGTTGTAGAGGCGGAAGAAGTTCTGCAGGGTGATCGTGGCGAGCGTCTGGTTCTCGTCCTTGATGTCCACCCCTTCCTTCGCCTCGATCGCCTGGTGCATGCCCTCGTTGTAGCGGCGGCCGGCGAGGATACGGCCGGTGTGCTCGTCGACGATCATGACCTCGCCGTCGATGACGACGTAGTCCTTGTCCTTCTTGAAGAGCTCCTTCGCCTTGATGGCGTTGTTCAGGTAGCCCACCAGCGGCGTGTTCACCGACTCGTAGAGGTTGTCGATGCCCAGCCAGTCCTCGACCTTGGTGACACCGGACTCGTGGATGGCGACCGTGCGCTTCTTCTCGTCGACGTCGTAGTCGCCGGTCTCCTCGATGCCCTTGAGTGGGTTGCCCGCCTCGCCCTTCTTCAGGCGGGTGACCAGCTTGGCGAAGTCGCCGTACCACTTGGTGGCCTGGTCGGCCGGGCCGGAGATGATCAGCGGCGTACGGGCCTCGTCGACCAGGATGGAGTCGACCTCGTCGACGATGGCGAAGTTGTGGCCGCGCTGGACGAGTTCGTCCTTGGACCACGCCATGTTGTCGCGCAGGTAGTCGAAGCCGAACTCGTTGTTCGTGCCGTACGTGATGTCGCACTCGTACTGCTCGCGGCGCTGGGCCGGCGTCATGTTGGCCAGGATGCAGCCGACGCTCAGGCCCAGGAACTTGTGGACGCGGCCCATCATCTCGGAGTCGCGCTCGGCCAGGTAGTCGTTGACCGTGATGAGGTGGACGCCGTCGCCGGACAGGGCGTTGAGGTACGCCGGCAGCGTGCCGACGAGGGTCTTGCCCTCACCGGTCTTCATCTCGGCGACGTAGCCGAGGTGGAGGGCCGCACCGCCCATCATCTGCACGTCGTAGTGGCGCTGGCCGAGGACGCGCTTGGCGGCCTCGCGAACGGTGGCGAAGGCCTCGGGGAGCAGGTCGTCCAGGCTCTCACCGTCGGCGTAGCGCTGTTTGTACTCGTCGGTGAGGGCTCGCAGCTCGGCGTCGGAGAGGTTCACGAAGTCCTCTTCGATGGAGTTGACCTGGTCCGCGATGCGGTGCAGCTTGCGCAGGATCTTGCCTTCGCCTGCACGCATGATCTTCGAGAGGACGGACACGGGGGCTGGTCTCCTTGCCGGTCGGGCCTGGGACGGTCGGTTTCCGTTTGGCTTACTGAGCAACGGCCATCGTATGCGAGGACCCCGCCGTGCCGGGAGGCCTGGCGGTACGACGGCCGTCGGCTGCCGATTCACCGCTCGTTTCGTTCGGACATCCCGTCAACGGGACATCCAAAGTGACAACGGCCGGGACGCGCGGATAGTGCCGCGCCGCTGCCGGGAATTGCGCGAAATGTGATCGCGCGCCGCCCCGCCGGGCGCCCTGATGCGGCCGCTTCCGATCCGTCCGGTAAACGGCTGGCAGTCTCCCGGACCGCTGAGCAGAATCGGCCGATGGAACCCGTCACGCTCACCACCAGCCGTCTCCTGCTGCGCAGCCCCGGTCCGGCGGACGCCGAGGCCGTGCACGCCGCCGCCCAGGACCCGGAGCTGGCGCGCTGGATCCCGCAGTTCCCGTCGCCCTACCTGCGTGAACACGCCCGGGGCTTCACCGAGCAGGCGGTCCCCGACGGCTGGGCGCACGACTCGATGTTCACCTTCGGGCTCTTCCTCCCCGAAGGGGAGGACCTGGTGGGCATGCTCGGCATCACGATGCGCGCGTTAGGCGTGGCGGAGATCGGCTTCTGGGCCGCGAAGGAGCACCGCGGCCACGGCTACGTCGCCGAGGCCACCGGGGCCGCCGCCCGCTGGGCCTTCGCCCGTCTGTCCATCGACCGCATGGAATGGCGCGCGGAGGTGGGCAACCGAGCCTCCCGCGCGGTCGCCGAACGCACCGGATTCACCATCGAGGGCACCCTGCGCTCCGCCATCAACAACAAGGGAGTACGCCGCGACTGCTGGGTGGGCTCACTGCTGCCGTCGGACCTGGGGCTGCCCTCGACGGCCCCCTACCTGCCGACGCCGGACGACCGGCTCTGAGCCCTGCGGCGATACCGCTCTCATATGCCCGAAACCGCAGGTCAGGCCCATTGTCAGTGCCACGGCCTATCGTGCGGACACATGACGACCCCGCGCTCCGCCCTCACCCTCTCCGCGGACGACGCCCGCCGCATCGCCCTGCGGGCGCAAGGCTTCCTCGGCATCCCCGACCGTCGCGCGGGTGTCCCCGGCGTCCTCCGTCATCTCGGCGCTGTGCAGCTCGACACGATCTCGGTCCTCGCCCGCTCGCACGAGCTCATCCCGTACGCCCGCCTCGGCGCCGTCGGCCGCAGGACGGTCGAGCACTCCTACTGGAAGCCCGCGCCCTCGGCCCGGCCGCACGCCTTCGAGTACTGGTCGCACGCCGCCTGCATCCTGCCCGTGGAGGAGTGGCCGCACTTCGCCTTCCGGCGCCGCGCGTACCGCAACCGACCGCACTGGAACCACGAGCTCCCCGACGGCGCGTACGAGCAGGTCGTCAAGCAGCTCCGCGCCGAAGGCCCGCTCACAGCCACCCAGTTGGGCGGCGCGAAGAAGACCAGCGAGTGGTGGGACTGGTCCGGCACCAAGGTCGCCGTGGAGCGCGCGCTGATGTACGGCGAGGTTGTCTGCGTGGAGCGCCGCGGCTGGAAGCGGGTGTACGACCTCGCCGAGCGCGCCATCCCGGAAGCGCTGCTGCACGACGAACTGGACGACACCGAGTGCCTGCGCCGACTGATCCGCCTGGCGGGCCGGTCCCTCGGAGTCGGCACGCGCGCGGACATCGCCGACTACCACCGCCTCAAGGGCGAGCAGGTGGACGCGGTGATCGCGGACTCGGGTCTGGTCCCGGTCACGGTGGAGGGCTGGGGCAAGCCGGCCTGGGCCGACCCGGAGGCCCTGCGAACACCACCGCGCGGCCGCCACCGCACGACGCTGCTGTCCCCGTTCGACTCCCTGATCTGGGAGCGGGCACGCACGGAGCGGATCTTCGGCTTCACCCACCGCCTGGAGGCCTACGTCCCCAAGTCCAAGCGGGTGTACGGCTATTTCGCGATGCCGGTTCTGGCGGGCGGCCAGCTGGTCGGCCGCGTGGATCCGGCCCGCGAGGGCCGCACGCTGGTGGCCAAGCAGGTCACCCTGGACGGCGCGAAGGCGGTTCCGGCCACGGCCCAGGCCCTGGTCGAGGCGGCCGGCTGGGTCGAGTGCACGGACGTACGCGTGGAACGCGTCGACGCCCCCGAACTCCGCGAGCCCCTCATCCGGGAACTCGGCCGCCTCCTAGGCTGACCGTCACCGGATCTCGAGGATCTTCTCCCGCATCGCATAGACCACGGCCTCCATCCTGGAGTGCAGCTGAAGCTTCTCCAGGATGTTGCGCACATGGTTCTTCACGGTGTTCTCGGAGATGAACAACTCCTTGGCGATATCACGGTTGTTCATCCCCGTGGCCACGAGTTTGAGCACCTCGAGTTCGCGGTCGGTGAGCCGCGGCGCCGGCACCAGCCGGCGCTCGTCGGTGCGCTGGATCATCGACTTGAACTCGGTGAGGAGTTTCGACGCCATGGAGGGGCTGATCTGCGACTGCCCGTCGGCCACGGCGCGAATGGCCGTCGCCACCTCGTCGGTGGAAATCTCCTTGAGGAGATAACCGGTCGCACCGGCCTTGATCGCGTCGTAGAGGTCGGCCTCCTCGTCACTGATCGTCAGCATGATGATCTTCGCGCTGGGGGCGACCTCCTTGATGGAGGTGCACGCCTCGATCCCGCCCCGCTTGGGCATCCGCACGTCCATCAGGACGATGTCGGGCAGCAGGTCGGCCGCCTTGTCGACGGCCTCCGCGCCGTCCCCGGCCTCGCCGACGACCTGGATGTCCTCCTCGGCGGCGAGCACGATCTCCAGTCCACGACGGAAGAGCGCATGGTCGTCCACGACCAGCACTCTGATCGGCTCCTTGCGTTCCGAGCCCGTGTCCGGGCCCATGCCGACGACGTTGTCGTCGTCGTCCGCGTCCCGCATCGGTCCGAAGCTGTCCGCCATGGTTCCTCCCCCTGAAGGCTGCGGCCTGTGGTCCGTGCCATCGCCAACCCAAGGCAGCGGCCCACCCGTTGGCCCGCTGCGGCCATGATTTCATGCCCGGCCGACACTGGGGTGACAGAGCGGGGCGCGAAGTGGTGGCACGCCGGAACCCCTGGAGCGCACCCGCGCTCCCAGGGCACCGGTTACCTCAGTCGTCGGCCGGGCGGTCAGCCGCCCAGCGTGCCGCCGCTCGCAGGGGCCTCCACCTCGGCGACCATCGGGTCCGTGCTGAGGTGGATGACGCCGTAGTCGTACGCGTGCCGCCGGTAGACGACACTCGGTTCCTTGGTCTCGGAGTCGACGAACAGATAGAAGTCGTGACCGACCAGTTCCATCTCGTACAGGGCCTGGTCGAGAGTCATCGGGGCGGCGACGTGGGTCTTCTCGCGGACGACGAGGGGCCCTTCGCCCTTCACCTCCAGCGAACCGATCTTCTTCGTCGGTACGCTGTCCGCCTCTTCCTCCTCGACCGGGTAGCCGTTTCCGTTGAGTGTCGCCACGCCCGGCACGTGGTCGGGGACCTCCGCGGCCGAGATCCGGCGTGAGCCACGCCGCGAGAAGCGCTTGTCGTGCTGCTTGCGCAGTCGGGCGTCCAGCTTCTCCGCGGCCATGTCGAGTGCCGCGTACGGGTCGCTGGCCGCCGCCTCCGCCCGGATCACCGGACCGCGGGAGCGGAGCGTGATCTCCACTCGATCGCAACGGTCGGCCTGTCGGGGGTTGGGCTCCTTGGACACCTCGACGTCGAGGCTCATCACCTTGCCATCGAGCTTCTGGATCTTCTCCAGGTTCAGCTTGTCGGCCACGTGCTTGCGGAACCGCTCGGGCACCTCGGTCTTGCGGCCCTTGACGACGATGTCCACGCAGAACTCCGTTCCCGGATCGCTCCGCTCCTGTGGCGGAGCATCTCCCTTTTGCACCCGGTTCCGGTGAAGCCCGGAACCTCGGACTCGGTGACGTCCACCTCCTCCTCCCCCACGGGCAAGTTCTCCACCCCACCAACACGAGTGATTACGGGAAACCCGTAGCACGCATTCAGGTTTGGGAGGTATGGCCTGCGCCTTTCCCTCACACCCGAACATATCTCGCCCGGACGGATGTCGTCACCCTCTACTCTGGCGTACCTCCATTCAGGTGAATTGGCTCGCTCACTATCAGCAACGATGCACGCTTGCGATCAGTTCCGGTTTATTTCGAAGGAATCCAGCGGCGCCGCGACCACTCCCGCGCAGATGATCTGCCGGCCGGGGGTCGCCCATGCCATTCCTGATGCGCCACCTACACGGTTTCCCTTCTCTTGCCTCGGGTCCGCCGTCTGTTCCTCCTTTCCTTCCCGAGTTGCGCGGACGTACACAGCTGTCTCTCGGGCCTCGTGCGCGACAGCCGTGCGCACCGCCCGCGCCGCCTCCGCGAGCGAGGCGCCGGTCGTGACGAGGTCGTCGACAAGCACGACCTGACCGCCGGCCAGCAGCCCCGCCCCGCCCGGCACCACATCCAGGGCGCCCGCCAGGTTGTCCCAGCGCTGCCGGGAGCCGAGCCCGGACTGGTCGGCCACCGCCCGCCGCTGGCGCAGCACGGCGGCCACCCGGGCGGGCGTCCCGGTCCGGCGCAGCTCGGCCGCCGCCGCGAGCGCGATCCGCCGCACCGGGTCGTGCCCGCGCGCCCGCACGGCCCACGGCGCGGAGGGCACCGGGACGAGCAGCGCGGCCCCGCCGACGTCACCACGCCCGGCACCCGCGCCCCGTACACCGAGCGCCGCGCGCACCGCTCCCGCCAGAGCCGTGCCCAGAGGTCGCGCGAGCGCCAGCGCACCCCGCTCCTTGTGGGCGAGGAGAGTCGCCCGCACCTCGTCCGCGTACGGTGCCGCCGCGTGCACCGACGGCAGACCGGGCGGTTCCGGCACCGGTCGCACCCGGCGTGGTGCGGCCCCGCTCAGGGCGGCACGGCACTCGGGACAGAGCACCGTGCGAGGCGTCCCACAGCCTCCGCACTCAGCCGGCAGCACCAGGTCGGTGAGGTCCTGCCACCAGCCCCGCATGGCCACCACTGTGCCAACGCCGGAGCGGCCCGGCCACCCCTGTGGAAAAGTCCCTGTGGACAACTCGACGCGAGGTGTCACGGCCGTCACTCACACGAGTGCGGCGGCCGCCGGGCGTACTCCGGAGGACTGGGCACTCACCCCGGATAGACCGGCGCCGACCCCGACTTGACCACCTTCTGCCACTGCGCGCCGGACGGCAGTCGCACGATCCCGTCCTCCGAGTACGCCACCAGCGGCACCCGGTCGTCATCGGACGCGGCGATGGCGCTCACCCCGTTGGGCGCCGCGGGCGCGGGCCCCTCGGGCGTGGAGCCGTCGACCTCGACGTACCGCATCTGCTGGACGCCGCCGTGCTCACGCCCGACGACCACGAGCCGGCTGTCTCCGGCCCACGACATGGCGGTGACCTGTTCCAGTCCGGGGGTCGCGGAGTGCAGTTCGAGGACCGCCGGGCCCTCGCCTGCCTTGTCGTCCCGCTCGATCCGTCCGATGAGCAGCGACTGCTTGTCGTCCTTCTCGACGACGAGCGCCATTCGCACGCCGTCGGCGGCCACCCGCACGTCCTTGATCCGGCCGGGCAGGTCCGGGGTGCGCACCGTCACCGGACGGCCCGTGCCCTGCTTCAGCAGGAACAGCTGCGGGTGGCGCGGGTCGCGGTCGGCCACCCACAGATCGCCGCGGGCGTCCCAGGTGGGCGCGGTCAGCCGGTCGCGCTCGTCGGCGCCCTGGCTGACCAGGACGGGGTCGCCGAGCGAACCGCCCGCCGCCATCGACGTGACGTACAGGGACCTGCCGTCGCCGCTCACCCCGGCCGCGGTGTGCTCGTCACGCGAGACCGCCGCCGACCGCAGCGCCTTGAGCCCCTCGCCCAGCGCGCCCGGCACCGGGAGTGCCTCCGTGTTCGCGTCGGCTCCCCCTATCCGGACCAGCCGCTGCTTGCTGTCGAGGAAGTACAGGTATTCGGGGTGCCGCGCGGAGCCGCGCCAGGCGACGGCGTCGGCCCGCTGCTCGGTGACGTCGCACAGGGTGCCGCCATCGGGCCCCTCGAGCTTGACCGAGTCCAGCGTGGGCGTGAGGTTCTGCAGCGTGAACAGCAGCTGGGTCGCCATCTCGGAGCACTGCGCCGCCCCGACCCGCGCGGCCCTTCGGTTCAGCGGCACCGTCAGCCGGTTCCGGTCGTCCGGCGCCAGCGACGTGGTGCCCTTCCGCAGCGCCGTACCGGTCGGGAAGCTCGACCGGACCACCGGTCCCAGCCAGCTCGTCGGCCCGTCGAGCAGCGAGCGCACGGTCTGCGTCATCGAGTCGATGCGCTTGCGTACGAAGACGGGGTCGGCTACGGCCACGGGCTGCCCGGTCGCCCCGACCGACGTGTTCGAGGCGAAGTAGTACTTGTCGACCGAGGTGTAGTTGCGCTGGAAGTCCGACTTGCCCATGACGACGCCCTCCGGCAGCGCGTCGATGCGCCACTGCCGGGTCGCGGGGTCGCGGACGAGGTGGATCTTGTCGCTGTACGCCCCCTCGGCCGGCTCGTACGCCTGCCGATCGTTGACGGTGGCGACCCTGGTGCCCGCCAGCGTGTACGTGAGGTTGTCCCGGTCCTCCCGGTCGCCCGCCAGGGGGTCGAGCTCGGTGCTCGGACCGTCGGCGAGCACCGTCGTGGACCGCTCGGGCCGCCACTTGCGCGCGGCCGCGGGCGTCAGGTACTTGCGAGCCGTGTCGTAGTGCGGATCGTCGCTGGTCAGGGCCTCCAGGAAGCCCTGCACGATGTCCGCGTGCGAGGCGTCCTCGCGGGGCGGCACGGCGAAGACCCGCACCTGCGTGTCCTGCCGCGGCGTGGACTCGACGTCCCGCAGGTCTCCGCTGTCGGGCATCGAGGCGCACCCGGCCAGCAGTACGACACCGCAGGCGGCGTAGGCCACCGCGCGCATCGGGCGCCGCACGCCCCCGTCGCGGTCAGCGCCCACGAATTGCCTCCCCTGATGTTCCGGATGTCTGCGAGTCCTCCTCCGGCTCGGCGGCCGGAGCGGAAGCCTCGTCGCGCGCCTCGTCGCGCGCCGCGTCGGCGGGCTCGTCGGCGGGCGGGTCGTCCTGGCGCCGGACGCTCCCCGTCGGCCGGGGCACCACACGGGCTCCGTTGCCGGGCAGGGCGGTCGGGTCGGCCGCGGGCGTCCGCTGCGCCATCGTGGTGCGCGGCGGCAGCGACGGCACCTGGCCGCCGGTGGACTGCGCCGGCACCGTGGCCCGCTTGTCCTCGCCCCCGCTCGGCAGGCCGGCGTCACTGAGGCCCCGGTTGCGCCGCGAGTCCTTCGGCTCCAGCGGTATCGGCGAGCCCCGCAGCGGCTCGTCCGCGGTCCGCGGCAGCGTGAGCCGGAACTGCGAGCCGCCGCCCGGCTCGCCCCAGGCCTGGAGCCAGCCGCCGTGCAGGCGGGCGTCCTCCAGGGCGATGGACAGGCCCAGACCCGTACCGCCCGTGGTACGCGCGCGTGCCGGGTCGGCGCGCCAGAAGCGGCTGAAGACGCGGGTCGCCTCGCCGGGCTTGAGCCCGACGCCGTAGTCGCGCACCGCGACCGCGACCGCGCCGCCCGCCGCGGCCAGCTTCACCACGACGTCCTTGCCCTCGCCGTGCTCCACGGCGTTGACGACGAGATTGCGCAGCACCCGCTCCACGCGCCGGGCGTCCGCCTCGGCGACGACGGGCTGCTGGTCGCCGCGGACGCGGATGCGCGTGCCCTTGCGCTCGGCGAGCGGTGCGGCCCCGCTGACGACGCGCCGGACGACCTCCCTGAGGTCGATCGGCTCGGCTTCCAGCGCCGCCGCGCCCGCGTCGAAGCGGCTGATCTCCAGCAGGTCCGCGAGCAGCGACTCGAACCGGTCGAGCTGGTCGGCGAGCAGTTCGGCGGACCGTGCGGTCACCGGGTCGAAGTCCTCGCGCGCCTCGTGGATGACGTCGGCGGCCATCCGTACGGTCGTCAGCGGCGTGCGCAGCTCGTGCGACACGTCGGAGACGAACCGCCGCTGCATCCGCGACAGCTCCTCCAGCTGCTGGATCTTCAGCTGCAGGTTCTGCGCCATCTTGTTGAAGGCCTCGCCGAGCCGCGCGATGTCGTCCTCGCCGGTGACCTTCATCCGCTCCTGCAGGTGCCCCGCGGACAGCCGCTCCGCGATCCCGGCCGCCATCCGCACGGGCGTGACGACCTGCCTTACCACGAGCCACGCGATGGCCCCGAGGAGGACGACGACGAAGAGGCCGGCGGTCGCGAGTGTGCCCTTGACCAGGCTGAGGGACTTCTCCTCCTGCGTGAGCGGGAAGAGGTAGTACAGCTCGTACGGGTCGCTGTTCGGGTCGTTGACCTGCTTGCCGATGACCAGCGCGGGCGCGGACTCCTTGCCGTTGCTGTAGACGACGCGCGTGTAGCTCTGGGCTGCCGTCGTACTGCCGCCGACCCGCGCGCGGAGGGTCTCCGGCACGCTGGCGGACGGGTCGACGTATCCCGAGCCGCGCGGGCTGCGGCCGCCGGCACTGTCGTCGTCCGCGGGGAGGGTGACGACCTCGAAGGCGCCCTGGCCGCCGTTGCCGTTGGAGAGGTACTCGACGAGGTCGCTCATCCACTGGATGACGTTCTGCGACTGCTGTCCGTCCACGGCCGCGGTTTCGTCACCGGAACCGGACGCGGCCTCGTCCGCCTTCTGCCGGGCCGCCGCGAACCCGCCGGTGGCCTGGCTCTGCGACGCCTTCACCTTGGCGTCGAGCAGGCCGTTGCGCACCTGGCCGATGACGACGAAGCCCAGCAGCAGGACGACGCCCAGCGACATCAGCAGCGTCGTGACGACGACCTTGAGCTGGATGTTGCGCCGCCACAGCCGCATGACCGGCAGCAGCGGCCGGCGCACCCAGCGGGCGAACAGGCGCAGGACCGGGCTGCCCTGGACACCGCCCTCGAGCAGTCCGCTCTCGAACAGGCGGCTCCAGCGGACCGCCGCGCTGCCCCGGCCGACAGGCCGCCCCGGCCCTGCCCCGGGCGCACCGGGGCCCGAAGCGGCACTGTCCACGGGCATGTCAGCTGGGTCCGGCCTTGTAACCGACGCCGCGAACGGTCACCACGATCTCCGGCCGCTCCGGGTCCTTCTCGACCTTGGAACGCAGCCGCTGGACGTGCACGTTGACCAAGCGGGTGTCGGCGGCGTGCCGGTAACCCCACACCTGCTCCAGGAGCACCTCGCGGGTGAAGACCTGCCACGGCTTGCGGGCGAGCGCGACCAGCAGGTCGAACTCCAGCGGCGTCAGCGCGATCGACTGGCCGTCCCGCTTCACGGAGTGCCCGGCGACGTCGATGACCAGGTCGCCGATGGCGAGTTGCTCCGGCGTGGGCTCCTCCGACCTGCGCAGCCGCGCCCGTATGCGGGCGACCAGCTCCTTCGGCTTGAAGGGCTTCACGATGTAGTCGTCGGCACCCGACTCGAGGCCGACGACGACGTCGACGGTGTCGCTCTTGGCCGTGAGCATCACGATCGGCACGCCGGACTCGGCCCGGATCAGGCGGCACACCTCGATGCCGTCCCGGCCGGGAAGCATCAGGTCGAGCAGCACGAGATCGGGCTTGGTCTCACGGAACGCGGCCAGCGCCTTGTCGCCGTCGGCTACGAAAGACGGCTCAAAACCTTCACCACGCAACACGATGCCGAGCATCTCGGCCAGTGCGGTGTCGTCGTCGACGACGAGGACTCGTCCCTTCATAAACGACATCATCCCATTCTCGTAACAGTGACAGTGGTGCTGGTGAGCAGGGTCACTGGCCTGTGACGATAGTCGTATCGGGCCGTCACTGTCTGCCCGCGTCCACCGCACTGCTCATCGGTGCCCCGGCGGCCCGGGGCACCGACCGTGCCCCTAGCCGATCGTCACCTGCCCCGCCTGGGCGCAGACCTGCGCGAGCGCCTCGGCCGTCACGGGCGACACGGCGCCCTCCTCGGTGACGATGGCGGTCACCAGCTCGGGCGGCGTCACGTCGAACGCGGGGTTGTACGCCTGCGTCCCGAGCGGCGCCACCGGGACCCCGCCTCCCGCGCCGGCGCCGGGCACCTGGGGTGTCCTCAACTCGGTCACCTCGGAGCCGGGGCGCTGCTCGACCTCGATGGACGCCCCGTCCGGCGTGTGCGGGTCGACCGTCGTCACCGGCGCGACCACGATGAACGGCACATGGTGGTAGCGGGCGAGCACCGCGAGGGGGTAGCTGCCCACCTTGTTCGCCACCGAGCCGTCGGCCGCGATCCGGTCCGCCCCGATCACCACCGCGTCCACCTCGCCCGCCGCGAACAGCGACCCCGCCGCGTTGTCCGTGAGCAGCGTGTACGCCATGTCGTGCCGCGCCGCCTCGTACGCCGTGAGGCGGGCGCCCTGGAGCAGCGGGCGCGTCTCGTCCACCCACAGGCGCCGCAGCTGCCCGGCCCGGTGTGCGGCGAGCGCCACGGCGAACCCGGTGCCCTCCCCGCCCGACACCAGCGCCCCGGAGTTGCAGTGGGTCAGGATCCGGTGACCGCCGCCGGGCAGCAGCTCGCCCAGCAGCGCCAGTCCGTGCGCCGCCATCCGGGCGCTGGCCTCGGCGTCCTCGCGGTGCAGCTTCAGCGCGGCGTCCAGTGCCGCCGCGGCCGCCTGCCGCGGGTCAGCGCCCTGGGTGATCGCGGCCCGGTACGCGGAGCGGGCCCGGTCGACGCCGACGGAGAGGTTGACCGCCGTGGGCCGGGCGTCCCGGAGCGCACTCGCGGCCTCGTCCACGTCGAATCCGCGCGCGGCGGCGAGCGCGACCCCGTACGCCCCCGCGATGCCGAGCAGCGGCGCCCCGCGCACCGCGAGCGACTGGATCGCCTCGACCAGCGCGGACGCGTCCGTGCACACCAGCTCGACTTCCTCGGCCGGCAGCCTGGTCTGGTCGAGAAGGATCACTACGGGACCTTCGGGCGGTTCCTCCCAGCGGATCACCGGTATCACGGTCGGTCGCTTGTCCTCGCCAGGTTGTGCGTCCTGATCAGCCATGCGGTCAGTCTGCCCGGTATCAGGCGGACAATTGAAGGTGCACAGCCCCTACCGCGGCAGGTCTCCTGGCGACCACCCCATGGCACGATGGCAGCCGACCTGCCGCCGCGACGGCGCACGGGCACCGTGAAGGAGCTTCGATGAACGACACTCCGGGTTGGGCCTCGCCCGGATCCGCCTCGTCCGGCGGACGGGAACCCGGCGCGTCCGGACCCGCGGAACAGCCGGACCAGGAACCCCAGAACACCGGCTCCAAGTGGTCCAAGGAACAACCACCCGCGGGCCAGTGGTCCGCGCCCACCGGCACCCCGGACGAGGGCCCGACGCCCCAGCCCCCGCCGCCCGGTCCCGGCTGGGGCAGCCCCGGCGGTCACGGCGGCCACGGCGGCCACGGGAGCGGCGGACAGGGCGGCCCGGGTGGGTACGGACCGTGGGGCGGCGGCTGGGGCGGTCCTCCGCCGGCGGCCAAGCCCGGCGTGATCCCGCTCCGCCCGCTCAGTGTGGGCGAGATCCTCGACGGCGCCGTGACCACCATGCGCACCTACTGGCGCACGGTCCTGGGCATCTCGCTGGCCGTCGCGGTCTTCACGCAGATCCTGGTCGTCCTCTTTCAGGGCTTCTTCCTGAACGACACCGCGAACCCGGCGGCCGTCACGGACCCGAGCACCGCCCTCAGCGAGATGGGCCAGGCCGTCGGCGAGTCCCTGGCCGGCTCCGCCGTCGTCTCGCTGATCTCCCTGATCGGGACGGTCATCGCCACCTCCCTGCTGACGACGGTGACCAGCCGTGCGGTGCTCGGCAAACCCGTGAGCACTGGTCAGGCCTGGCGCGACGCACGCCCGCAGATCCCCAGGCTGTTCGGCTTGATCTTCCTGCTGGTCCTCATCGGTGTCTGTGTGGTGGGGTGCGGCGCGCTGCCCGGCATAATCGCGGCGGCAGCGGGCGCGGGTGGCACCACCGTGGCCCCTCTGCTGGCCGTGGGCATCCTCGCCGGCGGCGTCGTCGCACTGTGGCTCATGATCCGCTTCTCGCTGGCGTCGCCCGCCCTGATGCTGGAGAAGCAGGGCATCCTGAAGTCGATGAGCCGCTCGGTCAGGCTGGTCAACGGCTCCTGGTGGCGGATCTTCGGCATCCAACTGCTCGCCGGGGTCATCGCGAACATCGTCGCGTCGATCATCGTCCTGCCCTTCGCCGCCATCGGCATGGCCCTCAGCGGCGACGGCTTCGCCAGCTACCTCGACGGATCCGGCGGCATCGGCTGGACGTTCCTCATCATCAGCGGGATCGGCGCGGTGATCGGATCCATGATCACATTCCCGATCACCGCGGGCGTGACCGTGCTCCTCTACATCGACCAGCGCATCCGCCGCGAGGCCCTCGACCTCGAACTGGCCCGCGCCGCCGGTGTCCAGGGCTACGGGACCGGCACCACTGCGGGGAGCTGATGCGGTGAGCCCGGCGGGGGGAGTTCTCACCATGGCACCGGCCCTGCCGGGCGCCTTCGGTCCGGCCGCACGCGGCCTGCTGCGTGCGGCCGGCACCGCCGCCCTGTTCCGCTCGGACGACGAGCCGCCGGTGACCATCTCGCGCGACCCCGCGCGGGAGGCGGCCCTGCGCGAGCTGGCCAAGCGGATGTACCACGAGAACGACCCCGGCCTGCTCCAGCGCGCCCTGAACGCCTTCTGGGACTGGCTGAGCAAACTCCTCGCCGCGGCCGCCGGCGCGACTCCCGGCGGGGCGATCGGTCTGGCCGTCGTCGCTCTGGCCGTCATCGCCGTGCTCGCCGCCCTCTGGTGGCGCCTCGGCACGCCACGCCCCACCCTCGTCTCCGCCCCCGCCCTGTTCGACGACCGCCCCCGCAGCGCCGCCGAACACCGTGCGGCCGCCGAGAACCACGCCGCCCGGGGCCACTGGAACCAGGCGGTCCAGGAGCGCATGCGGGCCATCGTCCGCGCCCTCGAGGAACGCGCCCTGCTCGACATCCGCCCCGGACGCACCGCCGACGAGGCGGCCGCGGAAGCCGGCCGTGCCCTGCCCGCGCACACGGACCACCTGCGGGACGCCGCCCGGGAGTTCGACGACGTGACGTACGGCGGCCGCAGGGCGAGCGAGCGGTCGTACCACCGCATTACCGAACTCGACCGCACCCTGGACCACACCAAGCCGGCCCTCACCAGCAACACCCACAGCACGGCCCCTCCGCGCCAGGGGGACGACGTATGACCTCCGGAGCCACGCTCCCCGCCACCTCGACGTCGCCCACGGTCCGTCAACTGTGGACCCACACGCGGGGCATCGTCCTCGCCCTTGCCGTTCTCCTGGTGGGCGCCGTCGCCATCGCCGCAGTCCGGTCCAACTCCCGGCACGACGCGCTCGACCCACGCTCCGCCGACCCCCTCGGCAGTCGCGCCGTCTCCGCGCTCCTCGCCGACCGCGGCGTGTCCACGCGCGTGGTCACCACCCTCGACGCGGCCCGTGCCGCCGCCGGCCCGCAGAGCACCCTTCTGGTCGCCGCACCCGACCGCCTGACTCACCGTCAACAGTCCGAACTGCACTCCGCGACCGCCCGCTCCGGCGGGCGCACCGTCCTCGTCGCCGCCGGTAGCTGGTCCGTCGGACGGCTCGCGCCCGGAGTCACCGCGGACCCCGCCACCAGCGCGCGCTCCACGTTGTCCCCTCGCTGCGACCTGCCCGCCGCTCGGCGCGCGGGCACCGCCGACACCGGCGGCATCCGCTACACCACCAGGCGCACCGACGCGGACGCGTGCTACCCCAGCGCACGCCTGGCCACCCTTCTCCGCCTCCCCCCTGCGACCTCCGGAAGTGGCGACACCGTCGTCCTCGGCGCACCCGACATCCTCTACAACAAGCGCCTCGACGAGCAGGGCAACGCCTCGCTCGCCCTCCAACTCCTCGGCTCCCGCCCCCATCTGATCTGGTACCTCCCCTCCCTGTCCGACACCTCCGCCACCGACGATGGCGGCCGGAAGGGCTTGCTCGACCTGCTGCCCTCCGGCTGGCTCTGGGCCACCCTGCAGCTCTTCATCGCCGCGGCACTCGCCGCCCTCTGGCGGGCCCGCCGCCTCGGGCCTCTGGTACCCGAGCAACTCCTCGTCGTCGTCCGCGCCTCCGAGACCGTCGAAGGCCGCGCCCGGCTCTACCGCAAGGCCGATGCCCGCGACCGCGCGGCCGCCGCTCTACGCTCCACCACCCGCACCCGCCTCGCCCCTCTCGTCGGCGTCCCCGTCGCCCAGGCGCACGCGCCCGAAGCTCTGCTCCCCGCCCTGTCCGCCCACCTCCAGGGCGACGGACGGGACCTGCACACCCTGCTGTTCGGGTCGCCGCCCGGCGACGACGCGGCCCTGATCGCGCTCACCGACCAACTCGACGCCCTCGAAAGAGAGGTACGCCGTCCATGATGGACCCGACCACTGACAACGCCGGGGCCGCCGGGGATCCGGGCAGCTCGCGCGCTTCCCTGGAGGCCCTGCGCGCCGAGATCGCCAAAGCCGTGGTCGGCCAGGATCCCGCCGTTACCGGCCTCGTCGTCGCCCTCCTGTGCCGCGGACACGTCCTCCTCGAAGGAGTCCCCGGGGTCGCCAAGACGCTGCTCGTCCGCGCCCTCGCCTCCGCCCTCGAACTGGACACCAAGCGCGTCCAGTTCACCCCCGACCTCATGCCGAGCGACATCACCGGCTCGCTGGTGTACGACGCCCGCACGGCCGAGTTCTCCTTCCAGCCCGGCCCTGTCTTCACCAACCTCCTCCTCGCCGACGAGATCAACCGCACCCCGCCCAAGACCCAGTCCGCCCTCCTCGAAGCCATGGAGGAACGTCAGGTCACGGTCGACGGCACACCGCGCCTCCTCCCGGAGCCGTTCCTGGTCGCCGCGACCCAGAACCCGGTCGAGTACGAGGGCACGTACCCCCTCCCCGAGGCCCAACTCGACCGCTTCCTCCTCAAACTGACGATCCCTCTCCCCTCCCGCCAGGACGAGATCGACGTCCTCACCCGGCACGCCGAAGGCTTCAACCCGCGCGACCTGCACGCCGCCGGCGTACGCCCCGTCGCGGGCCCCGCGGACCTGGAAGCCGCCCGCGTCGCGGTCGCCAAGACCACCATCTCCCCGGAGATCACCGCGTACGTCGTCGACATCTGCCGCGCCACCCGGGAGTCCCCGTCCCTCACGCTCGGCGTGTCCCCGCGCGGCGCCACCGCCCTCCTCGCCACATCGCGCGCGTGGGCATGGCTGACCGGACGCGACTACGTCATCCCCGACGACGTGAAGGCCCTCGCCCTCCCCGCCCTCCGGCACCGCGTACAACTGCGCCCCGAGGCCGAGATGGAGGGCGTCACCGCCGACTCCGTCATCAACGCGATCCTCGCCCACGTACCGGTCCCCCGCTGATGGCGCTCACCGGACGCGCCGCCCTCCTCGCGGCCCTCGGCTCGATCCCCGTCGGCATCTGGGAACCCAGCTGGACGGGCATCCTCGCGGTCAACGCTCCCTTGGCCATGGCATGCGCCTGCGACTTCGCCCTCGCGGCGCCCGTACGACGCCTCGTCCTGACCCGCTCCGGCGACACAACCGCACGCCTGGGCGAGACCGCCGACGTGACGCTCACGATCACCAACCCGTCCCGCCATCCGCTCCGGGCCCTGCTGAGGGACGCCTGGCCTCCGAGCAGCTGGCAGCAGGGCACCGAGATCGAGGCGTCCCGCCATCACCTCACCGTGCCGCCGGGCGAACGCCGACGCGTGACGACCCGCTTGCGCCCCGCCCGCCGCGGCGACCATGAGGCGGATCGCGTGACCATCCGCTCCTACGGCCCCCTCCGTCTCTTCCCCCGCCAAGGTACCCACGAAGTGCCCTGGTCTGTACGGGTTCTGCCCCCGTTCACCAGCCGCAAGCACCTTCCGTCGAAACTCGCTCGTCTGCGTGAACTCGACGGCCGCACCAGCCTTCTGACTCGCGGCGAGGGAACCGAATTCGACAGCCTGCGGGAGTACGTCCCCGGCGACGACACCCGCTCCATCGACTGGCGCGCCACCGCCCGCCAGTCCACGGTCGCCGTACGCACCTGGCGCCCGGAACGCGACCGCCACATCCTCCTGGTCCTCGACACCGGCCGTACCTCCGCGGGCCGCGTCGGCGACGCCCCGCGCCTCGACGCCTCCATGGACGCCGCCCTGCTCCTCGCGGCCCTCGCGTCCCGCGCCGGCGACCGCGTGGACCTCCTCGCCTACGACCGCCGGGTCCGCGCCCTGGTCCAGGGCCGCACTGCTCGTGACGTCCTGCCATCCCTCGTCGAAGCAATGGCCACACTCGAACCGGAGCTCGTCGAGACCGACGCCCGAGGCCTCGCCGCAACGGCACTGCGCGCGGCCCCGCGCCGATCCCTGATCGTCCTGCTCACGACGCTGGACACCGCGCCCGTCGAAGAGGGGCTGCTTCCCGTCCTCGCACAACTCACCCAGCGCCACACAGTTCTCCTGACGTCCGTGGCCGACCCGCACGTCGCCTGTATGGCCGCCGCTCGCGGAAACGTCGACGCGGTGTACGAGGCGGCGGCTGCGGCTCAGGCCCAGGCGGAACGTCTACGCACCGCGGAGAAACTCCGTCGGCACGGCGTGACGGTCGTCGACGCGACCCCGGACGAACTGGCGCCGGCACTGGCGGACGCGTATCTGGCCATGAAGGCGGCGGGTCGGCTCTGATCCGAACTGATCTGTTCGTCGATCTGCGTCGATCTGTTCGTCGAGGGGCGGCCAGAAAAGCGCCTCAAACGCAGAAAACCCCCGTACCGATATCCCGGCACGGGGGTTTTCTCAACAATAGTTCGGCGGCGTCCTACTCTCCCACAGGGTCCCCCCTGCAGTACCATCGGCGCTGTGAGGCTTAGCTTCCGGGTTCGGAATGTAACCGGGCGTTTCCCTCACGCTATGACCACCGAAACACTATGAAACTGACAACCAGACCACGCTCTGTGAAACGTGGGGCTGTTCGTGGTTTCAGAACCAACACAGTGGACGCGAGCAACTGAGGACAAGCCCTCGGCCTATTAGTACCAGTCAACTCCACCCGTTACCGGGCTTCCATATCTGGCCTATCAACCCAGTCGTCTACTGGGAGCCTTACCCTCTCAAGGAGGTGGGAATACTCATCTCGAAGCAGGCTTCCCGCTTAGATGCTTTCAGCGGTTATCCCTCCCGAACGTAGCCAACCAGCCATGCCCTTGGCAGGACAACTGGCACACCAGAGGTTCGTCCGTCCCGGTCCTCTCGTACTAGGGACAGCCCTTCTCAATATTCCTACGCGCACAGCGGATAGGGACCGAACTGTCTCACGACGTTCTAAACCCAGCTCGCGTACCGCTTTAATGGGCGAACAGCCCAACCCTTGGGACCGACTCCAGCCCCAGGATGCGACGAGCCGACATCGAGGTGCCAAACCATCCCGTCGATATGGACTCTTGGGGAAGATCAGCCTGTTATCCCCGGGGTACCTTTTATCCGTTGAGCGACGGCGCTTCCACAAGCCACCGCCGGATCACTAGTCCCGACTTTCGTCCCTGCTCGACCCGTCGGTCTCACAGTCAAGCTCCCTTGTGCACTTACACTCAACACCTGATTACCAACCAGGCTGAGGGAACCTTTGGGCGCCTCCGTTACTCTTTAGGAGGCAACCGCCCCAGTTAAACTACCCATCAGACACTGTCCCTGATCCGGATCACGGACCCAGGTTAGACATCCAGCACGACCAGACTGGTATTTCAACGACGACTCCCACGACACTGGCGTGCCGTGCTCAAAGTCTCCCAGCTATCCTACACAAGCCGAACCGAACACCAATATCAAACTGTAGTAAAGGTCCCGGGGTCTTTCCGTCCTGCTGCGCGAAACGAGCATCTTTACTCGTAGTGCAATTTCACCGGGCCTATGGTTGAGACAGTCGAGAAGTCGTTACGCCATTCGTGCAGGTCGGAACTTACCCGACAAGGAATTTCGCTACCTTAGGATGGTTATAGTTACCACCGCCGTTTACTGGCGCTTAAGTTCTCAGCTTCGCCACACCGAAATGTGACTAACCGGTCCCCTTAACGTTCCAGCACCGGGCAGGCGTCAGTCCGTATACATCGCCTTACGGCTTCGCACGGACCTGTGTTTTTAGTAAACAGTCGCTTCTCGCTGGTCTCTGCGGCCACCCCCAGCTCGAGCAGCAAGTGCTCTCACCAGTGATGGCCCCCCTTCTCCCGAAGTTACGGGGGCATTTTGCCGAGTTCCTTAACCATAGTTCACCCGAACGCCTCGGTATTCTCTACCTGACCACCTGAGTCGGTTTAGGGTACGGGCCGCCATGAAACTCGCTAGAGGCTTTTCTCGACAGCATAGGATCATCCACTTCACCACAATCGGCTCGGCATCAGGTCTCAGCCTTGATGTACGACGGATTTACCTATCGCACGGCCTACACCCTTACCCCGGGACTACCATCGCCCGGGCTGGACTACCTTCCTGCGTCACCCCATCACTCACCTACTAACCGCTTGGGCCGGCGGCTCCACCACTTTCCTTTCCCCGAAGGGTCCGGAACGGCTTCACGGCCTTAGCATCACGATGCTCGATGTTTGACGCTTCACAGCGGGTACCGGAATATCAACCGGTTATCCATCGACTACGCCTGTCGGCCTCGCCTTAGGTCCCGACTTACCCTGGGCAGATCAGCTTGACCCAGGAACCCTTAGTCAATCGGCGCACACGTTTCTCACGTGTGTATCGCTACTCATGCCTGCATTCTCACTCGTGAACCGTCCACAACTCGCTTCCGCGGCTGCTTCACCCGGCACACGACGCTCCCCTACCCATCCATACACCCGTTGGGGCTTATTGTATGAATGACACGACTTCGGCGGTACGCTTGAGCCCCGCTACATTGTCGGCGCGGAATCACTAGACCAGTGAGCTATTACGCACTCTTTCAAGGGTGGCTGCTTCTAAGCCAACCTCCTGGTTGTCTGTGCGACTCCACATCCTTTCCCACTTAGCGTACGCTTAGGGGCCTTAGTCGATGCTCTGGGCTGTTTCCCTCTCGACCATGGAGCTTATCCCCCACAGTCTCACTGCCGTGCTCTCACTTACCGGCATTCGGAGTTTGGCTAAGGTCAGTAACCCGGTAGGGCCCATCGCCTATCCAGTGCTCTACCTCCGGCAAGAAACACACGACGCTGCACCTAAATGCATTTCGGGGAGAACCAGCTATCACGGAGTTTGATTGGCCTTTCACCCCTAACCACAGGTCATCCCCCAGGTTTTCAACCCTGGTGGGTTCGGTCCTCCACGAAGTCTTACCTCCGCTTCAACCTGCCCATGGCTAGATCACTCCGCTTCGGGTCTTGAGCGTGCTACTGAATCGCCCTGTTCGGACTCGCTTTCGCTACGGCTTCCCCACACGGGTTAACCTCGCAACACACCGCAAACTCGCAGGCTCATTCTTCAAAAGGCACGCAGTCACGAGACATCAGCAAGCTGATGTCCGACGCTCCCACGGCTTGTAGGCACACGGTTTCAGGTACTATTTCACTCCGCTCCCGCGGTACTTTTCACCATTCCCTCACGGTACTATCCGCTATCGGTCACCAGGGAATATTTAGGCTTAGCGGGTGGTCCCGCCAGATTCACACGGGATTTCTCGGGCCCCGTGCTACTTGGGTGTCTCTCAAACGAGCCGCTGACGTTTCGACTACGGGGGTCTTACCCTCTACGCCGGACCTTTCGCATGTCCTTCGTCTACATCAACGGTTTCTGACTCGTCCTGTCGCCGGCAGACGACAGAAGAGAGATCCCACAACCCCCACGACGCAACCCCTGCCGGGTCTCACACGTCGTAGGTTTGGCCTCATCCGGTTTCGCTCGCCACTACTCCCGGAATCACGGTTGTTTTCTCTTCCTGCGGGTACTGAGATGTTTCACTTCCCCGCGTTCCCTCCACACTGCCTATGTGTTCAGCAGCGGGTGACAGCCCATGACGACTGCCGGGTTTCCCCATTCGGAAACCCCCGGATCAAAGCCTGGTTGACGGCTCCCCGGGGACTATCGTGGCCTCCCACGTCCTTCATCGGTTCCTGGTACCAAGGCATCCACCGTGCGCCCTTAAAAACTTGGCCACAGATGCTCGCGTCCACTGTGCAGTTCTCAAACAACGACCAGCCACCCATCACCCCACCAGACAAACCGGTGAGTGCACTGGGGCCGGCGACTGAGGAGAAGATCATTCCCTCAGACACCCAACAGCGTGCCCGGCCAAGCCCCCGTCCGAAGATCATGCGTTCCACACTCTTGCGAGCAGTACTGGCAGCCTCCGACCCGAGACCCTGGCCGAATAGTCAACGTTCCACCCATGAGCTGACCACCGTCGATCATTCGCCGACGTAGTGGCTCTGGACAACCTTGCGGCTGCCTAGATGCTCCTTAGAAAGGAGGTGATCCAGCCGCACCTTCCGGTACGGCTACCTTGTTACGACTTCGTCCCAATCGCCAGTCCCACCTTCGACAGCTCCCTCCCACAAGGGGTTGGGCCACCGGCTTCGGGTGTTACCGACTTTCGTGACGTGACGGGCGGTGTGTACAAGGCCCGGGAACGTATTCACCGCAGCAATGCTGATCTGCGATTACTAGCGACTCCGACTTCATGGGGTCGAGTTGCAGACCCCAATCCGAACTGAGACCGGCTTTTTGAGATTCGCTCCACCTCACGGTATCGCAGCTCATTGTACCGGCCATTGTAGCACGTGTGCAGCCCAAGACATAAGGGGCATGATGACTTGACGTCGTCCCCACCTTCCTCCGAGTTGACCCCGGCGGTCTCCCGTGAGTCCCCAGCACCACAAGGGCCTGCTGGCAACACGGGACAAGGGTTGCGCTCGTTGCGGGACTTAACCCAACATCTCACGACACGAGCTGACGACAGCCATGCACCACCTGTACACCGACCACAAGGGGGGCACTATCTCTAATGCTTTCCGGTGTATGTCAAGCCTTGGTAAGGTTCTTCGCGTTGCGTCGAATTAAGCCACATGCTCCGCCGCTTGTGCGGGCCCCCGTCAATTCCTTTGAGTTTTAGCCTTGCGGCCGTACTCCCCAGGCGGGGAACTTAATGCGTTAGCTGCGGCACCGACGACGTGGAATGTCGCCAACACCTAGTTCCCACCGTTTACGGCGTGGACTACCAGGGTATCTAATCCTGTTCGCTCCCCACGCTTTCGCTCCTCAGCGTCAGTAATGGCCCAGAGATCCGCCTTCGCCACCGGTGTTCCTCCTGATATCTGCGCATTTCACCGCTACACCAGGAATTCCGATCTCCCCTACCACACTCTAGCTAGCCCGTATCGACTGCAGACTCGGAGTTAAGCCCCGAGCTTTCACAATCGACGTGACAAGCCGCCTACGAGCTCTTTACGCCCAATAATTCCGGACAACGCTTGCGCCCTACGTATTACCGCGGCTGCTGGCACGTAGTTAGCCGGCGCTTCTTCTGCAGGTACCGTCACTTTCGCTTCTTCCCTGCTGAAAGAGGTTTACAACCCGAAGGCCGTCATCCCTCACGCGGCGTCGCTGCATCAGGCTTTCGCCCATTGTGCAATATTCCCCACTGCTGCCTCCCGTAGGAGTCTGGGCCGTGTCTCAGTCCCAGTGTGGCCGGTCGCCCTCTCAGGCCGGCTACCCGTCGTCGCCTTGGTGAGCCATTACCTCACCAACAAGCTGATAGGCCGCGGGCTCATCCTTCACCGCCGGAGCTTTTAACCGCAGATCATGCGATCCGCAGTGTTATCCGGTATTAGACCCCGTTTCCAGGGCTTGTCCCAGAGTGAAGGGCAGATTGCCCACGTGTTACTCACCCGTTCGCCACTAATCCACCCCGAAGGGCTTCATCGTTCGACTTGCATGTGTTAAGCACGCCGCCAGCGTTCGTCCTGAGCCAGGATCAAACTCTCCGTGAATGTTTTCCCGTAATCGGGATGAACACCACGAGAGCGGTGCGAGAGGAGGAATAGTCCCCTCGCACACAGCGTCCTCGCTGTGTTATTTCAAAGGAACCTCGCCCCAGCTACTGCTGGAGACGGGGTATCAACATATCTGGCGTTGACTTTTGGCACGCTGTTGAGTTCTCAAGGAACGGTCGCTTCCTTTGTACTCACCCTCTCGGGCTTTCCTCCGGGCGCTTCCCTTCGGTCTTGCGTTTCCGACTCTATCAGACCGTTTTCCGATCCGATTTCCTCGATGCTTTCCAGGTTCTCGCTCTCGCGTTTCCCTTTCCGGCGATTCCGACTTTATCAGAAGTTCTTGGCCAGTCTGACCGGCCACTCATTTCTGAATCATCGGGGATGCTTCTCGGGAGTGTCTTCACAAGAAGCAGATAGATTCTGTGTGGTCGCCTTCTGGACTGTCCAGTCCTCTAGGCAACTAGTCAAATCTACCTCCCCACCGGATCCGTGTCAACAGCTCCTGTGGGGCGAAGAGGAGACTAGCAGCTCAGCAGGGGCTTTCGCACATCAGGCGGCGGTCGGGACGACCGAGCTGCGCTCGGACTCCTCGACGTCGCCGATGTCGCCGGCCCGCGCCGCGCGACCGCCCAGGACCCAGACGTACGCCAGGAAGGCCAGCTCGGCGGCGATGCCTATACCGATGCGGGCCCAGGTGGGCAGGCCGGACGGGGTGACGAAGCCTTCGATGGCGCCGGAGACTAGGAGGACCAGGGCGAGGCCGATCGCCATGCCGACGGCGGCCCGGCCCTCCTCGGCCAGAGCGGTGCGGCGGGTGCGGGGCCCCGGGTCGATCACGGTCCATCCGAGGCGCAGGCCCGTACCGGCGGCGACGAAGACCGCGGTCAGTTCGAGCAGGCCGTGCGGGAGCAGGAGGCCCAGGAAGGTGTCGAGTCGGCCTGCCGACGACATCAGGCCGAGACCGACGCCCAGGTTGAGCATGTTCTGGAAGAGGATCCACAGCACCGGCAGTCCGAGGAAGATGCCGAGGACGAGGCACATCGCGGCGGCCTGAGCATTGTTCGTCCATACCTGGGCGGCGAAGGACGCCGCGGGATGGCTGGAGTAGTACGTCTCGTACTCGCCTCCCGGCCGTGTGAGCTCCCGCAGGCGGCTCGGGGCAGCGATGGAGGACTGGATCTCGGGGTGGGTGCCGATCCACCACCCCAGAAGGATCGCGACGGTGGTGGAGATCAGCGCTGTGGGCACCCACCAATAACGCGAGCGGTAGACCGCGGCGGGGAACCCCTGTCCCAGGAAGCGCGTCACGTCGCGCCACGAGGCGCGGCGGGTGCCTGTCACGGCGCTCCGCGCGCGGGCGACGAGCCGGCTGAGCCGACCGGTCAGTTGCGGGTCGGGGGCGCTGGACTGGATGAGGGAGAGGTGGGTGGCGGTGCGCTGGTAGAGGGCGACGAGTTCGTCGGCTTCCGCGCCGGTCAGGCGGCGCTGGCGGCGGAGCAGGGCCTCCAGACGGTCCCACTCGGGGCGGTGGGCGGCGACGAAGACGTCGAGGTCCATCGGGTCTGCCTGCTCCTTGGCTGGTCGTCGACTGGTCGTCGTACCGGCGCGGGAGGCCAGTGCGACCGTCCTCTTTCCTGCCGGCGTTGTCCCTTCCACGGCACGATGCGCCCCCAGCTTGGCAGACTTGCCGTGCCGGGGGCAGGGCAGGCGGGGAAAGGGCGCGGACGTGAGTGAGCTGGTGACGGGCGAGGCAGTGGCCCTCGAGTTGCGCCCCGCGAGGCTGCCCAGCCGGGCCCTCGCCGTCGTGGTCGATCTGGTCGTGGCCCTGGTCGCCTACATCGTCGTCACCACGGCGGTGGTTGCGGCGACGTCGTCCCTGGACGAGGCGGCGGAACTCGCGCTGTCGGTCGTGACGTTCCTGCTGGTGCTGGTGGGCGGGCCGATCGCGGTGGAGACGCTCAGTCATGGGCGCTCGCTGGGGAAGCTGGCGTGCGGGCTGCGCGTGGTACGGGACGACGGGGGTCCGATCCGTTTCCGGCACGCGCTGGTGCGCGGGGCGATCGGGGTGGTCGAGATCCTGCTGACGTTCGGCGTCGTCGCCTGCATCGCCTCGCTGGTGTCGGCGCGGGGGCGGCGGCTCGGGGACGTCTTCGCGGGGACCCTGGTCGTACGGGAGCGGGTGCCGGCCGGGCAGGGCGGGTTCGTTCCTCCGCCGCCGCCCGGGCTGGCCGGGCGCTTCTCAGGGCTCGATCTGTCGGCGGTCCCCGAGGGGCTGTGGCTTGCCGTGCGCCAGTACCTGACGCGGATGCCCCAGCTGGATCAGCAGATCTCCCAGGCCATGGCGGGGCGGCTTGCGGCGGACCTTGCGGGCTGTACGGGAACTCCTGTCCCGCAGGACATGCCGCCTGCCGTGTTCCTGGCGGCGGTGGTGCAGGAGCGGCAGGCGCGCGACGCCCGGCGGACATTCGGGGACGCCCCGTTCGGGGGCGGCGGGGCTCCTTCCCCTTCCCCTTATCAGGCCCCACAGCCCGTACAGCCACTAGCACAGCCCGTGCTGCCACCCGTGTCATCCGCACAGGAGACACAGGAGAAGAAGGCGCCCGGCGACGACGGCCGTCCTCCGGCCACCGGGTTCGCACCGCCGGCCTAGGGGACGAGACACCCCCTAGGGCAGCACGGCCCCTCGGTTCAGCCGAACACCGACGGCGGTGTCTCCAGGTCCTCGAGTTCGATGCCGGGTGCGGAGAGGACCACGTCCCCGGCGATGTGCACGGCGTGCTGCTCGCCCGTGTCCAGGGCTGTGACCTGGTATTCGTCCACGTGCAGGGGGCCGTTGTCAGTGGCGTGTGCTTCGCTCTTCACCAAGGCCCAGGACTGGTCCACGGTGCGGGGGGCGAGGACCGGGTCCGTGAAGGCCACGAGGCGCACGCGGGTCGCGGATGCGGAAGGGGTGAGGCGCAGGAGACGGGCAGTGGCGACCAGGAACGCGGGGGACGTGCCGGTGAAGGCGTGGGCGCGCACGTTGCCTTCCGTGGCATGAGCGCCGGTGGGGTCGGTGCGGACCCAAGTGACGCCGTCGAGGGCGGCGCCGCGCACCTGCCAGCCCCCGGCGTGGAGTTCGAGGCGGATGGGGCGGCCGAGTTCGTCGAGGGCGAGGTCGACGGAGCCGCGGTGGTCGCCCGAGGGGGAGGTCACCTGGGAGACGTAGCGCCAGCCGGACGGGCCGGGGGCGCAGTGGAAGTGTTCTTCGGCGAAGGGGGCGTGGTCGTGCGGATCGAGGAGCGAATAGCGGCCGCGGGGCATGGGGGGTCCTGGGTCGTGACGGGCGGTTGATCCGACCGGAGACCGGCTGGTGATCCGGCCAAAGGGGCAGGCCCCCGACACGGGGGTGCGGGGGCCTGCCTTGAAGGATCTGCCGCCGGGGCGTGCGCGTTCCGTTCGTGGACGCGCCCTCCCGGTGGGCGGGACTGCGGACTCAGTAGCGGTAGTGGTCCGACTTGTACGGGCCCTCGACCTTCACGCCGATGTACGCGGCCTGCTCGGGGCGCAGCGTGGTCAGCTTCACGCCGAGCGAGTCCAGGTGGAGGCGGGCGACCTTCTCGTCGAGGTGCTTGGGCAGCGTGTACACGCCGGTCGGGTACGCGTCGGGCTTGGTGAACAGCTCGATCTGGGCCAGGGTCTGGTCCGCGAAGGAGTTGGACATCACGAACGACGGGTGGCCGGTGGCGTTGCCCAGGTTCAGCAGGCGGCCCTCGGACAGGAGGATGATGACCTTGCCGTCGGGGAAGGTCCAGGTGTGGACCTGCGGCTTGACCTCGTCCTTGACGATGCCGGGGATCTTGGCCAGGCCGGCCATGTCGATCTCGTTGTCGAAGTGGCCGATGTTTCCGACGATGGCCTGGTGCTTCATCTTGGCCATGTCGCCGGCCATGATGATGTCCTTGTTGCCGGTCGTGGTGATGAAGATGTCGGCCTTGTCGATGACCTCGTCGAGGGTCGTGACCTGGTAGCCGTCCATCGCCGCCTGGAGGGCGCAGATCGGGTCGATCTCGGTGACGATCACCCGGGCGCCCTGGCCCCGCAGGGACTCCGCGCAGCCCTTGCCCACGTCGCCGTAGCCACAGACCACGGCGGTCTTGCCGCCGATCAGGACGTCGGTGGCGCGGTTGATGCCGTCGATGAGGGAGTGGCGGCAGCCGTACTTGTTGTCGAACTTCGACTTCGTCACGGCGTCGTTCACGTTGATCGCCGGGAAGAGCAGGACGCCGTCGCGCTGCATCTCGTACAGGCGGTGGACGCCGGTGGTGGTCTCCTCGGTGACACCGCGGATCTCGCAGGCCAGCTGGGTCCACTTCTGGGAGCCCTCGCTGATGGTGCGGTGGAGCAGCTCGAGGATGACGCGGTGCTCATCGGACTCGGCGGTCTCGACGCCGGGGACCTTGCCGTCCTTCTCGTACTCGACGCCCTTGTGGACGAGGAGGGTGGCGTCGCCGCCGTCGTCGAGGATCATGTTCGGGCCGCCGGTGGGGCTGTCCGGCCAGGTCAGCGCCTGCTCCGTGCACCACCAGTACTCGTCCAGGGTCTCGCCCTTCCAGGCGAAGACCGGGACACCCTGCGGGTTGTCCGGGGTGCCGTTCGGGCCGACGGCGATGGCGGCGGCCGCGTGGTCCTGGGTGGAGAAGATGTTGCAGGAGGCCCAGCGGACCCGGGCGCCGAGGGCGACGAGGGTCTCGATGAGGACGGCGGTCTGCACGGTCATGTGCAGGGAGCCGGTGATACGGGCGCCGGCCAGGGGCTGCGCCTCGGCGTACTCCTTGCGGATCGCCATCAGGCCCGGCATCTCGTGCTCGGCGAGGGTGATCTCCTTGCGGCCGAACTCGGCCAGGGAGAGGTCGGCGACCTTGAAGTCCTGTCGGTTGTCGACAGTCGTCATTGCGGGCTGCTCCTCGGGGTTTGGGGCGAGGTGGGTAGGGCTGGTCTGCGCGGCGGCGGACACAGGGGTGCCCGGGAAGAGGACACAGGCATGCCCACGTACGCGCAGCGCAGTCCGTCGGAGGCCCTCTCTCCCTCGGCCGGTCCTTCGGGGACCGCCCGACCGCCATCAGCAGCGACGTCTGGCTCCGTCCCAAGCTACACCGGATGTCCCGGGCGCCCCCAGTCCGCGTTCGGACACGTCGGCTCGTTCGTGGAGCGCGAACAGAGCGTGCGTTGGGCTCGTCCCGGCGGGGGCAGAGGCGGCGAATGCGGTGTCGTGCGTGGTGGCGCAGCACGCGGGGCCCGCCGGAGAGTCCGGCGGGCCCCATGGCCGTACGTCTGTGTTCCCGCGTCGGCGGGGGACGGTCAGTGGTCGGCGGAGTGCGGCGTCGGGCCGCCCGGAGTCGCCTCCGGGTCCGGACCCTTGGCGGCCTCGGCCTCGCTGTAGATGTCCGGCTCCAGGTAGATGACGCGCGCTATCGGGACGGCGGCGCGGATGCGGGCCTCGGCGGCGTTGATGGCCTCGGCCACCTCTGCCGCCGTGTCGTCGGCCTTCACCCCGATCTTCGCGGCGACCAGCAGCTCCTCGGGGCCGAGGTGCAGCGTGCGCATGTGGATGAGGCGGGTGACGTCGTCGCCGTCGACCATGGCCTCCTCGATCTTCTTGACCACCGGAAGGCCGGCCGCCTCGCCGAGCAGCAGCGACTTGGTCTCGGCGGCCAGGACGAGGGCGATCAGGACGAGCAGGACACCGATGCACACTGTGCCGATGCCGTCCCAGACGCCGTTGCCGGTGATCAGGGCGAGGCCGACGCCGATGAGGGCGAGGACCAGACCGATGAGCGCGCCGAAGTCCTCCAGGAGGACGACCGGCAGCTCAGGCGCCTTGGCGCGGCGGATGAACTCGGTCCAGGACTGCTTGCCGCGCAGTTCGTTGGACTCCTTGATGGCCGTACGGAAGGAGAAGCCCTCGGCGATGATCGCGAAGACGAGGACGCCGACCGGCCAGTACCAGTGCTCGACCGGGTGCGGGTGGCTGATCTTCTCGTAGCCCTCGTAGATCGCGAACATGCCGCCGATCGAGAAGAGGACGATCGAGACGAGGAAGGCGTAGATGTACCGCTCGCGCCCGTAGCCGAAGGGGTGCTGCGGGGTGGCCACGCGCTGGGCGCGCTTGCCGCCGAGGAGCAGCAGGAACTGGTTGCCGGAGTCGGCTATCGAGTGCACACCCTCAGCGAGCATCGACGACGAACCACTGAACGCGAACGCCACGAACTTCGATGCCGCGATCGCTAGGTTGGCACCAAGTGCCGCAACGATCGCCTTGGTGCCGCCTGACGCGCTCATATGTCCGCGCTTTCCCTTCGCCTTCGTAACGTCTGACCGGCGCAGACCTTTGCCTGTCCTTTGCCGGTGGCCCATTGTTGCAGGCCGAACGGCGACGGCGCGTCATCTGTCCACAACCACCGGTCAGATGATCATCGTTGCCCGGTAAAGAGTTCCGCTTCCCGACACTTCGGCCTTGTCGCCCGCCGGGACGAAAACCGACCGGCCCGGGGTCAGCTCGTACTCGCCCGCCCGGACGGAACCGGCCGTGCACAGCAGGATCTGCGGGGTGGCGCGGGTGAGGTCGTGAGCGGCGCCGCCCTCGGGCAGGACGTAGCGGGAGAGCCGGAACTCGTCGATCGGCGTCTCGTAGACCTCTTCCCCGTCGGGGGACGCCTCGGGGCGCAGCACTCCGGGGTCGCCGGCCTCGAAGCGGACGACGCGCAGCAGCTCGGGGACGTCGACGTGCTTGGGGGTCAGTCCGCAGCGCAGGACGTTGTCGGAGTTGGCCATGATCTCGACGCCGAGGCCGCTGAGGTACGCGTGCGGGATGCCGGCGCCGAGGAAGAGCGCCTCGCCGGGCTGGAGGCGTACGTGGTTGAGGAGCATGGCGGCGATGACGCCGGGGTCGCCCGGGTAGTGGTGGGCGATGTCGGCGTAGGGGGCGTACTCCTCGCCGAGGCGGACGCAGGCGGCCATGGCCTCGGCGACGGTGTGGGCCATCTCCGCGGGGTCGGCGGTGAGGATCGCGGTGAGGACCTCGCGCAGCGCCGCCTCCGCCGGGTGGGCGTGCAGGAGGTCGATGTAGGGCTTGAGGGAGTCCACGCCGAGGCCGTCGAGCAGGTCGGCGGCCTGGAGCGGGTCGCGGAAGCCGCACAGGCCGTCGAACTCGGTGAGCGCGCAGATCAGTTCGGGCTTGTGGTTGGCGTCCTTGTAGTTGCGGTGCGGGGCGTCCACCGGGATGCCGCGCCGCTCCTCGTCCGCGTGGCCATGCCGGGCCTGCTCCAGGTCGGGGTGGACCTGGAGGGAGAGCGGGGCGCCGGCGGCGAGGATCTTCAGCAGGAAGGGAAGGCGCGGGCCGAACCTGTCGACCGAGGCGGCGCCGAGTTCCTTCTCCGGGTCCGCGTCGATGACCTCGACGAGCGTGCCGCGCGCGGTGCGCGAGGGGGCGCCGGGGTGGGCCCCCATCCACATCTCCGCCTGCGGCTCACCGGTCGGCTCGACGCCGAGGAGCTGCGGGATGGCGGTCGCGGAGCCCCAGGCGTAGGGGCGGATGGAGTTGTCGAGGCGGTCCATGGGGGATCTGGCTCTCTCTGCTGATGTTCCGACGGCGAGATCGGGTGGGTGGTCCGACGACCAGATCAGGCCACCGAGGCGAGCGCGAGGTAAACGGCGGCGAAATCCGTCATGGCGATCAGCTCGGCGAGGGTCTCCAGTTCGTCGCCGGGCTCCGGTTCCAGCTCGCTGACGGGCGTGTCGTGGTTGAGGGCCAGGTCACGGGCGGTGGGAGCGGCGGTCAGGTCGCTGATCGGCCGGTCGCGGAGCAGCACCACGCGCGCGTGCATCGCCGGGGTCTCCTCGACACGGTCGCGGAAGAAGTCGTCCGGGTCGGCCTTCGCGGCGAGCGGGCCGGCGAGCAGGGCGCCGTGTTCGGCGAGCGCCTCGGGCAGTTCGGCGACGAGGGCGGGGCGGCCGGAGAGTTCGGCGAGGGCCGCGGTGAAGCGGCGGCCCGCCGGACCGGCCGAGCTGCCCTCCGTCCAGATCAGCGGGAGGGCGTCGGCGAGTTCGGCGGCGAGGGACTTGGCGGGGTTGACGTAGGTCGCGATGGCCGGGCCGCAGCGTTCGGCCACGCTGTCCAGCCGGTCGGCGATCTTCCCCAGGGCGTCGGCGGGCGCGCTGACCAGGCCGATGCGGTCGAGGAGCGCGAGCAGCGGGGTGAGCAGCGCCCACAGCACGCCCGGGGAGGACGCGGCGAGCGGCTCGTCCTGGTCGTACGGGGCCGTCGCCATCGGTACGAACAGGCCGTGGACGCCGGTGACCGCCTCGACGAGCGGGGTGCGGGCCGGGGCCACGGCCGCGACGGTGCAGCCGCGGCGGTAGGCCTGTTCGGCGAGCAGGGAGAGGCTGGGTTCGTTGCCGTCCGGGGTGGCGATCAGGAGCAGGTCCACCGACCCGGCCCAGCCCGGGAGTTCCCAGCGCAGGGCGCCCGCGGCCGGGGCGACGCCGGTGGGCGCGAGCCGGATGACGGGGCTGCCGGGGCCCGCGAGCGATCCGAGGAGGTCGGCGGTGTGCGTGGC
Source organism: Streptomyces sp. V3I7 (assembly GCF_030817495.1). Classification (NCBI taxonomy): domain Bacteria; kingdom Bacillati; phylum Actinomycetota; class Actinomycetes; order Kitasatosporales; family Streptomycetaceae; genus Streptomyces; species Streptomyces sp. V3I7. The sequence goes on from NZ_JAUSZK010000001.1 coordinate 2,709,072, forward strand.
CGCGGCGCCCGGTCCGGCGATGAGGACCGCGCGGGGGCGGCCGTCAGGCTTGAGGTCGCCGATGCCGGCCTCGGCCGCGTGCCGGGCCGCGGTGCGGACACGCGCGCCTGCCTCGGCGGCACCGCGCAGCAGACCTCGGCGGTCCGCCTCGGCGAGTGCCTCCGGAGTGTCGAGCAGCGTTTCGTCGAGCATGGGGCGGCAGCCTCCGATCGCCGGGAGTCCTTCGGGCCGACTCGTCGTGGGATGAGCGCCTGGGCGGTCCTTGCTCGCCCTGCGTTACGCGGCCGCGTTAGGCGGGGCGGCGGGCCTCGTCGACGAGGAGGACGGGAATGCCGTCACGGACCGGGTACACCAGGCCGCAGTCCTGGCCGGTGCAGGCCAGCTCGGCGTCCTGCTCCGTGAGGGGAGCGTGGCAGGCCGGGCAGGCGAGGATCTCCAGGAGGCCGGCTTCGAGCGGCATGGGGTGTCCCTTCGGGCGGGGGTCGGCGTGCACTGATGTGCCTGGTCAGCGTACCGCCGTGGGGGCGGGGTCGGAGGGGATGGGGCTCGTTGCGCGCAGGGACGGCGCGGGCGGGGCGGCCCGGTGCGCCGTTCGCCCTGGTGACCAGCACCCTCTGCACCCCGCATGCGCTCGGACCCTCTGCACCCCGCATGCGCTCGGAGCACCCCATCCCCACGCGCAGCGCACCGCGCCGCTCTCACTCCCGGATGATCGCCAGCGCCTCGTCCCGCACCTTGGCCATCGTCCCCTCGTCCCGCGCCTCCACGTTCAGGCGCAACAGCGGCTCGGTGTTGGAGGGGCGGACGTTGAACCACCAGTCGGCGGCGGTGACGGTGAGGCCGTCGAGCTCGTCCAGGGTCACGTCGTCGCGACCCTCGTACGCGGAGCGGATCGCGGCGAGGCGGCCCGCCTGGTCGGCGACCGTGGAGTTGATCTCGCCGGAGCCGGCGTAGCGGTCGTACTGGGCGACGAGCTCGGAGAGCGGGCCGTCCTGGCCGCCGAGAGCGGCGAGGACGTGCAGGGCGGCGAGCATGCCCGTGTCGGCGTTCCAGAAGTCCTTGAAGTAGTAGTGGGCGGAGTGCTCGCCGCCGAAGATCGCGCCCGTCTTCGCCATCTCCTCCTTGATGAAGGAGTGGCCGACGCGGGTACGGGCCGGCATGCCGCCGTTCTCCCGGACGACCTCGGGGACGGACCACGAGGTGATCAGGTTGTGGATGATCGTGCCCTTGCCGCCGTTCCTGGCCAGCTCGCGCGCGGCAACCAGGGCGGTGATCGCCGACGGGGGCACCGGGTCGCCATGCTCGTCGACCACGAAGCAGCGGTCGGCGTCGCCGTCGAAGGCGAGGCCGAGGTCGGCGCCCTCCTCGCGGACGCGCTTCTGGAGATCGACGAGGTTGGCCGGATCGAGCGGGTTGGCCTCGTGGTTCGGGAAGGTGCCGTCCAGCTCGAAGTACATCGGGACGAGGGTCAGGGGCAGGCCGGCGAACACCGTGGGGACGGTGTGGCCCCCCATGCCGTTGCCCGCGTCGACGACGACCTTCAGGGGGCGGCTGGAGGTCAGGTCGACGAGGGAGCGGAGGTGCGCCGCGTAGTCCTCCAACGTGTCGCGCCGGGTGACGGTTCCCGTCGCGGCCGCAGGTTCCGGCGGGCCCGACTCCAGCCGGCGCTCCACCAGGGCGCGGATCTCCGCCAGCCCCGTGTCCTGACCGACCGGCGCCGCGCCCGCCCGGCACATCTTGATGCCGTTGTACTGGGCCGGGTTGTGCGAGGCCGTGAACATCGCGCCGGGGAGGCCGAGGGCGCCGGACGCGTAGTACAGCTGGTCCGTGGAGCACAGGCCGATCTCCGTGACGTCCACGCCGCGGGCCGCCGCCCCGCGCGCGAAGGCGCCGGACAGGCCGGGGGACGACGGGCGCATGTCGTGGCCGACCACGATCGCGTCCGCGCCGGTCACCTCGGCGAAGGCGGCCCCGAAGAGTTCGGCCAGCGACTCGTCCCACTGGTCCGGGACCACCCCGCGCACGTCGTACGCCTTCACGATCTGTGACAGATCAGCAGCCACGGCCAACCCTCCTGAAAGTCCTGTCGGTCAGCACAAACTACCCGCCCGTGCCGATTCCGCCGTGCGGACGCCCTGGCTGCCCCTTCGGCTGCAGCCCGGGGTCAGGGTCACAGAGGTCAGGGAAGCATCCACCCGAGGACGGGTGAGCTCTGGCCGACCACGATCAGGCACATCACCAGCAGCAGGCCGACGCTCCACGGCAGGACGCGGCGCAGCAGGTCGCCCTCGCGGCCCGCCAGACCGACCGCGGCGCAGGCGATGGTGAGGTTCTGCGGCGAGATCATCTTGCCGAGCACACCGCCGGAACTGTTGGCGGCGGCGAGCAGTTCCGGCGACAGCCCCGACTCGCGGGCCGCGCTCACCTGGAGGGCGCCGAAGAGCGCGTTGGCCGAGGTGTCGGAGCCGGAGACGGCCACGCCGAACCAGCCGAGCACCGGCGACAGGAAGGCGAGCCCCGCACCGGCCGCCGCCACGAAGTGGCCGATGGTGGCCGCCTGTCCGGAGAGGTTCATGACGTAGGCGAGGGCCAGCACGGAGGTGACGGTCAGGATCGCGAACCTCAGTTCGCGCACCGTCTCCAGCCACTCGCGCACCGCCGCGCGCGCGGGCACCTTGAGCACGACCGCCGTGAGCACCCCGGCGAACAGCACGAGCGTGCCGCCGGTGCCGACGATCGGCCAGGTGAAGAGGTTGCCGCCGACCGGCTTGCCGTCCGGCCCCAGGACGTCCAGGAAGGGCCAGTCGTACGTCTGCGTCGCCTGCGCCAGCCAGTCCTTGATCGCCGGGATCTGGGCGAGGGAGAAGATGGCGACGATGAGCGCGTACGGCGCGTAGGCGCGCAGGACTTCGGGGCGCGGGTCGGTCTCGTCCAGGTCCTCGCTGCGGGCGCCGGTGAGCACGGAGGCCCGTACCGTCTCGGTGGCGGGCACGCGCGCGTGCGGTACGGCCACCAGGGCCCCGGCGCCGATCAGGGAGGCGGCGATGTCGGCGAGTTGGGCGGACACGAAGTTCGAGGCGACGAACTGGGCGGCTGCGAAGGCGACTCCGCAGACCACGGCGGGCACCCAGGTCTCCCGCAGCCCGCGCCGGCCGTCGACCAGTCCGACGAGCACCAGGGGGACGACGAGGGCCAGCAGCGGCGTCTGACGGCCCACCACGGAGGCCACGGAGTCCAGCGGCAGCCCGGTGACCTGGGCGAGCGTGACGACTGGGGTGCCCATCGCGCCGAAGGCGACGGGCGCGGTGTTGGCGACCAGGGAGACCGCCGCCGCGCGCACCGGGTCGAAGCCGAGGGCGACCAGCATCACCGAGCAGATCGCCACCGGCGTCCCGAATCCGGCGAGGGCCTCCAGCAGGGCGCCGAAGCAGAAGGCGATGACGAGGGCCTGGATGCGCGGGTCGTCGGACAGCCGCCCGAAGGAGCGGCGCAGTACGTCGAAGTGCCGGGTGCGGACGGTCATCCGGTACACCCACAGGGCGTTGACGACGATCCACATGATGGGGAAGAGGCCGAACGCGGCGCCCTGGACGGCGCTGGCGACCGTCTGCTCAAGGGGCATGCCGTAGGCGAGCCAGGCGACCAGAGTGGCCATCAGAAGGCCGATCAGACCCGCCAGATGCGCCTTCAGGCGCACGCCGCCGAGCAGGACCAGCACGATGACGAGGGGCAGTGCTGCCACGAGGGCGGACAGGCCGAGCGAGTCGGCGACGGGCTCCAGTTTCTGGACGTACACGGGGCCTCCCCGGATTCCGTCATGCGGAAAGTGATTTCTCGTTCCGGATGACGAATGGTCGTGTCCGCGCCAACGGCCCGTCAATGGGTGTGCGTCACCCAGTCGGTGAACGAGTGTCAGGCGTCGTGGAGCGGCACGGGGAGGAGGCCGGAAGCCGGTCGGCGGAGCGGGAGGGACGTCGGCTCAGTTGTCCGGCGAGCGCAGCACACGCAGGTGGCCGCGGCGGGCGACCTCCATGGGGTCTGCCGTACGGGCCCCGCCGCCCGCCTCGGCGGCGCGCTCCTGAGGGCGGGCCGCCTCGCGCACGGCGTTGGCGAGCGCTTCCAGGTCGTCGCCGCTGGGACGGGCGGGGGCCGAGCCGTCGATGAGACGGACGACCTCCCAGCCGCGCGGTGCGGTGAGGCGCTCGGAGTGCTCGGCGCACAGGTCGTAACAGTGGGGCTCGGCGTAGGTGGCGAGCGGGCCGAGGACCGCGGTCGAGTCGGCGTAGACGTACGTCAGCGTCGCGACGGCGGGTCGGCCGCAAGCGGTGCGCGAACAGCGACGTACAGGGCTCACGACGTTGGACGGTACCGCACTCTTGAGCGGGCCGCGACGACTCTCCGCCAGGTCACTCCACCGTGTCGTGATGTGAACCCTCCCATACACCACTCTGGACAAGCCGTTTTGACCTGCATGAACACCCTTGTGCCGCCTGCGGGCCGGGTGGCCCCCTGTCGCCGATCGGCACAAACCGCGTCAATTGCCTTGAGGCCGACGGTCTCAGAAAGATACGGAAACGAGCCCAACCATGACCGGAACGGTCATCGGGCGACATGCCGCATGAGGCCGGATGTCATCGCTCCGCCGCGCGCGCGGGGGCGCGGAGGCGGGGGCGCGGAGATCGTCCGCGGCGTGGTGGCGGCCGGGCGCGCGGGCCGGCCGAGGACTACGCTTCACCGGTGATGGACAACCGTGTACCGCCCCGCGCCGCAGGCCCCGGGCCCCGTCGCCGTGATCGCCACGGACGGGGCATGCGCGGGCCCATCGCTCCCCCGCAGGTGCCGCTCGCGGCGAGCCGTGCCGAGGCGTTCGCGGACCTCGTGCAGGACTCCGTGGAGCGGCTCGAGCGGCGTTGGCCGCAGCTGGCCGACATCGACTTCCTGGTCCTCGAGGTGCCGCGGCTGAACGCACGGACGGAGTGGAGCGACGAGGCGGTTCCGCTCGGCGGCACGGTTCCCACGCGCGAGGGACACCGGGCGCGGGTCGTGGTATACCGGCGGCCGGTGGAGATCCGCACGAAGGGGCGCGACGAGCGCGCGGCCCTGGTGCACGAGGTCGTCGTCGAGCAGGTGGCGGAACTGCTCGGGCTCACCCCGGAGACGGTCGACCCCCGCTACGGCGAGGACTGAGTCCGCGCTCCAGAACCACCCGCGCGCGTGACACGACAGGGGCGGCGGCCACCCGGCCACCGCCCCTGTGTTGTCCTTCTGTTGTCCCTCTGCGCTGTCCGCCTGATACGGGACCTACTTCTGCAGGACCGACAGATCCTGGTCCGCCTTCGGCACCGCCACCATGCCCCGGTCGTCCGGGAGCGTCTGGACGGTGAAGCCGGGCACGCTTCCCTCGGTGGCTGCCAGGGTGCGCGCGGCGTAGACCGGGCCGCCGGAGACCGGCTCGACCGTCAGGGCGTATGTGCCCTTCAGGCCGGACGGGACCGGGGCGGCGACGTCCTGGGTGGTGCCGGCCTTGATCGTGTACGTCTTCGTCGCCGGGGAGCCGCCTTCGCTGCCCGCCGACGCCGTGACCTTGACCCGCGCGTCGCCCTTGGGGGCGGTGAGGGACAGCGTCGTGCCCTTGCCGCTGTTGTCCACGGCCGACGCGCGCGTGCCGACCGGGCTCGTGGCCGGGATGAAGGCCGTCTCCTGGTTGCCGGGCTTGCCCCGGATCACGCGGAGGGCCGCCACCACGGGGACGGCGCGGTCGGTGGGCGTGAGGACCAGGGAGCCCGCCTCGCCGCGCGTGAGGGCACCGAGGTCGACGGCCGTCGTCATGCCGCCCTTCACGTGCAGCGTCTCGTTCCCGGCCGGGGTGATCAGACCGTGGGGGGAGGCCAGGCGCACCTTCAGGTCCGCGTCGGCGTCACGCGGCGTGAAGGCGATGAGCCGCACCGAGGTGGCGTCCTTGGGGATGCCCGGCAGCACCAGGCTGCCCGCCGGATCGGTGGACGCGGGCAGCCAGTCGCCGCCCAGCTGGTCGTCCAGGGCCAGCACGCTGGCGCCGACCCGGCCGCTGCGGACGCTCACGTGCACGGTCAGGTTGTTCTCCTGCTGGTCCGAGAGCGTGGACAGCAGGACCGGCTTGGAGGCGTGCGGCTGGACGGTCAGGCCCTCACCCAGGGTGGACTTGACCGCGCCATCCTTGCCGTACAGCTCGATGTCGACGACGGCGGCGCTGTCGTCGGGGTTGACCAGGTGCACGTAGTCGGTGCGGTCGGCGGCCGTGCTGGCGCCCGGGAACCAGAAGTCCGTGTCCGGAGCGCTGCAGTTGACGCCCTGGAGACCGCGGCCGGTGCCCACGGCGACCTCGGTGGTCTGCTGGACGGTCCAGCCCGGCGCGAACCTGCCGTCGGCGGTGCCGACGAGCGCGGGCGTGTCGGAACCCGAGGTGTCACCGGTGGCCGGTGTGCCCGGGTCCTTGGGCTTGAGGGCGGGATCGGCGCCGCTGCTCGCGCGCTTGCCCTTCTGCGAGCCTCCCGTACCGTCGGCCTGCTCGGCAGCGGGCTGGAGTTCGGCCTTGCCGCCGCTCTCCGCGCCCTTGGTGACCGGAGTGAAGGACGTGTACGACGTGTCGGCGATCTCGGAGAGGCTCGGCGCCGGACACACCAGGCTCGTGCGCTGCACGGGCAGTCGGGCGGCCGCCTCGGCGGTGCCCGCGCTCGACGCGTCGGGCGCGTCGAGGGCCGCGAATGCGGTGACGGCGGCGAGGGCGGCCGTGCCGGCGAACAGGGACAGGGTCGTGCGGTTCACTGCTGGCTCCCGTCGGGACGCTCACTGCCGGTGCCGTGGGGGTGGGGCTGCGTCGGGTCGTACGCCGGGTCGTAGCCCTGCTGGTACGCCGGGTCGTACGCGCCCTGTTCGGCCTGGCCGCCGTACCCGTAGGGGTCGTACGCGGCGTTCTGGTACGGGTCGGCCGGGTATCCCTGCGGGTCGTAGCCGCCGGCCGGGTGGCCGGTGCCGTCCTGGTACTGCTCGCCGTCGTAGGTGCCGTACTCGGCGCCCGCGTAGGCCGGTCGGTCCCAGTCGCCGTACGACGCCTGGTGCGGCACGGCGGCCGGGGCCTCCTGCGGAGGAGGCGGCAGGGTGCCGGGCGCGGACTCCTCCGCGGCGGCCTGGGCCACCTCCTCAGCCTCCGCCTGGGCGCGCAGGCGGCGGGCACGGCGGCCCTCCCCCGCCTCGGCCAGGGGAGCCGGCTCCTCGGGCAGGTCGTCGTCGACGTCACGGCGGCGGCCCGGCAGCGCGAGCACGACGAGGACGACGGCGAGCGCGCCCTGGACCCACAGCCAGCCGGTGTGGCCGATCGGGTCGTCGAAGGTGACGTCCAGCTTGCCGCCGGAGGCCGGGAGTTCGAAGCCCTGGGCCCAGCCGTCCACCTTGGTGGGTGTGAGCGGCTTGCCGTCCAGGGTGGCGGTCCAGCCGTCGGCGGCGGTGTCGGCCAGGCGCAGGACGCGGCCGCCGGAGCCGGTCGGGATCGTGGTGTGGATCTCCACGGGCCCGGCGGCGACGGACCGCGCGGTGCCCGTACCGGAGGCGGTCACGATCGCCGCGCGCGAGACCTGGCGGTCGACCCGCCACAGCCCGCTGCCGTCCTGCTGGCTCAGCCGGCTCAGGCCGGGGGTGGCGTCGAGGACGCGGCTGACCTGGCGCGGCGCGCCCTTGTGGACGAGGACGTAGCGGACGGCGAATCCGCCCAGCTGGTTCGCCTGGTCGGCGCCGGAACCGGCGACGAGGTTGGCGACGACCTTGTCGAGCTTGGTGTTCTGCCCGTCGGCGACGGCCAGTTCGCCGTCGCCCATGCGGGCGCCCGAGCCGCGGACGAGGGTGTAGCGCACGCGCGCGGCGGAGTCGCTGTCGAGGACGAGGGTGCGGGCCTGGTCGCGGGTGCCGCTCTCCTCGGCGACGAACGCGGGGACCTGCACCGGGTCGCGCCGCTCCACGGGACCGTCGGCGCCGCCGATCATCCACGTGGCGGCGGCCAGCAGCGGGCCCACCGCCGAGGCGAGCGCGATCAGCGCGGCCACCGGCTGGCGCCAGCCGAAGCTCTGCTCGGCCACCCGCGCGCGGGCACCGTCGGCGCCGAGCGCGGCGGCGGCGAGGAGCGCCATGCCGTAGACGAGGGTCGCGGGACCGGCCCAGGCGGAGGCGTTGGCCAGGACGGCGAGGACGAGCGCCACCAGGGCGACCGCCCACGCGGTGCGGATGGCCGTCTGGCGCTCGGAGCGCAGCAGCGCGGCCAGGGCCGCCAGGACGATGCCGATCAGCGTCAGCCCGGACACCGTGCCGGGCCCGCCGGGGCCGGTGCCGAGCAGGTCGAGGGCGGTGGCGGCCGACGCGCCGTAGTCCAGGCCGGCCTCCTTGAAGAAGCCGAACGGCAGCAGCGTCAGCGACCAGGGCGCGAGGACCAGCAGCGGGGTGCCGAGCTGGGCCAGGAAGCGCAGGCCGTGGGCGACGATGTCGCGGCGCTGGAGGACCAGCACGCCGATCCCCAGGATCAGCGCGATCGGCCACACGATCGGCGTGAACGCGGTGGTGACGGTCAGCAGGAGGGCGTACGCCCAGGTGGCGCGCCAGCTGCCGCGCGTTCCTTCGGGGTGCGTCAGGCTGCTCGCGGCGATGCCCGCGCGCGCGATGAGCGGCAGCAGCGCGGCGAGGAGGGCGGTGCCGATGTGGCCGCCCGCGAGCGCGCCGGTGACGGCGGGCAGGAACGCGTAGGCGATGGCCGCCCACGCGCGGAGCAGGCGCGAGGTGACCAGCGGGCGCGAGGCGAAGTACGCGGTGAACCCGGCCAGCGGGACCGAACCGACCAGCAGGACCGTGACGGCGAGGCCCGTCGAGCCGAACAGCACGGAGGCGAGCAGCGCCATGACGACGAGGTACGGCGGCGCGGACGGGGTGCCGCCGGCGCCCACCGGGTGCCAGGCGTCGAGATAGCGCGACCACAGCTCGCCGACGCCGGCCGGGACCGGCAGCAGGGCGCCGCCCCCGAGCGCGCCCCCGCCGAGCAGGGCGCGGCAGGCGATGAGCGAGAAGAGCAGCAGGACAAGGAAGAGCGGCGGGCCGGGGTTGCGGGCGAGCCGCTTGAGGCGGGCGTGCCGCTCGGGCATGAGGAACTCGGCGTCGTCGGTGGAGCCGACGCCGCCGTGCCGCCCTGCGGAGGAGACCTCCGGGTCGGAGCTGCCGAAGAGGTTGCCGGCGACCTGTTCGACGGTGGCCCGCACAGTCGCTCCGGGCGGCGGGAACAGCGGCCGCAGTTCCTCCTTGCCGACCTGGGGCCGGCCGCGCGTGCGGCGCCCGGCGATGATCCGCTCGGGCCGCAGCAGGACGCTCAGCAGACCGCGGACCTCGTCGACGGCCTGTCCGGGGACCTTGCCGACGAGATAGGCGAGGGTCCGCAGGGCCGTGCCGAGCACGAGGCGCAGCAGCACCCAGGGCAGCACCGCCGTACGGACGTTGGTGAGGAGGGTGTAGACGGCGCCCGCCTTGTCGACCTTGTGCGGGGACGCGGCGGTGCGGCCCACGCAGTCGACGGTGCGGCGCTCGCGCGAGGAGGCCTCGGCGTGCCGTACGACGGCGTCGGGGGCGATGAGGACGCGGTAGCCGGCGGCGTGCGCGCGCCAGCACAGGTCGACGTCGTCACGCATCAGGGGCAGCCGGCGGTCGAAGCCGCCGAGCCGCTCGAAGACGTCGCGGCGGACCAGCATGCCCGCGGTCGAGACGGAGAGGACGGGCTGCACGTGGTCGTGCTGGCCCTGGTCCTGTTCGCGGCGGTCCAGGCCTGTCCAGCGGCGCCCGGAGTTGGCGATGGAGACGCCGACCTCCAGGAGCTGGCGGCGGTCGTACCAGCCGCGGAGCTTGGGGCCGACGACGGCCACGTCGTCGCGGCCGAGTTCCAGTTCGTTGTCCACGACCTGGAGCAGTTGGGCCAGTGCGTCGGGCTCGGGGGCGCAGTCGTCGTGCAGCAGCCAGAGCCACTGGACGGGTTCGCCGTGCGGGAGCTCCGGCATGTCGTAGGCGTCGTCGCGCCACGTGCGCGTGGCGGGGTCCCAGCTGTTGGGGCGCCTGAGGTAGGGCAGCTCGTCCGGCGTGAGGACCGGCGCGATCCGGCTCGCCTCCTCGACGGCCTGGCCGAAGCCGGTGCGCCGGGCGAGGTGCAGCACCTGCTCGTCTCCGAGCGCGGCGCCGACCAGCTGGGCGGACTCGTCGGCGCTTCCGGTGTCGGCGGCCACGGCGAACTGGACGGGGCGCTCCTGGCCGAGCAGCCCGTCGAGCGCTTTGGGCAGCCAGCGCGCGCCGTCATGGGAGACCAGGACGGCGGTCACGACATGGCGCGGGAACTCAGGTGTGGCAGCCGTCTCGTGGTGGGCTGCCGTATGACTGTGCACGGACATCGAGGTACGGGCCCCGGTTCGGTGGACTGTGGTGGACGCCTGTGCCCCGAGAGGGCAGCGGGGCGTCTCGGACGAGCGACCACACTATCGGCTGGGCATGACCGCGGCCCGCCGCCTGTGGACAACTCACCTGCGACGGGCCGTTCGTGACGTATGCGCATGTACGGGAGGACCGGACCTGTTCGGGACGACCCGGGCCCACGGCCCGGACCGCCGGGTCAGACGGCGGCCTTCTTGAGCCGGCGGCGTTCGCGCTCGGACAGGCCGCCCCAGATGCCGAATCGCTCGTCGTTGGCGAGGGCGTACTCGAGGCACTCGGAGCGGACCTCGCAGGCGAGGCAGACCTTCTTCGCCTCTCTGGTCGAGCCGCCCTTCTCGGGGAAGAAGGACTCGGGGTCGGTCTGGGCGCACAGTGCGCGCTCCTGCCAGCCGAGTTCCTCGTCCGCGTCGTCGACCAGCAGTTGCTGCACCAGCTCGGTCATGTGCGCCCCTCGTCTGTCTCGCGTCCCCGTGTGGCGGCCGTTACCGATTTCGGCTGAACGACACGAGTGAAATTACAAGTGTGCTGCTCCGGGCGAGTCAAGCCGAGATCTGCTATTGGGCCCGTTATTCACTCTGCGGAACCAAGGCTGTGCGGAAAGTGTTCAAATCGCCATAAACCTTGACACTCCGCGAGACCCGGGAAGGACGCCGATCCCACTGCTCCCTATAGGGAGCAGTACGGACAGGGACGCCCTGGAGTTCGACCGCGTTCCGGCGAGGCTCGAGCGCCCGGATGTGCGCGATGTGTCCCGGCCGGCCGATGAACAAACCTTTCACCTGACAGGTGAACCGGATGGGGTGAAATATGTCCCACATACCGGGCAGCCAGTTGACACCGCGCGTGTGAGCCGATCTCCTGGTGGGCATGCTCGCGCATTCGGCACTCACCTCGACCCGCACCGCCGGGTCCCACGGTGCTGCCCGCGCACGCTGTAGCTGTTGTTGCTGTTCCAGCTGTTGAGCCACGCGCGCTCCGGCTGTTCCTGAGTCCATCCCGACTCGGCCGCCGCTCACTTCCCGAGCTTCTGAGCCCTCATCCAGGGCCCGCCCCGCCCGCACCCCGGGCGAGCGCCACGCGACTTCCAGCCCCCGCTCTTCTCTTCGCCGAGGACTCCGCACCCCCATGAACAGCGACAACGACCTCCAGATCGCCGGCGACATCCTCGAAGTCACCCACCTCCTGCGGCCCCCGGGCGAACACCCGGCCACCATCGCCGAGTTCGTCGGCCTCGCCCGCTCCATCGCCGCCGACCGCTCCCAGTGGGAGCACCTCGTCCGGTACGACGCCACGACGCGCTGGTACCACCGGCTGCGCACCGGCCCCGGCTACGAGGTGTGGCTGCTGTCCTGGGTGCCCGGGCAGGGCAGCGGACCGCACGACCACGGCCCGTCCTCCGGTGTCCTGACCGTCCTGGAGGGCACGCTGACCGAGCGCACCCGCGACACCACGCGCGTGCTGACGGCGGGCGCCCAGCGGGTGTTCGCGCCGGGCTACGCGCACGAGGTGCTCAACACCGCGCTGGAGCCCGCGGTCAGCCTGCACGTCTACTACCCGGGCCTCACCGAGATGCCGATGCTCCCGCAGACGCGGCTCCGCTCGGCCGACGGGACCCCGACGGCGCCGTCCTGCGAGGCGCACACCGAAACCGGCGGCGGGGCGCGCCCGGTGACCGCCTGACGCCTTGTCGTACCCGCCTGCAACACTGGCCCACCCGTCGCCCGACCACCACCCCTCAACGAGTCAGCCTGACGGCTGACACACTGTTCCAATGCGCATTGTGGTTCTGGCAGGCGGCATCGGTGGTGCCCGTTTCCTGCGTGGTCTGAAGCGGGCCGCGCCGGACGCGGACATCACGGTCATCGGCAACACCGGGGACGACATCCACCTCTTCGGGCTGAAGGTCTGCCCGGACCTCGACACGGTGATGTACACGCTCGGCGGCGGCATCAACGAGGAGCAGGGCTGGGGGCGGGCCGACGAGACGTTCCACCTCAAGGAGGAGCTCGCGGCGTACGGCGTCGGACCCGAGTGGTTCGGGCTCGGCGACCGGGACTTCGCCACGCACATCGTGCGGACGCAGATGCTGAGCGCCGGTTATCCGCTGAGCGCGGTCACCGAGGCGCTGTGCGACCGCTGGAAGCCGGGTGTGCGGCTGATCCCCATGACCGACGACCGCGTCGAGACGCATGTGGCGGTCGACGTCGACGGTGAGCGCAGGGCGGTCCACTTCCAGGAGTACTGGGTGCGGATGCGGGCGGCCGTCCCGGCCGAGGCGGTCGTGCCGGTCGGCGCGGAGCAGTCCAAGCCGGCGCCGGGTGTACTGGAGGCCATCGCCCAGGCGGACGTGATCCTCTTCCCGCCGTCCAACCCGGTCGTCTCGGTCGGCACGATCCTCGCCGTGCCCGGCATCCGGGAGGCGATCGCCGACGCCGGGGTGCCGGTGGTGGGCCTGTCCCCCATCGTCGGTGACGCGCCCGTGCGCGGGATGGCGGACAAGGTTCTGGCGGCGGTCGGCGTGGAGTCGACGGCCGCGGCGGTGGCCGAGCACTACGGCTCGGGCCTCCTCGACGGCTGGCTCGTCGACACCGTGGACGCGGGCACGGTCGAGCGCGTCGAGACGGCCGGCATCCGCTGCCGCGCCGTCCCGCTGATGATGACCGACGAGGAAGCGGCCGCGCAGATGGCCCGCGAGGCGCTGACGCTGGCGGAGGAGGTGCGCGGGCTTGATCAGGACGGTGCCTGAGTACCAGGTCCGTGCCGTTCCCGGGATCCCCGAGATCCAGCGGGGCGACGACCTGGCGAAGCTGATCGCCGCGGCGGAGCCCGGGCTGGCCGACGGGGACGTGCTGCTCGTCACGTCGAAGATCGTCTCCAAGGCGGAGGGCCGCATCGTCGAGGCGGCCGACCGTGAGGCGGCGATCGACGCCGAGACCGTACGGGTGGTGGCCCGGCGCGGGCCGCTGCGCATCGTCGAGAACCGGCAGGGTCTGATCCTGGCGGCCGCCGGGGTCGACGCCTCCAACACCCCGCCCGGCACCGTGCTGTTGCTGCCAGAGGACCCCGACGCCTCCGCGCGCGCGATCCGCGACGGGCTGCGCGACGCCCTCGGCGTGAACGTCGGGGTCGTCGTCACCGACACCTTCGGGCGGCCGTGGCGCACCGGGCTCACGGACGTCGCGATCGGCGCCGCGGGCGTGCGCGTGCTGGACGATCTGCGCGGCGGCACCGACGCGCACGGCAACCCGCTCAGCGCCACCGTCGTCGCCACGGCGGACGAACTCGCCGCCGCCGGCGACCTGGTGAAGGGCAAGGCGGCCGGCCTGCCCGTCGCCGTGGTGCGCGGGCTGCCCCACGTCGTGGCCGGTGACCACGGGGAGGGGGCCCGGGCCCTCGCGCGCGTGGCCCGCGACGACATGTTCCGGCTCGGCACCTCCGAGGCGGTACGCGAGGCGGTCACCCAGCGGCGTACGGTACGGGCCTTCACCGACGAGCCGGTCGACCCCGGGGCGGTCCGGCGGGCGGTGGCCGCGGCGGTGACCGCGCCGGCCCCGCACCACACGACGCCGTGGCGGTTCGTGCTGCTGGAGTCGCAGGAGTCGCGCGTACGGCTGCTCGACGCCATGCGCGACGCCTGGATCGCCGACCTGCGCCGGGACGGCAAGTCCGAGGAGTCGATCGCCAAGCGGGTGCGGCGGGGCGAGGTGCTGCGCAGGGCGCCGTATCTCGTCGTCCCCTGCCTGGTCATGGACGGCTCGCACACCTACGGCGACGCGCGGCGGGACGCGGCCGAGCGGGAGATGTTCGTCGTCGCCGCCGGGGCCGGGGTGCAGAACTTCCTGGTCGCGCTGGCCGGGGAGCGGCTCGGCTCCGCCTGGGTGTCCTCGACGATGTTCTGCCGGGACGTGGTGCGCGAGGTGCTCGGCCTGCCGCAGGGCTGGGATCCGATGGGCGCGGTGGCGGTCGGACATCCCGCGGAGCAGCCGCGGCCCCGGCCGGACCGGGAGGCGGAGGCCTTCATCGAGGTGCGGTGACGGTGGCGAACGTGCGGTGACCATGCCGCACGAACGCCTAGTCTCTTAGGACGACTCGTCCCGTAGGACGGCTCCGCTCGTAGGACAACTCCGGCACCCCAGGGACCCCGCTCGTGGCAGGACGCTTCGCTCCGCGGCCCACGCGTACGACCGTGCGCGGTGGGCACGTCGGCGTACCCGCCGGGGTGCCGCGGCAGGCCGCGCAGGGCCAGGGGCGGGTGCGCCGGTGGCGGCCGGACGGCCCGCTCGATCTCGGGCTGGTGCTCGGCCCGCTGCGGCGCGGCCCGGGCGACCCGACGTTCCGCGCGACGCCCGACGGCTCCGTGTGGCGGGCCAGCCGCACGCCCTGCGGGCCGGGGACGCTGCGGGTGTCGTCGCACGGCACCGAGGTGCGCGGTGAGGCGTGGGGGCCCGGGGCCGAGTGGCTGCTGGAGCAGCTGCCGCGGCTGCTGGGGGCTGAGGACGACCCCGCCGCGTTCGCGCCCCGGCACCGGGTCGTCGCCCAGGCCCGGCACCGGCGGCCCGGGCTGCGGCTGACGCGGACCGGGCTCGTACTGGAGTCGCTGATCCCGTCGGTCCTCGAGCAGAAGGTCACGACGGTCGAGGCGTACCGCGCGTGGCGGCTGCTCGTGCGCCGGTTCGGGGAGCCGGCGCCGGGGCCCGTGGACGGGCGGATGTGGGTGATGCCCGCGCCGCGTACGTGGGCGCTGATCCCCTCCTGGGAGTGGCATCGCGCCGGCGTCGACAACAAGCGGGCGTCGACGGTCCTGCGGGCCGTACGGCTCGCCGCGCGGCTGGAGCAGGCGGCGGGGATGGCGCCCAAGGAAGCGCAGGCGCGGCTGGAGGTCGTGCCGGGGATCGGTCCCTGGACGTCGGCGGAGGTCGTGCAGCGCAGCCACGGGGCGCCGGACGCGGTGACCGTCGGGGACCTGCATCTGCCGGGCATCGTGGGATGGGCGCTCGCCGGGGACCGGCACGCGGACGACTCCGTCATGCTGTCCCTGCTGGAGCCGTACGCCGGTCAGCGTCATCGGGCGGCACGGTTGATCCTGCTGAGCGGGAGGGTGCCGGAGCGGCGGGGCCCACGGTTCCCTGTCGGGGACATCAGCCTGCTGTAGCCGCTCGACCAGTGGTTACGGAGCACTCCTTACAGGTCGGAAGAAAAGCGGAGCGCCCCCGCCGGGATGTGCGCGTCGCACCACACCCGTACCCCGTCCCGGAGTTCGTTGTCCGGGCCGATGACCGCTCCGTCGCCGACGACCACGCCGTCGAGGACCGAGCGTTCGCCGACGCGGGCGTGGGCGCCGATGAGGGAGTCGGTGATGACGGCGCCGGGTTCGACGACGGCGCCGGGGAGGATCGCGCTGCCGAAGACGCGCGCGCCCTCGGCGACGGACGCGCCCTCGCCGACCACCGTGCCGCCCGTCAGCTTGGCGTCGGGCGCGACCGTCGCCGTCGGCAGGACCAGGCGGTCGCCGCAGCGGCCGGGCACGGCCGGGGAGGGGGCGCGGCCCAGGACCAGGTCGGCGGAGCCGCGGACGAAGGCGGCCGGGGTGCCGAGGTCGAGCCAGTACGTCGAGTCCACCATGCCCTGCAGATGGGCCCCTGCGGACAGCAGGCCGGGGAAGGTCTCGCGCTCGACGGACACCACGCGGCCCGCCGGGATCGCGTCGATGACGGAGCGGCGGAAGACGTACGCGCCCGCGTTGATCTGGTCGGTGACGATCTCCTCGGGCGTCTGCGGCTTCTCCAGGAACGCCAGGACCCGGCCGGTGTCGTCCGTGGGGACGAGGCCGTACGCCCGCGGGTCGGTCACCTTGGTCAGGTACAGGGAGACGTCGGCGCCCGTCGAGGCATGCGTGCGCACCAGCGCCCCGATGTCCAGGCCGGTCAGGATGTCGCCGTTGAAGACCAGCACCGGCTCGTCGGGACCGGAGTGGAGGTGGGCGGCCGCGTTGCGGATCGCGCCGCCGGTGCCCAGCGGCTCCTCCTCCGTGACGTACTCGATGTGCAGGCCGAGCGCGGCACCGTCGCCGAAGTACGGCTCGAAGACCTCGGCGAGATAGCTGGTGGCGAGCACGATGTGCTCCACGCCCGCGGCTCGCGCCCGAGCCAGCTGATGGGTCAGGAACGGCACCCCGGCCGCGGGGACCATGGGCTTGGGCGTGTTGACCGTGAGCGGACGCAGCCGGGTGCCTTTGCCGCCGACCAGGAGGATCGCTTCTGTCACCTGTCGTCTCTGCTTCCTGCCGGGACCGGCCGAACTGTCTTTCGGCCGGCCAGTGTATGCAGACCGTGCGTCGACGCCCTCGATGGCCGCGCGGTGTCCCGCGATATCGGCGTGCGGTTTCCCCCGACTGCTCCCCCGACGGCGGTGAACGGGTGACCGGGCCTCAGCGCCCCTGGTAGCGCGCCGCGGCCGAGCGGGCAGAGCCGAGCTTGGAGTACAGCCGCTTGCCGGGGCAGGTCGTGGCGAACCCGTCCCGATGGCCCGAGATCACGTTCAGTCGTACGTTCTTCCCCTTTGGGTAGAGATTGCCACCCCCCGACTTCAGATATGTCTTGCCGCGGGGGTTGGCTCCGTAGAGGCCGAGCTTCCAGGCCGTCAGCTTGGCGACGGCGGTGACGGCGGAGGAGGACGGCTTGCTGGAGCCGAACGACCCGATCACCGCGATGCCCATGCTGTTGGTGTTGAAGCCGAGCGTGTGGGCGCCCATCACCGCCTTCGACACGCCCCCGGCGCGCCCCTCGTAGATGTTTCCGCACTTGTCGACGAGGAAGTTGTAGCCGATGTCCCGCCAGCCCATGCTCTTGACGTGGTAGCGGTAGATACTGCGGATGACGGACGGGGCCTGTGAGCACCGGTAGTTGTTGCCCGAGGCCGTGTGGTGCACGAAGGCGGCCTTGACCTTCTTCGTGTAGACGAAGCCCCTCTCCCGCAGGCTCTCGTCCGCGCCCCAGCCCCGCCGCGTCACGATCCGCGGGCGCGGCCCGATGTACGGCTTGACGCGCTCGCCCCCGGCCGGTTCCGCGGAACGCCGGGCGAGCAGGTCGCGTTCGGTGGCCTGCCGGCTGAGGGCCGGGATCTCGACGGCGCCTAGGGGGGCGACGTCGGTGTTGACGGCGGAGGCGGCGGTCGCGCCCTCGTCCAGGTACCCGGCGCGGGGGGCGTCGGCCGGGGAGCCCATGAGCGCGGGTTCCGCGCCGGGGTCGACGAGTTCCAGTCGCAGCCCCGAGGGGAGCGGTGAGGTGAGGGTGCCGGCGCGGCCGTCGCCGGACGCGCCTTCGGCCCGCACCCGTACCTCCACGCCGTCTGAGTCGCCCACCCACAGCGGCGCCGTCGCGCCGTGCAGGCGCCCCGAGGAGCCTTCGGCGGTGCCCGGGTCGGCGCCGTGGTCGGCGTGCGTCTCGACGGTCTGCCAGCCGGACCACGCACCGGTGGCGGCCGCGCGGGTACGGACCTGGACCCCGCCGTGCAGGGCGGTGGCCGGGTCGTCCCAGATGACGCCGACGAGCGAGAAGTGGCGTACGTCCCTGCGCTGCAGGCCCTGTTCGGTGACGGCGCCGAGGGCGCGGTCACGCCTGAGCGGGACCAGGGGCAGGGACTGAGTGGTGCCGGGAGCGGCACGGCCCGCCTGGGGCGCGGGTCTCGCGGGCGCAGCGGAAACGGGTGCGGCGGACAGGAGGAGGGCGGCCGCGCAGGTGACACCGACCGAGGAGGTGAGGATTCCACGCATGCCTCAGATCTTGTTCATATTCATACCTATCCGGCTATCCGGGAATTGACGGGCCGTCGGTTCCCGTTCGCCCGAACCGGTGCGTCCCCGTGGCCTCGCCGCCCGGTGCGGCCGCACGCCGCCGCGTACGCTTGCCCGGGTGAACGCCACCGACCGCACCCCTGCCGACCTGCTGCGTTCCGCGCTCGCCGCGGACCCCGGACGCCCCCTGGTGACCTTCTACGACGACGCCACGGGCGAACGCGTCGAATTGTCCGTGGCCACCTTCGCCAATTGGGTGGCCAAGACCGCCAACCTCCTCCAGGGTGACCTCGCCGCCGAGCCCGGCGCCCGCGTCGCACTGCTGCTGCCCGCGCACTGGCAGACGGCGGTGTGGCTGCTGGCGTGCTCCTCGGTGGGCGCGCTCGCGGACGTGGACGGTGACCCGGCGGCCGCGGACATCGTCGTCAGCGGACCGGACTCGCTGGAGGCGGCGCGGGCCTGCCGCGGGGAGCGGGTCGCCCTCGCACTGCACCCCCTGGGCGGCCGATTCCCGCAGCCGCCGGAGGGCTTCCTCGACTACGCCGTCGAGGTGCCGAGCCAGGGCGACCGTTTCGCTCCGTTCGCTCCCGTCGACCCCGAGGAGCCCGCGCTGATCGTGGCCGGGGCGGAGCTGACGGGTGCGGAGGTCGTCGAGCGGGCGCGGGCGGACGCCCCGTCGCTGGACCTGACCGGCCCCGGCTCCCGGCTGCTGTCCGGGCTGCCGTACGACACCTGGGAGGGGCTGAGCGCCGGTCTGTACGCGCCGCTGGCCGCCGGCGGCTCGGTGGTGCTGTGCCGGAACCTGGACCGGCTGGGCGAGGACGCCCTGGCCAAGCGCATCGACAGCGAGCGGGTGTCGGCCACCCGCCACTGACGCGGGCGCCCGGCCGGCGGGAGAGCGGCAGACGAGCGCCGTCGGCGGGAGAGCGGTCGCATTGTCGGGCAGCCTCTCCCTCCCCGCACCCCGAGCCGACCGGATTCACCCGGACGGCTCAGCACGGGCCGCCCTCGCGCCACCCCGGGGCCATCGTCGTAGGAGCAGGACGACACGCTCGTACGTCTCCTCGTACGTCTCCTCGTACGTCATGAGGGGTGGGCCCGCCCGTGACCGATGCCGCACGTTCGTCTCCCGGAGGCACCCACGGCCCGGGCGCGGGTGCCTCCGCCACCGGGGACGGGCTGATACGCCGGCACCGACGGCGGGTGACCCGGTGGGCGGCGCTGGGGCTCGGGGTCCTGCTCGTCGCGGCGGGCGGCGGCGGATGGGCGGTGTACACGAAGCTCAGCGGCAACATCACGGCCGACGAGGCGGCCGCCGCCGAGCTCGCCAAGTACGAGCGCGAGCGGCCCACGGCGCTGGTGCACGGCGCCCAGAACATCCTGGTGATCGGCTCCGACACCCGCAAAGGGGACGGCAACACCGGGTACGGCCGCGACACGGGCACCGAGCGCTCCGACACCGCGATCCTGCTGCACCTGGCCGCCGACCGGCGCAGCGCCACCGCCGTGTCCCTCCCCCGCGACCTGATGGTCGACGTCCCGAGCTGCGCCCGCCGTGGCGGCGGCCGCAGCGCCCAGGCGTTCGCGATGCTCAACTACGCCTACGAGGTGGGCGGTTCGGCCTGCACGATCCGCACCGTCGAGAAGCTGACGAACGTTCGGATCGATCACCACATGGTCGTCGACTTCCACGGCTTCAAGGAGATGGTCGACGCCGTCGACGGGGTCGACGTGTGCCTGAGGAAGCCCATAGACGACAAGGGCGCCAAGCTGAAGCTGCCCGCGGGGAAGGTCACGCTCGACGGCGAGCAGGCGCTCGGGTACGTCCGCGCACGCAAGTCGCTCGGCAACGGCAGTGACACGGACCGCATGAACCGCCAGCAGCAGTTCATGGCGGCGCTCGTGCACAAGGTGCGCGGCGAGGACGTACTGCTCAACCCGGTCAAGCTCTATCCGCTGCTGGACGCGGCCACGTCCTCGCTGACCACCGACCCCGACCTGGCCAGTCTGCGCGGTTTGTACCAACTCGTTCGCGGCGTGCGGGACATCCCTACGGAACGTGTGCAGTTCCTGACGGTTCCGAGGGAGTCGTACGCCTACAACGCCAATCGCGACCAGCTCGTGGAGCCGGCGGCCCGAAATCTCTTCGGGCGGCTGCGTTCCGACGCCCCACGTGGAGGTCGCGGGGAACGGGGCGCCGCGCTCTCCACAGGGCGCCCGTTCCGGGAGCGAGCCCTCCGACGGCCCTTCCCCCGCACCCACGTTCCGCGGGAACACCGCCGCCGAGAACGGGTGCGAGTAAAGCGAGCCCCAAAGCCACAAACTTCTGTTCAGGAAAATAGAACGGATTGCCCGGTTGTAGCCAGGTGTTGCACGGTTGCGTGTCCGTGGAATTCGTCACCGCCGTCGCTCGTCACTGAAGTGGCCGGATAGTGTGAGCGATCCGGTGCACCGCTCGCGAGATGCGTCCTGTGGTCGTGCGCCGTTTGAACGAGACCCGAGCGCCTTGTGGGGGCAAGGCGCCGCGTGGCCCCGACGGAGGATTCGGACAACCGTGGACGCGCAAAGCCGTGGGCGGGCGGACAACATCGATCCCGCAGACCAGTGGGTGTTCAATCCGAACACCGGCGAATACGAAATGCGACTGGCTCCTTCCGCACCGCAATCACCGGTGCCTGGGCCCCGCAGACGAGCTCCGCGGAATGCCGGCGGCGCGCCGCGTGGCCGCACGGCCGCGCCCGAGCGCGCACCGGGGCGAGGGGGCCGGGGCGAGGGCCGTGAGGTCCCGCCGCAGCGCAGTCGGCGCCGGGGCAGCGAGCCCGAGCCGCCGCCCGGGCGCCGCGGCCGGCGGACGGGCAACGCCAAGGGCAAGGCGAAGGCCAAGAAGGTCCTGCTGTGGACCGGCGGCACGATGGCGTTCGTGCTGGTCGCGGCCTCGGCGGCGGGCTACTTCTATATCGAGCATCTCAACGACAACATCACGTCCGTCTCGGACGACGGTGCGAGCACCGGTGGCTTCCGTTCCGACAGGGCGATCAACATCCTGCTGATCGGCACGGACA
This sequence comes from Streptomyces sp. V3I7, assembly GCF_030817495.1. Taxonomy (NCBI): domain Bacteria; kingdom Bacillati; phylum Actinomycetota; class Actinomycetes; order Kitasatosporales; family Streptomycetaceae; genus Streptomyces; species Streptomyces sp. V3I7. The sequence continues at coordinate 2,730,408 of NZ_JAUSZK010000001.1, forward strand.
AGCGCACGGGCAAGGGCAACGAGGGCTACGGCGACAAGGGCAGCGTCGGGCACGCCGACACCAACATCCTGCTGCACGTCTCCAAGGACCGGTCGAACGCGACCGCGCTGAGCATCCCGCGCGACCTGATCGTGGACGTCCCGGACTGCCGGACCAGACAGGCCGATGGCACCGACAAGGTCATCCCGGGCACAGACGGCGTCCGCTTCAACACGAGCCTCGGCCAGGACGGCCGTACGGCGAGCTGCACCATGCGCACGGTCACCGAGCTGACCGGCGTCAAGCCCGACGACTTCATGATCGCCGACTTCAACGCGGTCAAGACGCTCTCGACGGCCGTGGGCGGTGTCGACGTATGCCTCAAGCACCCGGTGGACGACAAGTCCTCGCACCTCAAGCTGCCCGCGGGCAAGTCCACGGTCGAGGGCGAGCAGGCGCTGGCCTTCGTGCGCACCCGGCACTCCGTCGGCTTCGGCGGCGACCTGAGCCGGATCGAGCTCCAGCAGCAGTTCCTCAGCTCGCTGATGCGCAAGCTGAAGGCCAACGACACCCTCACCAGCCCGTCGAAGATGCTGAAGCTGGCCGACGCCGGCACCAAGGCCCTCACGGTCGACGACAAGCTGAAGGACATCGGCAAGCTCAAGGACCTGGGCCTGGAGCTGGGCAAGCTCGACCTGAAGAACCTGACGTTCACCAAGGTGCCGGTCGTCGACAACCCGGCCGAGAAGGTGCCGACCACCGTCGTCCTCAACGACTCGCAGGCGCCCGAGGTCTTCGACGCGATCAAGAACGACGTCTCCTTCACCGCGGTCAAGAAGAAGAAGGAGAAGCAGAAGAAGGACGCGGCCGCCGACCGCCTCAAGGGCTCGAAGGCCGACGCCTCCGAGGTGCGGGTGCGCATCATGAACGGCGGGGCCGCCGGCGGTTCGGCGCAGGACGTCCTGGAGTGGCTGCAGAACAGCGAGGGCGTCCTCAAGTCGGAGAACGCCGGCAACGCCCCCGCCCCGCTCGACAAGACCACCCTCGAGTACGCCCCCGACCAGGCGGACCAGGCCCGCAGGCTGGCCGACATCATGGGGCTGCCGGGCTCCGCTCTGAAGCCGGGCGAGAGCGTGACCAACGCCCAGGGCCTGCCCACGATGTCGCTGACCCTGGGCAAGGACTTCAAGGGAGCGGGCGAGTCGCTCACCGCTCCGACGAAGGCTCCGGACGTGGAGAAGTCCACGGCCGACAAGGAGCAGTGCGCTTCGTAGTTTTCGTAGGTAACCCAACGGGCCCGTCGTGCGTCTAACTCGACGCGGGACGGGCCCGTGTCAGGTCCAGGGCGGGAGGGGCAGCGAAATTGACGCAGAGCGGTGCACGAGGGGAGGCCTCCGCGGGCGGGGACACGATGTCACCCTCCCCGTGGAAGGGGCACGAAGACCCGGGCGGGCCCACGGGTGCAGGACACCCGGGCGGCTCGCGCTCCGGGGGACGGCGCCGCAGGCGGCGGGCCCTTCGCTGGTCGGCCACGGTTCTGGCGGTGGTGATAACGGGCACCGCCGGTGCCGGTTATCTCTACTACCGGCACCTCAACGGCAACCTCAGGAAGGACGACCTGTTCCTCGGTGACGCCAAGGACAGGGCGGCCGCGCCGAAGGCGAACGCGGCCGGGCAGACCCCGCTGAACATCCTGCTGATCGGCTCGGACGCGCGCGACTCCGCGGAGAACCAGAAGCTCGGCGGCGCCCGGGACACCTTCAACACCCCTCCGCGCGCGGACGTCCAGATGCTGCTGCACGTCTCGGCGGACCGCAGCAACATGGCGGTCGTCAGCATGCCGCGCGACACCCTGGTGGACATCCCGCAGTGCACCGACCCCGACAACGGCAAGGTGTACGGCCCGCTCACCTCGACGATCACGAACGAGTCGCTGGGCCGCGGCGGTCCCGGCTGCACGGTCGCGGCCTGGGAGAAGCTCACCGACATCCACATCGACCACTTCATGATGATCGACTTCGCCGGTGTGGTGTCGATGGGCAACGCCATCGGCGGCGTACCGGTCTGCGTGGACGCCAACATCTACTCCCGCTCCTCCGACGGCCACGGCTCGGGACTGAAGCTGAAGGAGGGCACGACGTACATCAAGGGCCAGCGCGCCCTGCGGTGGCTGCGCACCCGCTACGGCTTCGAGGACAACACCGACATCGCGCGCGCCAAGGCGCAGCACCAGTACATGAACGCGATGGTCCGCCAGCTGCGCGAGAACGCCACGCTCAGCAGCCCGAACAAGCTGCGCAAGCTCGCCGAGACGGCCACCACGGCCCTGACCGTCGACACCGGCCTGGGATCCGTGGCGAAGCTGTACGACCTGAGCAACGAGCTCAAGAAGGTCCCCACCGACCGCATCACCATGACGACCATGCCCTGGCAGTACTCCACGACCAACAGCGGCCGGGTCGTGCCCAGGCCGGGGGACGCGGAGAAGCTGTTCCGGCTCATCCGCGACGACATCGCCCTGGACGGCAAGGACAAGAAGAAGCACTCGAAGGCGACGCCGGCCGCGACGGCGTCGGCGGACCCGGCCACGGCGGACGACCAGATCGCCGTACAGGTGCAGAACGGCACCCGCTCCGCCACCGAGGCGCCGGTCTCCGGGCGGGCGGCGGCGGTCAGCCAGCTGCTCGCCGGCAAGGGCTTCACCAAGGCGGTGGCGGACACCTCGGTGACTCCCAGCCAGGACACGACGGTGATCCGCTACCCGAGCGACGACCTGAAGGGCGACGCCCAGCAGGTCGCCAAGGCGCTCGGCCTGCCGGACGACGCCGTGGAGAAGTCGGCGTACGTCTCGGGCGTCACGCTGGTCGTCGGCGCCGACTGGCGCACGGGCACGACGTACACCGCGCCGCAGGAGGACGACACGACCCCGAAGACGGCCCAGGCCATCAACGGCGCGGACAAGTCCCAGTGCATGCACGTGAACCCGGCCTACACCTGGACGCCCGGCCCGACGGACTGAGAAACGTCCGCGGGCCCCGGTCGTGACCGAGACCCGCGGACGGGCGACTCAGGGTCTTACTTCGCGCCGAGCACCGCGGGCCGCCGCGAGGCGATGACCCGCTTGGCCAGTGACTTCGGGCTGGTCAGGAAGCCCCAGCCCCACGACATGTGCATGGTGGCGAGGGCTACGGGGATCTGCAGGCGGGCCTTGGCCGGCAGGCCCTTGCCCGCCGGGACCGAGCCGGCGGCGATCGCCGCGAGGTAGCCGGCCGGAACCACGAAGCCCCACGGGGTGAGGGCGGCGCCGACCACGAGGCCGGCGGCTATCGCGCACACCGCCGTCGGCGGGGCGAGGTAGCGCAGGTTGATGGAGCCCTCGTGGTAGCGGGCGACGACATGCCGCCAGCGCCCGTAGTCCTTGTACTGCTTGGCCAGCGCCCGCACGCTCGGGCGGGGACGGTACGACACCCTCAGCTCCGGCGAGAACCAGATCAGCCCGCCTGCCTCGCGGATGCGGAAGTTCAGCTCCCAGTCCTGGGCGCGGATGAACTCCTCGTTGTAGCCGCCCTGCTGCTCCAGCGCCTCGCGGCGGAAGACACCCAGGTAGACGGTCTCGGCGGGGGCGGCCGCGCCTCCGGTGTGGAAGGCGGCGTTGCCGACCCCGATCTTCGAGGTCATCGCCGCGGCGACGGCGTGCTCCCAGTCGTTCTCACCCTCGGCGTGCATGATGCCGCCGACGTTCTGCGCGCCGGTCTCCTCCAGGAGCCGTACGGCGGTGGAGATGTAGTTGGGGGAGAGCATGCCGTGCCCGTCAACGCGCACGACGATCGGGTGGCGGGAGGCCTTGATCGCCGCATTGAGCGCGGCGGGCGTGCGGCCGGTCGGATTGGGGACGGTGTGCACGCGGGGGTCTTCTGCCACGAGTTCGGCCGCGATCTCGTCCGTACGGTCCGTGGACGGACCCAGGGCGATCACGACCTCCATCTCGCCGGCGTACTCCTGCGCGAGGATCGCTTGGACGGCTCCGCGCAGATGCCGTTCCTCGTTGAGGACCGGCATGATCACAGAAACTGCGGGGAGGCGCACGTCGGGCTTGGCGTTCATAGGGGGCTCACGTTACCGCGAACGAGGGACACGGGTGCGCGCCAGAGGGCCGCTGCCGCGGGCCGGAGATCGTATGGGCCTACGGTGCTCACGGAGTCCCACGTTCGGCCCTCATCCGGCCCCCGTCCGGAGGTGTCCTCCTTGTCCAGCCCGCCCAGGTCCCCGTCCCGGCCCCAGCCCCGCCCGCAGCAGTCCTCCCGCCGTGTGCCGCGTCCGCCCGTACGGCGCAAGCGGCCGCGCTGGGCCATGCGGGCGGCGACGACGCTGTCGGTGGTGGTGCTGGCCTCGGCCGGGATCGGGCATGCGGTGGTCACGAGCCTGGACGCGGACATCGCGCGAGTCGACCCGTTCAAGGACATGAAGAACCGCCCGCAGGCGGGCCACGGCATGAACGTCCTGCTCGTCGGCACCGACGGCCGGGACCGGATCGACGAGCGCGAGCGGCGGGCGTACCACCTGGGCGGGGCGCCCTGTCACTGCACCGACACGCTGATGATCGTGCACATCTCGGAGAACCGGAAGCGGGCCAGCGTGGTGAGCCTGCCCCGCGACTCCTACGCCGAGGTGCCCGCGCACGTCGACGAGACCACCGGCGAGCGCCACCAGCCGCACCCCATCAAGATCAACGCGGCGTACGCGGAGGGCGGCCCGCAGCTGACCGTGCGCACCGTCGAGAACATGACCCGCGTGAAGATCGACCACTACATGGAGGTCGACTTCAGCAGCTTCATGAAGACCGTGGACGTGCTCGGCGGGGTCCGGATCTGCAGCGCCCGCCCGCTGAAGGACTCGTACACCGGCCTCGACCTCCCGGCCGGCACGCACACGGTGCGGGGCGGGGAGGCGCTGCAGTACGTGCGCGCGCGCCATGTCGACGGCGCCTCCGACCTCGGCCGGATGCAGCGGCAGCAGCGCTTCCTGGCCTCGCTGATCGAGCAGGCGACCTCCTCCGGGGTGCTGCTGAACCCCATGAGATTCCGGGACGTGACGCGGGCGGTGCTGAGCTCGGTGCGGGCCGACAAGGGCTTCGGCACGGACGAGCTGCTCGACCTGGGCCGGGCGATGCGGAACTTCTCGCCCTCCTCGTCCGAATTCACCACCGTCCCGATCGGCCGGATGGGATACGCGGTCAAGGGCATCGGCTCGACGCTGAAGTGGGACCGGGCCAAGGCGGACAAGCTCTTCCAGTCCCTGCGCGAGGACCGGCCCCTGACCGTGAAGCGGCCGCCCCGCGTGCAGCCGACGGTCGTGGAGGTGCCGCCGCAGCAGATCCGGGTTCGGGTGGAGAACGGCACCCGCACCGCCGGGCTGGGACGACAGGTCGACGCGGCCCTGGCGGCCACGGGCTTCGCCACCGACCGGCATCCGGTGACCTCCACCGACCAGTCCGCGAAGCGCACGGTGATCATCTACGACCCCCGCTGGGACCGTTCGGCCCGCTCCCTCCAGGCGGCACTGCCCGGCAGCGAGCTACGCGCGAACCGCGGACAGGGCCCGGTGCTCAAGGTGATTGCCGGAGCGGACTTCCGCAACGCGCGCAAGGTACGCGGCGAGGAACCGGCGAAGCCGGACGACGGGGCGGTACGGGGCGACGAGGTGGTGTGCTCCAAGGGCGCGTGACCGCTTGGCGCGCCTGGGGTCCCCCGCCCCAGATCCCTCCAGTCGACGCTTCCCGGCAGCCGGCAGCGCCCGGCGCGCGGGCAGGACCCCGCGCTCAAGGTGATCGCCGGAGCGGACTTCCGCAACGCGCGCAAGGTACGCGGCGAGGAACCGGCGAAGCCGGACGACGGGGCGGTACGGGGCGACGAGGTGGTGTGCTCCAAGGGCGCGTGATCGCTCGGCGCGCTCCGGGAGCCCGGGTGCCTCAGTCCTCGATCCCGTCCGCCGCCCGCTGTTCGCGCAGCTCGCGGATGGCGCGGCGGCGGGCCAGGCGGTGGGTGCGGCGGATCTGGGCCTCCTGGTAGCGGCGCTTGTCGCGCTCGGTCTCGGGGAGGACGGGCGGGACCGGGCGGGGCTTGCCGTCGGCGTCGACCGCCGTGAAGACCAGGTAGGCCGAGCCGACCTGGGTGGCCGGCGCCGATTCGTTCCAGCGCTCGGCGAGGACCCGCACGCCGACCTCCATCGAGGTGCGGCCGGTCCAGTTGACCTGCGCCTTCACATGAACCAGGTCGCCCACGCGCACCGGCTCCAGGAAGGCCATCTCGTCCATGGAGGCGGTGACGGCGGGGCCGCCGCTGTGCCGGCCGGCCACCGCGCCCGCCGCGTCGTCCACCAGTTTCATGATCACGCCACCGTGCACCGACCCGAGGAGGTTGGTGTCGTTGTGGGTCATGATGTGGCTGAGGGTGGTGCGGGAGGCGGACGTGGGCTTGCCCGGGATCTCCGGGAGCTCCTGGGTGTCCCGGGAGACCGTGGTGTCCTGGGTGTCCGATTCCACAGCTGGGGCCTGGTCTGTCATGGCCTCCACCTTATGCCGAGGTGACATTCACGGACTTTGTGTTGGCTTCGCAACAGCCCGGCCCTGATTTGCCACCGACCCTTGTAAAGGACGGGGTCCGGCCCTGCACACTGGGGCGCATGAATGATTGGCCCGAGGGATGGTCCGACGACAACCGCGGCAGACCGTACGGACGCGGCAGCGCCAGCGCGCACCCCGAGGGTGCCCGTGTGATGCGCCAAGTCCGGCGCGGTCCGGCGGCCCCGCCCGGCCAGGGCGGCGCGTACGGCGGCGGGATCCCGCAGCAGCCGTACGGCGACGGCTACGGCCGCCAGGACCCGTACGACAGCGGGTACAACACGGGCCAGGTCTACGGCGGCGGTCGCGGTGGCAGCGGCTTCGTGCCCAACGACAACGAGCCGGATCCGTACTACGGCCAGTACGCGCAGCGCCCGAACTGGGGGCGCCGTCTCAAGCGGATCACGCTCGCGGTCGTCGTGGTGCTGGTGGCCGCCTCCGTGGGCACGTACTTCTGGGCCGACTCCAAGCTGCACCGGGACGTCGACCTGTCCAAGGTCATCGACCGCCCCGAGACCGGCGCGGGCACGAACTACCTGATCGTCGGTTCCGACAGCCGGGCCGGCATGACCGCCGAGGACAAGAAGCGCCTGCACACCGGCTCCGCCGAGGGCAAGCGCACCGACTCGATGATGATCCTGCACGTCGGCGGCAACGGGGACACCCTCATATCCCTGCCGCGTGACTCGAACGTCACCATCCCGAAGTTCAAGGGCTCCGAGTCCGGCCAGATCAAGGGCCCCCTCGGCCCGAACAAGCTGAACGCGGCATACGCGTTCGACGGCCCGCAGCTGCTCGTGCGCACCATCGAGTACAACACCGGGCTGCACATCGACCACTACGTGGAGATCGGCTTCGGCGGCTTCGCGAACATCGTCGACGCGGTCGGCGGTGTGGACATGACCCTGGACCAGGGCTTCAAGGACAAGTGGTCCGGCGCCGACTTCAAGGCGGGCAAGCAGACACTGAACGGCCAGCAGGCCCTGGCCTTCGTGCGTACCCGGCACGCCTTCGCCACCTCCGATCTCCAGCGCACCAAGAACCAGCAGAAGTTCCTCTCCGCGCTGGCCAACCAGGTGGCCACCCCCTCGACCATCCTCAACCCCTTCAAGCTCTACCCGACCATGGGCGCGGGCCTGGACTCGCTGGTGGTCGACAAGGACATGAGCCTGTGGGACCTGGCGTCGATGTTCTGGGCGATGAAGGCGGTCAGCGGCGGTGACGGCAAGTCGATGAACATGCCCGTCTCCGGCTCCACCGGCGGCAATCTCGTCTGGGACCAGGCAAAGGTGAAGACGCTGGTCAACGAGCTGAAGAACGACGAGAAGGTCACCGTCTCCGGCAACTAGACGGTCCCGGAGGCCAGCAGCGCGACGTGGGGAAGGGCCAGGTGCCCTCCCCCGCTCTCGTGGGCGAACTCCGCGCTGAGCCGCTCGTACTCCCGCCTGATCCGTACGACGGTCCGCGCGTCCTGCGCGGTGACGACCAGCCCGATCGTTGCGATGCCGCCGGCGGCTCCGCCCCACCACTCCTCGACGGTCGTCCGGTGCTCCCACGCGAGCTCACCGGCCCGCACTCCCCCGAACCCGGCCTCCTGAAGGAGCCCGGCGAGACCCTCGGGCGTCCGCGCCCAGTCCTCGCCCGGATCCAGGCGCGGCAGGCCCGGCGGCGGTACGGCCCCGGCCGCCGCGCAGGCCTGCCCCAGCAGCTCCTGCCCGGCCCCGCGCCGCGCACCCCACGTCGTCACGGCGACCCGGCCTCCCGGGCGCAGCACCCGCCGCAGCTCGGCGAGCGCGGCCCGCGGGCGGCCGACGTGGTTGATCACGAAGTTCCCGACGACGGCGTCGAACGCGCCGTCCGCGAAGGGCAGCTCCGGCAGTACGGCGACCTCGGCGTCGACCCCGCGCGAGCGCGCGGCCGCGACCATCCCGGCATCGGCGTCCACGGCCCGTACCCGCGCCCCGCGCGCCCGCGCCGCCAGAGCGGCCGTGCCCGTACCCGTGCCGACGTCGAGCACCGCCGTCCCCGCGCGCACTCCCGCGGCGTCGAGCAGCGCCTCGACCGGGTGCGCGCACAGGTGCGCGAAGCTGTTGCCGTAGGCCTCGGCCCGGCCGGCCCACATGGCCCGTTCGGCGGCGTCGAAGGCCTCGGTCGCCCCGTTGATCGTCATGGGTGCCACCCAAGCAGAAAGGCGCCCCGCGGGGCGCCTTCCGGTGATCACCGCTAGGTCACGGCAGGTTGCGCGCCATCACGATCCGCTGAACTTGGTTCGTACCTTCATATATCTGCGTGATCTTGGCGTCGCGCATCATCCGCTCCACCGGGTAGTCCCGCGTGTAGCCGTAGCCGCCGAGGAGCTGGACGGCGTCCGTGGTGACCTCCATCGCCACGTCCGAGGCGAAGCACTTGGCGGCGGCGCCCTGGAAGGTGAGGTCGGCGTCGCCGCGCTCGGAGGCGGCCGCGGCCTGGTAGGTCAGGGCGCGGGCGGCGGCGAGCTTCATCGCCATGTCGGCGAGCATGAACTGGATGCCCTGGAAGTCGGCGATCGGCTTGCCGAACTGCTTGCGCTCCAGGACGTAGCCCTTGGCGTAGTCGAGGGCGCCCTGGGCGACGCCGAGGGCCTGGGCGGCGATGGTGATGCGGGTGTGGTCCAGGGTCTTCATCGCCGTGGCGAAGCCGGTGCCCTCCTCGCCGATCATGCGGTCGGCGGGGATGCGGACGTTGTCGAAGTAGACCTCGCGGGTCGGCGAGCCCTTGATACCGAGCTTCTTCTCCGGGGCGCCGAAGGAGACGCCCTCATCCGACTTCTCGACGACGAAGGCCGAGATGCCCTTCGAGCGCTTCGAGGGGTCCGTCACCGCCATCACCGTGTAGTACTCGGAGACACCGGCGTTGGTGATCCAGCGCTTCACGCCGTTGAGGATCCAGTGGTCGCCGTCGCGGACCGCCTTGGTCTTCATGCCGGCCGCGTCCGAGCCCGCCTCCGGCTCGGAGAGGCAGTACGAGAACATCGCGTCGCCCTGCGCGAGCGGGGTGAGGTAGCGCTTCTTCAGGTCCTCGGAGCCGGAGAGGATCACCGGGAGCGAGCCCAGCTTGTTCACCGCGGGGATCAGGGAGGAGGAGACGCAGGCACGGGCGACCTCCTCGATGACGATCACGGTCGCCAGCGCGTCGGCGCCGGCGCCGCCGTACTCCTCGGGGACGTGCACGGCGTGCAGGTCGCCCGCGACCAGGGCGTCGAGCGCCTCCTGCGGGAAGCGGGCCTCTTCGTCCACCGCGGCCGCGTACGGCGCGATCTTCGCCTCGGTCAGCGAGCGGACGGCGTCGCGGAGCATGTCGTGCTCCTCGGACGGGCGGTACAGGTCGAAGTCAGCCGATCCGGCCAAGGTCTCTCACGCTCCAAAGACGCAGTGATGATGACGCTAACTACCGTTAAGTAACCCAAATTTTAGAGGTCGCCCCGTGCCCCGCCTACGTGAGCTTGGCGACAGCAGGGAATTGCCCGCCGAAGAGCCGGAGCATGCCCCGGCTATGCTCGGGCCCGCATCCCCTGTCGTACCCCTCAGTCGTACCCCTTCTGGAGCATGCATGAGCCTCAAGATCACCGTGATCGGCACCGGCTACCTGGGCGCCACCCACGCCGCGGCCATGGCCGAGCTCGGTTTCGAGGTGCTGGGGCTCGATGTCGTACCCGAGAAGATCGCGATGCTGGAGCGGGGCGAGACCCCGATGTACGAGCCGGGCCTCGACGAGCTGCTGCGCCGGCACGTCACCGGGATCGAGGGGTCCACGGGCCGGCTGCGCTTCACGCGGGACTGGGCCGAGGTCGGCGCGTTCGGCGACGTGCACTTCGTGTGCGTGAACACCCCGCAGCGGCACGGTGAGTACGCCGCTGACATGAGTTACGTCGACGCCGCGTTCGCGTCCCTCGCCCCGCACCTCGCCGGTCCGGCCCTGGTGGTCGGCAAGTCGACCGTGCCGGTCGGCACCGCCCAGCGTCTGGCCGCCTACCTCGCCGAGCACGCGCCCGCCGGGGCGGACGCCGAGCTGGCCTGGAACCCGGAGTTCCTGCGTGAGGGCTTCGCCGTCGACGACACCCTGCACCCCGACCGGATCGTGGTCGGCGTGCACAGCGAGCGCGCCGAGAAGCTGCTGCGCGAGGTGTACGCGACGCCGGTCGGCGAGGGCACGCCGTTCGTGGTCACCGACTTCCCGACGGCCGAGCTGGTGAAGACCGCGGCGAACTCCTTCCTCTCCACGAAGATCTCCTTCATCAACGCGATGGCGGAGGTGTGCGAGGCCGCGGGCGGCGACGTCGTCAAGCTGGCCGAGGCCATCGGCCACGACGACCGGATCGGGAAGAAGTTCCTGCGCGCCGGCATCGGCTTCGGCGGCGGCTGCCTGCCGAAGGACATCCGGGCGTTCATGGCCCGCGCCGGTGAGCTGGGCGCCGACCAGGCGCTGACGTTCCTGCGGGAGATCGACTCCATCAACATGCGCCAGCGCGGCCAGATGGTGGAGCTGGCCCGCCAGGCGCTGGGCGGCGGCTCGTTCCTCGGCAAGCGGGTCGCGGTGCTCGGCGCCACCTTCAAGCCCGACTCGGACGACGTCCGGGACTCGCCCGCGCTCAACGTGGCCGGGCAGATCCACCTCCAGGGCGGCCAGGTGACGGTGTACGACCCGAAGGGCATGGACAACGCCCGCCGCCTCTTCCCGACGCTGGGCTACGCCCCCTCCGCCCTCGACGCCGTGCGCGGCGCCGATGTTGTGCTGCACCTCACCGAGTGGCGGGAGTTCCGCGAGCTGGACCCGGCCGCGCTGGGCGAGGCGGCCGCGGGCCGCGTGCTTCTCGACGGGCGCAACACCCTCGACCCCGAGCTGTGGCGGCGGGCCGGCTGGACGTACCGTGCGATGGGCCGTCCGACCGCGTAACGCCCGTACGACAGGCGCCGGTTGGGCCGAGACTCACTCGGCCGGACCGGCGTCTCGCGCGTCATGGCCCCCGGCCATCGCCGAACTCCCCTCCCCCTTCTGCCCCTTGGCCCGGTAGTGGCGCATCTTCGCGCGGGCCCCGCACACCTGCATCGAGCACCAGCGCCCCCGCCCGGCCGGACTGCGGTCCGCCGTCCGGCCCGTCAGCCGTCCAGCTCGGCGAGCCTCGCCGTGGACGGCTGGCGGCGTTGCCGGGCCTCCTGGGCCGTGCAGTGGGCGCTGCGCAGCACCCGCTGGACGTTGCCCCAGGTCAGCAGGGTGATCTCGGTGTCGGACCAGCCGCGGTGGATCAGCTCGGCGACGAGGTGCGGGTAGCGGGAGGGGTCCGCGAGGTCCTGGGGGTGGGCGGCGCCGGTGTCGTAGGTGCCGGACAGGCCCACGGACTGCGGTCCGGCCACGGTGCGGACGTGGTCGAGGTGGTCGGCGACGTCCTTCACGCTCGGGCCGGTCTGCGCCGCCGTCAGCGGCACCAGGCACAGGCCCTGCGCGGCGCCCAGCTCGGCGAGCAGTTCGTCGGGGAGGTTGGCGGGGTGCGGGCGCAGGCTGCGGGCGGCGGAGCGGGTGCACAGCACCGGCGTCCGGGAGAGAGCGAGGGTGCGGCGTACGACGGCGTCGCCGGCGCCGGAGAGGTCCGCGAACATGCCGAGCCGGTTCAGCTCGTGCACGACCTCCTCGCCGAAGCGGGTCAGTCCCGCCTCGCCCGCCCAGGAGGTGCCCGACAGGGTGAGGACGCGCAGGCCGAGCGAGTGCAGTATGCGCAGGATGCCGAGGGAGTCGTCGAGCGCGGCGGCCCCGGCCGGCCCGAGGACGACGGCGGTACGGCCGCAGTTGCGGGCGTCGATGATCTGGCCGGCGGTCCGGGCGAGCCGCAGGCCCTCGGGGTGCTGCGCGACGACGGTGCGGGCCAGGTCCAGCTGTTCGAGGGTGGCGCCCACGGCCCGGGTCGCGGGCAGCCCCTCGGGCAGGTGCAGCGCCCAGAACAGCGCGCCCACGTGTCCCTCGCGCAGCCGGGGCACGTCCGTGTCGACGTTGCTGTCGCCCAGCTCCAGGTCGTAGCGGGGCAGCAGCGGCAGGGCGCGGGACAGTCCGCTGCACCCGTCGGCGACGGGGTGGGCGGTCAGCAGGGCGTGGGCGCGCTCCAGCGGTCCGGCGTCCGGGGGGCAGTCCGGGACGAGTGACTGACCGGCGGTCGGGAACGGGTCGTCGGGCAGATCCTCGTCGAGGTCGTCGGGCGGGGCGGTGACCTCGGTCGCGGTGGGCAGCTCGTCCCTGAGGTCGGCCATGCGGGGCTCCGTACGTCGTCGTACACGTCGATCGCGGCACGTCGATCGCGGCACGTCGATCGCGCTACGGTCACCGTCGCACGGGGCCGGGAGGGCTTCCTGGTGGGCGGGGCGTTCGGGGGTACCGGCGCCCCGCCCGGTGCTCAGTCGGCCGGGCCGTCGAGCTCCTCGATCGTGGCGTTGGAGGGGGCGTGCGTGGCCTGGAGGTCCCGGGCCACGTCCTCGGCCGCGCCCAGCACCCGTACCGCGTTCTGCCAGGTCAGCTTGGCCAGGTCGGTCTTCGACCAGCCGCGGTCCAGGAGTTCGGCGATGAGGTTGGGGTAGCCGGAGACGTCCTTGAGGCCCTCGGGGGTGAACGCCGTGCCGTCGTAGTCCCCGCCGATGCCGAGGTGGTCGATGCCGGCGACCTCGCGCATGTGGTCGAGGTGGTCGGCGACCGTGGACACCGTGGCGATCGGGCGGGGGTTCGCCTCCTCGAAGGCGTGGTGCAGCTTCATCGCCTCGGCGGTGGTGTCGAGGGGGTGGAAGCCGTGCGCGCGCAGGTTCTCACCGGCGGCGACGGTCCACTCGCCGGCCGCCTGGAGCACGAACTTCGGCACGAACGTCACCATCGCCATGCCGCCGCCCGCGGCCATCCGCTCCAGGACGTCGTCCGGGACGTTGCGCGGGTGGTCGCACACGGCGCGCGCCGAGGAGTGGGAGAAGATCACCGGCGCGGACGTGGTGTCCAGCGCGTCCCGCATGGTTGTCGCGGCCACGTGGGAGAGGTCGACGAGCATGCCCGCGCGGTTCATCTCCCGTACCACCTCGCGGCCGAAGGCCGACAGGCCGCCGACGTTCGGCTCGTCCGTCGCCGAGTCCGCCCAGGCCACGTTGTCGTTGTGGGTGAGGGTCATGTAGCGCACGCCGAGCGCGTACAGGGCGCGCAGGGTGGCCAGCGAGTTGTCGATGGAGTGGCCGCCCTCGGCGCCCATGAGGGAGGCGAGCCGGCCCTCGGCGCGCGCGGCCTCCATGTCGGCGGCCGTGAAGGCGGCCCGCAGCCGGTCCGGGTGCCGGTCGATCAACTGCCGTACGCAGTCGATCTGTTCCAGCGTCGCCGTGACCGCGCCCGGCAGGTCGGAGCGGACGTACACCGACCAGTACTGCGCGCCGACGCCGCCCTCGCGCATCCGCGCCAGGTCGGTGTGCAGGTGGGCGCGCTGGTCGGTGGCGATGTCGCGGGCGTCGAGGTCGTAGCGGACCTGTTCGCGCAGCGCCCACGGCAGGTCGTTGTGCCCGTCGACGACGGGGAAGGAGCGCAGCAGCTCCCGGGCTTCGTCCAGCGAGGACTGTGAGGACGGTGAGGACGGTGAGGTCATGTCCGTCACTTTCCGAACCCGAAGGCGCTCGAACCCTCGACCTTGGCGCGCAGGCGCTTGCCCTTCTCCGTGGCCTGGTCGTTGAGCTCCTGCTGGAACTCCCGCATACGGGCGAGGAGTTCCTCGTCGTGCGCGGCGAGCATGCGGGCCGCGAGGAGACCGGCGTTGCGGGCGCCGCCGACGGAGACGGTGGCGACGGGCACGCCGGCCGGCATCTGCACGATCGACAGCAGGCTGTCCATGCCGTCGAGGTACTTCAGCGGGACCGGTACGCCGATGACCGGCAGCGGGGTGACCGAGGCGAGCATGCCGGGCAGGTGGGCGGCGCCGCCCGCGCCCGCGATGATCACCTTCAGCCCGCGGCCGGCGGCCTCCTCGCCGTACGCGACCATCTCGCGCGGCATCCGGTGCGCGGAGACGACGTCGACCTCGTAGGGGATCTCGAACTCGTCGAGGGCCTGGGCGGCGGCCTCCATCACGGGCCAGTCGGAGTCCGATCCCATGACGATGCCGACAACGGGGCTGGAGCTCATTCGGTGATCGTGCCTCTCAGGTAACCGGCAGCGTGACGTGCGCGCTCGAGAACGTCGTCCAGGTCGTCGCCGTAGGTGTTGACGTGACCGACCTTGCGGCCGGGCTTCACGTCCTTGCCGTACATGTGGATCTTCAGCTGGGGGTCGCGGGCCATGCAGTGCAGGTACGCCGCGTACATGTCCGGGAAGTCGCCGCCCAGCACGTTGGCCATCACGGTCCACTTCGCGCGCGGGCGCGGGTCGCCGAGGGGCAGGTCGAGGACCGCCCGGACGTGGTTGGCGAACTGGCTGGTGATCGCGCCGTCCTGGGTCCAGTGGCCCGAGTTGTGCGGGCGCATGGCCAGCTCGTTGACGAGGATGCGGCCGTCGCGGGTCTGGAACAGCTCGACGGCGAGATGGCCGACGACCTCCAGCTCCTGGGCGATGCGCAGGGCCATCTCCTCGGCCTGGAGGGCGAGCGCCGGGTCGAGGCCTGGGGCGGGCGCGATGACCGTGTCGCAGACGCCGCCCACCTGGCGGGACTCGACGACCGGGTAGGCGACCGCCTGGCCGTGCGGCGAGCGGACGACGTTGGCGGCGAGCTCGCGCACGTAGTCGACCTTCTCCTCTGCGAGGACCGGGACGCCGGCGCGGAAGGGGTCCATGGCCTCCTCGGCGGACTCCACCACCCACACGCCCTTGCCGTCGTAGCCGCCGCGGACGGTCTTGAGGACGACGGGGAAGCCCTCGCCCTCGGCCGCGAAGCGGACCACGTCCTCAGGGTCGGACACGATGCGGTGCCGCGGGCAGGGCACGCCGATCGCGTCGAGTCTCGCGCGCATCACGCCCTTGTCCTGGGCGTGCACCAGCGCGTCGGGCCCGGGGCGGACGGGGATGCCGTCCGCCTCCAGGGCGCGCAGGTGCTCGGTGGGCACGTGCTCGTGATCGAAGGTGATCACGTCACAGCCCTGCGCGAACGCGCGCAGCGTGTCCAGGTCGCGATAGTCGCCGACGACGACCTCGTTCACGACCTGCGCCGCCGAGTCCTGGGGTGTGTCACTGAGGAGCTTGAACCTGATGCCCAACGGGATGCCCGCCTCGTGTGTCATACGAGCGAGCTGGCCCCCGCCGACCATGCCGACTACCGGGAATGTCACGCTCCTAGGGTATCGGCCGCGCCGGGCGCCCCGCCCCGGCCGCCTCTTACCCTGCGCTTTCCCGGTCCTTGCCCGGCCGTTGCCCGGCTCTTGCCCGCCGCTTTCCGCCTGCCTCCGGCTTCTTCCCAGGTTCTTTCCGACGCGTCGGTGCGGCGTGCGCTCGCCCGCAGGCGCCGGAGGAGTCCGCTCGTTACAGTGGCTGAGTTGACGAAACCTACGGACGGGGGCCAGCGCAACCATGGAACGTAGTTCCTCGGGGCTGCGAAGACTCGTAGACGAGGTCGCCAAGTTCGGGGCGGTCGGCGGAGCAGGGATCCTCGTCAATCTGGGCGTCTTCAACCTGGTCAGGCACGCGACCGATCTCCAGGTGGTCCGTGCCGGTGTGATCGCGACCGTCGTCGCGATCACCTTCAACTACGTCGGCTTCCGCTACTTCACGTACCGGGACCGTGACAAGAACGGCCGTACCCGGGAGCTCACGCTGTTCCTGCTGTTCAGCGCGATCGGCCTGGTGATCGAGAACGGCGTGCTGTTCGTGGCGACGTACGGGTTCGGCTGGGACACCCCGCTGCAGAACAACGTCTTCAAGTTCCTCGGCATCGGCGTCGCGACGCTGTTCCGCTTCTGGTCCTACCGGACCTGGGTGTTCCGGGCCCTGCCGGTCCGGGAGAGCGGCGACGGCACGAAGGCGTACGTCGCCGCCCAGTCGTCGAAGAAGCAGCGCCCCCGGCAGCGGGTGCCGCAGGGAAGGCCTTAGGGGCTGCAGGGGCTGCAGGGGCTGTCCTAGCGGACCGTCGGCTCGTCGTCGTCCGGCTTCGGGGTCGGCGGGGTGCGGGACAGGAAGAGGCCGAAGACGGGCGGCTGGGCCTGGAGGAGTTCCAGGCGGCCGCCGTCGGCCTCGGCGAGATCGCGGGCCACCGCGAGGCCGATCCCCGTGGAGTTCCGCCCGCTGATCGTGCGCTCGAAGATCCGCGCGCCGAGGTCGGCCGGGACGCCCGGGCCCTCGTCGGTCACCTCGATGACCACCTGGTTCCCGGTGACACGGGTGCGCAGCGCCACCGTGCCCCGGCCGTGCATCAGCGAGTTCTCGATGAGCGCCGCCAGCACCTGGGCCACCGCCCCAGGCGTACCCACGGCCCGCAGATGCCGCTTGCCCGAGCTCACGATCGCGCGCCCCGCGCTACGGTACGCCGGCCGCCACTCGGCGAGCTGCTGGAGGATGACCTCGTCGAGGTCGAAGGTGACGGCGGAGCCGGTCCGCGGGTCGCGGGAGTTCGTGAGCAGCCGCTCGACCACGTCCGTCAGGCGCTCGACCTGGGTCAGCGCGACGTTCGCCTCCTCCTTCACCGTGTCCGGGTCGTCGGTGAGGGTGATCTCCTCCAGACGCATCGAGAGCGCGGTGAGGGGTGTACGGAGCTGATGGGAGGCGTCGGCGGCCAGGCGCCTCTCGGCGGTGAGCATGCGGGCGATGCGCTCGGCCGAGGAGTCCAGGACGTCGGCGACCCGGTCCAGCTCGGGGACGCCGTACCGCTTGTGCCGGGGGCGCGGGTCGCCGGAGCCGAGGCGCTCGGCGGTCTCCGCGAGGTCGGTCAGCGGGGAGGCGAGCCGGTTCGCCTGGCGTACGGCGAGCAGCACGGCCGCGACCACCGCGAGCAGCGCTACCGCCGCGATGATCAGCAGCGTGCGGCCGACCTCGCGGGTCACCGAGGAGCGCGGCTCCTGGACGGTGACCCGCTCGCCCTCCTCGCCGTCGGCGCTCGCCTCGATGACCTCGCCCTGCGGCTTGGTGCCGACCTCGATCGGCGAGCGGCCGGGGATGCGGATGACGGCGTACTGCTCCTCGGCGACCTGCTTGCGCAGCATCCCGGGGGTCACGTCCTCCGCGCCGACGATGCGGCTGTCCACGATGCTGGCCAGGCGCAGCGCCTCGGAGTCCACCCGTTCCTGGGCGCCCTTGCTGATGGTCCGGGTCTCGACGAGCACCAGTGAGACGCCGAAGACGGCGATCACGACCAGGACGACGGCCAGGGTGGACTGAATGAGACGACGACGCACGAGGCCCTCCGGGCGGTGGCTTTACGAGGACCAGTGTGCCTTGGTCACTGGAAACCCGGGTTCGGGGCAGCGCCCCAAAGGGGCGCGGGGAACTGCGCGACCAGCCCACGACCGCCCGCACCCACGCACCCACGCACCCACGCACCCACGCACCCACGCACCAGCCACAACCCACCACGACGCACAGCACGAAGTCGGCTGAGCCCCAGCGGCAGCGCCTAGCTCTTCTCGAACCGGAAGCCCACACCGCGCACCGTGGCGATGTACCGCGGGTTCGCCGCGTCGTCGCCCAGCTTCTTCCGCAGCCAGGAGATGTGCATGTCGAGGGTCTTGGTGGACGACCACCACGTCGTGTCCCAGACCTCCCGCATCAACTGATCCCGGGTGACCACGCGGCCGGCGTCCCGCACCAGCACCCGCAGCAGGTCGAACTCCTTGGCGGTGAGCTGGAGTTCCTCGTCGCCCATCCACGCGCGGTGCGACTCGACGTCGATGCGCACCCCGTGCGTGGCCGGCGGCTGCTGCGGCTCCGTGGCGCCGCGCCGCAGCAGGGCCCGGACGCGGGCGAGCAGTTCGGCGAGCCGGAAGGGCTTGGTGACGTAGTCGTCGGCGCCCGCGTCCAGGCCGACGACGGTGTCCACCTCGTCGGCGCGCGCGGTCAGGATGAGGATGGGCACGGCGTGGCCCTCGGCGCGCAGCCGGCGGGCGACCTCGAGGCCGTCCATGCCGGGCAGCCCCAGGTCCAGCACCACCAGGTCGACGCCGCCCTGCATTCCGGCGTCGAGCGCCGCGGGTCCGTCCTCGCGCACCTCGACCTCGTAACCTTCCCGGCGCAGGGCGCGGGCCAGCGGCTCCGAGATGGACGCGTCGTCCTCGGCGAGCAGTACACGGGTCATGAGGTGATGGTAGACCGCCCGCGCGTGGCCGCGGGGCGGGACCGGGAGCCCGTGGTTCTTACCTTGCCGCACATTGGTACGAACCTATGAGGGAAGGGTGAGATCATAGGAGGGACCTTCGAAAAGGCGCCTCTGGTTCCCCGAAGCCCTGTGATCCGTGTCTCAAGTCCTTCCATTTCCGGCAGTGTCCTGCCGTATGGTGAGCGGAACGCCTGTAGTACACCAAGGACCTTTGGCGCCACTTGACGCTGAGGGTCTCTTTTGTGTACGGGCTGATGCACATCAGCCTCGAAAGGAATGACCTCTGGCCGGGCTCCGAACGCGCTGACGCGTTCCGGGGCGTGGATCCCGGTGGTCGCCGTCCACTGCTTCCCCGTTCAGCAGGGAGCGGAGCTCCCCTGGGCGTGGGGTGGACGGTGCCCAGCCGGTGCCGGCCGCACCGTCACCGGGCGCGCAACGCTCCAGCGCGCGTCCCGATCAGCAAGGAACGACCATGGCGTCCAGCCTGACGAAGGACTCGGTTCAGCCGGAGACTCCCGGTGCCGACAAAGCCTTCTTCGGCCACCCTCGCGGACTGGCCACCCTCTTCTTGACCGAGATGTGGGAGCGTTTCTCCTACTACGGCATGCGGGCCCTGCTTCCGCTCTACCTGGTGGCCCCGGCCGGGCTGCACCTGGACGCGGCCTCGGCGACCGCGATCTACTCGGTGTACCTGTCCCTCGTGTATCTGCTCGCGCTGCCCGGCGGCTGGATCGCCGACCGCATCCTCGGCCCCCGCAAGACGGTCGCCGTCGCGGGCACGATCATCATGCTCGGCCATCTGACCCTGGCCCTGCCGAGCGCCGGCACCTTCTACGCGGGCCTCGGCCTGGTCGCCATCGGTTCCGGTCTGCTGAAGGCCAACATCTCCACCATGGTCGGCCACCTCTACAACGGTCCGGAAGACCCGCGCCGTGACGGTGGCTTCACGCTCTTCTACATCGGCATCAACCTGGGTGCCTTCGCCGCGCCGCTGATCATCGGCACCGTCGGTCAGAGCGTCAACTGGCACCTGGGCTTCGCCCTCGCCGCGCTCGGCATGGGTCTGGGTCTGGCCCAGTTCCTGCTCGGCTCGCGTCACCTGAGCGACCGGTCGAACGTCGTCCCGACCCCGCTGTCGGCAGAGGAGAAGACGTCCACGCTGCGCAAGGCCGGCCTGTGGGCGGGTATCGCTGCGGTCTTCTACGCGATCGTCGGCTTCTCCGGCGTCTACACGCTGAACTGGGTGATGGTCCCGATCATCATCGCCGGCCTGGTCATCCCGGTCGTCGTCCTCGCCCGCATCAAGCGCGACAAGGACCTCGACGGCACCGAGCAGTCGAAGATGACGGCGTACATCTGGTTCTTCATCGCCGCGGCCGTGTTCTGGATGATCTACGACCAGGGCGGTTCGACCCTGTCGATCTTCGCGGACGGTTCGGCCAAAAACACCATCGCGGGCTGGAACTTCCCGGTCTCCTGGTACCAGTCGGTCAACCCGGTCATGATCATGGCGTTCGCGCCGGTCTTCGCCTCGCTGTGGCTCGCCCTGAACCGCAAGGGCAAGGAGCCGAGCACGGCGACGAAGTTCGCCCTGGGCCTGGTCCTGATCGGTGTCTCCTTCTTCGTCTTCCTGGCCCCGCTCGCGATCGCCGACGGCGGTCACAAGGCGGCCGCGCTGTGGATGGTGGCCATCTACTTCGTCCAGACCGTCGGCGAGCTGCTGCTCTCCCCGGTCGGCCTGTCGGTCACCACGAAGATGGCGCCCGCGAAGTACGCCTCCCAGATGATGGGTGTCTGGTTCCTGGCCGTCACCGCCGGTGACGCCACGACCGGTCTGCTCAGCACCGCCGGCGTCGACCTCAACACGACGGGCATCGTGGCCCTGGAGGCCGCGCTCGCCGTCGCCGCCGGTGTCGCGGTGTGGCTGTACCGCAACAAGGTCAAGCAGCTGATGGGCGACGTCGCCTGACGTCCGCCCGAGGCACGAAGAGGGCCACCGCATCCCTGGGGGATGCGGTGGCCCTCTTCGTATGCGCACGGACCGTGGTGGTCCTGGGGTCTTCTCCTCGGGGCTTTCGTACGGATCAGGCCGGAGCACCGAGTTCCGCCCACACCCTCTTGCCCGTCAGGCCCGGGATCCGCACCACGCCCCAGTCCAGGCAGAGGCGCTGCACGATGAACATCCCGTGGCCGCCGGGGCGTCCGGCGCGATGCGGGGTGCGCGGGGCGGGCTGGCCCGTGCCGCGGTCGGCGACCTCGATACGGATCACCTTGTTGTCGCGGGCGAGGAACATCTCCTCGGGCCCCTCGGCGTGCAGACACGCGTTGGTGACGAGCTCGGAGACCACGAGCAGCACGTCCTCGGCGGCCGCCCGCTGGTCCGCGGTGGCGGCGGGCAGCCAGCCCCACGCGTACAGCGCCTGGCGGGCGAAGTCGCGCGCCAGCGGGACCACCCCGCTCTCGCCGTCGAGCCGCAGCCTGCGGACCTCACGGGCCCGCGGGGCCTTGGACGGTACGGCCGCTGTCGCCACGGATACGCCGTCGGACGGCGCATCCTCCTCGGACGTACCCGGAGCGCCTGCGGGCTCCGGGCTGCGGTCGCCCGGCGAGCAAGGCCGGGTGGTGCTCATCAGCGCTTCACCTCACCGATTCACCGGTTCACGATTCGGACTCAGATTCACATTCAGCAGTTCACGTTCGGCAGTTCACGTTCGGCAGTTCACGTTCGGCAGTTCACGTTCGGCGCGCATGTCCGGCAGTTCGCGATTCAGCAGTCGGACCTGCTGGTATCGGTCGGATACGTACGCCGCGCGCGGGCCGTTCGCCCGGCGCAGTGCCGAGGGCCGGCCAACGGGTCCACGAAGTCTCTCCTGCCCGACTGACCGGGCGAAACACCCCCTGATCCGGACGCGTCGCGCTCGGGGCCACGAACAAGGCCCGGACGGCCGTGGAACGCGCGCCGAACAGCGCCCGACGTCAAGGGAATTCCCGGTTCTTCCCGGGGGCAGGACGCCGGTGGGTGGCGCGGATCAGCCGGCGCCGCAGGCCTCGCCGGGCTCACTCGACGCGCCGGACTCACCGGCCAGCGCCGCGTTGACGGAGTCGTGGACCGTGAAGACCGTCTGGGCCCCGGTGATCTCGAACACGCGGGCCACCACCGGCCGCATCGCGGCGAGATGCACCCCGCCGCCGGCCGCCTCCGCCTTCAGGCGGGTGCCGAGCAGCACGTTCAGACCCGTGGAGTCGCAGAACTCCAGCTGTGAGCAGTCCACGACGAGTCGCGCGAACCCCTTCGAGAGGAGCTCGTCGAGCGGCTCGCGCAACAGATCGGCGGTGTGGTGATCGAGCTCACCCGCCGGCGTCACGACGGCGCTGGAGCCCTCTTCTCGCACCTGCACCCGTAGCCGGCCCGACTGGGCGCTGCCGACCGTCCCGCGGTCCATGCCGTCTCTCACTCCTGAGGTCGTGGCTGCTGTCTGATGCACTGACGATGCCCTGCCGCTGTGCTGCTCATGCGCTGCGGGCTCCGCGTCGATGCCCTCGAACACTACGCCTTCCGTCAGCACTCCGACAGCCGAACAACCGCTCATAGTCGGACACATCACAGCAGAAGGCACTTGCGACGGGCTCAATGAAGCGGGTAGGCCTAGTAGGGACACGCAAACCGACACGGCCGGCTATGGAGGCGCCGCACACCGCAGTGCACGCACGGCTTCGGCAGCCTTATGCCGAGAACGATGGAGGACACCATGTCACCCCGGCTCGACGCATCGCCTACCCCGGAAGCGGCGTCGACACCCGCACCGGAACATCTGGATCCCATCGAGGGGCTCCCCGAGATCCCTCCGTACGACGAGATCGGCCCCGTCGACGCACGGGCCCTGTCCAAGACCCTCTTCGAGCGGCTCCAGTCGCTGGAGGAAGGCACGCACGAGCACGCGTACGTCCGCAACACCCTCGTCGAACTCAACCTCGCGCTCGTCAAGTTCGCCGCCTCCCGCTTCCGCTCCCGCAGCGAGCCGATGGAGGACATCATCCAGGTCGGCACGATCGGCCTGATCAAGGCGATCGACCGCTTCGAACTCTCCCGCGGCGTCGAGTTCCCGACCTTCGCGATGCCGACCATCATCGGCGAGATCAAGCGCTTCTTCCGCGACACCTCGTGGTCCGTGCGCGTACCGCGCCGCCTCCAGGAGCTGCGGCTGGACCTGGCCAGGGCCGGTGACGAGCTGGCCCAGCGGCTGGACCGCGCCCCGACCGTCGCGGAGCTCGCCGAACGCCTGGGCATCACCACCGAAGAGGTGGTCGAGGGCATGGCCGCGTCCAACGCCTACACGGCCTCCTCGCTGGACGCCCAGCCCGAGGAGGACGACTCCGAGGGCGCCCTCGCCGACCGCATCGGCTACGAGGACCACGGGATCGAGGGCATCGAGTACGTCGAGTCGCTGAAGCCACTGATCGCCCAACTCCCCTCGCGGGACCGGAAGATCCTCTCGCTTCGCTTCGTCGCGGGCATGACCCAGTCGGAGATCGGCGAGGAGCTGGGCGTCTCGCAGATGCACGTGTCGCGGCTGCTGTCCCGGACGCTGGCACGGCTGCGCAAGGGCCTGACGATCGACGAGTGATCCTCCTGGCGGGCCAAGTGACGTCTCGGCCCGGGGACTTGGGAAGCGGTCCGGCGCACGGCGCGCCGGACCGCTTCCGTGTCCGCCGGACCGACGTGGCGCGACCGTCCGCGGATTACCCCCGGAGTACCGCCGGTTACCTTCGAGTAGCACCTTTCCATCCAAGCCCCCCCTCCACCACTATGGGCACCCCAAACTGGCTGGTCCGTCAGGAGCACGGCCGCGGGCAGGCGACCGCGCCGGGCGGGAGGAGGGCTCAGGAATGGCTCAGGGCGACGGCGCCGAGGACGACGGCGGCAACGCACAGGCGCCGGACGCACGACTCATCGAACTGCTGCGCGCGGCCACTGCGACCGCGTACCCGGCGCTGCGCGAGCTGCGCGCGCGCCACCACCGGGCCGTTCTCACCTACGCCCGCCTGTGCACCGCGAGCGACGCGGCGGCCCGGCAGCTGACGGCGCAGACCTTCACCACGGCAGCGCGCGAGACGGCGCGCGGCATCGAACCGCGCGTCCCGCTGCGGCACCAACTCCTGCTGCTGGCCGCCCGGTCGGCGGGCGCCTGGGCGCGCGACCAGCGCGCGGCGGGCCTGGACCCCGGCCTGCTGCTGGTCCTGAACACGACCGGCACCGCGGAGGGCCCCGTCCCGCCCATGATGACGGCGTTCCAGTCGCTGCCCTCCCGGCTTCAGGGCCTGATCTGGTACGGCCTCGTGGAGGCCGAGCCCGAGGAGCGCACGGCCGTCTTCCTGGGCCTGACCCGCGAGGACGTGGCGTACGGCACCGAACAAGCCCTTCAGGCCATGGCGCAGGCCTGTCTGAAGTCGCGGCTGGCCGCCTCCGACGATCCGCGCTGCGGGGACTTCCGCCGGCTGATCGAGGAGGCGGCGCGCCCCGGCACCCCGCGCCACAGCGCCGATCTGCAGGCCCACATGGCGCAGTGCCCGTACTGCACGGCCGCGTTCGAGGACCTCACCGCCCTGCGGGACCATCCGCGGACGGCCCTGGCGGAGGGCCTGCTGCCCTGGAGCGGCACCGCGTACGCCCGGGACGAGAAGCCGGCCCCGCGGCCCGACACGGCCGCCCCGCAGCGCCGTTGGCCCCCGTCGCGCCGGCTGTTACTGACCTCGGCGGCCCTGAGCGTGGCCGTACTCCCGCTGCTGGTCCTGCTGTTGGCGCCCGCCGACTCCCATGAGCAGGGCTCGGTGTCCGCGACGGCGCTCCCGTCGAGCCCGCCGGTGACGGTGACGACGACGGCGACGCTCTCCCCGTCTCCGGCGCCGACCCGTCGGCCGCCCTCCAAGTCCCCGTCGCCGTCCCGCAGCTCGCCCCCGCCGCGGACCACGCCCCCGCCTCCGGCGCCGAAGCCCACCCCCGAGCCGTCGCCCGCCCCGGTGCCGCCGGGCGGGACGTACGCCCAGGTGGTGAACCTCGCCACGGGCCGCTGCCTGGACATCCGCGACGGCGATCTGGACAAGGGCACGGACGTCGTCACGGCCCGCTGTTCCTCCGCCCCGACCCAGCGCTGGCGGTTCGACGCCGACGAGCAGGCGCTGAGGTCGTACGCCGACTCCGACTTCTGCCTGGACAGCCGGGGCGACGTCGACCGGGGTGTCGGCATCTGGGCGTGCTCGTCGCTCGACGGCGACCACGGCGACAACCTGCGCTTCACCGTGGACCCCGACGGTGTCATCCGTCCGGCGATCGCCATCGAGACTGCGGTGGCGCCTGACTGGGGCGACGGGGTGGAGCTGGATCCGCTGAACGGACGGGCCGAGCAGCGGTGGCGGGCGGGGGCGCGCTGACGCGTCCCGCGCCCTGGCTCAGACCACGCGCTCTCCGCGCCGCCACACCTGGGTCACGAGGGGCACGCCCGGCCGGTAGGCCAGGTGCACATGGCTCGGCGCGTCCAGCAGCATCAGGTCGGCGCGGGCACCGGGGCTCAGCCGTCCGATGTCCGTGCGCCGCAGGGCCGCCGCGCCGCCCGCCGTGGCGGACCAGAGCGCCTCGTCCGGCGTCATCCCCATGTCCCGTACCGCGAGCGCGATGCAGAAGGCGACGGAGGAGGTGAAGGAGGAGCCCGGGTTGCAGTCCGTCGACAGGGCGACCGTGGCGCCCGCGTCGAGCAGGCGGCGGGCGTTCGGCCACTCGGCGCGGGTGGAGAACTCGGCGCCGGGCAGGAGCGTGGCGACCGTGGAGCTGTTCGCCAGGGCGTCGACGTCCGCGTCCGTGAGGTGGGTGCAGTGGTCGGCGCTGGCCGCGTCGAGTTCGACGGCGAGCTGGACGCCGGGGCCGTAGGAGAGCTGGTTCGCGTGGACTCGCGGGTACAGGCCCTTCGCCTTGCCCGCGGTGAGGATCGCCCGGGCCTGATCGCCGTCGAAAGCGCCCTTCTCGCAGAAGACGTCGATCCAGCGGGCGTGCGGGGCGCAGGCGTCGAGCATCTCGCCGGTGACCAGGGCGACATAGGCGGCCGGGTCGTCGGCGTAGTCGGGCGACACGATGTGGGCACCGAGGTACGTCACCTCCTCCGTGTGGGCGGAGGCGATGCGCAGGGCGCGCGACTCGTCCTCGACGGTCAGGCCGTAGCCGGACTTCGTTTCGAACGTCGTCGTGCCCTGGCGCAGGGCCTCGGACAGGTAACGGGTGAGGTTCGCCTCCAGTTCCCCGTCCGTGGCGGCGCGGGTGGCGGCGACCGTCGTACGGATGCCGCCCGCGCTGTACGGGCGGCCGGACACCCGGGCGTTGAACTCCTGCGTGCGGTCGCCCGCGAAGACCAGGTGGGAGTGGGAGTCGACGAAGCCCGGAAGCACCGCCCGGCCACCGGCGTCGACCCGATTGTCAGTGGCGGGTGCTTTGCTGGATTCACCGGTCCACACGACGCGGTCGCCCTCGATGACGACGGCCGCGTCCTGGATCAAACCAAGGGGAGAACTGTCACCGAGGGAGGGGTCGTTGGTGACCAGGACGGCGATGTTGGTGATGAGCGTGCTTGCGGTGCTCGCTGAGTGGGCGGGGCTGACGTTCGTCGCGTTGCTCATGGCGTCCTTGGTGGCCTTCTCGGCGGTGGGGTCGGGTTCGGAGGCGGACGCGGGCCGCGCGCAGGGGCGGCCCGGAGTCATCCGCGCAGGGCTTCGACGGCGTCCGCGAGGGCTTGCGGCACATCCGGTACGAGGGTGTGGACCCCGTCCCGTACGACGTGCCGACCTCCCACGACCGTATGCGACACGTCTGCTGCCGACGCGGCGAATACGGCCGTCTCGGCCCCGAGCCGCGGAAGCGGCCCTGCCGTCCTGACCGAGTCGAGCGCGATCGTCGTGAAGTCGGCGAGCGCGCCGGGCTCGATGGTGCCCGCCTCGTCCCAGCCGAGGGCGGCGTGGCCGTCGGCACTCGCGGCGCGCAGCAGGGCGGCGGCCGTCCAGTGGCCGCGGGTGCGGGTGCGCAGCCGCTCGTTCAGCTCCATCGCGCGCGCCTCTTCGAGCAGGTCGATGACGGCGTGGCTGTCGGAGCCGAGCGAGAGCGGCGAGCCGGCCCGCTGAAGGGCGGCGGCGGGCCCGATGCCGTCCGCCAGGTCGCGCTCGGTCGTCGGGCACATGCACGTACCCGTGCGCGAGCCGCCGAGCAGTGCGATGTCCTCATCGGTGAGGTGCGTGTTGTGCACGCCGGTGGTGCGTGGGCCGAGGACGCCGTGGTCGGCGAGCAGCCGGGTGGGGGTACATCCGTGGGCGGCCTGGCAAGCCTCGTTCTCGGCGGTCTGCTCGGACAGGTGCACATGGAGCGGGGCCCGCCGCTCCTCGGCCCACCGCGCCACGGTCGCCAACTGGTCGGCGGGCACGGCCCGTACGGAGTGGATCGCCGCCCCGATCCGCGCGTGATCCCGTTCCTTGAGAACTGCACAGCGTTCGGCCCAGGCCTCCGCCGTCCCGTCGGAGAAGCGGAGCTGGTGGGTGTTGGGCGGCTGTCCGAAGCCGGAGGAGAGATAGGCGGTGTCGAGGAGGGTGATACGGATGCCGGCTTCGGCGGCGGCCGCGATGAGCGCCTCGCCCATGGCGTTCGGGTCGGCGTAGGGGATGCCGCCGGGGGCGTGGTGCACGTAGTGGAACTCGCCGACGGCGGTGATGCCGGCGAGCGCCATCTCGGCGTAGGTCGCACGCGCGAGCGAGAAGTACGTGTCAGGTGTGAGCTTGTCGGCGAACGCGTACATCACCTCACGCCAGGTCCAGAATGAATCTGGCGCCCGCCCGTCGTCCTGTCCCCGCCGACGCGGGGGTGATCCGGCGTGACTGTGCGCGTTGGCCAGCCCGGGAAGCACGAGACTGCTCGCTGCCTGGACGCTGCCGCGCAGGGCGCGGTGGAACGCATGGCTATGGGCATTGCACATGCCCGGCAGCGTGAGACCGCGCAGCACTTCGGCCCCCGGCGGCGGTGCGGGTGCCCCCTTGCGGACAGTCGTGATGCGCCCGTCCGCCACCTCTACGACCACCCCCGGCTCAACCCGGTCGTCGAGCCAGGCGTGCTCCAGCCAGTACGTGCGCGTCACTTGCAGGCCAGCCCTTCGAGTACGTCGGCGAGTGCGGTCACCCCGGTCACGCAGTCGTCCTCGGCGGCGAACTCGGCCGGGGAGTGCGAGACGCCGGTGGGGTTGCGTACGAACAGCATGGCGGTCGGGACGGCGGCGGAGAGGATCCCGGCGTCATGTCCGGCTCCCGTGCCGAGGACGGGGACGGGGCGGCCGGCCTTCTCACCGAGGATGCGGGTGAGTTCGTCGCGCAGGGCGTGCTCGAACTCCACGACGGGGGTGAACGACTCGCGGCTGACGGCGAGTTCGACGCCGTACGTCGCCGCGTGCCCGCGGGCCGCCTTCTCGATGCCGGTGACGACCGTGTCGAGGGTCGGCTCGTCGGGGGCGCGGGAGTCGAGCCAGGCACGGACCAGGGAGGGGATGGCGTTGACGCCGTTCGGCTCGACGGAGATCTTGCCGAAGGTGGCGACGGCACCGGCGCGTTCGGCCTCGCCGCGGGCGGCGAGCACGGCCTCGGCGTACGGCAGCATCGGGTCGCGGCGGTCCACGAGCCGGGTGGTGCCGGCGTGGTTGGCCTCGCCGCGGAAGTCGAACCGCCAGCGGCCGTGCGGCCAGATGGCGCTGGCGACGCCGACCGCGTCGCCGCTCAGGTCGAGGGCGCGGCCCTGCTCGACGTGCAGTTCGACGAAGGCGCCGATCCTGGCGAGCCGCTCGGGGTCGGGGCCGAGGCGCGAGGGGTCGTACCCGGCGCGCTCCATGGCCTGCGGGAGGGTGACGCCGTCGGCGTCGGTGAGCCGGTGTGCCTGCTCGGCGGTGAGCTGTCCGGTGGTCAGCCGGGAGCCGGCGCAGGCGATCCCGAACCGGGCGCCCTCCTCGTCGCCGAAGTTGGCGATGGCCAGCGGCCGGGTGAACCGCGCGCCCCGGCCTCGGAGTTCGTCCAGGGCGGCGAAGGAGGAGACGACGCCCAGGGGCCCGTCGAAGGCGCCGCCGTCGGGCACGGAGTCCAGGTGCGAGCCGGTGACGACGGCGTCCCCGGCGGCGGGGTCGCCGAGCCAGGCCCACTGGTTGCCGTTCCGGTCGACCTCGTAGGCCAGCCCGCGGCTCTCGGCCTGGTCCTTGAACCAGGCCCGGCAGTCGGCGTCGGCGCCGGTCCACGCGAACCGGCGGTAGCCGCCGGAGGCGGAGCTGCGGCCGACGGGCAGCAGCTCCGCCCACATGCTGTGGAAGCTCAACGCGCGCCGCCCTCGGTGTCCGCAGTGCCCTCAAAGCCCTCGCGCATCGGCACCCGCACGCCCCGCTCGTCGGCGACGGACTCGGCGATGTCGTATCCGGCATCGACGTGCCGGATCACGCCCATCCCGGGGTCGTTGGTGAGGACGCGGCGGATCTTCTCGCCGGCCAGCTTCGTGCCGTCGGCGACCGTGACCTGCCCGGCGTGGATCGAGCGGCCCATGCCGACGCCGCCGCCGTGGTGCAGGGAGACCCAGGAGGCGCCGGAGGCCACGTTGACCATGGCGTTCAGCAGCGGCCAGTCGGCGATGGCGTCGGAGCCGTCGAGCATGGCCTCGGTCTCGCGGTACGGGGAGGCGACGGAGCCGCAGTCGAGGTGGTCGCGGCCGATGGCCAGCGGGGCGGCCAGCTCGCCGCTCGCGACCATGTCGTTGAAGCGCTCGCCGGCCTTGTCGCGCTCGCCGTAGCCGAGCCAGCAGATGCGGGCGGGCAGGCCCTGGAAGTGGACGCGCTCACCGGCCATCTTGATCCAGCGGGCGAGGGACTCGTTCTCGGGGAACAGGTCGAGCATCGCCTTGTCGGTCTTGGCGATGTCAGCCGGGTCGCCGGACAGGGCCGCCCAGCGGAAGGGGCCCTTGCCCTCGCAGAACAGCGGGCGGATGTAGGCGGGGACGAAGCCGGGGAAGGCGAACGCCCGCTCGTACCCGGCCAGCTGGGCCTCGCCGCGGATGGAGTTGCCGTAGTCGAAGACCTCCGCGCCGGCGTCCATGAAGCCGACCATGGCCTCGACGTGACGGGCCATGGACTCGCGCGCGCGGGTGGTGAAGCCGGCCGGGTCCTTGGCGGCGGCGTCGGCCATGTCCTCGAAGGCGACGCCGACGGGCAGGTAGGCCAGCGGGTCGTGGGCGCTGGTCTGGTCGGTGACGATGTCGATCGGCGCGTTCATCGCGAGCAGCTGCGGGAGCAGCTCGGCGGCGTTGCCGAGGACGCCGATCGACAGCGGCCTGCGCTGGTCGCGGGCCTCGGTGGCGAGCTGGAGGGCGTGGTCGAGGCTGTCGGCCTTCACGTCGAGGTAGCGGTGCTCGATACGGCGCTCGATGGCGCGCGGGTCGCAGTCGATGCAGATGGCGACGCCGTCGTTCATCGTCACGGCGAGCGGCTGGGCGCCGCCCATGCCGCCGAGGCCGGCGGTCAGGGTGATGGTGCCCGCGAGGGTGCCGCCGAACTTCTTCGCGGCGACGGCGGCGAAGGTCTCGTAGGTGCCCTGGAGGATGCCCTGGGTGCCGATGTAGATCCAGGAACCGGCGGTCATCTGGCCGTACATGGTCAGCCCGAGGGCCTCCAGGCGGCGGAACTCCTCCCAGTTGGCCCAGTCGCCGACGAGGTTGGAGTTGGCGATGAGGACGCGCGGGGCCCACTCGTGGGTCTGCATGACGCCGACGGGGCGGCCGGACTGGACCAGCATGGTCTCGTCCTGCTTGAGGGTGCGCAGCGTGCGGACCATGGCGTCGAAGGAGCGCCAGTCGCGGGCGGCCTTGCCGGTGCCGCCGTAGACGACGAGCTTGTCGGGGTGCTCGGCGACCTCGGGGTCGAGGTTGTTCTGGAGCATCCGGAGGGCGGCCTCCTGCTGCCATCCCAGGGCGCTCAGTTCCGTACCGCGTGGTGCTCGTACGGGGCGGGGTCCTGACATGGTCTGCCTCCTAGCGGCGTTGCTCCCGGCGGGCTGTTACTGCGTTTATTCACATCCTTGCCTCCTGAATAGACCTAGTCAATACCCCGGTGCGCCAGCGCGGGCGCGCCGCAGGTGTTTGGCTGGACGCATGGGCGCAGGCAACCGCACACCGGGGGGCGCTGTGGACGGCGGCAACGGCAGACACGCGGGCGACGGCGAACGGGCCGTGCGGCGGGACGAGGCGGTGCGCGCCGCCGTCGAGCAGGGGCTGCTCGGAGCCGGTACGCCCGTCGCCGCCCTGCTGGACGTCACCGGCATCCGGGAGTCGGCGGCGGCGCTGCGGGCGGCGTTCGACGCGGCGGTGGCGCCGGGGACGCCGGTGCTGCATGCCTTCGCGGTGAAGGCGACCCCGCTCGTCGCGGTGCTGCGCCTGCTCGACCAGGAGGGCATCGGCGCGGAGGTGGCCAGCGCGGGCGAGCTGGCGCTGGCGCGGGCGGCCGGGGTGGCGCCGGAGCGGATGGTGTTCGACGCGCCCGCCAAGACCGACGCCGAGCTGCGCGAGGCGCTCGCCCTGGGGGTCGCGGTCAACGCGGACAACCCGCAGGAGCTGGACCGCCTGGACGCCCTCGT
This sequence comes from Streptomyces sp. V3I7, assembly GCF_030817495.1. Lineage (NCBI taxonomy): Bacteria > Bacillati > Actinomycetota > Actinomycetes > Kitasatosporales > Streptomycetaceae > Streptomyces > Streptomyces sp. V3I7. The sequence continues at coordinate 2,761,955 of NZ_JAUSZK010000001.1, forward strand.
CCAGGCCTCCCCCACCCACTCCCCGCTGGGCCTGCGGGTGAACCCGCAGATCGGCGGGGGCACGATCGCGGCGACCTCGACGGCGACCGCGACCTCGAAGTTCGGGGTGGCGCTGCGCGACGAGGGCGCCTGGGAGTGGGTGGTCAGGGCGTTCCTGGACCGGCCGTGGCTGACTCGGCTGCACACGCACACCGGCTCTCAGGGCATACCGCTGTCCCTGATGGCGCAGGGCGTGGCGGAGACGTACCGGCTCGCCGAGGAGATCAACGCGCGGGCCGGCCGGCGCCAGGTCGACACCCTCGACATCGGCGGCGGCCTGCCGGTGAACTTCGCGTCGGAGGCGACCACGCCGACGTACGCGCAGTACGCGCGCCTGCTGGGCGAGAGCGTGCCGGGGCTGTTCGGCGGGCGGTACGGGCTGGTGACGGAGTTCGGCCGGTCCCTGCTGGCCCGGCACGGCACGGTGGTGGCGCGGGTGGAGTACGCCAAGAGCGCGGGCGGGCGCCGGGTCGCGGTCACGCACGCGGGCGTGCAGCTGGCGACACGCACGGTGTACGCGCCGGGGGCGTGGCCGCTCAGGATCGCCGCGTACGACGCGAAGGGCTGCCCCAAGCCGGGCCCCGAGGCGGTGCAGGACATCGCGGGTCCGGCCTGTTTCTCGGGCGACCTGCTCGCCCAGGGGCGCACGCTCCCGCTGCTGGAACAGGGCGACTACGTGGCCGCGCTGGACACGGGCGCGTACTACTTCGCGCACCACTACGCGTACAACTCCCTGGCGCGCCCCGGGGTCTACGGCTTCGCCCCGGACGGCTCGGGCGGCGTGGCCTTCGCGATGGTGCGCGAGCCGCAGACGATCGAGGAGATCGTGGCCGACTCGGGCGGGGCGCACACGGACGCCCTCACCGTCCTGCGGGCACCCGGGCGCTCTTGACGCGGCCGCCCGAGGGGCTGGGCGTCAGTCCACGAACAGCCCCCGTGCCGCCGCCGTCGCGTCGAACTCCTCCAGTCGCGCCTGTGCCTCGGGCAGGTGGTCGCACATGGCCTCCAGGAGGACGCGGCCCAGCAGCATCGGGGCGCAGGCCGTGTCGAAGGCGAGGCCGGTGCCGACCGGGGCCGGGAGGAGGACGTCGGAGGCCTTGGCGACCGGCGCGAAGGCGGAGTCGGCGACCGTGACCACGGCGAGGCCGGCTTCCTTGGCGTAGGCCAGGGCGTCGAGGACCTCGCGCGGGTGGCGCGGCAGCGCGAAGCACATGAGGGCCGTGGCGCCGGCCCGTACGGCCGCGTCGATGCGGTCCTGGAGCAGCGTGCCGCCCTCGTTGAGCAGCCGGACGTCCGGGTGGACCTTGGCGGCGAAGTAGGCGAAGCCGTGCGCCTGGGCGGCGGCGGCGCGCAGGCCCAGCACGGGCAGCGGGCGGGAGGCGGCCAGCAGGCGGCCCGCCTTCCGCACCGGGCGCGGGTCGGCGAGGACCTCCGCCAGGTGCCGCAGGTTCTCGATCTCGGCCTCGACGGCCTGCTGGTACTCGTTGTACGAGGTCGCGTCCGCGGCCGGTTCGGCGGGGACGACCTCGCGCAGGTGCTTGCGCAGGGCCGGGTAGCCGTCGAAGCCGAGGGCGACCGCGAAGCGGGTCACCGACGGCTGGCTGACACCGGCCAGTTCGGCCAGCTCGACGCTGGACAGGAACGGCACGTCGGGGGCGCGCCGCACCATGCTGTGCGCGATGCGCCGCTGGGTCGGTGTGAGCCGGCGCCCCTCGAACAGCGCCTGAAGACGCGCGGCCGGGCTGTCGGTCACGCTCATGACGTGCTCCCCCTCCAGAGGTCGGTGAACCGGTCGAGCAGGGCGGCCGCGGCGGTCACGTCCTGGGTGAGCGGGCGGTCGGCCGCGTCCTCGTCGAGCACCGACTCGGCGAGCGCCAGCGCCCGTGCGGCCGGCAGCTCCGGTTCGGGCCGCAGGTCGCGCTGGCGCAGCGCCCGTACGGCGGCGACGAGTTCGCAGCCGACCACCAGTCGGAACGCGGCGCACGCCCGCAGCGTCTGCCGAGCGGCGAGCGAGGCGAAGCTGGCCTGCTCCTCGACGCCCCGGGAGAGTACAGCGTGGCCGAGGGACGCGGGGGCCGCGAAGGCGCGCAGATCGCCGAGGGCGGCGCCGGCGGCGTACTCCAGGATCATCACGCCGGAGGAGGCGGGCTCCTGGTCGGCGAGGAAGGGGCGCAGCCGGGTGTAGGCGGGCTCGTTGAGGGTGGATAGCCGGGAGCTGGACAGGCGGGCCACCTGGACGACGGACAGCCTGAAGTGGTCGAGCGCCAGCGCCAGTTGGGACTGGTAGAAGCCGCCGTGGTGGTAGGCGGCGAGGTCGTCCGCCGAGATGAGGGGGTTCTCCGCGGCCGCGTTGATCTCGATGGCGAGGACCGTCTCCAGGGCGTCGGCGGCGTCGAGGGCGGGGCCGTGGATCTGGGGCAGGCAGCGGAAGCCGTACGGGTCCTGGAGCCGGCCGAGCGGCGGCGTGGGCCGGTCGGCGGCGCCGATCAACTGCCGCATGCGGCGGGCGACTTCGGTGCTGCCGGGGTGCGGGCGGGCGGCGTGGACGGGTGCCGCGTACGCCTCGTGCGAGCCGTCGACGGCGAGCAGGGACAGCGCGGCGACGACCTGGGTGGCGCCGATGAGCCCGCGCAGCTCGTGCAGGGCGAGCGCGGACTGGCCGAGGGTGAGCGCGTTGCTGCTGATCAGGGCGAGGGCGTCGTTGTTGTCGAGCGGCTGGGGCGCGGGCGCGCCCGCGCCGCGCCAGGGGTGCTCGCCGGCCAGCGCCAGCCCCATCTGCGCGAGCGCCGCGAGGTCGCCAGTGCCGACGGAGCCGAACTCGTTGACGACCGGGTAGGCGCCGGCCTCCAGCGCCTCGCACAGCGCGGTGACCACGCTGGGGCGCAGTCCGGCGCCCCCGGCGAGCAGTTGGTTGGCGCGCACCGCGAGCATCGCGCGCACCTGCCGGGCGGGCAGTTCGCCGCCGATGCCGCCGGAGTGGCTGCGCAGCAGGCGCAGGCCGTGTCCGGCGGCGGCCTCGCTGGGCACGTCCTCGGTGCGGTTGGCGCCGACGCCGGTGGAGCGGCCGTAGACGCGTCCGGTGGCGGCGATCCGCCGGGCGGCGTTCCAGGACTCCTCGGCCCGGCGCATCGCGTCCGTGCCGGCGACCGGAAGCGCGGCCCCGTCGGCGAGGCGTACGACGTCCTCGACGCCGAGGCCGACCCCGTCGAGGACGACGACTCGGGCGGGGGCGTCCACGACCCGCGGCGACATCACGCGCACTCCCTCCTCGATCCGGACATCCCCGCTCACTTCTCGGCCCTCCGTCATCGCAGATCGGCGCCTGGGCATTGACATTCCATTCAGACGCCATGAACTCTGCATGCCGTTATACAGCCGGACAAGGGAGTTCGCATGGCCCAGCTCGTCGAACTGCGCTCCATCGACGTCGTCCCCGACGAGGAACGCCACGGCACGGCGTTCTCCCAGTTCACTCTCTGGCTCGGGGCCAACCTCCAGATCACCGCCGTCGTCACCGGCGCCCTCGCGGTCGTCTTCGGCGGCGACGTGCTCTGGTCGATCGCCGGGCTGCTGCTCGGCAACCTGCTCGGCGGCGCGGTCATGGCCCTGCACTCGGCGCAGGGCCCGCGCCTCGGACTGCCGCAGATGATCCAGTCCCGCGCCCAGTTCGGGGTGCGCGGGGCGGTCGTCCCGCTGCTGCTGGTGATCGTCATGTACGTCGGCTTCTTCGCGTCCGGCAGCGTGCTGGCCGGGCAGGCGGTCGGCGAGCTGACCCACACCGGCGACACGGCCGGCATCGTCGTCTTCGCCGCGCTCACGGCGTTCACGGCGGCGGTCGGCTACCGGATCATCCACACCCTGGGCCGGGTGGCGAGCGCGGTCTGCGCGCTGGCCTTCGTCTACCTGGGCATCCGACTGCTGGACCGCGCCGACCTCGGCGCCCTGCTGCACGACGCCCACTTCTCGCTGCCGATGTTCCTGCTGGCGATGTCGCTGTCGGCGTCCTGGCAGCTGGCGTTCGGCCCGTACGTGGCGGACTACTCGCGCTATCTGCCGCGCACCACCTCGCCCAAGGCGACCTTCTGGTGGACGCTGTCGGGCTCGGCGCTGGGTTCGCAGTGGTCGATGACGTTCGGCGTGCTGGTCGCGGCGACGGCGGGGGAGAAGTTCCTGGCGAGCCAGGTCGACTACGTCGTCGCGCTCGGCGGCACCGGCCTGGTCGCATCGTTCTTCTACTTCGTCATCGCGCTCGGCAAGCTCACCGTGAATGTGCTCAACACCTACGGCGGCTTCATGTCGATGGTGACGAGCGTGAGCGGCTTCCGGGGACAGCGGGCGCTTTCGCGGCGCGGGCGGGTGGTCTACATCGCCCTGATCATGGTGGCCGGCACCGCGGTGGCCCTGCTCGGCAAGGACAGCTTCCTGCCCGCCTTCAAGGACTTCCTGCTCTTCCTGCTGGCCTTCTTCACCCCGTGGTCGGCGATCAACCTGGTCGACTACTACCTGATCTCCAAGGAGCGGTACGACATCCCGGCCCTGGCCGACCCCCGCGGCCGCTACGGCGCCTGGCGCTGGGACGCGCTCGGCGTCTACGCGGTGGGCCTGCTCGCCCAACTCCCCTTCCTGGCCACGGGCTTCTACACCGGCCCGTTCGTGGCGCGGCTCGGCGGCGCGGACGTGTCCTGGATCGTGGGTCTCGCCGTACCGGCGCTGCTGTACTGGCTGCTCGCCCGGCGCGGCGATGCCAGTGACACGGGGGTCAGCCCCAGTGCGGTGGGCGCCACGGCTCCCTGACGTGACCGCATGACCGGAATCGACGCGCGGGACACCGACCTGAAGAAGGAACTCGACGCCACCCTGCGGGCCCGCGGGGAACTGGGCGAGGAGTACGAGTCCGCGCTGGTCGACTCGTTCCTGGAGAAGGCCGACCGGCGCATCGACGGGGCGGTGGAGCGCCGCTGCGCGGGCAGTTCGCCGAGCAGCGGACGCGCAACGCCCAGGCCGCCCGCGGCGGGCAGGGATCCGACTCCTGGGGCGAGCGCTTCGGATTCGGCATCGTCTCGCTGGTGCCGGCGGTCCCCCTGTCCGCGATCGGCGCTGGCGTCGCCCACCTTCCGGGCCTGCTCGTCACCTGGGCGGGCATCGTCGGCGTCAACGCCTTCCAGGCGGCGCACGCCCACCCGCATCTGTTCGGCGGCCGGCGCGAGGCGGCCGGGGCCGACGACGACTGGCGGGACTGAGCCGACCGGCGGACAGGAGATGACCACGGGGACCGCCGCACCCCCCGTGTCGGGGGTCGGGACGGCGGCGGTCCCCGTGCGGGACGCAGGGCGGCCGGCCGGGCCTGGTCCCCGCGTCCGAGGCGTCCATGGAGGTCCGGGAGCCGCTCCGGAGGTCCTGACGCCGTTCGGCGCCGGCCGGGCGGGAAGGCCTCCCCCGTGCTCACCCGGGGGGTGCTCCCTCGCCCTGCCGACGCCTTCACTGTGCCGGAGCCGTGTTAAGCGGGTGCTGCACGCACGTGACGTGCTCGTACCGCTTACGCGAAGTCCCCCGGCATCACCCGGCGTTCGCTACGCCTTCTCGCCCTTGGCCAGGAAAGCGAGCAGGTCCTGGCGGCTGACGACGCCCTTCGGCTTGCCCTCGACCAGCACGATCGCGGCGTCGGCCGCACCGAGCACGGACATCAGGTCCGCGACGGGCTCGCCGGAGCCGACCTGCGGCAGCGGGGCACCCATGTGCTTCTCCAGCGGGTCCTCCAGCGAGGCGCGGTTGTGGAACAGGGCGTCGAGCAGCTCGCGCTCCACGACGGAGCCCACGATCTCGGCGGCCATCACGTCGGGGTGGCCGGCGCCCGGCTTCACGACCGGCATCTGCGAGACGCCGTACTCGCGCAGGACCTCGATCGCCTGGCCGACGGTCTCGTCCGGGTGCATGTGGACGAGGGACGGGATAGAGCCGCCCTCCTTGTCGCTGAGGACGTCGGAGACACGGGCGCTGGGGCCCTCGTCCTCCAGGAAGCCGTAGTCGGCCATCCACTCGTCGTTGAAGATCTTGGTGAGGTAGCCGCGGCCGCTGTCCGGCAGGAGCACGACCACGACGTCGTCCGGGCCGAGCCGCTCGGCGGCGCGCAGCGCGGCCACGACGGCCATGCCGCAGGAGCCACCGACCAGGAGGCCCTCCTCCTTGGCGAGCCGGCGGGTCATCTGGAAGGCGTCCTTGTCGGACACGGCGATGATCTCGTCGACGAGCGAGCCGTCGTACGCGGTGGGCCAGAAGTCCTCACCGACGCCCTCGACGAGGTACGGGCGACCGGAGCCGCCGGAGTAGACCGAGCCCTCCGGGTCGGCGCCGATGACCTTGACCTGGCCGTCGCTGATCTCCTTGAGGTACCGGCCGGTGCCCGAGATGGTGCCGCCGGTGCCCACGCCCGCGACGAAGTGGGTGAGCTTCCCCTCCGTCTGCTCCCACAGCTCGGGGCCGGTCGAGTGATAGTGCGAGAGGGGATTGTTGGGGTTGGAGTACTGGTCCGGCTTCCAGGCGCCGGGGGTCTCGCGCACGAGGCGGTCGGAGACGTTGTAGTACGAGTCCGGATGCTCGGGATCCACGGCGGTCGGGCAGACGACGACCTCGGCACCGTATGCGCGCAGCACGTTGATCTTGTCGGTGCTCACCTTGTCAGGGCAGACGAAGATGCACTTGTAGCCCTTCTGCTGGGCCACGATGGCCAGACCCACGCCGGTGTTTCCGCTGGTCGGCTCGACGATCGTGCCGCCCGGCTTGAGCTGCCCGCTCTCCTCGGCGGCCTCGATCATGCGCAGGGCGATGCGGTCCTTCACGGAACCGCCCGGGTTGAAGTACTCCACCTTGGCCAGGACGGTGGCCTGGATGCCCTTGGTCACGTTGTTGAGCTTCACCAGCGGGGTGTTGCCGACGAGGCTGATCATCGAGTCGTGGAATTGCACCGTTGTCTCCGGTTGCTTGCAAAAAGTGTGGTCGTACTGGTGCCGCCAGCCTAAGGCCCCCGGAGGGCTGAGGAACGCCCGTTCACTCCCCGTCGAGATTGGGCGACGGGCGGTACGGGGCAAGGAGTGGATGTACGGCTACGAGGAGGTGGCGGCGACGTATGACGAGCATGTCGAGGGCGAGGGTGGCCCGGCGGATCGCGGCCGGCGCGGCGTACGGCGGCGGCGGGGTCGGATTGGTCGGCGCGGCGGCCGTCGGGCTGCTGCTGGCCGAGATGCAGCTGGCCCGGCGCCATGTGGGCAACGGCACGAGCGGCCGCGTCCCGTCGGCGGAGGGCCTGTACGGCGACGCCTACGACAGCCATGACGAGCCGCCCCTGCTGCTGGCGATGCTCGGCGACTCCACGGCGGCGGGCCAGGGCGTGCACCGGTCGGGACAGACGCCGGGCGCGCTGCTGGCGTCCGGGCTCGCGGCGGTGGCCGAGCATCCGGTGCAGCTGCGCAACGTCGCCCTACCGGGCGCGCAGTCCGACGACCTGGACCGGCAGGTCGGCCTGGTGCTCGCACCGCCCGGACCGATGCCGGACGTCTGCGTGATCATGATCGGCGCGAACGATGTGACCCATCGCATGCCGCCGACGCGCTCGGTACGGCATCTGTCGTCGGCGGTACGGCGGCTGCGCACGGCCGGCTCCGAGGTGGTCGTCGGCACGTGTCCCGACCTGGGGACGATCGAGCCGGTGCAGCAGCCGCTGCGCTGGCTGGCCCGGCGAGCCTCCCGGCAGCTGGCCGCCGCCCAGACGATCGGGGTGGTGGAGCAGGGCGGGCGGACGGTCTCGCTCGGTGACCTGCTCGGGCCCGAGTTCGCGGCGAACCCGCGCGAACTGTTCGGACCCGACAACTACCACCCCTCCGCCGAGGGCTACGCCACGGCGGCGATGGCGGTCCTGCCGACCGTCTGCGCCACGCTGGGGCTGTGGCCCGCGGAGGAGGAGCGCCCGGACGTCCTGCGGCGCGAGGGCTTCCTGCCGGTGGCCCGTGCGGCGGCCGAGGCCGCGTCCGAGGCGGGTACGGAGGTCACGGCCGCGATGCCGACGGGCCCGCGCGGCCCGTGGGCCCTGCTGAAGCGCCGCAGGCGCCGCCGGGTATCCGAACCCGACCCCGCCCCCACGGCACCGTCGGTATGACCCACACCTGGGGGCTCCGCCCCCCCAGCCCCCCGGCCTAATGCCCACCCACCACCCGTTCGCGGTGGGCCAGGAGGTGAACCCTTCAACCCGCCGAGTCGGGCGGCGGGTGGGCATAGGTCCCGGGGGTCCAGGGGGCAGAGCTCCCTGGGACGGCGCCCCCTGCACCCGCACGATTCCCGCCCGACCGCCGGAGGCCAAAGCAAGCGCTTAGCAAATTGCGGTCAGGGTCACACCGCGACAGCCGTGACCCGGACCATACGTGCGGGTAACTTCCAAGCAACCCGACACCCCGTCACGTATACGCCGATGGAGCCGTGATGCCTGAAGCCGTCATCGTCTCGACCGCCCGCTCTCCCATAGGCCGCGCCTTCAAGGGCTCCCTCAAGGACCTGCGCCCGGACGACCTCACCGCCACGATCATCCAGGCCGCGCTCGCGAAGGTCCCCGAACTGGACCCGAGGGACATCGACGACCTTATGCTCGGCTGCGGCCTGCCCGGGGGCGAGCAGGGCAACAACCTGGGCCGGATCGTCGCCGTGCAGATGGGCATGGACCACCTGCCGGGCTGCACGATCACCCGCTACTGCTCCTCGTCCCTGCAGACCTCCCGCATGGCGCTGCACGCCATCAAGGCCGGCGAGGGCGACGTCTTCATCTCGGCCGGTGTCGAGATGGTCTCCCGCTTCACCAAGGGCAACTCCGACAGCCTGCCCGACACGCACAACCCGTTCTTCGCCGAGGCCGAGGCCCGTACGGCCGAGGTCGCGCAGCAGGAGGGCACGACCTGGCACGACCCGCGCGAGGACGGCCTCGTCCCGGACGCCTACATCGCGATGGGGCAGACCGCGGAGAACCTGGCCCGCTGGAAGGGCGTCACCCGCCAGGACATGGACGAGTTCGGCGTCCGCTCGCAGAACCTCGCCGAGGAAGCCATCAAGAACGGCTTCTGGGAGCGCGAGATCACCCCGGTGCCCCTCCCCGACGGCACGGTCGTCAGCAAGGACGACGGCCCGCGCGCGGGCGTCACCCTGGAGGGCGTCTCCGGCCTCAAGCCGGTCTTCCGTCCCGACGGCCTGGTCACGGCGGCCAACTGCTGCCCGCTGAACGACGGCGCGGCCGCGGTCGTCATCATGTCCGACACCAAGGCCCGCGAGCTCGGCCTCACCCCGCTCGCCCGCATCGTGTCGACCGGCGTCTCGGGCCTGTCCCCCGAGATCATGGGCCTCGGCCCGGTCGAGGCCTCGCAGCAGGCCCTGCGCCGTGCCGGCCTGACCATCGACGACATCGACCTGGTCGAGATCAACGAGGCCTTCGCCGCCCAGGTGATCCCCTCCTACCGGGACCTCGGCATCGACCTCGACAAGCTGAACGTCAACGGCGGCGCCATCGCCGTCGGTCACCCCTTCGGCATGACCGGCGCCCGCATCACCGGCACGCTGATCAACTCGCTCCAGTTCCACGACAAGCAGTTCGGCCTGGAGACCATGTGCGTCGGCGGCGGCCAGGGGATGGCGATGGTCATCGAGCGCCTCTCCTGAGCACCGCTCCTTGTAACCGTCGCGGGACCCACCGTGACCTGCGGCCCGGCCTTCGGGAGTCTCCCGGACGCCGGGCCGATTCGTGATCCAATCTCCCCCAGGATGTGACCTATCTCCCTCGGGGGAGCATCGGCGCAGGTCAGCGCGGAGAGAGGGGCCCTCCTGGGGCCGACCCCCTGTCCGTTTCGTGACGTTACGCACTGACAGCTGGTTAGTCCTCCCTTCAAGCTGATGTAGGAAGTCGGGGGTCGACTTTGAACCAGGGAGTTCGTACGTGAGCGTCATGCCCATAGCCCTGCTGGTCACCACGGCCGCCACCGGCGCCGTGGGTGTCGCCGTCCTGCGCACCGTTCTGAAACTGCGCCGCCAGGTCGCGGACCTGCAGGCCCAGCTCGCCGAGAACGCCGCGAGCCACGCCGCCGCCACGCGCGCGCTGCTGCCGTCCGCGCGCACGAGCGACGCCACCACGAGCGACGCCACCGCGATCCGGGCGGCCGTGGCCGAGGCGCTCGCCGAGGAGCGGGAGCGGGAGCTGGCCGAGGCGCGCGCGTTCTGGGCCGCCCAGGAGTCGCGGGACATCTCCGACGCGCCCACGCTGCTGGGCCTGGCCGACAGCGAGCTGTTCCTGCCCCGGCAGGCCGATCTCGCGGGCCTGGACCCGCTGGAGCCGGTGACCGAGCAGGCCGCCGACCCCGACGAACTCACGGACTTCCTCCAGCAGGGCGCCTCGGGCGAGTCGGCCGAGCTGGCCGCGGCCCGCCGCCGCCACCCCTCGCACCCCGACTTCGTCCCCGTGCAGTCCCCGGTCGTGAGCGACCACGAGCGCACGGTCGCCACCCTGGAGCAGCTGGCCGAGGAGCGAGTCGAGCTGACCGACGTTCGCCCGGGACCGCTGGGCACCCTCGACGTCTACGTCTTCGCCGACGGCACCACCCTGTGCATGACGCCGGGCCACCGCGAGACCGCGGAGCGCCTGGCGGCGACGCTGCGCTCGGGCGACACCGCGTATCTGCTGGGCGGCTCGGGCATATCCGGCGCCTACACGCTGACGTTCGCGTGCGGCGAGGAGAGCGTCTACATCCTGGCCGACCGGGTCATAGCCTCGCTCTAGGGCCTGTCCTGGTCGCGCGCCCCCCGGCGCGCGGCAGTCCCCTCACACACCGGCGCGCTTCTGTGCCTCCTCCACCAGCCGCACCGCTTCCTCGACTCCGGCGTCGGTGCTCAGCACGACCGCCAAGTCGTGCCCGGCGACGGTGATCTGGTCGGCGGCCGCGAACATCCCGGCGTCCGGCATCTCGCGCGGCTGACCGGACGGATCCTCGATGAGCTGGGCGCGCACGGCCAACTCCCTGGCCAACCGCAGCGCCTCGGCGGCGGCCCCGCGCTGGAGACGGCTCTGCGGCGCCGCCCGCAACCGGTCGGCGAAGTGATCCACTGCTCGGGCCAAGGGCGTCGTATCAACCACGCGGTGAGCGTAACGCGTCGCACCGGGACTGTTGCCAACGCACCGGCGCTCAGGCACGGTGGCCTAGGGCCTTTCGCCCGCGACCCCGGCACGATCCGGAAGAGAGGCCCTGAAGACCGGCTTCGTCGACAGCGTCCGGAGGCGCCGATGTCCCAAGTCTTCTCCGAGGAGACCCATCGCAATCTGCTCGCCCGCATCCCCCACTGCACCGGTCGTGAGATCGCCGACTGGCTGCGCACCGTAGAGGAAGGCCCGGCCCTCCGCTTCGAGGAGAAGGTCAGCTGGCTCCGTCACGAGTACGACCTCGCGTACGGGCACGCCAAGGCGATCATCCACGAGCACGACCTGAGAAGGGCCGCGCGCAATCTGCGCTAGCCGCGCACCCCACCTCATGACGAAGGGCCCCGGGTTCGCGCCCGGGGCCCTTCGTCGTGACGGTCGGCGTCAGTCGTTGTTGCTGAAGATCGCCACCAGGCGCAGCATCTCGACGTAGATCCACACCAGGGTCATGGTGAGGCCGAACGCGGCCAGCCAGGCCTCGTTGCGCGGGGCGCCGTAGGTGATGCCGTCCTCGATCTGCTTGAAGTCGAGCGTCAGGAAGAACGCGCCGAGCAGGATCGCGATGATGCCCACGATCGCACCCAGCGGGCCCATGCTGCGCAGACCGCCGCCCTCGGCGACGCCGAACACGACCAGCAGCAGGTTGACCGCCATGACCACGATGAACGCGAGGGCAATGGCCATGCCGATGCGGGCGTAGCGCGCGGTGACGCGGATCCAGCCCGCCTTGTAGACGAGCAGGGTCGCGCCCGAGACCGCCATGGTGCCGAGCACCGCCTGGAACGGGGCGCCGCTCCACGCGGTGTTGAACATCTCGCTGATGACGCCGAGGAAGACGCCCTCGAAGGCGGCGTAGCCGAGGATGAGCGCGGGCGACGGGGTGCGCTTGAAGCTCTGGATCACGGCCAGGACCATCGCGACCAGGGCGGCGCCGATCGCCAGGCCGTAGCTCCCGGGCGAGACCGGCAGCAGGGCCCAGGCGAGGACCGCGCCGAGGACGACCACGCCGAGCGTGGTGGCCGAGCGCATGACGACGTCGTCCATCGTCATCCCGCCGGTGGAGACCGGGGCCTGCGGCGGGGCGTACTGCTGGCCCTGCTGGGCGTACGGGTTCGTCGCGTAGGGGTTGCCCTGGGCGTACCCGGCCTGCGGCGCGGTGCCGAAGCCCGCGTAGCCGGCGTCGCGGCTGAACCCCCGTCGCGAGAAGACCGGGTTGCTGCTCCTCATGTCGCTCCTCCATGGCCACCCTGCGCGGCCTTGGCTCAAGGGTAATGGATTGGCAAAGGAGGGACAGTCCTCCGTGGGGAGGATCTTTCCCTCGCTCTGCCGGGCAACACGGTACGCGGGCGCCGGATTCCCGGCCAGGGAGATCCTCGCGCGCGCCGAAGGGGCCGCCGGGGGCGAGGAGAACGAGAGGGAAGCGGCAGGGGAAGGTGCCCGGAACCGGACTTGAACCGGTACGCCCGCGAGGGGCAGCGAGGTTTAAGCTCGCCGTGTCTGCTATTCCACCATCCGGGCAGGCCATGGGCTCCGCTGTCGAGGCTCCGAGCCTATCGGGATACCTCTGCCTGGCTGCCGGCGAGAGATCCCGATGTTGTCTTATTTTATTGATGTCTGAGGGAGCATCAGACCACGGTATGAGCCGTCCGCACTTGCCACCAGCGTTGCGTGCGAGGGGGGCGCTCGTACGGGGAATGACGGAATTTCACCGTCCGAAGAAGGGGGCTCCCCCCGTTCTCGTCATCCCCAGGTATGAGGCGGCGCCGCGCGCTCAGACCGCAGTCGGCCCCCGGAACCGGAACAGCGGCTGACGTCCCGCGCGCGGACGGAGGAGACGATGGACGACGTCCCCGAAACCGCCGCCCCGACAGGAGCCCTCTTCCGTGACCATCACACCCCTCGCCGGCAAAGCCACCGCCGTGGCCGCACGCGCCACGGAGCTGTCGAAGATCTACGGGCAGGGTGAGACCCAGGTGGTCGCCCTCGACCAGGTCTCCGTCGACTTCCGGCAGGCCGAGTTCACCGCGATCATGGGGCCGTCCGGATCGGGGAAGTCCACGCTGATGCACTGCGTCGCGGGCCTCGACACGTTCTCCTCCGGGTCCGTGCGGATCGGGGACACCGAGCTGGGCTCGCTGAAGGACAAGCAGCTGACCCGGCTGCGCCGGGACAAGATCGGCTTCATCTTCCAGGCGTTCAACCTGCTGCCGACACTGACCGCGCTGGAGAACATCACGCTCCCCATGGACATCGCCGGCCGCAAGCCGGACAAGGAGTGGCTGAACACGGTCATCGAGATGGTGGGCCTGTCGGGACGCCTCTCCCACCGGCCCGCGCAGCTCTCCGGCGGCCAGCAGCAGCGCGTCGCCGTGGCCCGCGCCCTGGCCTCCCGGCCGGACATCGTCTTCGGTGACGAGCCGACCGGAAACCTCGACTCCCGCTCCGGCGCCGAGGTGCTGGGCTTCCTGCGCAACTCCGTGCGGGAGCTGGGGCAGACCGTGGTGATGGTGACCCACGACCCGGTGGCCGCGTCCTACGCGGACCGCGTGGTGTTCCTGGCGGACGGCCGCGTCGTCGACGAGGTGCACGAGCCGACGGCGGAGACGGTGCTGGACCGCATGCTGGGTCTTTCCGGAGGGAACCCCCAGACCCCAGGGACCCCCGGGTTCGACGCCAAGGGCCGTACCAGCTGACCTTCCTGACGACTCGTAGCTCTGGACTGAGACAACACATGTTCCGCACCGCCTTGCGCAACGTGCTCGCGCACAAGGCCCGGCTCCTGATGACCGTGCTCGCCGTGATGCTCGGCGTCGCGTTCGTGTCAGGGACCCTGGTCTTCACCGACACCATCTCCGACGCCTACCGCACCAGCTCCGCCAAGGGCTTCGACCGCGTCGACGTCGCCGTGACGCCGAAGGCGGGGAAGGCCGGGGGCAACGCCCTCGGCGAGCCCGCCGCGCTCACCCGCACCCAGCTCGACGCGAGCGCGAAGGTGCCCGGCGCCGCCTCCGCCGTCGGCGTCGTGAACGGCTTCACCGCGATCGCCGACCGGCACGGCAAGCTGATCGGCGGCGGCTGGCAGTCCCAGGGCGGCAACTACTGGGGCGCCAAGGACTCCCGGTACCCGCTGAAGGACGGCGCCGCCCCGCACGGCCCGCACCAGGTCGCCATCGACTCCCACACCGCCGCGCGCGCCGGCTACCAGGTCGGCGACACCGTGCGCCTGTCCGTCGACGGCCCGGTCCTGAAGCCGAGGATCAGCGGCATCTTCACCACGGACGACGGCAACGTCGCCGCGGGCGGCAGCCTCACCCTGTTCGACACCGCGACCGCGCAGCGGCTCTTCGGCAAGCAGGGCACGTACGACGAGATCGATGTCACGGCGAAGCCCGGCACCAGCCAGGACGCCCTGAAGGCGCAGCTCGACAACGCGCTGCCCGCCCATCTCGTGAAGACCGCCACCGGCGAGAAGCTCTCCGACGACCAGGCCGAGCAGATCGCCTCCGGCATGAGCGGGCTGCGTCAGGGCCTGCTGGTCTTCGCGGGCATCGCCCTGTTCGTCGGCACGTTCATCATCGCCAACACCTTCACCATGCTGGTCGCCCAGCGCACCAAGGAGCTGGCCCTGCTGCGCGCGGTCGGCGCCTCCCGCCGCCAGGTCACCCGCTCGGTGCTGATCGAGGCGTTCGTGGTCGGCACGGTCGCCGGTGTCACCGGTCTCGCCGCCGGCATCGGCATCGGCGCCGGACTGCGTTCGCTGATGGGCTCGTTCGGCGCGACGGTGCCCGACGGGCCGCTGGTCCTCGCGCCCGCCACGGTGGCCGCCGCGCTCGTGGTCGGCGTCGTCGTCACCATGCTGGCCGCGTGGATCCCGGGCCGCCGGGCCGCGAGGATCCCGCCGGTCGCCGCGATGAGCAGCCTGCACGCGGCGGCCACCACCAAGTCGCTGGTGCTGCGCAACACGATCGGCGCGCTGTTCTCGGCCGCGGGCGCGGCCGTGGTCGTGGCGGCCACGACGATGGACGGCTCCGACGGCCAGGGCCCGATGGGACTCGGCGCGGTCCTGCTCATCATCGGCGTGTTCATCCTGACCCCGCTGCTGTCCCGCCCGCTGATCGCGGCCGCCGCCCCGCTGCTGCGCGTCTTCGGCGTCTCGGGCAAGCTGGCCCGCCAGAACGCGGTCCGCAACCCGCGCCGTACGGCCGCCACCGCCTCCGCGCTGATGATCGGCCTCACCCTGATCACCGGCATGACGGTGATGGCGGGCAGCCTCCAGACGTCGATCGACAAGATGGCCGCCTCGGCGATCCACGCCGACTACGTGGTGTCGATGGCCAACGGCACCATGCTCTCCCCCGACGTCGGCAAGAAGCTCGCCGCGACCGACGGGGTCACCGCCAGCAGCCCGCTGCGCAACGCCCCCGCCCGCATCGGCCGGAAGACCGAGTACCTGACCGGCGTCACCGGCCCGGCGATCGGCAGGCTGACCGACCTGAGCGTCGCCGACGGCTCCTTCGAGGTCGGCGGCGCCCGGATCGTCGTCGACGAGCACACCGCCAAGAAGCACCACTGGAAGGCCGGTTCCACCTTCACCGTCCACTACCGGGACGGCAGGTCGCAGCGGCTGACGGTCGCCGGGCTCTACGAGAGCATCGCCATGATCAGGGGCATCCTGATCGACAACACGACCCTGAGCCCGCACCAGACGGCCTCCGCCGACATGCGGGTCCTGGTCAGGACGGCGGGCGGCGCGACCGGCGCGAACAAGGACCGGCTGGAGAAGGCCCTCGGCTCCAACCCGGCGATCCAGGTCCAGGACAGGAAGGACCTGTCCAACTCCATCGCGCGGATGTTCACCCTGATCCTGAACATGGTCTACGGACTGCTCGCCATGGCGGTGCTCGTGGCCGTCCTCGGTGTCATCAACACCCTGGCCATGTCGGTGTTCGAGCGCGCGCAGGAGATCGGCATGCTCCGCGCGATCGGCCTGGACCGCCGGTCCGTCAAGCGGATGGTGCGCCTGGAGTCCCTGGTCATCTCGCTCTTCGGCGGCGTCCTGGGCATCGGCCTGGGGGTGTTCTTCGGCTGGGCGGCCGGTGAGCTGCTGGGCACGAAGATGCCGACGTACGAGCTGGTCCTGCCCTGGGGCCGGATCGCGCTCTTCCTGCTGCTGGCCGGGGTGGTCGGCGTGCTGGCAGCGCTGTGACCGGCCCGCCGGGCGGCACGCCTGAACATGCTGGCATCCATCAAGTCCGAGTAGCCGCACGCGGATCGAGACACAGACCGAGGCCCCGTTCCCGGAAGGGAGCGGGGCCTCGTGCGTGCTCAGTTCCAGGTGCGCGACCGCAGCGCGAGCCCGGAGTCACCGGACTCGGGCGTACGCACCGCCAGCACCTGGTTGACGCCGATGCGGTTGCGCTCGAAGGCGAGCGCGCAGGCCGCCATGTACAGCTGCCACACCCGGGCGCGGCCCGCACCGGCGAGCCGTGCCGCGCGGTCCCAGTCGGCCTCCAGACGGGCGACCCAGCGGCGCAGGGTGAGGGCGTAGTGCTCGCGGATCGACTCCACGTCGCGGACCTCGAAACCGGCACGCTCCAACTGGGTCACGGTGGTGCCGAGCGGGGCCAGCTCGCCGTCGGGGAAGACGTAGGAGTCGATGAACCGGTCGACGTGGTACTCCTCTTCGTCGCCCTGCGGGCGGCGGGCGATCTGGTGGTTCAGGAGCCGTCCGCCGGGCTTCAGCAGGGCGTACAGGTCGTGCGCGTACTCCAGGTACCGTTCGGCGCCGACGTGTTCGGCCATGCCGATGGAGGAGATCGCGTCGTAGGGGCCGTCGGTCACGTCCCGGTAGTCCTGGACGCGGATCTCGACGCGGTCGGTCAGCCCCTCGTCGGCGACGCGCTTACGGGCGTACGCCGCCTGCTCCTGGGAGAGGGTGACACCGACGACGTGCACGCCGTGCTCGCGGGCCGCGTGGATGGCCATCGAACCCCAGCCGCAGCCCACGTCGAGCAGCCGCTGACCAGGCGTCAGCCCCAGTTTGCGGCAGACGAGTTCGAGCTTGTCGCGCTGGGCCGACTCCAGGCTCCCGCCGACCTGCCAGTAGGCGCAGGAGTACACCATGGACGGGCCGAGGACGAGTGCGTAGAAGTCGTTGCCGACGTCGTAGTGGTGGCTGATGGCGCGCCGGTCGCTGTGCCGGGTGTGCAGATGGCGGCTGCGGCGGACCTCCTCGCGCGGCGGCGCGGGCGGGATCGGGGGTCCGGCCAGCTTGAGCAGCTGGCGCACGGCGGCGCGCGCCTCGGGGTCGCGCAGCGCCTGGAGGGGGGTGCGGCCGCCGTCCTCGCGCTCCCACACCAGCCCGGACATCAGGCCGAGCGCCTCGTACAGGTCGCCCTCGATCGTCAGGTCACCGGCGACCCAGGCGCGGGCGAGGCCCAGTTCGCCGGGCTTGAACAGCACTCGGCGCAGGGCGCGCCGGTTGCGCAGGACCAGGGTCGGTGCGCCGGGTGGCCCGGCCTCCGAACCGTCCCAGGCGCGGACACGCACCGGGAGCGGCACTCCCAGCAACTGCTCGGCAAGACTCGTCAGCCGCCACGCGGCGTCGGCCATGGCGCACACCTCCGTGAAAGGAACAGGCCCACAGGTTCCGGTCGTTCGGGAAACGATCGTGCCCGTCCACCTCATTCCCCGCCGTACGCCCCGCCGTGCAGTCAGTCACCGAAGATCAGTCGCCGCAGTCCCGTGTACGCCGAAGGGGCCGCCCGCACCACGGATGGCGGGCGGCCCCTTCGGGCTGTCGGTACGACCTGAGGTCAGGAGGCCTTGACCTTGGCGTCGGTCTTCGCCTCGGCCTTCGCCTCGCTCTTGTCGGCACCGGCGGCGGCCGGGACCGGCGCGGGCTTGGCCGCCTCGTAGAACTCCTCGCGCGGCTTCTCCATGGCGCCGAGCGACACGACCTCGCGCTTGAGGAACATGCCGAGCGTCCAGTCGGCGAAGATGCGGATCTTGCGGTTCCAGGTCGGCATGGCCAGACCGTGGTAGCCACGGTGCATGTACCAGGCGAGACGGCCCTTGACCTTGATCTTCGTCTTGCCCAGGACGATCATCGCGACGCCCTTGTGGAGGCCGAGACCGGCCACCGCGCCCTTGTTGGCGTGCGCGTACTCCTTCTGCGGGAAGCCGCGCATGCCGGCGATGACGTTGTCGCCGAGCACCTTGGCCTGACGCAGCGCGTGCTGGGCGTTCGGCGGGCACCAGGCGTTGGGGTTGCCCGCGCGGCGGCCGACCATGTCGGGCACCTGGGCGTTGTCGCCCGCGGCCCAGATGTAGTCGGTGCCCGCGACCTGGAGGGTCGGCTCGCAGTCGACGTGACCGCGCGGGCCGAGCGGCAGACCGAAGCGGGCCAGCGCCGGGTTGGGCTTGACGCCCGCCGTCCACACGATCGTGTCGGAGTCGACCTCGAGGCCGTTCTTCAGCACCACGTGGCCGTCGACGCAGGAGTCCATCGAGGTGGAGAGGTAGATCTCCACACCGCGGCTCTCCAGGTGCTCCTTGCCGTACTGGCCGAGCTTGGGGCCGACCTCGGGAAGGATCTTGTCCGCGGCGTCGACGAGGATGAAGCGCATGTCGTCGCGCGAGACGTTCTTGTAGTACTTGGCCGCGTCCCGGGCCATGTCCTCGACCTCGCCGATGGTCTCCGCACCCGCGAAGCCACCGCCGATGAAGACGAACGTGAGCGCCTTGCGGCGGATCTCCTCGTCGGTCGTGGAGTCGGCCTTGTCGAGCTGCTCGAGCATGTGGTTGCGCAGGCCGATGGACTCCTCGATGCCCTTCATGCCGATGCCCTGCTCGGCGAGACCGGGGATCGGGAAGGTACGGGAGACGGCGCCCAGCGCGACGACCAGGTAGTCGAAGGGCAGCTCGTACGCCTCGCCCACCAGCGGGGCGATGGTGGCGACCTTGCGGTCCTGGTCGATGGTCGTGACCCGGCCGGTGAGGACCTCCGCCTTCGGCAGCACGCGTCGCAGCGGGACGACGACATGGCGAGGGGAGATGTTGCCGGCGGCGGCTTCGGGGAGGAAGGGCTGGTAGGTCATGTACGACCGCGGGTCGACGACCGTGACGGTCGCCTCGGCGTAGCGCATCTTCTTGAGGATGCGCCGAGCCGCGTACAGGCCTACGTACCCACCGCCTACTACGAGGATCCTGGGACGCTCCGTGGTGCTCATGCCATCGAGTATCCACCCGCCCCAGGGGGGTCGCTCGTGCGCCCCTTCACAAGCTTATGTAAGGGCTGTGTTAGACTCCGCGGCCCGCGTGACCCAGATCATGTTCACGGCAGGGAACCGCCACCCGGCACACACCGTTGTCAATGGCCCCTGAGCTGCCGATCCGTCCGATTGGCCCTCCGATGGACCCCCTCGCGCCCCTTCGCCGACACCCTCCCGCAACACCGCCGAAACGCTCGCCTGAGCGCACCTCGACGGCCATTGAGCCCTCCTATGGGTCAATCGGCCCGCCCGATCGACCTCCGATCGACCTCCGATCGACCTCTCGGGCGGAATTCCTTGTGAAGAACTTCACGAAGGTTTCCGACGGGGCGTCACCGGCACCCCGCCCAAGTGCCGCAAAAGCCCTCGGCCGGCGGTGCGTCGCGCACCGCCGGCCGAGGGCTCCAGGGTCCGAAGTCCCCCTGCGGACGACCGGGTCAGGCCACCGACCAGGCGATCCCGTCGAGGATGTCGTGCTCGCTGACGACGACCTCCTCGGCGCCGATCCGCTCCATGATCGCGAGCAGGACGAGGGCACCGGCGCCGATCACGTCGACGCGGCCGGCGTGCATCGAGGGCACCGCGGCCCGCTCGGCGTGCGTGGAGTGCAGCAGCCACTCGGTGATCTCGCGGACGCGCTCGCGGGAGAGGCGGGAGTGGTGGATGCGGGCGGAGTCGTACTCGGGCAGCTCCTGGGCGATCGCCGACACCGTGGTGACCGAGCCGGCCAGCCCCACCAGCGTGTGCGCCTCGCGCAGCGGCACGGTCTCCTCGGCGAGGTCGAGGGCGGCCTCGACGTCGGCCCGTATGGCCGCGATCTGCTCCTCGGTGGGCGGGTCGGTGACCGCGCCCTCGTGCACCAGGTGCCGCTCGGTCATCCGCACGCAGCCGACGTCGACGGAGCGGGCGGCGCGGACGTGGTCGTCGCCGACGACGAACTCGGTCGAACCGCCGCCGATGTCCACGACCAGGTACGGCCTGGTCAGGTCCGCGCGGCCGGTCAGCTCGCGGGTGGCGCCGGTGAAGGAGAACTCGGCCTCCTGGTCGCCGGAGATCACCTCGGGCTCGACCCCGAGGATGTCGAGGACACCGCGGACGAAGTCGTCGCGGTTCTCGGCGTCCCGGGAGGCGGAGGTGGCCACGAAGCGCAGCCGCTCGGCACCGAGCTCCTTGATGACCTCGGCGTACTCGCGGCAGGCGGCGAAGGTGCGCTCCAGCGCCTCGGGGGCGAGCCGTCCGGTGCGGTCGACGCCCTGGCCGAGCCGCACGATGGTCATGCGCCGGTCCAGCTCGATCAGTTCACCGGTCTCCGGCTGCACGTCGGCGACGAGCAGCCGGATCGAGTTCGTACCGCAGTCGATGGCGGCGACACGGGTCACTGGGCCTCCTCCTCGGCCTGGGCGGTGCAGGCGTCGTCCGACGCGAGCGTCACGCAGGCGCCCTTGCGCCACCACTCCGGCAGCATCGCGAGGGCCTCGTCGCCGAGCGGGTTCACGCCCGGTCCGGCGGCCAGCGAGTGGGCGACCAGTACGTGCAGGCACTTCACACGGTCCGGCATGCCGCCCGCGCTCGGGAAGTTCTTGAGCTCTTCGATCTCGTCGCGGCGCCGGATGTAGTCCTCGTGCGCGGCGCGGTACGCGGCGGCCAGCTCGGGGTCGGTCCCCAGACGCTCCGTCATCTCCTTCATGACGCCGCCGGCCTCCAGCGTGCCGATGGCCGAGTTGGCCTTCGGGCACGTCAGGTAGTAGAGCGTCGGGAAGGGCGTGCCGTCGGGCAGCCGCGGGGCCGTCTCCACGACGTCCGGCTGTCCGCACGGACACCGGTGCGCGATGGCCCGCAGCCCGCGCGGGGGACGTCCCAGCTGCTGCTTGAAGGCCTCGACGTCCGCGTCGGTGGGCTCGGTGCGCGGAGTGGGCGGCGGAGGCGTTTCCATGACTGTCTTCAGGCTGTCTTTCTCTGTGTCTGTCAGTACTGCGGGTCTGTCAGTGCTGCGGGTCTGTCAGTGCTGCGGGTCTGTCAGTGCTGCGAGGGGCCGCGGGGGGGCTGCGGCACCGTGGGGGCCGGCCACGCGGCTGGTCTCACCAGTGTGCCGGGCTCACCGGTCCGAGGCGTCGGACTTGTCGACCCCGTCCCAGATGTTCGCGTACCAGGGGCGGTCGGCCGCCGTCTCGTCGGTGCGCGCCCGCTGGGCGGCGCCCGGGTCGATCACGACGTATCCGGTCTCGCCGGGGCGCACGTAGTGCAGCCGCTGGCGGATCTGCTGCTCGGCGTACGCGTCGTCCTGCCAGCGCGCCTTCAGGTCGCGCAGCTGCTCGACGCGCTCCCTGGCCTGCTCGCGCTGGCGCTTGAGGTCGGCGATCTCGGCGCGCTGGGAGACGTACTGACGCATCGGATAGGCGAGCGCGACGATCAGCGAGCACAGGACGAGCGCGAGCAGCGCCGCGCGGCCGGTGAGCCGGGAGCGGCGGGCCTGGCGCTTGGTCTGGGAGCGGTAGACACGGGCCGCCGTCTGCTCGCCGAGCAGCCGCAGCCTGGTCGCGGTGGAGAACCGGTCCCGGTCCTTCACAGCCATGTTCCCCGCCTCCCGTTTCACGCGCGTACGTCCCCGCACACGGTACGGGACCGGTACGGGGACGTACGTACGACTGGCGAAGCCTTGCCTAACGGCTCAGCCGGAAGGGGTCAGCCCTTGCTGTGCCCGATGGTCCGCAAAGCGGACGTGCGGGAAGGCTCAGCCCTTGAAGCGCGGGAAGGCGCTGCGGCCGGCGTACACCGCGGCGTCGTCGAGGATCTCCTCGATGCGCAGCAGCTGGTTGTACTTGGCGACGCGGTCCGAGCGGGCCGGGGCGCCGGTCTTGATCTGGCCGCAGTTCACCGCGACGGCCAGGTCGGCGATGGTGACGTCCTCGGTCTCGCCGGAGCGGTGGGACATCATGCACTTGAAGCCGTTGCGCTGGGCCATCTCGACGGCGTCCAGGGTCTCGGTCAGCGAGCCGATCTGGTTGACCTTGACGAGCAGGGCGTTCGCGGAGCCCTCCTCGATGCCGCGGGCCAGGCGCTCGGGGTTGGTGACGAAGAGGTCGTCGCCGACGATCTGGACCTTGTCGCCCAGCTTCTCGGTGATGACGTTCCAGCCGGCCCAGTCGTCCTCGAACAGCGGGTCCTCGATGGAGACGAGCGGGTAGTCCGCGACGAGCTGCTCGTAGTACTCCGTCATCTCGGCGGCGGAGCGCTCCTTGCCCTCGAAGAGGTACTTGCCGTCCTTGTAGAACTCGGAGGCGGCGACGTCGAGCGCGAGGGCGATCTGCTCACCGGGGACGTACCCGGCCTGCTTGATGGCCTCGAGGATGAGGTCGAGGGCCTCGCGGTTGGAGCCGAGGTTCGGGGCGAAGCCGCCCTCGTCGCCGAGGCCGGTGGACAGGCCCTTGGTCTTCAGGACCTTCTTCAGCGTGTGGTAGACCTCGGCGCCCCAGCGCAGGGCCTCGGAGAAGGACTCCGCGCCGATCGGCGCGATCATGAACTCCTGGATGTCCACGTTGGAGTCGGCGTGCGAGCCGCCGTTCAGGATGTTCATCATCGGAACGGGCAGCAGGTGCGCGTTCGGGCCGCCCAGGTAGCGGAAGAGGGGGAGGTCGCTGGCCTCGGAGGCGGCGTGGGCGACGGCGAGGGAGACGCCGAGGATGGCGTTGGCGCCGAGCGAGCCCTTGTTGTCGGTGGCGTCCAGGTCGAACATGGCCTGGTCGATCAGGCGCTGCTCGGTGGCGTCGTAGCCGACGAGCTCCGGTCCGATCTGCTCGATCACGGCGAGGACGGCCTTCTCGACGCCCTTGCCCTGGTAGCGGTTGGGGTCACCGTCGCGGAGCTCGATGGCCTCGAAGGCGCCGGTGGAGGCGCCGGACGGAACGGCGGCACGACCCGTGCTGCCGTCGTCGAGGCCGACCTCGACCTCGACCGTGGGGTTGCCTCGGGAGTCCAGGATTTCCCGGGCTACGACGACGTCGATGGACGGCACGAGCATCTCCTTCTTGGGATGTGACGCTGGGAGTGCGGGGCGCGGGGGCCTCGATGGCCCGGTCCGTGCCCTGCGACTAGAGCCTAACCGCCCGGGGGTGCGGGTCGGCCGACCGACCGCCCCCTGGACACGGCGACCGTAGTACACATTGTTTCCGGGCGGAACAAAGGGGCTGGGGGCGGGTGCAGGCGGGGGAGCATGAGGCGGAAGCAGGGAGCACCGGAAAAAGCAGACCCCGCCCCGGCACGCATGGGGGAATGCGCACGGGGCGGGGAGACTTGGGGGGCGGCTGCTACTTCAGGTGCAGCTGCTGGCCCGGGTAGATGAGGTCGGCGTCCTCGACGATGTCCTTGTTCAGCTCGAACAGCTTCTTCCAGCCGCCCTCGACCTTGTGCTTCTCGGCGATCGAGCCGAGGGTGTCGCCCTTGACGACCTTGTACTCGCCGTCACCCTTCTTGACCTTCTTGCCGGTCGGGGTGCTGACGGTCTTGCTCGCGGCCGGGCGGTCGGTGGAGCGCGTGGCGGCCTGCGGCTCGGCGGCGCGGGCGGTGGTGTCCGGGGTGCTGGTGCTGGTGCCCGCGTTCGTGCCGGTTCCGGTGCTGGTGCTCGTGCTGCCGGAGGTGCCGCCGTTGTACGGGGTGCTCGACAGGCCCGTGCCGCAGTTCGGCCAGGCGCCCTTGCCCTGGGCGGCGAGGACCTTCTCGCCTATCTCGATCTGCTGGGACTTGGTGGCCTTGTCGGCGGTGGCGGCGTACTGCGTGCCGCCGTACGCGGCCCAGGTGGAGGCGGAGAACTGCAGACCGCCGTAGAAGCCGTTGCCAGTGTTGATGGACCAGTTACCGCCGGACTCGCACTGGGCGACGGCGTCCCACTCGGAGGCGGTGGCGGCGGAGGCGTTGCCGGCCGCCATCAGCGGAGCGGCGACGGCGGTGCCGGCGACGCCGGCGAGTGCGAGGGCGCGGATGGCCTTGGCCGGACGGCGGTGCTTGCCCTTGCTGGAAAACAGCATGGATCGATCCCCTCACCGACGCCTGCGAGGTGAGCTGTCGGGTTCGGGCCGGTTGAGTTGCCCGGCCACATCCCTCACGGGACATGGCTTCACCCCGAGCCGGTCACGGCATCAACTGCCGGTTCCGGCACTTACCTTGGGTCCCCCGCTCCTGCCTACGGCGCTTGACGCGACGACTGTTCCCGTACGGCCGCTGGCAGGACTCGGCGTTGCGGCAGCCGGGGCTCGTGGTGACGAGCGGACATGACCGTAGACACGCGATCCGCCGAATTCCAAAGACGATCAGGGCTTCTGAGACTCATCCCACACTTTCACCAAACGGGACATTTAACGCCTAAACGGGGCGTCAACTCCCGCCCCATTTCGCCCGTTCAGGAATCGAAATGCAGGGTCTGACCGGGGGCGATGTGGCTCGGGTCGTCGCCGATGACCTTCTTGTTGCCGGCGTACAGCGCGCGCCATCCGCCGTCCACGTCAAGGGAGTCGGCGATGGACGCGAGGGAGTCACCCTCGCGGACGGTGTAGGCGTGCCGCCCGGCGGAGTGAGCATTCACCCCCTTCGCGTCACTCGTCCCGCTTTCCTCCGCGCTGACGCCACGGTGCCGCCCGCCGCCGACCGACCCGGTGTCGACCAGGCTCCAAGTGCTGCCACTGCGCCACGCGTTGTCGGATTCTTCGGCGCCACGGGAGACCGAGGGCGAACCGTCGCCCGTCCGCGCCTCACTCTTCGCACCGGAAGACGACGACTTGCCGGACTTGCCCGCATTATCGGAGTCGGTCGAGCCGTCACCGACTGCCGCGTCACCCCTCGGTGAGTGCGAGTCCGACGGCGAGGCGTGAGACGCGGAATCGGACGCGGAGCTCTCACCCCGGGAGCCGGAGTCGCCGCCGGAGTCGGATCCGGACGTCTCGCCGGGCGACAGCAGCGAGCCGAGCAGACCGTCCGAGCCGGAGGAGCCGGATGAGTCCGAGGAATCCGACGAATCGCCGGATTGGGACGAACCATCCTTGGAGACGCCGGTGTCGACGTGGACCGAGCTGGAGTCGCTGCTGAGCCCGTAGAGCAGGGCACAGGTCGCCCAGCGCTTCGTGCCCTGGTCGGCGAGGATCTTCTCGGCCACGGCTATCTGCTGCGAACGGCTGGCCTCGTCGGGGCTCGTGGCGTACTGACCGCCGCCGTACTTGTCCCAGTCCTCCTGGGACATCTGAAGGCCGCCGAAGTAACCGTTGCCCGTGTTGGCGCTCCAGGAGCCGCCGCTCTCGCAGTCGGCCACCCTGTCCCACGTCGTGCCGTCCGCCGCGCTGGCACTGGCCGCGCCGAGCAGGGGGATGGCGATGGCAGAGCCGGTCACTCCGGCCGCGACGAGGAGAGCCGGAGCCTGACGGGGGCGACGGTGACGACCGTTCCCGGAGATCATGCGGAAGCCTTTCGTGCGACGGCGTTGACCGGCGCGGCGAAAAAGGCGCACGTGCCGCGCTGACGAGTGAACGTATAGGCACACGATCACTAGTCACAAGTTCGATGCGCAGAGATCACGTGAAGATCACAGCGCCTCCCACACAATCCCCCACCGGCCGCCGATATCCGGATACAGCGGACTCCGTCACCCCCTCTCCATGCCCGCGCGGACGCCCGTCCGCTCCGGTTACGGTCGTGCTGTGAACGCCCCGAACACCGCCCCCGAACTCTTCACCTGGGAATTCGCCAGCGATCCCTACCCGGCCTACGCCTGGCTGCGCGAGCACGCCCCGGTCCACCGGACGCGGCTGCCCAGCGGGGTCGAGGCCTGGCTCGTGACCCGGTACGCCGACGCCCGCCAGGCGCTCGCGGACAAGCGGCTGTCGAAGAACCCCGAGCACCATGCCGAGGACGCGCACGGCAAGAGCAAGACCGGCATTCCGGGCGAGCGCAGTGCCAACCTCATGACGCATCTGCTCAACATCGACCCGCCGGACCACACCCGGCTGCGGCGGCTCGTCTCCAAGGCGTTCACTCCGCGCCGCGTCGCCGAATTCGAGCCCCGCGTCCAGGAGTTGACGGACGATCTGATCGACCGGTTCGCCTCCCGGGGCGAGGCCGACCTCATCCACGAGTTCGCCTTCCCCCTCCCCATCTACGCCATCTGCGACCTGCTCGGCGTCCCGCGCGAGGACCAGGACGACTTCCGCGACTGGGCCGGGATGATGATCCGGCACGGCGGCGGTCCGCGCGGTGGTGTCGCCCGGTCGGTGAAGAAGATCCGCGGCTACCTCGCCGACCTCATCCACCGCAAGCGCGGCGACCTAGGCGATGACCTCATCTCGGGCCTGATCCGCGCCTCCGACCACGGCGAGCACCTCACCGAGAACGAGGCCGCCGCGATGTGCTTCGTGCTGCTGTTCGCCGGCTTCGAGACGACCATCAACCTCATCGGCAACGGCATGTACGCCCTGCTGCGCCACCCCGAGCAGCGCGCCCGCCTCCAGGAGTCGATCGAGCGCGGCGAGTCCGCGCTGCTCGACACCGGGATCGAGGAACTGCTCCGCTTCGACGGCCCCGTGGAGCTGGCCACCTGGCGCTTCGCCACCGAGCCCCTCACCCTCGGCGGCCAGCGGATCGCCACGGGCGACCCGGTCCTGGTGGTCCTCGCTGCCGCCGACCGCGATCCCGCCCGCTTCACCGAGCCGGACACGCTCGACCTCTCCCGCAGCGACAACCCCCACCTCGGGTACGGACACGGCATCCACTACTGCCTCGGCGCACCCCTGGCCCGCCTCGAAGGCCGCACCGCCCTTGAGACGCTGCTGCGCCGGCTGCCCGACATCGAGCTGGCCGCCGACCCGGCCGAACTGCGCTGGCGCGGCGGCCTCATCATGCGGGGGCTGCGGGAGCTGCCGGTGCGGTTCACGTCCGAGTGACGGGCCTCAATCGAGCCGTGAGCCATAAGCCGTGAGCCGTATGGACTCGGGGCCTCGTCCGATCGATATCACCCCTCCACCTCCCTGATCGCGTCCCGGTAGGCGCGCGCCGCCGCTCTCAGGGCCGCCTCCGGGTCGACGCCCGCCGCCTCGGCCCGCGCCGCCAGCGCCAGCAGCTCGTAGCCGACGCCCTCGCCGCTCGGCAGCGGCACGTCCAGTCCGGCCGTCCGGACGCGGGAGGCGAGCTTCGCGGCGAGGGCGAGGCCGGGCTGGCCCAGGGGGACGCCGTCGGTCACCGAGGCGCGCTGCTTCTCCTCGGCCTTGGTGCGCAGCCAGTGCTCCTTGACGTCCTCGGGCGTCTCCGCCGACTCGTCGCCGAACACGTGCGGGTGGCGGTGGATCAGCTTGGCGACGATGCCGCCGGCCACGTCGTCGATGGAGAACGGCTCCTCGGAGTCCTCCTCGGCGATACGGGAGTGGAAGACGACCTGGAGCAGGACGTCGCCCAGCTCCTCCCTCAGCTCGTCGCGGTCGCCGGCCTCGATCGCCTCGACGAGTTCGTACGCCTCCTCGATGCCGTACTTCGCCAGGCCCTCGTGGGTCTGCCGGGACGACCAGGGGCACTCGGCGCGGATCCGGTCCATGACCTGGACAAGGTCGAGGAGGCGGGCGCCGGGCAGGTCGTAGGAGGCGGGGAGCAGCTCCAGCTCGGGCATCTGGACGCGGCCGGAGCCGGCCATGCGGGCCAGGCCGTCCGTGAGGACCGGTTCGCCCTCGCCCGTCGCCACGACCACCACCGTGTGCCCGCCGGTGCAGGCGTCCACCACCTCCTGCGCGGTCGGGGACGCCTCGTCCACGGTGATGCCGGCTTCGCGCAGATACGGCAGCTGCGGATGCGCGCTGTCCGCGCACAGCACGCGGTCGGCGGTGCGCAGGGCCTGCCAGGCGGGCCAGGACAGCAGGCCGGGGGCGACACGGTGGCTGGTGGTGAGCAGGACGATGCGGCCGGGGGCGCTGTCCGGGCCCGGTTCCTGGGCGGAGCCTTCGAGGCTGGTGGTGTTCACGCCTCGAACGTAACGCACACCGACCGCCGGCCTCGGAAGTCGTCCACAGGCACGAGCCGATCATCAGACTCATCGGACAACATGCGACCAGTGATCGCCGGAGGGCCGGGACGGGGGCCTCTACCCGAACGCCGCCTGCGGCTGCGTCCCGCCGGAGGAGACCTCCCGGAGCCAGGGCGTCTTCGCGTCCACGCGGCTGCTCTTGGCCGCGTCCCAGGTGCCGTAGCGCGGGTTGACGTCGATGCGGAGTTCGTCGGACGCGGTGGACAGGGCCTTCCAGAAGGCGGGCTGGGTGGTGTCCGTGCCGAGCTTCTGCGCGAGCTTCTGGGCCTCCAGCTGGAGGCGGAGGTTGTCGTCGAGCCGGCGCGGGGCGATGCCGTACTTCTGCAGCCAGGTCGTCTCCAGCGCCTTCGCGCCGCCGGCCTGCTGCTCCAGGCCGGTGCGCATCGTCTGGATCTCCTTGCGGGTCACGCTCACGCCGTGGTCACGGGCGGCGCGGCGCAGCACCTGGTCGAGGACCATGTTGTGCAGGGTGTCGCGGGTGAGGCCGCTGGTGGAGGCGAGGACCTGCTGGAACTGCGCCTCGTCCGGGACCGCGGCCCGCTGCGCGCGGCGTACCTCGTTGACCCTGCTCTCCAGGTGGGAGACGGAGATCCGTTGTCCGCCGACGACGGCTGCCGCGCCCGGATGCGCGTCGTTGCCGCAGGCGGTGAGCAGGGGGCCCGCCGCGAGGATCGCGGCGGACAGGACGAGCGCGGTGCGACGGCGGCGGTGCAAGGAGACCTCCCGAGGAGATTGTGCGACGGTGCACAAGGTCTTGCGATGATCGATGGTAGAGAGGGGACCGGCTCCGGCCAACCCATTCGACCAACGATTCCCGGGGTGTTCGGGTACCGCTCCTCAGCCTCTCGCGTCCACCGCCCGCTCCACGGAGGCGGCGACGGCGGCGCGCAGGCCGTGGCCGACACGAACGGCAGCCACATTCTCGCCGCCCTTGGTGTCGGCCTTGCCGCCGACGAGGACGAAGCCCACCTTCCGGTACTGCGGCGCGGTCTGCCCCACCGCCGCGACCTCGGGCCGGCCGACGGCGAGCACGACCTCGCAGGAGCGCTGGAGCATTCCGTTGAGGAACGGCCGCGCGTTGCCGGTGCTCTGCTCCCCCATCACCGATGTGTAGCTCACGCGCGCGTGGGTCTTGAGAGAGGCGTCCTGCATGCCCTGCCAGACCGTGGCGGCCGGCGTTCCCGCGGCGATGCCCTTCTCGCCGGTGAGCAGGCAGGCGTCGACCTCCGTGTAGTGCCGCGCGCGCGTGTCGGGGATCGGAGGCCGGTCGTCACCCCCGAAGAGGAGGTAGCCGCCCACCACAAGGGCGGCGACGACGATCAGCGCGCCGCCCGCCAGCGCGATGGTTCGTCCGCTCAACGACCGGAGCCACACGACCGCGGCCCGCCCCATTGCGGCGAGCCGCCCCGTCGTTGTCTCTGCCTGCCGGGCGGAACGCGCCTGCGACACCTGTCGGACCTGCTTGGTCACTGTTGCTTGCCTGCTTTCGTGCCCACGTACGTATCAGTGCTCGTACGTATCAGTGCTGCGGTATCTGCCGCGCCGGCCCGGGCCAGAGCCTCCACGCGTGCAGCGAGGCTCCCGCCATCGACAGCAGGATCAGCAGCAGGTCGGCGGCGAACAGCACCCCGTGCGTGTCGACCGGGGTGAGCGCGAGCTCGGCGATCCAGGCCGCCAGCACCGCGCTGAACCCCGCGAAGGCCCACCAGTCGCCGCGGCCGCGCCGCCGCAGGGCGAGGAGGAGGGACGGTACGGGGCACAGCAGTCCGAGGCTGAGCAGGGGCAGCGCAGCCGCCCCCGCCCGTGCGGCGAACCGCCGGAGTGCCGGCCCGGTGACGACGACGCTCATCGCTGCTCCTCTTGTCCGACGGCCCTGTTGGAGGGATTGGGTCTGGGCGGACTCAGCCGCGAACTCAGCCGACGATGGCGACCGGAGCGTCCCAGGCGTCCCGGTCCACGGTGATCGTGTAACCGCCGCGGGATTCCTTGCTGTTGACCATGTACTGGTGTCCACGGCTGTGGTTGGTGAACTGGGTGGAGCCCCACGGCCAGTCCGACGTCGTGGTGTTGGTCTTGTCCCACAGTGCGTACCAGAGGTTGCCCGGCAGGTCCGTCTTGTCGGTCGCGGTGGCGATCGCCTTGGCGCTGGAGCTGGTGAAGCCGTAGTAGCCGCTGCGGTACGTCTTGGCGCGCAGCGCCTTGTCGAAGGAGCGCACGTACGTCAACACGGCGTCGTTGCACGCCGTGTTGGTGATGTCGTACGGCTCCATGTCGAGGTAGACCGGGCTGCCGGCCGTCATGCCGAGCGCCGCCGCCTTGGCCACGGCGTCGTTGCCGTCGCTCGTACCGAGGGACGCGGCCGTGGAGGCGGTCAGCTTCTCGGGGTTGGAGCTGGTCTGGCAGGGCGGCTGGGCGCCGACGTAGATCGGAATGAGCTTGAAACCGAGCGAGTTGACCGACTTCACCCAGGACGCGGTGAGGTTGGGCTGGTTGCAACCGCGGTTCTGGCCGCCGACGTAGACCGCGGCCGCGCCGTAGAAGCCGGTGTGCCAGGCCTTCATCGCACTCAGGGAGGGAGCGGTGCAGGTGTCGAAGGCGCGCCCGGTGAAGGTCTTCTGCGCCGGCCACGTGGTGGCGGCCATCGAGCTCTGCGCCGCGATGCCGGCGCCCGCGACGACGGCGGCACCGGCCGTCGCCCACGCGACGTAACGGCCCTTCTTGGACAACCGGTGACTGGACAATCCCCACCCCATTCACGATGACGGCGCACGACGCGCAGCGGGCGCGTCCACCGACGACGATGTAGTTGCTCCGGATCGGCGCTTGACGCGTTCCTGACCTGCGGAGCGGATCGCAAGGTAACCGACGTTGTCACCGCGCGCGGGAAACTTCAGCCCCGGGAGTTCACAAGTTTTCCCCAAGGGGCAGTAAATCTTCAGAGATCGCCAGATGTGCCGACTGCCTGTCGACCGAGGTGCAGAGACGAACAGCAGGCCCGCTCGTCGTAGAGGAAACCCTCAGACTCCCCAACGGCTCCAGAGTGTGTGCTGCCAATCATCGGAGTTGGGGCCGGGGCGGGTCACTGACGGCAGTGGTCCCGGGGCCGTCTCGATGAGGTGGACCAGCGACCACGCGACGCCGAAGCAGTCGTCCGGGCCGAAGCAGGTGGCCAGCGCATGCGCTTCCTCCGTCGTGACAGGCCGACGGATGGCCTCGAGCTGCCTGACCCGTCGCTCGATCTCCCCCTCGTCGCCGTCGTCATCAGGCAAGAGGCCATCAGCGACAAACGTCTGCACTTCGGCTCTCATCCAGCCATGATCAGCCGCGAAACCCCGGCGTAGCAAGCGTGGGGAGGGCTGGCTAGCACTCCAGCCTTAGATCGTGATCACGAGTGGCTGTGGCGGGCTCGTCAGTTCACTACGGAGAGGGCTTACTGTCCGCCGAGTCGGAGTACAGCAACCACGTACAGGCTCCCGGCCACGGTCAGAAGCAGAAAGGCGAGAACGGTATGGGCGACGAGTCCTCCTGCGGCAAGGCCCAGATGCGCCCGGGCCGCACGGCTCACATGGGGTCTGGTGACACCTCGCGCGGCGTTCGCGTCCGCCTTCTCGATCGCTCGGCGTAGTTTCCTGCGGCTTCTCTCGGTCGTGATACCCAGGCGCGCACCGTCGGCGTCGCGCACCAACAGGGTCCGGTACGCGCTGCCGTACGAGAAGGTCGTCAGCAGTCGGACTGAGGTGATCCGGTTGAGGTCGACGGACCGCTCGCCGGTCAAGGTGCGCGCAGTCAGGTGGGACGAAGAGTGCCGGAACGGGGCTCGCTCCTCGCACAGTGCGGGCAGGAAGATGGCGCTGGCGATCACTGACAGCAGTCCGAGCACGATGGGTGTGCCTTCTGGGGCTACCTCCACCCTGGCCAGTCCGTAGCCACCGAGAGGCAGCAGAAGAACCGTCACCGCCAGACCCGATCCCATGCGTGCACGTGCCACGCTGCGGGTTGTGGTTCCTTCCACTGATGCCCCCGTTTCTGTTGGCGGACATCAGCATGCATGCACGGCGGGCCTCTGCACATTGCCGGGTCTTCAAAGTTGAGCGGTGCGGAGGTGTCCGCGGGCTCGGCGGGTGGTGACGCAGCGTGTCCACAGCCGCTGGTTGTCAGCGTTGCGAAAGGCGAACGCGTTGCGGGCGACGAGCCTGATCACGCTGTTGATCCCTTCTCCCCTGGCGTTCGCCTGTCAGGTCAATCATCAAGCGTGACGCCTGGGAAGCGGTGAAAGCGAACTGCTGTATCCGTCAGTGGAGCCGGGACGAGTCATTCCAGCGTCCTCTAAGGAAGTCGAGCACTTCAGTGGCGAACACCAGGCGATCTGCGATGGATTCACCTCTACGCGTTGCCCGCGTTCTCATGAGACGCGTGAGGGCCCGCCGGATGATCCGGCGGGCCCTCCGGCGAGGTCGGCATCAGCGGATTACCTCAGCCCCCCATGCGGAGATCTCCCCTGCTGACATGGCCAGTTGGAGTTCTCCGCATGTGACACGCCACAGCCCGTCCCATCGAACGTCCCACTGTTCATTCCGATGATTCCAGAGCTGAAGGTAGGCACCCTCAACACCTTCCAGGAGCCGCAACTCGTGCACCAGGTAGTCAGGCGAAATGAACACGGGCTGTTCACCGATCGTCCCGGCACCTGTCTTCGGATTGTCGAAGCGGACCAGCACGTAAGGGCTGGGCTCACGATTCATGTCCGAAGACCTGAGCATACGGCCGTACCGCTCGGCGGCCTGGTCGACCGATTCGGCACCCGAAATTTCGACGGAATATCCAGGAAACACCCCGAATACGACCTCGTTGAGGCCCGGATCCTTCGGGAAGAGCCGGTGAGCCTCCGGCCTGACGCGGCCGACCGCAT
Source organism: Streptomyces sp. V3I7 (assembly GCF_030817495.1). NCBI lineage: Bacteria > Bacillati > Actinomycetota > Actinomycetes > Kitasatosporales > Streptomycetaceae > Streptomyces > Streptomyces sp. V3I7. The sequence goes on from NZ_JAUSZK010000001.1 coordinate 2,795,437, forward strand.
CAAACTCCCGACCCGCCCACGAGAAGCCGGTCAATGCGATCAACGGTTCAGGCCGACCGATGACCTCGTCCTCGCGCTCGCGCACAAAGTCAAGGACAGCACGGCACATTTCCGCGTCGTACGAGTCCTTGGTGTTCAGCCTGAACGCATGCCGGCGGTCCGAGCTCAGAGCCGCCAGCAGTACGAACCCGGGGGCAGGGGACCACTCCCAGGCGTCCGGGACGCCCGGGAGTGGCACTGCGTTGGGGAGCGCGGACAGCTTCGCAGCAATGTCCATGGTCAAACTTAACCAGCTTTCCGCTAGCGCGTGTAGTCGAAATGCTGTCCTTGTTCCGGAACTGGCCCGTGTCCGGGTTGTACCAACGCGACGCCGTACCGACATCACCCGAGCCCGGCTCCGTCCAACCCGACTGGAAGCCCAGGTGGCCCGTCAGCGAGCTGGTCGAGACCACCTTGCCCAGCGGGTCGTACGACGCCGAGCCCGCCAGCGTCGTCGCACCCGAGGCGAACGTGCCCACCACATCGCTGTGCTGGTCCGTCAGGGCCAGCACAGCACCGCCGACCGTCGACATCGGCTGATACGGCCGACGTGGCACGGGTACCGTTTGAGTGTCGCCGCAGAACGGAGTTCGCTGTGTCGCACAGCATCGCGGAGCACACCGGCGCTCGGATCGCCCGCATCCGAAAGCAACGCGGCCTGACGCAGCAGGGGCTGGCGATGCGGGCGCACGTGTCGAAGTCGCTGTTGTCGAAGGTGGAATGCGGGCAGAAGCCCGCCTCTCCGGCTCTTGTCGCTGCCTGTGCTCGCGCACTCGGTGTTTCCACGTCCGAACTGCTGGGGCAGCCGTACGCTGACGAACTTCGCCGGGACCGGATGGATGCGCTGATCCAGCCGATTCGTGAAGGGCTGGAGAACTGGGACATCGCTCTGGACTGGGAGACGGCTCCGCGCCCGGCCGCGTTGATCTGGGCGGACGTTCAGCGGGCGCTGGAGCAGCGCCGTCAGGCGCAGTACACGGACATGGTGCGCGACCTGCCAGCGCTGATCGACGAGTCAGTGCACGCAGCGCACACCAGTACCGGGGAAGAACAGCGGCTGGCTTTCGAGTGTTTGGCGGAGACCTTCCGATGCGTGTTCACCGTGGCGTGGAAGCTCGGCTTCCTGGATCTCGCGACCGTCGCACTGGACCGGCTCGCGTGGAGCGCACCGCGCGCCGACGAGCCGGGACTGGCCGCCATGCACGCCTTTCTTCGTGCGCAGACCACGATGTCGTCCGGGCGGTACGACGTGGGGCTGCGGGTGGTCGACCGTGCTCTGCGGGACCTCGATGGCCAGGAATCACGCCGCCCGGCGGGCATTGAGGCCATGCGGGGGATGCTGCACCTGCGCGCCGCGACCATCGCAGGTCGCATGAAGGACAAGGACCACGCCGACGCCCGCCTGGCCGAGGCTCGTGCCCTTGCCCAGGCCACAGGCGAGTTGCCCGACTTCGGCGTCACCTGGGGGCCGGTGAACGTCGGCGTGCACGCGGTGGCCATCGCTTCGGAGGCCGACGACTTCGGGCGCGCGATCGAACTCGCCGAGAACGTTCGCATCCCACGCGGCTGGACCCGCTCCAGGGCCGGGCACCACTGGATGGACCTCGGCCGGGCCCACACCTGGGCGGGTCAGCCGGAGCAGGCGCTGGACTGCCTGCGCCAGGCCCGGCGCATCGCCCCGCAGCAAACGCGCTACCACCCGACCGTGCGAGAAGCCGTACTGGCCCTCAGGCGGCAGGAACGAACCCGCAACGGCTCTCTGGCGCATTACGCGGAGTGGGTCGGGATGTAGCAGATCCCTGGCACGGCAGTTGCACCCTTCGGTGCAACTGCCGTGCACCGGTTGTCGGCAGGCTGACGTCTCGTCGGACCCCTTTGACCGGGCGAACGGTCCAGGGGCATCGCCAATGCTGACAAGGAGCGTCGACATGCCGCACCGCAGCGCCCGCATCTTCGAACCAGACGTACGAACATGGTGAGCCCGCCGGATCGGCTGCGCCTGCTGCCCTGGGCTGGGCCAGAGGGAAAGCCCTGCTATCTCGCGGGCGACGGAACCGGCTATGTATCCCGGCTCGCGGACAACGTGGAGTCGGCGCAGCTCGACCTGGCCGGCGAAATCCTCCAGGAAGCTCAGCGCGTACTGGACAGCCGCCAGTGGACGTCCGGCGAACTGCACCTGCTCACCATCCAGTTGAACGAAGCGCTGACACAGGTGCGCCAGATCGCGATCAGCCGGGGCGCCCGCCTGCCAGCACCCGCCTACGAAGATCCTGCCGTCGGCGACGACACGCACGACCAGCAGGAGGAGGCCTCGCAACGCACCCAGTTCGGTTCCGGGTCCCCCCTTCGATCTCGCCAATGGGGGGCCACCCAGACCTGATTCTCAAAACGGCAGGAACGGCCGATAAGGCTTCATCTTGGCCTTGGCCCGCTGCCCATCAAAGTGCCGCGCAGTGGTTCCTCACCCCAGAGACCGTCACGAGCGCTGAGTTCCTCAAAAGGCGGCACTGACTCGTCGCTCAGCGCGAGCCTGCCCGAGCCCCCGCTCGCGTCCGCCCACTCGACATGACCGTCACGGCAGCCGCACGGCCCGACCGGTTCCCACCCCAACTCCTCCACGAGCTCTGCCAGCACCAACCGAGTCTCCCCGAATCCGCTCCTCAGCAGATCCAGGTGGCGGGAGAGCTCCGCCGGATCCGCCGCGCTGTGTACAAGGGCACGCTTGTCAGCTTCCTGCCAGGAACGCTCTTCCTCCGCGAAAGCGGAATCCGACAAAGCCAGAGCGGACAATCTCCGCGCCCGGGTCAGACTCACGTCGAACGTCTGCCACACCGACTCTCCCTCGTCGTATGGAGAGTGTGCCTGTACCAGGCGATACCGCAACATATCACCTCACCATCGGCACCCTCCACCGGGATGACTACCTGGAAAGGAAGGCAATGCTGCCACCCTCCATACAGGAGGCCAGGCGTCTCGACGGGAGAGTCGGAACGCCTGGCCTCCTGTAGAGATCTACCGAATGAGCCGGTCTATTTCTCGGCGCCTAGCTCATTAGCCTCACTCAGATTCTCCTCGATCATCGCCCTGAAGAAATCAAGAAACGACGAGTACCGTTCCACCTCCGCACCGGCAAACCAAATCACAGGAGCCGGGAACTTATCGCCCGTCAGCGGCATCGCAAAGAAGTCGATGGCTGTCGTGGAAGCAGCGATCGGCAGGAGAACATCCTGATCGAGCCCTGAGGTCTTCAGGCCCTCTGTTTCGAGCGTCGTCAGCAGTTCGCGTGCCATGTCCATGCGCGCGCCCAGTAGCTCTGCGGTGCCGAACAGGTCTACGTCCTGCATGAGCGCAGGCCAACCATCAGCCTGGAGCAGGAACGAGGCATATTCGCTGTCAAGACTGTGACCGAGTCCCACGGCCACCTCCCGTAGACGTTCGGGGCTCGCAGGTGACCTGGGCTCTTCGTAACGCCACAGACTATTGGCGTCGACCTCTTGGACCCGATCCCTGGCATCGACCATCCTTTGCATTTCATCGCGCCAGTTAATCATTGGCCGCCCCTCTCATCCACGATGACGAATTTCTTCGGGGTGCATCCCACAGGGCACCGTTGACCCTGGCCCGAGAGACTGCTGTTTACCTTCAAATCCATGTCGATCCAGGTAGGGGGCTTTCCATGTCCGAGCCACATGGCATCCGGTGCATGGCCGGCAACTCCCTGGTACGGCGTACCTGCAGCTTCGGCACGGGCCCGTTCCGCCTTTGCCTCGCGTGCCGCCGCCCTACGGACGGCACCCTTCGTGGACACACGACCCGTAGGCGACAACAACCCCTTGTCAATTGCATCGTTCGCCGCGTCAACATACGCCTTAAACTGCTTGACCTGGTCGTCCGTGGCCCAGTCAGGAATCCTGACTTCTGCTTCGCCGGCGTCGTTGCAGTTGTGGACGAGTACTGGGGTGCTGCCAGCTTCCACATAGTACGTGTGGAGGGTGCCGATGGTGAGGTCGTAGGTGACGGTGTTCGCGTGGTAGAGGCGGACACCAGTGACCTCAGCCGTGCCGGCCGGAGTCTGGAGAACGTCGCCGGGCTTGAGGTCCTTGGCCTCGACGAAGGCCGATTGGGTCTCGTCGTAGAACGGGTGGTGGAAGGTCGTCGTGAGGTGGGCATCGCGGTTGGTCGTGCTGACCGACGCCACCGGCGCCGTGGCCGGCTCGTGCCCGACGCCGTGGCCGTGGCCGTGGCCGCCGGACAGGGCACCCAGGACCGCTGCCGAGGCCGCCAGGCCGAACGCCGCCTTGCGGGCCGCCTTCTTGGCCACGGCCTTCACACCGGTCTTCAACCTCTTACCGGCGGACTTACCAGTGTCCTTGATGGCCACGTCCACGAAGTCGTGGTCCGTGCGCGTCACGATCACGTCGGTGACCTTGTGCGCCTCCGTACCCTTCGCGCCCGGCACAGAGTTGGCGACCGTGTCACCGACCTTGACCTGGTCGATCGCCTTCGTCGTGCCGTCGGCCATCAGGACCCTGGTCGAGCCGGTGAAGCTGTGCGGCCGGATCGGGCAGCTGCCACCGGACTCCTCCGCCGCCTCGCCGGCGTCATCCGAGTGCGACTGAGCCCTCGTCCCAGCTCCCTCCGATTCAGCCCGCGAAGCCGCCGCCTCCGTGGCATCCGTGGCTGCCGTTTCCTCCGCTTCCGTCGCCCCCTTGCCGAACAGCCCGCCGACGACCTTCATCGCCTTCGGCGCCGCCTTCGCCAGCAAGGAGCCGCCTATCTTGCCGAGGATGCCGCCCACGGCGCCGGCGACAGCACCCGTCACCGCCGAGCCCGCGAACGCGCCCACGCTGCAGTCGTCACCGCCGTTCTCCGCACACGCGAAGCCCTGCTCCACCAGGGCACCCGCCGCACCCGCGGCCGCAGCACAGCCGATGGAGCCGACGCCCGCCGTCAGTGCCTCGCAACCCGCGAAGACCGCCGTCGACACCACGAAGGAGGTGATCGCCGCCGCGTGGTGCTTGGCGTACTTCGCCGCCGTCTTCACAGCCTTGACCGTGGCGTGGTACGCCGTCCTGGCCGCATGCGCGACCGCGTGCGCGGCCTTCTTCACCACATGCGCGACCTTGTGCGCCGCCTTCTTCACCGCATGCACCACGCGATGCACCGCGTGCGAGACCTTGTGGTAGGCGGAATGGACCGCGTGCACCACCCGGTGATACGCGCGTCTGACGTGCCGGACCGTGTAGTGGTAGACGCGGTGCACCACCCGGACCGTGGCGCGGTAGACGTCGCGCACGTGGTGAACGACCTTGCGGGCCGCGTGCTTGACTGCGTGGACGACCTTGCGGGCCACGTGCTTGGCCGCGTGGTAAACCCGGTGCGCCACATGCTTCACGGCGTGCGCCACATGCTTCACGGCGTGCGCCACATGATGGGCGGCCTTCTTCGCGCCGCACACCACGTCGTACCAGGAGCAGTTGCCCGACTCGTCCGTACCCGCAAGCGGGTTGTCATCGACGTACGCGAACGGGTTCGCCGAGACCGAGTTCGGCACCGGGTTCAGCGAGATGCTGTCCTTGTTCCGGAACTGCCCCGTGTCCGGGTTGTACCAGCGCGATGCCGTACCGACATCACCAGAACCCGGCTCCGTCCAACCCGACTGGAAGCCCAGGTGACCGGTCAGCGACGACGTCGAGACCACCTTGCCCAGCGGGTCGTACGACGCCGAACCCGCCAGCGCCGTCGCGCCCGACGTGAACGTGCCCACCACATCGCTGTGTTGGTCCGTCAGGGCCAGCACAGCACCGCCGGCCGTCGGCTTGATGCCGACCACGCCGCCCGCCGGGTCGTACGTGTACGTGTTGTCGCCGTCGGAGGCGATCGTGTTGTCCGCGCCCGAGTAGGTGAACGTCCTCGTGGAGCCGTCCGACGTGTCCCTGTCGGACACGTTCCGGCCCATCGCGTCCTGTGTGTAGGACTGGTCGCCCGCCACGATCTGCGAGCCGAAGGCGTCCGTCTTGTACGCCACCGTGCCGCCGCCGGCCGACGACTCCTGCGTCATCGAGCCGCGCGCCGAGTAGGAGTACGTCTTGGTGCCGTCGGACGTGAGCTGATCACGCGCGTCGTACGTGTAGACGTCCGCGCCGTTGCGGATGCGGTTGCCCGAGGCGTCGTAGCCGTAAGTCGTCGTGTTCGTACCGTTGTTCCACGACGTGAGGCGGTTCGCCCAGTCGTAGCCGTAGGTGTTGGACGAGGCTCCCGACACACCCGTCGTCGTCTTCGACGTCAGGTTGCCGTTGTCGTCGTAGCCGTAGGCGAAGCTCGCCAGCGTCGACGCGCCCTGGACCAGCGTGTCGCTGGTCAGCTCGTGTTCGGTGTTGTAGTTGAAGGTGCGGGTCTGGCCCGTCGCGCCGTACTTCACCGACCGCAGCTCGTTCAACTGCCCGTACGTGTACGTCAGCTGCGTGCCCGTCGCCCCGTCGTTCAGCGTCGACAGACGGCCGGCCGTGTCGTAGCCGTAACTCGTCGTGCCCGCGGCGTCCGTGCGCGAGGTCATCGCGCCGTCGTTGTTGTACGCGAAGCTGGACGTGCCCGCGGATCCCGACGTCGTCAGCAGGTCGCTGCGGTCGTCGTAGGTGAACGCGTTGTGCGTGGCGGCCTGGTGGTCCTCCGCGCCCGTGATGCCCGCCTCGTCCGTGTCGGCCGACAGCACGCGGCCGACGGCGTCGTAGGTGAAGCTCCGCTTGGCCGTCGCCGCGTCGGCGCCCGCGCCGGTCATCGTCTTCAGCTGGCCGTTGACGTCGTACGTCATCGCCGTCGTGGTGCCGCCCGGCAGCGTGACGTTCGTCGTCTGGCCGTCCGCGTCGTAGGCGAAGGTGGTCGTCGTGTCGGCCGCCGAGGTGTACTGCGCGGTGGTCGGCTCGATCACCTTCTCCTGCTGGCCCCACGGCGTGTACGTGTACCGCCAGGAGTTGCCGCGTCCGTCGGTGAACCGGGTGCGGTTGCCGGACGCGTCGTAGCCGAAGGTCGTCGTGATCGACGTCGTCGCGTCGACCGGCTGGACCTCCTGCGTGATCGTGCCGGCCGCGTCGTAGGTGAACTGGCTGGTGTGGCCGTTGGCGTCCGTCGCCGCCGTCATGTTGCCGACACCGTCGTACTGCTGCGAGGTCTCCCACAGCTTGGTGCCCGAGGCGTCGTAGGAGCGCGTGGTGATCGGGTCGCCGTCGGCGTTGTAGTCGGTCGTCGAGTAGGTGTTGTCCGGCAGCGTGGTCTTGTTCCGGTTGCCCTCGAAGTCGTACGCGTAGCGGGTGGTGTTGCCCGCTCCGTCCGTCACCGACGTGATGTCACCGGCCCGGTTGTAGCCGTACGTGTTCGTCACGCCGCCCGGTGAGGTGCTCGACGCGGCGTGCGCGCCGTAGGGGTTGCCGGTGGTGACCGCGTAGGACGTGGTCGCCGTCAGGGTCCGGGTCGACGGATAGCGCTCCAGGGTCGTCTGCGTGAGCTGGCGGCCCAGGTAGTCGTACGTCGCCTGGCTCTGCGCGCCCGAGGCGTCCGTCGCCGAGAGCTGCTCGCCGTTGGCGTCGTAGACGGCGTGGGTCTTGGTGCCGTCGGGCGCGGTGACCTGCGCGACGTCACCGAGCTGGTCGTACAGGTACGACGTGGTCCTGCCGCCCGGCGTCGTCGCCGACGTCTGGTTGCCCTCGCTGTCGTACGTCCACACCGTGGTGCCCGCGTTGGGCTGGGACGCGCCCGCCGGGGTGTACGGCGGCAGGGTCTCGGAGACCTTGTTGCCCTCGGCGTCGTACACCGTGGTGGTGACCAGGCCGCTCGGGTCCTGCTCCTCGACGGCCTCGCCGAAGGTGTTGAAGCCGCTGGTGGTGACCGGGCGCACGGTGGCCGGGCTGGTGCCGTCCGGCTCGGCCTGGACGGCGGGCGCGGTGGTGACCGCGAGGTTGCCCGCCTCGTCGTAGGCGTAGTCGGTGGTGTTGTTCTCCGCGTCCGTCATGGACTTCGGCAGGCCGCGCTTGTCGTACGCGTAGGTCGTCTTCTGCTCGTCGGAGGAGCCGACCGTGCCGCCGGTGCGGCCCTTGCCGTAGAGCGAGGACACCTCGGAGGAGGACAGGGCGCGCTGGTAGACCTGCGTGTTGGAGACGGCGCCGGCGACCACGTCGGAGACCGTGCCGCCCGCGGTCTTGCTACCGCCGATCGACAGCGGCCCGGTGCCCGTCCACGGCGACGGGTCGGTGGCCGAGCCCGCGAGCGTGCCGTTGACGTACAGCTTCATCGCGCCGGTGGCGGTGTCGAGGGTGCCGACCAGGTGCGTCCAGGTGTTCAGCGTCGGCGCCGTGGACGCCTTCGCGTCGTAGAACGCGGACGGGGAGGTCGCGTCCTGACTGGCTATGTGGAAGCGGTAGGCGTTGTCGGCCTTGGAGTACTGGAGGTAGAAGGAGGGCCGGTTGGTGCCCCCCTGCGCCACGAAGGTGCGGTAGGTGGAGGTGTCGGTGAGCTTCACCCACGCCGAGACCGTGTAGGAGGACGAGGTGTCAAGGACCGGGCTGTTGGTTGCGATCACATCGCCGGTGCCGGTGGGCGAGCCGCTGAACTGGGCGGCGTCGTCCGACCAGTTCACGCCCGGGTCGGCGGTTGCGGTGTTGCCCGTACCGGAGGAGTCCGTGACCGACCTGCCCGCCGTCTGGTTCAGCTTCCACCAGCCCGCCGGATGCCCCGAGGCGTCCCCGTACAGCGTCTCGCTGAGTAGGTTGCCCATGTCGTCGTAGGTGTTGGTGGTGGTGCGGTCGTAGCCCGAGGCGTCGTGGTCGTTCTCGGAGGCGATCTGGTCGTCCGGGGTGTACGACACCGTGGAGACGCGGTCCACGCCGGTCGGGTCCAGCTCGGTGGACGTGGTGCGGGAGGCTGCGTCGACGGTGTACTTGGTGACCGTCTCGCCGTTGTCCGACGTGGCCTGGGTGAGGTTGCCGGCGGCGTCGTAGACGTCCGACTCCAGCGTGTAGGTGCTCTGGCCGTTGGCGCTGGTCCGCTTCACCGTCGCGGTCAGGCCGTCGTCGGTGTAGGTGTACGCCGTGGTGTTGCCCATCGCGTCGGTGATCGACACGAGGCGTCCGGCCGGGTCGTAGGCCCGGGAGGACTCCGTCAGCAGGGTCGCCGGCTGGGGGTTGACGGGATCGCCGGTGTACATCAGGCCCTGGGTGAGCAGGTTGCCCTCGGCGTCGTAGGTGTACCGGGTCTCGTTGCCGGCGCTCGTCACCTCCTTGGTCTTGTTGCCGGAGGTGTCGTACGTGTAAGTCGTGGTGTTGCCGTTGACCGCGCCCTCGGCCGCGTTGGCGTCGGCCTCGGTGGCCACGCGGTCGTAGGCGTCGTAGGTCCAGTTCTGGGTGCGTGCGTGGTCGCCGCCGCTCGCGTCGGACACGGACTGCGAGGTGACGTTGCCGTCGTCGTCGTAGACCGAGGTGGTGACGGCGGCGTGGGTGGCGCCGGTGACGCGGTCGGTGAGCTGCGGGTCGTGCTCCTCGATCACCTGGCCGGCGGCGTCGTACTTGTAGGTGGTGACCAGGCCGCTGGGATAGGTGTCGGAGACGACCTTCTGGCTGGTGACCTGGCCCAGGCCGTCATAGGCGTAGGTGGCGACCAGACCGATGGCGTCGGTGGTGGAGGCCACGTCGCCGTTGCTGGAGTACGACACCTGGTTGACGGCGCCGCCCGGGGTGATCGTCTTCACCGGCAGGCCCTTGGGGACCACGCCGCCGCCGGACGCCGGGTAGGTGGCCGTGCCGTCGCTGTAGACCGTCGTGGTGGTGCGGCCGTTCGGGAAGCCGGGCACCGCAGGGCCGGTGATGGCGGTCTGGTTGCCCGCCGAGTCGTACGTGTACGACGTCAGGTAGGTGTTGTCGGTCGCGGACGCCGAGCGGCCGTCGCGCTCGGTCAGCAGCTGGTCGTTGCGCGGGTCGGCGGTGGTCAGCTGGGCCGTGGTGTCGTCCGGGTAGTACGTGTAGTACTCGGTGTTGCACTTGTTCGCGGCCTGGTCCTGGCAGGACGTGGAGGAGACCACGTTGCCGCGCACGTCGTGACCGGTGATGGTCATCGCCCCGTTGGGGTCGGTGACCGTGTGCTCGAAGCCGGCCGTGTCGTAGCCGAAGCTGGTCTTGTTGCCGAGCGCGTCGGTCTCGGTGAGCGCGCGGTTGTTGTTGGTGACGTCGTAGGTGTACTTCAGCGTCGCGGTCGTCGGCGTGGTGACCTGGACCGTCTCCACCGGCAGCAGGCCGGTGGAGTTCTTCGCGGCCTCGTACTGCTGGGCGACGTCCGCGTCCGACAGCTGCGAGCGGAAGAGGGAGACCTCGGCGACGGAGCCCTTGAAGTAGCTGGCGTACCCGGTGCTGTCGGTCGTGTTGTGGTGTGACTCGTCCGGCCAGTAGCCGCCGATGAAGCCACCGCCGACGTAGGTGTACGGCTGGTTGGACATCGCCGCGGTGCCGGTCTGGGTGCCGACCAGGGCGCCGTCGAGATACAGCGTCTGGCTGGTGGCGCTGGTGGAGAGCACCACGTGGTGCCACTTGCCGTCGGTGACCGCCGCCGAGGAGGCCAGGGGGTTGTCCGAGCCGGTGGAGAACCAGTACTCGCCGTACAGCTTGCCGCTGCTGCCCACGTACAGCACGGGCGTGTAGCCGGTCGGGGTGGTGGCGTTGCTCAGCGGGTCCCTGCTCGCGCCGAGCAGGACGCCGCCCGCGGTGGTCGTCTTGAACCACAGGCTCGTCGACTCGGCGCCCGAGCCGGGTATGGAACCGCTCGGCAGTGTCACCAGCGAGCTGGTGCCGTTGAAGGTGGCCGCCTTCTGGTCGCTGAACGGGCCGGTGGAGCCGAGCGTCACCGTGCTGTACGTGCCGTTGCCGCCGCGCACCTGGTCCACGGCCGTGGTCGCACCCGCGGCCTCACCCAGCCGGAAGTACTCGGAGGGGGCGCCGCCGAGGACCGCGCCCCGGTAGGTGTCGCTGGACCCGGTGACGGTGGGCGTGCCCATCCCCCACGTGCCGCCGTTCTCGTCGGTGAGCTGGGTCAGCGCCGTGGTGTTCGGGTCGTACGTCATCGTCGCGAACGTCTTGCCGGACGGCCGCTTGACGGAGGTGAGCAGGCTCGTGCTGTGCGTGCCGTACGTGTAGAGCGAGTTGACGTCGGCGGCGACCAGCGGGCGGCTGTACCAGCCGACGTCCGCGATGGAGCCGTTGAAGTAGGTGGCGTAGCCGTCCTTCTCGGTCGCCGAGTAGTGCGGCTCGTCGGGCCAGCTGCCGCCGAGGAAGCCGGTGCCGAGGTAGTTGAAGGACTGGTTCTTGCCGAAGGCGACCGCGCTCTGGATGGAGATGGTGCCGCTGCGCGAGCCGACCTTGGTGTTGTCCAGGTACAGGGACTGCGAGTTGCCCGCGGCGGACAGCACCACGTGGTGCCAGCGGCCGTCGGCCACGGAGGCGGAGGAGACGATCGGGTTGACGCCGCCGCTGTACCAGAACTCGGCGTTCAGCTTGCCGTCGGTGCCGACGTAGATGGCCGGGGTGTAGAAGCCGCCCGCCTGGCCGGAGCCGATGGGCTGGGAGGCGTAGGAGTAGAGGACACCGGGGCCCGCCGAGGTCTTGAACCACAGCGAGATCGCGCCGGAGTCGGTGTCGTTGCCGAGGTTCTTCGGCAGCGAGATGTCGGAGGAAGTGCCGTTGAATCCGGCGGCCTTGGCGACGGAGCCGGTCAGCGGGCCCGGCTGGCCGAGGGTGACGTTCTCGTACGTCGCGTCGGTCGTGCCCTCGTTGCCGAGGATCGCGTCCTTGGCGGTCGTACCGGAGCTCTCCGACAGCGGCCAGAAGGTGTGCGGGTCGAGGTCGAGCGCCGCGTTCTGGTAGCCGGAGCCGGTGGTGTAGCCGTACACGGTGCACTTGGTGGCCGACAGCGGCGAGCAGACCTTGGTGAGCTGGTCGCCGGTGTAGCCGTAGGTCCACGTCTGCACGGTGCCGGAGTCGCCCGGGGTGACCGGGTCGGTGACGACGGTGGCGACGTGCGCGGCCTGGGCGCCGGCCGGGGTGCTCCAGGTCAGGGACAGGGAGCGGTTCGAGACCGCGGAGGTCATCTTGTTGACGTGACCGGAGGTCCAGGTCAGGTTCACCGAGCGGCCGTTGGCGTCCGTGACGGAGGTCAGGCCGTAGCCGCCGGAACCCAGGGACTGGGTGAAGGTGTAGACGGTGTCGTCCTTGTCGGTCAGCGTGTAGCCGCCGGTGACCGACTTGAAGGTGGCGAAGCGTCCGCCGCCCGGCGTGAAGGTGCCGTCGCTGTTCTTGCCGTAGCCGACCTGGGAGCCGTCGGGGTAGGTGACGGACACGCTGGAGACGGCGCCCGCGGCGGTGTACTGCTCGGTCGCCCTCGCGTCGAAGATGCTCGACCAGCCGGAGCCGAACGCCCCGGTCCAGCGCGGGTCACGGGAGTTGTAGGCACGCTCGACGTCCAGGGACGGGCCGACGGTGGAGATCGAGGCGTCGGTGTCGGAGGTCGTGTAGTTGCCGATGGACGCGTCGAAGCCGTGGTCGCTGCTGTTCTGCGACAGACCGGAGGTGATCACGGCCTGCGGGACCTGGACGGACAGCTCGTACGTCGTGGCCGGGGAGTAGAGGTTGGTGGCGGAGTCGTACGCCTTGACGGTCCAGGTGTAGTTCTTGCCCCAGGCGAGCTTGCCGCTGGGCACGGTCCAGCTGCCGGTGGCGACGAGGCCCGAGTCGGCAACCTTGGTGCCGGACGCGTCGTAGACCTGGAACAGGTACTGGTTGCTGCTGCCGCTGGTGGAGTTGGCGCCGCCGGCCCAGGCCGTGAAGGTGGGCGTGGTGGTGTTCACGACCGCGTTGTCGGCGGGGAACTGCTCGTACAGCTGGGGCGCGGTGTTGCCGGTGTAGGTGACGTCGATCCACGGGCCCTTGCCCGGGTCGTTGAAGGAACCGAACTGCTTCCAGTGCAGGTTGTCGCTCGTCGCCGCGTACACCGCGAGGCCGTTGTCCTCAGTGGCGCCGCTGAACCAGCCCTGGATGGCGGAGGTGGTCAGGGGGACGGTCACCCAGTCGCCGACGGCGCGGTCGCCCGCGGTGTTGGCGCAGGCGTTCGGCACGCTCGGGGTCAGGTTGCCGATGGAGGCGCCCTTCGACGGGCCCGGGTAGGTGGTGACGGACTCCGGGGTCCAGGCGCTGGTCACCAGGGCGACGTCGAAGCGCTCGGCGGTGCAGGTGGCGGCCCAGGTGTCGAACAGGTGCAGGCTCGCGGAGGTGACGGTGGCGTTGGAGCCGTCCCAGGCGGTGTCCCAGTGGTTGACGAAGCTGTTCGCGGAGTGGGTGCCGGAGTCGTACGAGCCGACCTTGATGGTCTGCTCGTAGGAGCGGTCGGTGGCGGCGTAGCCGGACTCGGCGTAGGTGGTGGTCCAGCCGTCCTGGACGGTGGGGTCGACGGTGACCGGGAAGACGCGCTTGACGCTGTGCAGCCAGCGGCTGTCGAGGGTCACCTTCAGCGCGTAGCCGTCCTTGTCGCGGACCAGCTCGGTGGTGACGTCGTGGGTGGTGGCCGGGTCACCGGAGCGGCGGTTCACCTTCGAGTCGTACGCGTACGCCGGAGGGATGCGCTCGACGGTCTTGCCGGCCGGGCTCTTGAGGTCGATCCAGCCGTTGGAACGCTGGACGGGCTTCAGGCCTTCGAGGTCGAGGGGGAAGGTCCAGGTGTTGTCCGCGGCGGCGGAGCGCAGGACCACGGACTCCTTCACACCGGTCGCGGTGGGCGCGAGCCGCAGGTCGGTGGAGTCGAGGACGTCCTTGTACGTGACGGTCGAGCCGTCGGCGGTGCCCTTGACGGGGGCGGCGCCCCGCAGGGCGTAGGAGACGCGGTGCTTCTCGTCGGGTGCCAGGGTGGCGAGGTCGGGGTCGGTGGCCTTGGCGGCGAAGTCGACGGCGACGGAGTTGGCCTTCTCGTGCCAGCGGCCGTCCGGTCCGGCCCGCACGTCCACGTCGATGGGGGCCCATCTTCCCTTGCTGACCTGGTAGTTGACCGGCGTCTGGGACAGCCGGCGGGTGACGGACCCGTCGGCGTTGTCGTAGACGGTCTCGGTGCGCGAGGACTTGGTGGCGTTGCGCTTGCTGGTCTTGGCGTTGAAACCGGCGGCGCCCGCGCTGCGTCCCTTCTTCACGGACGGAGTGTGCGCGTGGTACGCGGGCAGTTCACCGCGGCCCTTGCCGGGGGCGTGGCCCTTGCCGCGGTGGGCGGCGGTCACGTCGGCGGAGACATGGTGGCGGTGGTGCGTGGCGGTGCCGGACCGCTGGTGCGGCAGCTTGCCCCAGTGGGGGTCGGTGAACCAGGACGCCCACGCGGACGCACTGGCACCGGGCAGCTCGACGCGGCTGAGCTCCAGCCCCTCGGCGAAGGCCTGATCGGTCGTCAGCATGACGGCGAAGGAGGTGAGCACGAGCACGGCGACGGCGCGCAGGGCGCGGCGCATCAGGCGTGCGGGACGGGGGTGGTGCAACAGCCGGGAAGGCAGCACGACTTCACTCCAGCGAGCGAGCAAGCGACAAGAAGCGCACCGATCTTGCCTGTCGTGAACATTCTGCAAACAGGCTCGAAAGGTGATCTTGGGCTGACCTTGACCGCCGCTTGTGCAACCGGCCCGACTTACATCGATTCACCCCCTTACGCCTTGTCAACTTCTTTGCAAGCACGTCGATATACCTGCATCAAGTGTTCAGGTAGTGCCTACTTGTGAACGCTGAGGTGTGGGCGTCTCACGGTGTGCCGCGTCCTGCGGCGCCCGCTCAGCGCGCGTGAAATCTCACCGGCGCCTTGGTGGGGTTGCCGCCGCTCGGCAGCTTCTGGTCCGGGCAGCCGGTGAGGACCTTCTTCATCGCGGCCTGCTCGGCTGCGGTCACCCACAGGCCGTACTTCTTCTTCACGGCGACCTGGGCGGCGACATAGGTGCAGCGGTACGCCTTGTTCGGCGGGACCCAGGTCGCCGTGTCGCCGTCCCCCTTGCCGCGGTTGGTGCTCGCGTCGACCGCCAGCAGGTTCAGCGGATCGTTGGCCAAAGCTATGCGCTTGCTGGGGTCCCAGTACTTGGCGCCCTTCTGCCAGGCGTCCGAGAGGGCGACGATGTGGTCGATGTCGACCAGGCTGCGGCCGCGCCGGAAGGTGACGTCCTTGCCGGAGTAGGCGCAGTCCAGGGACATGTGGATCACGAAGTCGCCGCGCGTCTCAGCGAGCCGCGCTTCCTAGCCCACGCCCCGGCCGGCTTCGATCCCGGCGAGGGCGGCCAGCACCTGATGGTCAAAGCCCGCGTCCTGAAGGCGCCGGAGATCGAGCGGGCACCACAGACGCTCACTGGCGTCCAGACGGAGCAGGTCATCGATGCCGCTCGCACTGCGCGTGACCGGCTGCTGCTGACCGTCCTGGTGGAAGCGGGCCTTCGCATCGGCGAAGCCCTTGGACTGCGGCGTGAGGACATGCATCTGCTCCCCGACTCCACGCACCTGGGCTGCCGAACCGGTGGCGCGCACCTGCACGTCAGGCCCCGGCAGGACAACGTCAACGGGGCGCGTGCCAAAGCCGGGCGCCCTCGCATGGTTCCGCTCACACCGGAAGTGGTACACCGATACCGCGATCATCTCGCCGAGCGTGAACAGGTAGTCGGCTCCGCCGACTGTGACTACGTCTTCCTCAACCTCGTCGGCGTCCACGCGGGACGTCCGCTCTCGTACTCCAATACCAAGCAAGTGATTGAACGGATCGGGAGGCGCTGTGGTCTGACCGCCCGACCGCACATGATGCGGCACACAGCCGCCACCCGCTGGATCCGCAACGGGGTCGCCCCGGACGTCGTACAGACCCTCCTGGGGCACGCCTCCTCGGCGAGCACCGCCGTGTACTTGCACGCCCAGGACGAGGATCTCCGCGCAGCCGTCGCGGCCGTCGCGGCCGTCGAAAGTCTCGCGCCGGAGCGTCCCGAGGACGGTCACGACTACTCCACCAGCCACCGCAGAGCCCTGCTCCGCCACTGGCGCACGTTCCTGGAATACGCCCGTCAGGCCGGGATGATGGACCACGTGCCCGGCGGGTTCGCGCTCAACCCCCGCTTCCACAGCATCGCCGCCGTGGAAGTGACCGAGGACGATCTCGGCCGCGCGATCCCCGAACACGTCATCGCCCAGCTCGACGTGCACCTCGGTCTGCTGGGCGCCTCGACGGGGTACGCGAGCGGCGGCTGGAGGGCCGCCGACTTCGCGCGGATGTACCAGGTGGTCTACGCGGTCCTCCGGGACACCGGCCGACGTCCGGGCGAGGTCACCAGCCTGCACCGCGACTGCCTGGAGCGGGTCGACGGCAAACCGACGCTGATCTACGACAACCACAAACGGCGACGCCACGGCCGTCGGCTGCCGATCTCGGAGACCACCGCCCAGCTGGTCGAAACCTGGCAGAAAGAGCTCGATGCGCTACCGGCCGTACCAGCCTGCGCCCAGTGGCTTTTTCCCTCACCGGGACAGCGCAACCGTCCACGCCGCGGGCATCTGAACACTTCGCATTTCTGCAACCGGATCTTCCGGAACTGGGTCGACGAACTGATCCCTGACCTTGTGGACGACCGGCTCGACGAGGACGGCGCCCCGCACGCCTACGACCGGACCCAGGTCGTCCCGTACGGCTTCCGTCACGCGTACGCCCAGCGTCATGCGGACGCGGGCACTCGCCCTGACGTCCTGCGGGAACTCATGGACCACCGTTCACTGGACGTGACCATGGGCTACTACAAGGTCTCCCTCAGCCGAAAGCAGGAGGCCGTGCGCACGGTCGCGGCACTCGCCGTCGACCGGCACGGAGCAGCCCGCGGATTCGGCGATCCCCTCGCCTACGAGGTGGAAAGCGTCGGGGATCCCTACGGCGGCTGCACCGAGCCGAGCAACGTCAAGGCCGGCGGCGGGCACTGCCAGATCCGCTTCCAGTGCGCCGGATGCGACTTCTACCGACCCGATCCCTCCTACCTCCCCGCCCTGGAACAGCAGATCGCGGACCTGCGGGCCGACAAGGAAGCCGCCCTGGCGATGGAGGCCGCCGACTGGGTCGTGCGCAATCTCGACGACCAGATCCGCGCCTACTCGAAGTCGGCCGACGAGATGCGGCGGAAACTCGACGCGCTGCCCGCCGAGGAGCGGGCCGCCGTCGAATCCGCCTCACGCGAGCTGCGCAAGGCACGTTCGGCAGCGGCCTTCATCCCTCTGCAGGCGCTGACGACACGGAGCTCCGAATGAAAATCCCTGCTGCTTCCGGCGGCAACGACCGGAACGCCCGGGTCGAGCGCCTGCGCGTCAGCCGAGCCAAGGACAGCGAAGACAAGACCAGGCGTGCACTCGACGCCGTGGACGGCCTTCTCCGCTCGGGACGACGGATCACCGTCACCCAAGTGGCACGGGAAGCCTCGGTGTCCACGTGGTTCGTCTACAACCAGCCTCAGGTGCACCAGGCCGTTCAGGACGGCATCACCGCCCAGCGAGCGCGGGGGCGCCGCAACTCCGTCGCTCCGGAGGCATCTCAGGTGTCTCCGGCCGGGTTGCGGACGGATCTTGCACTGGCCCGCGAAGAGATCAAGGACCTCAAGAAGGAGCGCGATCGGCTCCGTAACCGGGTCAGGCTGTCTCTCGGCGCCGAGTTGGAGGGCGTGAACCGGAATGAGCTGATCGAGCGGGTACAGCAGATCGAGCAGCGGAATACCGCGCTGGAGCAAGCGTTGTCAGAGGCCAGGGATCAGATCGCCGCCCTGGAGGGCCAACTGCGTGTGGCGGAGGACGACCTCACCGCCGCGCGAGCCAGTCTCCGCCGTGCCATGCGGTCCGTTCCGACTCCGTAACCCGTGCTGCATGGCCACACTTTGTGGTTGTCCGGTTCTCACCCCGTTAACCGGACAGCCACAAGGCACGTCGTTCCCACGGTCAGGACTTCACCGAAGCGGGTTCCGGGCATGCTCAATCGGTGTCCGTCGCGGCCAACACCGCCAGTCGTCGGCGTCCTGGAGAGACCGAGGTCAGGCCGATGTCCCAGGCCACGCGCTCGAACCACTTGGTGTCGGCGCCGAAGCCGTACCAGGCGCACTCCCGTGCACATGCCTCGACCTCCTCCGCGGGGGCGCCCTCGGCAGTACCGGAGAGGCCGGCCAGGGACTGCCACGCGGCCAGCCGTCCGTAAGCACCGCGTGCGCCGGAGTTATAGGCACCTCCCGTGGACGCGGCGGCGAAGAGGACCCTCCATGCCTGGTCCGGCGGGCAGGCCGCGACCGAGAAGGTGGTCTTCTTCCCTGCACTCTTCAGGCATTCCAGGCCCAGTCCCAGCAACATGCTCGGTACCGACTCGGCTACCAGAGGAGCTGCCAGGTCGAAGACCCGCGCCTCGATCCGGCCGTTCGACTCCTCAGCCCAGTTCGCCACAGCGGTGCCGATGCCCTTGGTGGCGGCTTCGGTCGTCGTTTCCTCGACCGACGGCACATGCGCCCCGGCATCGGCCCGCATCGCGCGATTCGCCAGCGAGCCGAACGGCATCGAGTGGCTGCCGCCGCGAGCGCTGTAGCTCGGCAGATCCGGCTGCCCTTCCACATCGGACAGCGCCAACGGCAGCCATCCCAGCGGGTGGTGTCTCCAGTGCGGCGACGTCGCCCACCCTGCGATCCCCGGAGTCTCCGTGACGTCGGCGCCCCTGAGCACCGCTTCATGGACCAGGCACGCACGCAGCTCCTCCGAGGCGTTCCCGGTGAACGCTACGGCCAGTTCCTCCACCGGGTGGCTGGAGGCCAGTAGGGAGGCCGCATAGCGGTCCAGCTTCCTGTCGGCAGCCTCCGTGGAGGAGACCAGCCGCAGCGCCGCGGCGACGTTCCCGGCACCGGGCGTGGTGGAGAGCAACCGGAGCAGGTAGTCGAAGACGCTCCCGTACTGCCACATCCGCCCGGCGTCGGAGGCGTAAGCCCCGGCCAGTGCTATGCCGAGATCCGCGAGGAAGGCAGCATCACCCCGCGCCAGACTGCGGTCAGCCGTCTCCCATATGCCGGTGACGCTCTTCAGTTCCGGCAGCTTCGTCACGATCTTCTGTATGCGGTCAGCCACAGTAGGGAGCGTATGTGTCCCACAGTCCGAAAGCGATGGCGTTTTCCCAGGTCACGGCGGCTCGATCAGCCTTCGCACTGCTTCAGCATCATCGCCTTGTCCGCCATCGTCACCGGGAGCTCGTACTTGTCGGCGACCTGCGCGAACCGCACCGCGTACGAGCACCGGATCTTCTTGTTCGGCGGCAACCAGGACGCGGGCCCCGAGTCCCGCTTCGCCGAGTTGGCGCGCCCTTCGACAGGAAGCAAATTGAGCACGTCGTTCGCCAGTTGCTTGCGCTTGCTCTCCGGCCATCGGGCGGCGCCCATCTGCCAGCTGTAGGACAGCGGGACCACGTGGTCTATCTGCACCTCGGTGGCCTTCGCCTTCTTCCAGGCGATGTTCTTGCCGGTGTACGGGTCGTACAGGTCCATCGAAACGACCACGCAGTCGGAACCTGAACGGAACTGCACGTGCCGCCCATGGAGTTTCAACAAGTCGTTCCGCGTGTCACAACCATTCCTCGCCAGCGGTACCCCGTCCGCCGTATCCATCCACGCATAGCCGAACTCATCCCGTTCGTAGCCCGTCTTCGGCCCACGCCCCTTTGTTGTGAGTCCTTGGATGAGCTTGCGTGCGTCGGCCTTGTCCGCTTCCGACGTGAGCGCGGCGAGTCCCGGCTTCGTCCCGTCGGGATTCGTCAGCGGGCTCACCGCCTGGCCGGCAGCTACGTCCGGTCCGGATCCTGCGGAGCTTCCGCCCGGCTCCAGGCCATCACAGCCTGCGACGAACGCGGCGACAACGACGACCGTAAGCACGGCTTTCTTCCCGCGAGTCCGCAGGAGCCCGTGACTCATGTGCCTCTCACTATGCACAGCCGATCACACCCTGCATACGCTGCGAGAAAAGCCCCATTACAGCGCGAACCATAGAGATAACACGGGTGTCACAGGAATTGGAGTCGGTGTCCGCCCACGCGGTGCCGAACCGCTCCCGCGCGTAACCCGTCTTCGGCGCCCGCCCCTTGACCGGCAGCGCCTCGGCGACGGCCAGTGCGGCGCCCTCGCCCTCCGGGCCGGAGGCCCCCTTGGTGTCCTCGTTCGTGCACGCGGTTACGGCGACCGTCATCACCGCGGCGGCGATCACCCCGCCCCTCAGACGCTTCACTACGCCCCCTGCTCGCCCGCTCGCCCTGGACCGCCCTCACATACGGGGCGGATCGTTCCGCCTCTCACGGTAGCGGTCGTACGACTTCCACCCGATGGGACAAAAGGAGATTTTCCGGGCGATCGGGGGTTGTGCAGGGTCACTTGATGGCCTGAGGGGGAGCCCGACGGGGGCGCGGCACGCGCCCCCCTCACACCTTGCCGCTCACGAGCCCAGGATCGAGGCGAGGAACTCCCCGGTCCAGCCCAGCAGTTCGCGGCCGACGAGTGGCTTGCCGCCGACCTTGGCGGTCTTCGGGCGCGGTACCAGGATCTGGTTCGCGGCCGGCTTGATGACCGTGCCCGGGTACAGGCGCTTGAGCCGCAGTTCCTGGGATTCGCGCAACTCCACCGGCGCGAAGCGGATGTTGTTGCCCTGGAGGACGATCTCGCCGACTCCGCAGGCACGGGCGAGCATCCGCAGCCCGGCCACCAGCAGCAGGTTCTCCACCGGCTCGGGCAGCTTGCCGTAGCGGTCGGTGAGTTCCTCGCGGACTGCCTTGATGTCCTCCTCCGAGTTGGCGGAGGCGATGGCCCGGTAGGCCTGGAGGCGCAGGCGCTCGCCGGGTGCGTAGTCGTGCGGGACGTGCGCGTCGACGGGCAGCTCGATCTTGACCTCGAGCGGTGCCTCCTCCTCGATCTCGCCGGTCTCCAGCTGGCGCCGGTAGTCGGCGACGGCCTCGCCGACCATGCGGACGTACAGGTCGAAGCCGACGCCCGCGATGTGGCCGGACTGCTCGCCGCCCAGGAGGTTTCCGGCTCCTCGGATCTCCAGGTCCTTCATCGCCACGTACATGCCCGCGCCCATCTCGGTGTGCTGGGCGATGGTGGCGAGCCGCTCGTGGGCGGTCTCCGTGAGTGGCTTCTCCGGCGGGTACAGGAAGTAGGCGTAACCGCGTTCGCGGCCACGGCCGACGCGGCCGCGCAGCTGGTGGAGCTGGGAGAGGCCGAAGTTGTCGCCGCGCTCCACGATCAGGGTGTTGGCGTTGGAGATGTCGATGCCGGACTCGACGATCGTGGTCGAGACGAGCACGTCGAACTTCTTCTCCCAGAAGTCCACCACGACCTGTTCCAGGGCCTGTTCGGACATCTGGCCGTGAGCGACGGCGATGCGCGCCTCGGGCACGATCTCGCGCAGCCGGGCGGCGGCGCGGTCGATGGACTCGACGCGGTTGTGGATGTAGAAGACCTGGCCCTCGCGCAGCAGTTCGCGGCGCACGGCGGCGCCGATCTGCTTCTCCTCGTACGGGCCGACGAAGGTCAGCACCGGGTGCCGCTCCTCCGGCGGGGTGGTGATCGTGGACATCTCGCGGATGCCGGTGACCGCCATCTCCAGGGTGCGCGGGATCGGGGTAGCCGACATGGTCAGCACGTCGACGTTGGCGCGCAGCTTCTTCAGCTGCTCCTTGTGCTCGACGCCGAAGCGCTGCTCCTCGTCGACGATGACGAGGCCGAGGTCCTTGAACTTGGTCTCGGAGGAGAACAGGCGGTGGGTGCCGATGACGACGTCCACCGAACCCTCCTTGAGGCCCTCCAGGACCGCCTTCGCCTCCGTGTCGGTCTGGAAGCGGGACAGGGCGCGCACGTTGACCGGGAACTGCGAGTACCGCTCGGAGAACGTGCCGAAGTGCTGCTGCACCAGCAGGGTCGTGGGCACGAGCACGGCGACCTGCTTG
This sequence comes from Streptomyces sp. V3I7, assembly GCF_030817495.1. Classification (NCBI taxonomy): domain Bacteria; kingdom Bacillati; phylum Actinomycetota; class Actinomycetes; order Kitasatosporales; family Streptomycetaceae; genus Streptomyces; species Streptomyces sp. V3I7. Next base: position 2,817,490 of record NZ_JAUSZK010000001.1, read on the forward strand.
CCGTCCTGGACGGCCTTGAAGGCGGCTCGGACCGCGATCTCGGTCTTGCCGTAGCCGACGTCGCCGCAGATCAGACGGTCCATGGGGACCGACTTCTCCATGTCCTCCTTGACCTCGGCGATGGTGGTGAGCTGGTCGGGCGTCTCCACGTACGGGAAGGCGTCCTCCAGCTCGCGCTGCCAGGGGGTGTCCGTGCCGAAGGTGTGGCCGGGGGCGGCCATGCGGGCGCTGTAGAGCTTGATCAGGTCGGCGGCGATCTCCTTGACGGCCTTCTTGGCGCGCGCCTTGGTCTTCGTCCAGTCCGCGCCGCCCAGGCGGTGCAGGGTGGGCGCCTCGCCGCCGACGTACTTGGTGATCTGCTCCAGCTGGTCGGTGGGGATGTAGAGGCGGTCGCCGGGCTGGCCGCGCTTGGCGGGGGCGTACTCGACGACCAGGTACTCGCGGGTGGCGCCCTGGACGGTGCGCTGCACCATCTCGATGTAGCGGCCGACGCCGTGCTGTTCGTGGACGATGTAGTCGCCCTGCTCCAGGGTGAGCGGGTCGATGGTCTTGCGGCGGCGGACCGGCATCCGGGCGCCGTCCTTGCCGGCGGCCTTCTGGCCGGACAGGTCGGTCTCGGTGAGGACGGCGAGCTTGAGCGCGGGGTCGACGAAGCCGTAGTCGATCGAGCCGCAGGCGACGTGGACCAGGGACGGGCTCAGCTCGGCGAGGTCGCCCGTTTTTGAATCAGACACAGCCAGGCGGGCGGCGATGCCCTCGCCGCCGAGCACCTCGACCGTGCGGGCGGCCGGGCCGTGGCCCTCGGTGACGTACACCGTGCGCCAGCCGTCGGAGAGCCAGCCCTTGGTGTCGGCCAGCGCCTTCGCCGTGTCGCCGCGGTACATCTCGGTGGCGTGCATGCCGAGCTTGAGCGTGTCGGAGTCCGGCTCCTCGTCCGCCGCGAAGGGCGAGACCGACCACCACATCATGTCCAGCTCGCGCGCGCGGTCGCGGACGTCGGCGATGGACCACAGGGAGGCGGCGTCGACGTCGATGGGCGCCTCGCCGCCACCGGCGGTGGCGGCCCAGGACGCCTGGAGGAACTCCTGGCTGGTGGCGACGAGATCGGAGGCACGCGTACGCACCCGCTCCGGGTCGCAGACGACGGCCATGGCGCCCTTGGGCATGACGTCGAGGAGCAGCTCCATGTCGTCGACGAGGACGGGGGCGAGGGACTCCATGCCCTCGACCGCGATGCCCTCGGCGATCTTGCCGAGCAGTTCGCCGAGTTCGGGGTGCTGTTCGGCGAGGGCACGTGCGCGTGCACGTACGTCGTCCGTCAGCAGGAGTTCGCGGCAGGGCGGCGCCCACAGACCGTGCTCGGCGACTTCGAGGGAGCGCTGGTCGGCGACCTTGAAGTAGCGGATCTCCTCGACGTCGTCGCCCCAGAACTCGATGCGCAGGGGGTGTTCCTCGGTGGGCGGGAACACGTCGAGGATGCCGCCGCGCACGGCGAACTCGCCGCGCTTCTCGACCAGCTCCACGCGCGAGTACGCCGCCGCCCCGAGGGCGTCGACGATGTCGTTCAGGTCGGCGGTCTGGCCGCTCCTCAGCGCCACCGGCTCCAGGTCGCCGAGCCCCTTGACCTGCGGCTGGAGCACGGAGCGGATGGGGGCGACGACGACGGAGACCGGGCCGGTCCCGGCGTCGTCGGCGCTGGGGTGGGCGAGGCGGCGCAGCACGGCGAGGCGGCGACCCACGGTGTCGCTGCGCGGGCTGAGCCGCTCGTGCGGGAGCGTCTCCCACGAGGGGTACTCCACGACGCCCTCGGGGGGCAGGAGCGTGCGCAGGGCGGCGGCCAGGTCCTCGGCCTCGCGGCCCGTCGCCGTCACGGCCAGGACGGGGCGGCCGGCCTCGCGGGCCAGTGCGGCGACCGCGAAGGGGCGGGCAGCCGGGGGTCCGACCAGGTCGACGTGCATGCGGTTGCCGTCCGTGGCCGCCGTGATCGCTTCCGCGAGAGCGGCGTCCTTGACGACGGCGTCGAGCAGACCGTGCAGGCTCATGAGGGGCTTCCCGTCCGGGGTGGGCAACGCGAACCGCCCGACACGCGTGGCGGGCCGGGGGTTCCAGGGTACGTCGCCGGGGAGAGCGTCACCCGGTGGAGTGAACGCGTTGGCCCGGGAGGGGGACGGCGGCTACCGTGGAGGCGGGCCTAGTCCGGCCCCTGGTCCACTCAACTCCGCTCAGCCGGGAGACCTCCATGAGCACGCAGCACTCCCAGCGGCAGTACAACGTCCACGAGGCCAAGACCCACTTCTCCCGGATACTGCAGCTCGTGGAGACGGGGGAAGAGGTCATCATCAGCCGGGCGGGGGAGCCGGTGGCGAAGGTGGTGCCGTTGCGGGCCGCCGTACACCGGACCGCCCGCGGCTCCCTCAAAGAGCCGGTGGTCTTCCACGACGACTTCGACGACATCTCCGACGACGAGGGCTTTGCCGGGGCGTTCGGGCTGCTGCCGCAGGACCGCTCATGAAGCTCCTCGCAGACACTCACATCGTGGTCTGGTGGCTGCTCGACTCTCCCGAGCTCCCCCCCGAGATCAAGGATCTGCTGGACACTGAACCGCAGGCGTATGTCAGTGCCGTCACTCCCTGGGAGCTCGCCGTCAAGCAGGCTCTGGGCAAACTGGACGGGCCCGCCGATCTTCCCGAGCGCGCCCGGGACTGCCAGCTGAGGCCTCTGCCCGTCACGCCGCAACACGGCGTCGGCGTCGGCCGGCTGCCACACCACCACCGCGACCCCTTCGACCGCATACTCGTCGCCCAGGCCCAGCTCGAAGACCTCACGATCATCACCCGCGACACCTGGATCCCGAAGTACGACGTCCGGGTGCTGCGCGCCTGACACGGCGAGGGGCCCGGTGCCCCCGGCGGCGTGAAGCCACGCTATGGACGCCCCGGGGTCCGGCTCGTCCTCCGGGGGGGACGGGCCGGACCCCGATCCGCGGTACGACGCTCCCTCCAGGGGAAGTCCGCCTCCGGGCGAGCTCCGTCTCGGGGTTGGCGCGCGATGCTCAGGGACAGGTGCATGACGCCCGGAGCCGGTGGCGCGACGGGCACAAACCGACCAGCCAGTTTGGGGAAAAGCCCGCGCCGTGGGGGTGCCCGCGAGTAACGTGCGGGCACCGCTCCCTCACTCCTGCGGTCCGCCGCCACGGACCCGAGCCGCGCAAGGAGCACCGGGATGTCCCACGATCCGCCCCCGCACGTACCGCCGCACCTGACCTACCCCTGGCAGCCGCTGCCCCCGCAGCCCGTCCCGGCCCGGCAGCCGTCCGCCCGTGAGCCCCTCGGGCGCCACAGCGACCTGCGGATCCTGCGCAGCGCCTACCGCTGGCAGCGGCGCACCGCCACCCTGACCGCTCTCGGCTACTTCACGCTGTTCCTCGTGCTGTCGGCGTACGCCCCCCGCTTCATGACCCGCCCGGTCGCCGACGGCATCCCCGCCGGACTGCTGCTCGCGCTCGTCCAACTCCCGGTCACCTGGCTGGCGATCGCGCTCTACGAGCACACCGCGCGCCGCCGGGTCGACCCGCTCGCGGACCGCATTCGCAAGCAGGCGGAGCTGGACGCCAAGCGAGGGGCGGGGCGATGAACGATCCGGCGGGCACGCTGACCGGTTTCAGCGACTCGGCCCAGGCGATGGCCCTGGTCGGCTTCTCGGCCGTCGCCACGGTCACGCTCCTGCTGTGCGTGATGACCGGCCCCGACCGCGACGACCTGGACGAGTTCTACACCGGCTACGGCTCCCTGTCCCCGCTGCGCAACGGGCTGGCGATCGCCGGGGACTACATCTCCGCGGCGACCGTGCTCGCGACGAGCGGCGTGATCGCCCTGTGCGGCTACGACGGCATCGTGCTCGCCCTCAGCACCGCGCTGTCGCTGATGCTGCTGATGTTCCTGCTGGCCGAACCCCTGCGCAACGCGGGGCGGTTCACCATGGGTGACGTCCTGGCCCGCCGGCTACCGGGCCGCAGCGTCCGTATCGCGGCCTGTCTGGTGACCCTGGCCGCGCTGCTGCCGATCATGGTGGTGCAGCTGGCCGGCACCGGGCAGCTCATCGCCTTCGTCCTGGGCTTCTCCAACGCCTCGCTGCGGACGGGCTGTGTGGTCGGCGTGGGCGCGCTCATGATCAGCTACGCAGCGATCGGCGGCATGAAGGGCACCGCCCTGATCCAGATCCTGAAGATCGTGATCCTGCTCGGCTCGGGCGCGCTGGTCTCCGTACTGATCCTGCGCCGCTTCGACTTCGACCCCGGCGCGCTGTTCCACGCCGCCGAGCGGCACAGCGGGCTCGGTCCGGCGTTCCTGCACTCGGGCCTTCAGTTCGCGGGCGGCGCCGCGCCCCGGCTGGACATGATCGCGTCCGAGCTGACGGTCGTCCTCGGCGGCGCCTGCCTGCCGCACATCACCATGCGCATGTACACCGCCTCCAGCGCCCGCCAGATACGCCGCTCCATGTCCTGGGCGGTGTCGATCGTGGTGCTGTTCGTCCTGGTCATCACGGTCGTCGGCATCGGGGCCACGGCCCTGGTCGGCCGTGCGGCCGTCGCCCAGGCCGATCCGCAGGGCAACACGGCCTACCTGCTCGGCTCCCGGGCGGCGTTCGGCCCGGACGTGTCGACGGCCGAGACCCTGCTGTTCACCACGGTCACCACGGCCATCTTCCTGACCCTGCTGGCCTCCGTCGCCGGAATGATCCTCGCCTGCGCCAACTCCCTGGCCCACGACGTGTTCGCGTCCCGGGTGCAGGAGATGCCGGCCCGCCGCGAGATGACCCTGGCCCGCCTCTCGGCGCTGGCCGTGGGCGCCACGGCGATCTTCCTGGCCACCCTGGTCCAGCACCGCAGCCTCCAGCCCCTGGTGACCGCCTCCTTCTGCATCGGCGCCTCGGCCCTGGCCCCCGCCCTGGTCTACGGCCTCTTCTGGCGCCGCTACACCCGTACCGGCATGCTGTGGACCCTGATCGGCGGCACGCTCGCGGTCCTCGTCCTGCTGCCGGGCACCAACCTGGTCTCCGGCTCGCCCGTCTCGGCGTTCCCCGAGGCCGACTTCAACTGGTTCCCGTTCACGACCACCGGCATCGTCTCGATCCCGGCCGGCTTCGCCCTCGGCTGGCTGGGCACGCTGGTCTCCGGCCGCAGGAAGGCGGAGGAACAGCGCCGTCAGTACGAGGCGGTGGAGGGCTGGATCCTGGCGGGGGCGGAGCGCAACGGGAGTTGAAGCCGCGCCACGGACCGGGGGCGCCTAGTCCAGGGGCGCGGCCTGCCCTGTCAGCGCCAGCAGCCGGTCCCGTACGACGTCCATCTGGGTCTGTACGTCATCCCAGGTCTGCCCGTGCCGGCGCAGCACGTGCTCGGTGTCGCGCCCGATCCGCTCCTCGCGCGCACGCGCCTCGGTGAGCATCGCGGCGGCCCGCTCGCGCGCCTCCTCCTCGCGCCCTCGCGCCCACTCCCGCGCCTGCTCCAGCGCCCGCTCCGCCTCGGCCAGCGCGACCTCCGCGCGGGCCTCACGCTCGGCACTTCGCGCGTCCAGGGCGGCCGACCGCTCGGCCTCCTCCCACTCCAGCCCGGCCCGGCGTGCGGCCTGCTCCCTGTCCAGCTCGGCGAGCATCGCCTCGGTCCGCTGCCGGACCTCGCGCAGCGCGGCCAGGGCCTCGGCGCGCAGCTCCTTCACCTCGCGGCGCGCGCCGACGCGTACGTCGTCCGACTCGGCGCGGGCCGCGAGCAGCAGCTGACGGGCGCGCTCCTCGCTCTCAGCCCGCAGGGCGTCCGCCTGTTCCCGCGCGGCCCGGCGCACCTCGCGCGCGTCCTCCTCCGCCCGCTCGACGAGCTCGTGCGCCTCACGTCGCGCCAAGTCCCGTACGGCCGCCGCCTCTTCCACCCCGAGCTGGAAGAGGCGGCGTGCGCGCTCCCCGAGCGTGTCGTACGTCTGCGGCGGGAGCCGTGCGACGGTCTCGCGCAGCCGCGCGGCCTGTGCCGCCATGTCCTTGGCGAGCACGGTCAGCCGGGCGGCCCGCTCCCAGGCGGCGTCCCGCTCCTCGGAGAGGGCCGTCGTGAACGCGTCGGCCTGCCCCGGGCGGTAGCCGCGGCCACGGACCACCACGAAGCCGTACGGGGACATCGATGCGCTGTTCACCCTGGGAACCTCTCTCCACCGGACACACACGACACCATGATTTCGCGCATATCATGAGGGATCGGGCGTAAGTGTTCATAACGCGACACTCCGCACGCACGTCACGGTCAAAGCCGTGCACAGGGCTGGGGGCAACAGGCGAAGAAACGGTACGGCGGGCATACGGAGGGGCCGGGCCCGGTCGTCACCCGACCGGGCCCGGCCCCTCCGTCACACGGCTCACACCGGCAGGGCTACAGCAGCCCGTCCCACAGCTGCTCCAGCACCACCGACCACCAACTCTCCGGCGACGCCAGCGCCGACGGGTCGAGCGAGGCCAACTGCGCCTGGAAGTCGACGGTCCAGCGCCCCGCCTGCTCCTGGTTCAGCCCGTACCGCAGCCGCCACATCCGCCCGAGCAGCGCCAGACAGCGCGCGAACTCCGGCAGCCCGGCGTTCACGAACTGCGGCGGCACGGGCGCACCGCCCGGCCCCGCCTCCACGGGCACCGCCACGATGTTCGCCGTGCCGTACTGAACACAGATCGCCTTGCCGAAGTCGCTGCCCACCACGAGGTACGAGCCCGCGTCCGAGGCGGGCTGCACCCCGCGCTCCTGCGCCAGCTCCGCCAGCGTCGGCACCGGACGGCCCGGCTGGGCCTGTGCCCAGAAGAACGGACCCATGTCCAGCGGCAGCCCGGCCGCGACCAGCGTGTGCGCCACGACCGGCGGCACGCCCTCGCGCGACACCGCGGCCTGCTCGAACCGGAACACACCCGGCCCGAACGCCGCCGCCAGCTCGTGCGCGATCCCCTCCGGCGGCAGCGGCGAGGCCGACTGCACCGGCGGCAACGGCGCCCGCACCGGGGCCGGCCGCGCGGGACCGTCCGCCACCTGGTGCAACTCACCCTGATGAGCCAGCAGTTGCCGCATGCCCTGCTGACGGCTCGCGTGATCCGTGCCGTACGGCGCGATGCTCGTGATCCGCGCCTGCGGCCACTGCTCCCGGATCATCCGCGCGCAGTACGCCCCCGGCAGCTCGCACGACTCCAGCTCGGTGTGCAGCTCCAGCACCTTGTCCGGGGGCACGTTCATGGCCCGCAGCTCGTGGAAGATCTGCCACTCCGGGTGCGGCATCCCCAGCGCCGAACGCCGGATCAACTGCTGCTCGGACCCGTCCTGCGCCCGGTACCGCAACACAGCCTGATACCCGGGCCCAACAGTCGGCTGCGCCGGCGACTGGGGGTAGCCGTAGGAGGGGGGCGGCGGGGTGGGGGCGGGCGGCTGACCAGGGGGCGGCGGGGCGAAAGCGGGGTGAGCGGGGGCCGGTTGGCCGGGTGCGGGGTGCTCTGGGGCGGGCGGCTGAGCGGGGGCGGCTGGTTGGCCGGGCGCGGGCATGCCGGGGACCGCCTGACCGGGGACGGGGGTGGGGGCCGCCTGCCCTGGGGCCGGTTGGCCGGGCGCCGGCATCCCCGGAACCGCCTGACCGGCGACGGGCGCAGGTGTCTGCTGACCGGAAGCCGGTTGCCCAGGTGCGGGCATCCCCGGGACCGCCTGACCGGCGATGGGCGGCTGACCGGGGGCCGGTTGCCCAGGCGCCGGCATGCCCGGAACCGCCTGACCGGCGACGGGCGCAGGTGTCTGCTGACCGGAAGCCGGTTGCCCCGGCGCCGACATCCCCGGGACCGCCTGCCCAGGCGCGGGCGGTGGAGGCGGGGGCGAACCAGGCGCCGGCTGGTTGAGCGGCGGCATCGCTCCGGGCGCCCCCGCCTGGGGAGCGGGAGGCGGCGGAGGCGGGGTGCCGGGTGCGGCTGGAGGCATACCGGGTGCGCCGGGGACGCCCGGAGGAGCGGGCGGCGGGGGCGGGGTGCCGGGACCGGCCGCCGGAGGCGGGGGCGGTACGGCGTCCGCCTTGTGTACGGCGTCGTGCGCGGCCGGAGGCAGACCGGGGGCGCCCCGCGTCCCAGGAGGCGGCGGGATGGTGGCCGAGGCGGCAGACATGCCGGGCGCACCCGGGGTGCCGGGGGCCTGCGGGATGGCGGAGGGATCGGCGGACGGGACGGACGCGCTCGCGTCCGGGCCGGCCGGCGGAGGCATGCTCCCCGGAGCCACCGGCGGGGGCGGCGGCGCGTCAGCCGCACCGCCCGCCGCGCGCGGCGGTTGCGGGTAGCCGTACGCCGGAACTCCCGTGAGCGGCGTACCCGGAGCAGCCGGAACTCCCGGCCCCTGCGGGTACCCGAACGCCGGCGCGCCCGGGGCGGGCGGAGGCGGCGGGACGCTTCCAAGCGGCGGGGCGGGAGGCGCACCCGGAGGGGGCGGCGGGGTCCCCGGCGGGACGCCCGGAACCGGCGGAGGCGGCTGGGTACTTCCCTGCGGCGCACCCGGACCAGGCGGCGCGAGCGGCGCAGAAGACGTCCCCGCCGCGGGCGTGCTCACCTGCGGCGCACCCGACCCAGGCGGCGCGAGCGGCACAGATGGTGCCCCCGGAACAGGCGGCACAGACGGAGGCGTGCTCCCCTGCGTCCCACCCGGAACCGGCGGAGATTCCGGAGCACTCCCCCGCGATGCCAACGGTGTGCTCGGGGACACCGGGCCCTGCGGGTAGCCGTACCGCGCGCCGCCCGGGACCGGTGGCGGCAGCGGGGGTGTCGTGTCGGCGGCCGGGGAGGTCGGGGCGGCCGGCGGTGCGGGCACCATGTCGGGCAGCGGCACCGAACGGTCCTCGCCCGCATCGGCGTTGGTGTCCGTCCCGGCCCACGGGGTCGCCCCCGCAGGGACGCCCGGCGCGTCCGGCGCCGCAGGCGCCTCACCGGCTCCCGGTGGCCGCTGATCCGGGATGCCCAGCTTGTCCGCGGCCTCCTGCAGCCACTCCGGAGGAGTCAGCAGGAACGACGTCTGGTTCAGGTCCACCCGCGCGGCCGGCGCCGGCCCCGGTACGGCGTCCTCGGCCGCGTCCTCACGGCCGTACTCCTCCTCGTACCAACGGATCACCTCGCCCACCGGCAGCCCGGGCCACAACGTGGCCTCACCGCTGTCCCGCGCGATGACGAGCCGCTGCGCGCCCGTGTCCGAACGCGGGCCCTCCGCACGGTCCTCGCCCCACACCACGAAGCCGAGCCCGAACTCCCGTACCCGCACCTCGCGGTGCTGGAACGCGGGCACGTCCCCGTTGATCCACTCCTCCGCGCGCTCCTGCGCCTGCGCGAACGTCACCATCGAAAAACCTCACTCCCCCGCCGACGGAGCCGGCACCGGCGCCACCGCCGAAGACACCGGCACCGCACGCGCGAAACCGCCGTCCACCATCAGGTCCGACACCGTCTCCAGCTCCGGCGGACTGCCCGCGAGCCGCGACAGGAACGCGTCGAAGTCCTCACCGCACGGCAGCAGCAGCCGCTCCACCCGCTCCGCGGGCGACCACGCCGGATCCACGTCACGCGCGTCGTCGTACAGGCAGAACCACACCGAACCGGCCCGCTCCCCGCGCACCTTCACCGCGAGCAGACCACCCTGCACGAACGACACCGCGAGGTAGTCCTTCGTCAGGTGGTCACGCAGGCACTTGTTCACGTACACCAGATCGTTGACCGCCGCCTCGTCCCGCACCGTGAAGAACGGCTGGTCCAGCAGCAGCCCCAGCTCCGCGTCGAGCGCCGTGCCCACGGGCGCGCAGCCGCCCGCCGCTTTCAGGAACGAGCGGTAGGCGCCCGGCAGCCGGTACCCCAGGTCCTCCTCGGCTCCCTGCACCTGCTGCTCGGTCACCGCCACCCCCGACTTGGGCAGCCCGAAGTGCGCCGGACGCGTCTCCTGCAACGGCCGGGTACCGCGCTTGCCCTGGTCGACCCGCGCGGTCGCCACACCCCCGTGATGCCGCAGCAGCGCCTTCACCTCGACCGGCACCAGCTCCAGCCGCCGCGTCCCCACCACGTGGTGCCACGTCCAGCCGTGCGGCGTCGCCGCCCTCCCCACCGTGTCCCACAACGCGTGCCCGGACGCCGACAGCGCGGCGTTCGCCGACACGTAGTCCGTCAACCGCAACTCGTCGACGCCGAAGCCCTCCGGCGGATCGGCGACCTCCGCCGCCGCGCGCGCGTACGGCGAGAAGTCGGGGTACCCACGCCCGTCGACCCGCACCCCTCTCGGGTGGCGTGCCGCCCGGACCGGATCCGGGAAATGCACGACCTGCCCGGCGTAGGCCGCGTTCGGCGGCACGGCTTGCTGCCCGAGCCGACCTGTCGTCATGGCGGTTGCCCCCTGCGGCACTCTGGACGGGCCGCGCCCGCGCCGAGCCCCGGCGCGACCCGGCCCGTATCCGACTGTCACTGCCCCGTCCGGGCCCCGCCCGCGCCCGTCTGCGACACGCCGACCGCGCCCGTCGCGGTGCCGACAGCCTATGCGGTACGCCCACACCGGTCACCGGGCCTCCGACCAGCCACCCTCCGTCCCGCGACCGGCCCCGCACACCGCCCGTGCGAGCAGCGGGCGTTCACGTCCGTCACCCCGGGCCCCGACTCCCTCACCCGCACCCCCGCACCCCCGTGATCCGGCGTCACCCCAGCGTGACAGGCTGCCCGGCCTGGGCGTGTCACCCCGACCCAGCTTCCGGACCAGCCACGGCATTTGGCACTCTGTGTCCTCCGAGGGGATGCTCGGGAGGGGATGATGATCATGAACGCGACGCAAACCGGCCCGCACACCGGCACCTCCGGCGACCCCCGCATCGGCTGGAGTCACGCCGAGAGACCCGCCGTCCCCACCCTGCTGAACCGGCGCGACGGCATCCTGCCCACCATCGCCGCCGCCCTCTCCGTACGCGGCGCCACCCTCACCGGCACCGCCGCCCGCGGCGACCGGCCACCCACCCTCCACCCCCTCGTCAAGGACTTCCTCGACACCCTCACCAGCGGCCAGCGCGACCGGTTCACCGGCCGCTGCGCGGAGACCATCCTCATCTCCCGCCACCTCACCGCCGCCGACGCCACCCGCAGCAAACGCGCCGCCCGCAAACCCATGACCAACAGCGAAGCCCGCAAGGCCCTCAAGCACGCCAAACTCACCGCCCGCCGCATACGCGAGGACGGCGACCCCCTCCACGGCAGCTTCGCCACCCCCTGCCGCGCCTGCACCGCCCTCAGCGCCCACTTCGGCATCCACATCGTCGACCCGGCGACCACCACCTGACCGACCGACCTCCCCTCCCCCACCGCACCCGGCGGAAGCCGAAGAGACGAACAAAGGGCAGATGCAAGCAGCCGACCGCACCTCAACCACCCGCTTCCCCGCGCCCGTCGACACCGCGCTGCGCGCCGCCGGCTGGCACCCCGGGCGCTGGGACATAAAGCAGGCCGAGGTCTGGGCCGACACCCTGCGCGAGCACACCTCGCCCGCCGGTCACCGGCACGCCGTCTTCCCCGCGGCCGTCGAGGCCTGGGCCGAGTTCGGCGGCCTGCACATCACCCCCCGGGGCAACGGGCGCCAGATCGCCCCGGCCGCCCTCCACCTCGACCCCCTGCACGGCCTCCACCTCGCCCGCACCCTCGGCGACCTCGGCCGCGCCCTGGACACCGAGGTCTGCCCCCTCGGCGAGGAGACCGACACCCGCTCCCTGCTCGCCATCGACAACCAGGGCCGCGTCTACACCCTCGACCACACCGGCGACTGGTACCTCGGCCCCGACATCGACCACGCCCTCGACGCCCTCATCACCGGAACCCAGCCCGTACGCCTCACCACGGACTGACGCACCCCGCGCGCCTACGCCGCCGGAATGACCGCCGAGACCCGGAACCCGCCCGCGTCCGTCGGCCCCGACACGAAGACGCCGCCCAGCGCCAGGACCCGCTCCCGCATCCCCAGCAGGCCATTGCCACCGGACGGCAGCCGCGCGGCCGGCACCGCGGCCGCCTCCGGCGGCGGCTCGTTCTCCACCTGCATCGCGATCTCCGACACCCGGTGCGCCAGCCGTACGTACGTCTTCGCCCCGCCCGCGTGCTTGTGCACGTTCGTCAACGCCTCCTGCACCACGCGGTACGCCGTCTGCTCGACCTCCGCCGCGTACGCCCGCGCCCTGCCCTCCACCGACAGGTCGACCACCATGCCCGCGGCGGCGGACTGGCCCACCAGCTCGTCCAGCTCCGACAGGCACGGCCCCTCACCGGAAGCGTCCTCCACCGCGGCCCGCGACGCCGCCGCGGCGGCCGCGGCCCCGACGGCGGCCAGCGGCACGTCCGTCTCACGCCGCTCCACACCGTCCCCGGCCCGCAGCACGCCCAGCATCTCCCGCAGCTCGGTCAGCGCCTGCCGGCCCATGTCACCGACCAGCGCCGCGTTCTTCACGGCCTTCTCGGGATCCTTCCGCGCGACCGCCTGCAAGGCGGCGGCATGCACGACCATCAGACTCACCCGGTGCGCGACGACGTCGTGCATCTCGCGCGCGATCCGCGTCCGCTCCTCGCCACGCGCCCACTGAGCCCGCTCCTCCGCCCGCTCGGCCAGCAGCTGCAGCTCCCGCTCCAGACTGTCCGCCCGCTCCCGCAGGCTCTCCATCAGCCGGCGCCGGGCACCCACGTACAACCCGAGCAGCAGCGGCGGGGCCGTCAGCCCGAGCGAGGTGGCGATCGACGCGAACGGGACGAACCAGTTGCCCAGCGTCAGCTCCCCGCGCGCCATGTCCTGATGCAGGCGTACGAACGTCACGATCATCGTCCCGACGAACGACATCCCCGCCAGCGCCACGATGATCCGGCGCGGCAGCTCGGCGGCGGCGAGCGTGTACAGCCCGACGATGCTCAGCAGGAAGCCCATCTGTGCGGGAGTGATCGCGATCGACACGAGCACGACCGCGATGGGCCACTTCCGCCGCATCAGCAGCATGGACCCGGCGAGCACCCCGAAGACGACCCCCACCGACACCGGGACCCCCGCGTCCCGTGCAAAGGGAACGCCCTCCGCCCCGCACTCGGCCGCGGACGCCAGCGCCAGCACCCCGTCCAGCACCGCACTACGCCATCGAGCCCACCACCACAGCCCGGTCCCGGCCGCGGCGTCCTCTTCCCCCGTCGTGGTCATGCGTCCAGCGTACGGGCGACGAGGGGCGCCTTTCCGGTGAGTTTCGCGGACTTGCCCACACCGCGCTCCGGGGCTGTCTCGTGATCAAAGTCCTGAAAGGTGCCGAGTTGTACCGTCGCATCGAAGGCTGGTGGTACGGCATAGTAGGTGCTGCAACTGCATCCGATCTTCGAAATCGGACATAGCGGTAATCCCGGGTCGTCTAAGGGCAAGACGTCAGATTTTGGTTCTGATCATGGGGGTTCGAGTCCTCCCCCGGGAGCAACTGGTTCGGGTCCTGACCTAGATGGGTCAGGACCCACACTCATGTCCCCCACAAAACCCCCCGGTATCCTGCGGATGTCACCCCTGCCGTCCAAAGCCGAAGGGCAACCTTGTGAGCGCCATTCGCCCGGCCGCCGTCGTCGTTCTCGCAGCGGGTGAGGGCACCCGTATGAAGTCGGCCACACCCAAGGTTCTGCACGAGATCTGCGGTCGCAGTCTCGTGGGTCATGTGCTGGCCGCTTCCCGGGAGTTGGAGCCCGAGAACCTCGTCGTCGTCGTGGGGCACGCCCGTGAGCAGGTGAGCGGTCACCTGCACGCGATCGACCCGCGGGTACGCACGGCCGTGCAGGACCGGCAGAACGGCACGGGGCACGCCGTGCGGATGGCCCTGGAGGAGCTGGGCGGTGCCGTCGACGGGACGGTCGTCGTCGTGTGCGGTGACACCCCGCTGCTGAGCGCCGAAACGCTCAAGGACCTCGCCGCCACGCACCAGGCCGACGGCAACGCCGTCACCGTGCTCACCGCCGAGGTCCCGGACGCGACCGGTTACGGCCGTATCGTCCGGGACGAGGCGACCGGCGCCGTGACGACGATCGTGGAGCACAAGGACGCCACCGAGACCCAGCGCGCGATCCGCGAGATCAACTCCGGTGTCTTCGCCTTCGACGGGCAGCTGCTGGCCGACGCGATCGGCAAGCTGCGCACCGACAACAGCCAGGGCGAGGAGTACCTGACCGACGTCCTCGGGATTCTCCGCGAGGCCGGGCACCGGGTGGGGGCCTCCGTCGCGGCCGACCACCGTGAGATCGCCGGGATCAACAACCGCGTTCAGCTCGCGGAGGCGCGCCGGATCCTCAACGACCGCCTGCTGGAGCGGGCGATGCTCGCCGGCGTGACGATCGTGGATCCGGCGACCACGTGGGTGGACGTGACGGTGACGTTCGAGCAGGACGCCGTCGTGCACCCGGGGACGCAGCTGACGGGTGCGACGCACATCGGCGAGGGTGCCGAGGTCGGCCCGAACACCCGCCTGAACGACACCCGGGTCGGCGCTCAGGCCCGCGTGGACAACACGGTGTCGGACAACGCGCGGATCGGCGCGCAGGCGTCCGTGGGACCGTTCGCGTATCTGCGCCCCGGTACGCGTCTCGGCCCGAAGGCGAAGATCGGCACGTACGTCGAGACGAAGAACGCGGCGATCGGCGAGGGGACGAAGGTCCCGCACCTGAGTTACGTGGGTGACGCGACGATCGGCGACCACACGAACATCGGTGCCGCGAGCGTGTTCGTGAACTACGACGGTGAGAGCAAGCACCACACCACCGTCGGGTCGCACTGCAAGACCGGTTCGGACAACATGTTTGTGGCGCCTGTCACCATCGGGGACGGCGCGTACACCGCCGCGGGGTCCGTGATCACGAAGGATGTGCCGCCCGGTTCGCTGGCCGTGGCCCGCGGTCAGCAGCGGAATATCGAGGGTTGGGTGGCACGCAAGCGTCCGGGGAGCGCGGCCGCGAAGGCGGCGGAGGCGGTGTCCCGGCCGGGTTCGAGCGACGACTGACCGGAAACAGGTGCGTCAAACACGGCGTACCGTGATAAGTGCCCACCCGCACCCCCACCACCAGCTGAGACGGCCTCTCACACCCAGCCGAGAGGTCGCTCGACACTCGGCTGTGACACCTCTGAGGAGACTGTGCTGTGACCGGGATCAAGACGACCGGCGAGAAGAAGATGATGTTCTTCTCCGGCCGCGCCCACCCCGAGCTTGCCGAGGAGGTCGCCCAGCAGCTGGGTGTCGGGGTCGTCCCGACGAAGGCCTTCGACTTCGCCAACGGTGAGATCTACGTCCGCTACCAGGAGTCGGCTCGCGGCGCGGACTGCTTTCTGATCCAGAGCCACACGGCTCCGATCAACAAGTGGATCATGGAGCAGCTCATCATGATCGACGCGCTGAAGCGCGCGTCGGCCCGCTCCATCACGGTGATCGTGCCGTTCTACGGTTACGCGCGGCAGGACAAGAAGCACCGTGGGCGTGAACCGATCTCGGCGCGTCTGATCGCGGACCTGATGAAGACCGCGGGTGCGGACCGGATCCTGACCGTGGATCTGCACACCGACCAGATCCAGGGCTTCTTCGACGGTCCGGTGGACCACCTGTTCGCGCTGCCGCTGCTGGCGGACTACGTGGGTGCCAAGGTGGACCGCGCGAAGCTGACCGTCGTCTCTCCGGACGCCGGCCGGGTGCGGGTGGCGGACCGCTGGTGCGACCGGCTCGGTGCGCCGCTGGCGATCGTGCACAAGCGCCGCGACAAGGACGTCGCGAACCAGGTGACGGTCCACGAGGTCGTGGGTGAGGTCGAGGGCCGCGTGTGCGTCCTGGTCGACGACATGATCGACACGGGTGGCACGATCTGCGCGGCGGCGGACGCGCTGTTCGCGCACGGCGCCGAGGACGTCATCGTGACGGCGACGCACGGTGTGCTGTCGGGTCCGGCTGCCGACCGGCTGAAGAACTCGCGGGTGAGCGAGTTCGTGTTCACCAACACGCTGCCGACGCCGGGCGAGCTGGGCCGTGACCTGGACAAGCTGACCGTCCTGTCGATCGCGCCGACGATCGCGAGCGCGGTGCGCGAGGTGTTCGAGGACGGCTCGGTCACCAGCCTGTTCGACGAGCAGTAGGCGTCGAGCGACCGCCTGAAGATCCTTTTGGGTACGGCCTCCCCCTCCGAGTAGACTGCGTGAGTTGCTCGGCGAGGGAGGCCGTGCTCGTTCTCCGGAACGGGTGTGGTGGTCCGTTATCGACGCGCTCTTCGTAGCAGGCCGTTCGTGGCCGGGTGACCCCGTCCGTATCTACCTCTACGAGGAGTGATCATCATGTCCGAGGTGAAGCTCGCCGCCGAGACGCGCACCGAGTTCGGCAAGGGTGCCGCCCGTCGCATCCGCCGTGACAGCAAGGTCCCCGGTGTTCTCTACGGCCACGGCTCCGATCCGCTGCACCTGACCCTTCCGGGCCACGAGCTGCTGCTGGCGCTGCGTACGCCGAACGTCCTGATCTCCCTGGACATCGACGGCAAGACCAACGAGCTGGCCATCCCGAAGGCCGTCCAGCGTGACCCGCTGAAGGGCTTCCTGGAGCACGTCGACCTGCAGCTGGTCAAGCGCGGCGAGAAGGTCACGGTCGAGATCCCGGTCCACGCCGAGGGCGAGCTGGCCCCGGGTGGCAACCTGCTCGAGCACGTGCTGAACGCGCTGCCGGTCGAGGCCGAGGCCACGCACATCCCCGAGTCCGTGACGGTCTCCGTCGAGGGCCTGGAGGCCGGTGCCTCCATCCTCGCCAAGGACATCACCCTGCCGTCCGGCATCTCGCTGGCCGTCGAGGGCGACACGGTCGTCCTGCAGGTCCTGGCCGCGCAGGCCGAGGAGGCCCCCGAGGCCGAGGCCGAGGGCGAAGAGGCCGCCGAGGCCTGATCCTCGCGATCGTCGTCGCGTCAGCCGCTGTCCTTCGGGGCAGCGGCTGGCGTGTGTCAGGGACGCGTTCTCGCGGGTGCGGGGCGCGTGCCGAGGACCTGTTCGTGCGCGTCCCCGTGTCAGCGCGTATCAAGGAGACATGAACGTGAGCACTCCCTCAGCCGCCCCGTGGCTGGTCGTCGGTCTGGGCAATCCCGGGCCCGACTACGCGATGAACCGGCACAACGTGGGGTTCATGGTGGCCGATCTGCTGGCCGAGCGGGTCGGGGGGAAGTTCAAGCGGGCCGGCAAGGCGCAGGCCCAGGTCGTGGAGGGGCGCATCGGGCCGCCGGGGCCGGGGAACCGGCGGGTGATCCTGGCCAAGCCGATGTCGTACATGAACCTGTCGGGCGGGCCGGTGAACGCGCTGCGGGACTTCTACAAGGTGCCGGTGGAGAACATCGTCGCGGTGCATGACGAGCTGGACATCGACTTCGGGGCGCTGCGGCTGAAGCTGGGCGGCGGTGACAACGGGCACAACGGGCTCAAGTCGATGACGAAGGCGATGGGTTCGGACTATCACCGGGTGCGGTTCGGGATCGGGCGGCCGCCGGGGCGGATGCAGGTGGCCGACTTCGTGCTGAAGGACTTCTCGTCGGCGGAGCGCAAGGAGCTGGACTACCTGGTGGACCGGGCGGCGGACGCGGTGGAGTGTCTGGTGATCGAGGGGCTGGAGCGGGCGCAGGGGTCGTACAACTCCTGAGGTCTCGGGCGCCGGGCGGGGGTTGACCGATCGCCGGGCCATGGCCAATGATCCCGGCCATGCCTGCCTCCGCCAGTTCCTCCCGCCGGGCCTCGGTCACCGCGCTGCGGTGGGGCCGGCTGCTGGCGATGGGTGCGGTCGCCGTGCTGATCCTGATCGCGGGGGTGTGGGGGTCGTGGGGATCCGCGCAGCACGTGATGCTGACGAAGGGGCGGGAGAGCGGCACGATCCGGGTGACGCGCTGCGGGGCCCGGGAGTGCACGGGGCCGTTCACGCCGTTGTCGGCGGGGGCGCGGGAGCGCCGGCGTGTCGTCATCGCGCGGACGGTGGCGGTGCGTAAGGGGCGGACGTACACCGTGGTCGTGAAGCCGGGCGGGGACGAGGTGGTGCGTTCCGGTCCGGCGGGTGTGCTGTACGCGTGGGTGCCGTTGGGCGGGGCGTTGCTGCTGGCGTCGGTCGTGGTCGCGGGCGGGCTGCGGATGACGCGGGCGGGGTGGGTGCTGGCGGGGTTGGGGGCGGCGCTGCTGACGGCGGCGTTCGTGGCGCTTTGAACGGGACTGCGATGTCTTGGACTTGGCCGTGTTCGTGGAAGAACTGTGTGTTCTCTGTTCGTAATTGACCAACACCCGGTCGGGGCTGCAAGCTGAGCCGCCCCCCACATCTCTTTTCCTCATCTCGAAGATGGGCTGTATCCCCATGCGTACCCTTCTGCGCGCCGGCGCGTTGTCCGCCGGTCTGTCGGCCGTGCTGCTGGTCGCCCCCTCCGCTCACGCGACCGCTCCCGGTGACAACGGCACCGTCAAGATCCACGATGCGAAGACCGGCGAGGACCTCCGCCGCAACGAACCCCATGTGTGCACGTTCTACCTGGACGCCTTCGGCTTCGACGGTGCCCAGCAGGTCGACTGGCACATCGAGGCCTGGGCGCCGACCGGCGCCGAGAAGGGCGCGACCGTGAAGTCCGGTTCGCTCGCCCTGGACGCCGGCGGGCATGCCCGTACGGCGGATCTGTCGCTGCCCGACGGGCACTACAAGCTGTTCTGGAACTTCGACGGCGAGCACGGCGCCGCGAAGCACAAGGTGTTCTGGACGGACTGCCAGGGCTCGAAGGCGGGCGACGTGTCCGTCTCGGTGTCGGCGAGCGCCTCGGTCGGCGCGGGCGGCGTGGCCGTGGGCGCCGGTGCCTCGGTCGGTGCCGACGCGTCCGCCTCGGCGGCTCCGTCCGCGTCCGCCTCGGCGGCTCCGTCCGCGCAGGGCGGCTCGGGCGACCTGGCCGAGACCGGCAACGGCGCCCCGGTGGCGCTGCTGTCGACGCTCGCCGCGGCGATGGTCGGTGCGGGCGGCTTCCTGCTGCTGCGCCGCCGCAAGGCCGCCGGTAACTGACGTACGACATGAGGGTGCCCCCTGCCTCGTGGTGAGGCAGGGGGCACCCTCATGCATGTCGCGGGCGGTCAGCCGGTGTTGCGCAGGCCTGCGGCCACACCGTTGACGGTCAGCAGCAGCGCCCGGGCCAGCAGCGGGTCGGGCTCCTCGCCCGCGGCGGCGGCGTCGCGCTGGCGCTTGAGGAGCGTGACCTGGAGGTAGGAGATGGGGTCCAGGTAGGCGTCGCGGATGGTGAGGGTCTGCCTCAAGCCGGGCTGGGCGTCGAGGAGTTCCTTCTCGCCGGTGATGCGGAGCACCTCGGCGACGGTCAGCTCGTGCTCGGCGCGGATGCGATCGAAGACGTGCTTGAGCTCGTCGGGGACGAGCGTGTCGACGTAGTGGCCGGCGATGCGCAGGTCGGTCTTCGCGAGCGTCATCTCGACGTTGGAGATGAAGTTGCGGAAGAAGTGCCACTGTTCGTGCATCTCGTCGAGGACGCTGTCGAGGCCGGCCTCGCGCAGGGCCTTGAGGCCGGAGCCGACGCCGAACCAGCCGGGGACGATCTGGCGGGACTGGGTCCAGCCGAAGACCCAGGGGATGGCGCGCAGGCCGTCCAGTCCGGCGCCGGAGTCGGGTCGGCGGGACGGGCGCGAGCCGAGGTGGAGGTCGGCGAGCTGGTCGACGGGGGTGGAGGCGAAGAAGTACGCCGGGAGGTCGGGGTCCTCGACGAGCCTGCGATACGCGTCGTGGGCGGCGTCGCTCACGACGTCCATGGCGGCGTCCCAGCGGGCGAGGGCCTCGACGGACTGGCGGGGGGCCGTGTGCAGGGCGGAGGCCTGGAGGGTGGCGGCTACGGTCAGTTCCAGGTTCTCGCGGGCGAGCGAGGGGACGAGGTACTTGTCGGAGATGACCTCGCCCTGCTCGGTCACCTTGATCTCGCCCTCCAGGGTGCCCCAGGGCTGGGCGAGGATCGCGTCGTGGGAGGGGCCGCCGCCGCGGCCGACGGTGCCGCCGCGGCCGTGGAAGAGGCGCAGCCGTACGCCGTAGCGGTGGGCGACGTCGCGCAGCCGGCGCTGGGCGCGGTGGATCTCCCACTGGCTGGTGGTGATGCCGCCGAACTTGGAGGAGTCGGAGTAGCCGAGCATGACCTCCTGGACGTCCCCGCGCAGCGCGACCAGGCGCCGGTAGGACGGGTCGGAGAGCATGTCCTCCAGGATCGTGTCGGCGGCCTTGAGCTCGTCGGTGGTCTCCAGCAGCGGCACGATGCCGATCTTGGCCCAGCCGGCGTGCAGGTCGATCAGGCCGGCCTCGCGGGCGAGGACGGTGGCGGCGAAGACGTCGTCGGCGCCCTGGCACATGGAGATGATGTACGACTCGATGACCTCGGGTCCGAACACCTCCAGTGCCCGCTTGACCGTGTGGAACACGCCGAGGGTCTTCTCGCCGGCCGCGTCGACGGGGGCCGGGGTGGGAGCCAGCGGCCTGCGTGACCTGAGCTCCTTGGCGAGGAGCTTGGCCCGGTACTCGCGGGGCATGTCGGTGTAGCGCCAGGACTCCTCGCCGAGCCGGTCGAAGAGCTGGCCGAGGGCGTGGTGGTGGGCGTCCGCGTGCTCGCGTACGTCCATGGTGGCGAGCTGGAGGCCGAAGGCGGCGAGGGTGCGGATAGTGCGGCCCAGGCGGCCGTCGGCGAGCAGGCCGCCGCGGTGTTCGCGCAGGGAGGTCTGGATGAGGCGCAGGTCGTGCAGGAGTTCGGGGGTGCCGAGGTAGTCGCGGCCCGGCTCGTGCGGGGTGCCCTTGGCGAGGCGCTGCTTGGTGTTCTCCAGCTTCTGCCGGATGCAGGTGGCCTTGAGGCGGTAGGGCTCCTCGGCGTTGAGGCGCTTGTAGCGGGGGCTGATCTCGGGCAGGACGTCGAGGTCGGCGGCGAGGGACTGCAGGAGTTCCTCGGTGGCGCCGGTGTAGCGGATGGAGTTGGAGAGCAGTCCGCGCAGCTCGTCGATCATCTCCAGCGCGTCGTTGATGCCGTGCTCGTGCTGGAGGATCAGGACGTCCCAGGTGACCTGGGGGGTGACGTTGGGGTTGCCGTCGCGGTCGCCGCCGATCCAGGTGCCGAAGGTGAGCGGGCGGGTGTCGTCGGGGAGGTGGACGCCGACGCGCTCCAGCTCGGCGGTGAGGTCCTCCAGGACGTCGCCGACGGCGCCGGTGTGGAGTTCGTCGAGGTAGTAGATGGCGTTGCGGGCCTCGTCGGTGGGCTCCGGGCGTACGACGCGCAGCTCGTCGGTCTGCCAGACGAGGTCGATGCTCTCGGCGAGGCGGGTGTCGTGGCGGCGGCGGTCGGAGTCGATGACCGGCGTCTCCAGGAGCTCGGCGATGCGGCGGAGCTTGGTGAGGACGGACCGGCGGGCGGCCTCGGTGGGGTGGGCCGTGAACACCGGGCGCACGTTGAGGTGCTCGACGGCCTGCCGCAGGTGCTCGGCGTCGGCGTCCTTGAGCCGGTCGGCCGTGCGGGCGAGGAGGCCGCCCTCGGCGGCGCGCCGGGCGCGCAGTTCGCGGCCGCGGTGGACCTGCTCGGTGACGTTGGCGAGGTGGAAGTAGGTGGAGAAGGCGCGGACGAGCTTGGCGGCCGTCTCCAGTTCGGTGCCGCGCAGCAGTTCGGCGGCGGCCTCGCCGTTCTCGCGGGTGAGGCCGCGGACCTTCTCCACGAGTTCGAGCAGCTCGGGGCCCTCCTGCCGCACGAGGGTCTCGCCGAGGAGGTCACCCAGTCGCCTGATGTCGGCGCGCAGTGCGCTGCTGGTCTCGGAGGTCTGGGTCGTCGGGTCGTCGGCACTGCTCACAGGTGCGGCTCCTTGCAGTGTTGAACTCGTCTGGGCGGGAACCCGGTCTGTCTGCGACGCGAACGAAGTGCATCGCATACCGAACCGGACATCCGGGAAGAAATCGCAGCGGACCGCGCTGTCCGACCGATTCCAAGGATAGGTGTCCGTGCGGACGCGCTGGCTCACGGGCTCTTGCCGCCGCTGGACGCACTGCCATACTTACGATGCCGTAGGTTACGGGACCGTAGGGAATTGTTGTTCCAGTTCCCGACGGGGTTCCGGCGGCCCGGCATCCGTCTCGACCCTCGAAACCCCACAGGGAACGCCCATGAGCACGAGATCCGATGTGATCGACGACGCCCCGGAGGCGACCGGCACCACGCCCGCGTCCGCGACGCTGGGCGGAGAGCAGAAGCGTTCGATCGAGCAGATCGCGCTGCTGGTCTTCATCATCGTGCCGTTCCTCGCGCTGCTGGCCGCGGTGCCGCTGGCGTGGGGCTGGGGGGTGAGCTGGCTGGACCTCGGTCTGCTGGTCTTCTTCTACTACCTGGGCTGCCACGGCATCACCATCGGTTTCCACCGCTACTTCACGCACGGTTCCTTCAAGGCCAAGCGGCCCCTGCGGATCGCGCTGGCGGTCATGGGGTCGATGGCGGTGGAGGGACCGCTGGTGCGCTGGGTGGCGGACCACCGCCGGCATCACCGGTTCTCCGACGCGGAGGGCGACCCGCACTCGCCGTGGCGGTTCGGGGAGACGGTCCCGGCGCTGATGAAGGGCCTGTGGTGGGCGCACATCGCATGGATGTTCGACGAGGAGCAGACGCCGCAGGAGAAGTACGCGCCGGATCTGATCAAGGACGGGGCGATCCGGGCGGTCTCCCGCCAGTTCGCGCTGTGGACGGTCGTCTCGCTGCTGCTGCCCGCGCTGATCGGCGGTCTGGTGACCATGTCCTGGTGGGGCGCGTTCACCGGGTTCTTCTGGGGCTCGCTCGTGCGGGTGGCCCTGCTGCATCACGTGACGTGGTCGATCAACTCGATCTGCCACGCGGTCGGCAAGCGGCCGTTCAAGTCGCGTGACCGTTCGGGGAACGTGTGGTGGCTGGCGGTCCTGTCGTGCGGTGAGTCCTGGCACAACCTGCACCACGCCGACCCGACCTCGGCACGGCACGGTGTGGAGCGGTGGCAGCTGGACTCCTCCGCGCGGATCATCCGCTGGTTCGAGCGGCTGGGGTGGGCGTACGACGTGCGCTGGCCGTCACGCTCGCGTATCGATTCCCGCCGCAACACCGCGGAAGAAGGCTCCCGGCAGGGGGCGGACTCGGCGAAGGCGGCATGATTGACGGCGTGGCGACCGACTCCAGCACCCCCAGCAACGACAAGCCGCGGCGTGCCCGCCGCACCCGGATGACCGGCGCCGAGCGCCGTCAGCAGTTGCTGGAGATCGGTCGCACGCTCTTCGCGGCGAAGGGCTTCGAGGGGACGTCGGTGGAGGAGATCGCGGCGAAGGCCGGGGTGTCCAAGCCGGTGGTGTACGAGCACTTCGGCGGCAAGGAGGGGCTGTACGCGGTGGTGGTGGACCGCGAGATGCGGTGCCTGCTGGACATGGTGACCGGCAGCCTCACCGCGGGTCACCCCCGCGAACTGTGCGAGCAGGCCGCCTTCGCGCTCCTCGACTACATCGAGGAGTACACGGACGGCTTCCGCATCCTGGTCCGCGACTCCCCCATCCCGCAGTCCACGGGCTCCTTCGCCTCGCTCATCTCGGACATCGCCACGCAGGTGGAGGACATCCTCGGCCGCGAGTTCAAGAGCCGCGGCTTCGACCCCAAGCTGGCCCCCCTGTACGCCCAGGCCCTGGTCGGCATGGTCGCCCTCACCGGCCAGTGGTGGCTGGACGTACGCCGCCCGAAGAAGGCGGAAGTGGCCGCCCACCTGGTGAATCTGGCATGGCACGGCCTGGACGGGCTGGAGCAGAAGCCTCGGCTGATAGGGCACCGGAAGAGCTGATCGACCACTCGAAGGGGTGAACCAAGAGCCCAAAAGGTTAATCTTGTGGCATCATTCCGACATGACTGAGATTGCGATCAGCGCTGCCCGTTCCCAGCTCGGCGACCTGGTCCGCCGCGCAGCCCACAGCCGCGAGACCATCGCGCTCACCGACCACGGTCACGTGGCCGCGCTCTTGGTATCTCCTCAGGTGATAGAGGACCTCGAAGACGCCTTGGCGCTGGCCGACTACGAGCGGCGCAAGGCCGAGGGCACCCTTGGAGAGGGCATCCCCCACGAAGAGGTTGGACGCATGCTGGGGTTGCGCCCGTGACCCACCGCATTGTCTGGGAGCCCGGCGCCACGGATGCGGCCCTCCGCTTCCTCAAGGACGACCCATCAGGCCTTGCGGCTGTCTACGAAGCCGTCGACACACTGGTCGAATCGCCGCGTCCCGCCAACTCCACAGCCTACGGGCCGGAGGCTCGGCGCCTTCGAGTCGGCAGATACCGCGTGCTGTACCGAATCGACGACGACGTGATCCGCATCTTGGTCACCCACCTGGGCCGCACCCCCTGACTCGTCACACCCCCTTCACCGCCACCGCGAACAGGCGGCGGAACGGCAGGACCGTGCCGTACGACGCGCTCGGGTAGGCCTGGCGCAGCAGGTCCCGGTATTCCGCGATGAACGCGTCGCGGGCCTCGGGGTCGTCGGCCAGGGCGGTCAGGACAGGCCTCAGCCCCGTCCCCTTGACCCAGTCGAGGACGGGGTCCTCGCCCTGGAGGACGTGGAAGTACGTCGTCTGCCAGACGTCCGGCTCGCAGCCGAGGCGCGCGAGACGGTCGAGGTAGACGGCGGGGCTGTGCACCGAGTGCGGGCGGCGCAGCAGGTGGCCGAGCCGGCCCTTCCAGCGGGGGCTGCCCGCGAGGTCGCGCATCAGGGCGTGCAGGGGCGCGTCGATGTTGTCGGGGACCTGGAAGGCGAAGGTGCCGCCGGGCGCGAGGCCGTCCAGCCAGGGCGCGAAGGCGTCGAGGTGGCCCTCGACCCACTGGAGCGCGGCGTTGGACACGATCAGGTCGTACGACTCGTCGGGCACCCAGTCGGCGGCGTCCGCATGGGCGAAGTCGAGGCGGCCTCCGCCGGAGGTGGGACCGGCGTACTCCTGGGCCTTGTCCAGCATCGCGGTCGAGTTGTCGTACCCCGTGATGCGGGCCGTGGGCCAGCGGTCGGCGAGGACGGCGGTGACGTTGCCGGGGCCGCAGCCGAGGTCGGCGATGCGGGGCGGGTCGCCGGGCAGCGCGGGGACGCGAGCGAGAAGGTCCGTGAAGGGGCGGGCGCGGTGGCCGGCGTGACGCAGGTACTGGGCCGGGTCCCAGGTGGGCTTGGTCATGCCCCTAGCCTTCCCCCCACTTCTCTCGACGTCAAGACACTTGACGTCAAGAGACTTCACATCGACACAACCACTACACTGATCGCATGGAGGACGAGGTCGATCGGCTGGTGGCTGCATGGCGCCGGGAGCGCCCGGACCTCGACGTGGAACCGCTCGAGGTGCTCAGCCGGGTGAGCAGGCTGGCCCGGCACCTGGACCGGGCGCGTCGGCTGGCCTTCGCCGAGCACCAGCTGGAGCCCTGGGAGTTCGACGTCCTGACCGCGCTCCGGCGCGCCGGAACCCCGTACCAGCTCTCCCCGGGACAGCTGCTCACGCAGACCCTGGTCACCTCGGGAACGATGACCAACCGTATCGACCGCCTGGCGAAGAAGGGCCTGGTGGAGCGGCTGCCCGACCCCAGCGACCGCCGCGGCGTACTGGTCCGGCTGACGGACGAGGGCCGCGACCGCGCCGACCAGGCTCTGGCCGGCCTGCTGGACCAGGAGCGCGCGATCCTCGTCGAACTCACCAGCGCCCAACGCTACGAACTCGCCAATCTCCTACGCCAGCTGACCGCCCCGTTCGACAACATCCCCGGATAGGTCGGCGGGTCCCACTCCGGCCCGGCGCGCGAGAGCGACCGCCGCGAGCGTGGAGTGGACGCCCAGTTTGCCGAGGACGTTCTGCATGTGGGTGCGGACCGTGTGCGGGGAGAGGAACAGGCGCTCGGCGACCGCCTTGCGGCCGAGGCCGGCCACCATGCAGCGGAGCACCTCGCGCTCGCGCGGGGTCAGCGACTCCACGAGCCGTTCGCTCTCGGTGCGGTGCTTGCGGGCGGCGGTCAGCTCGCGCAGCACGCCGGTGAGCAGGGCGGGCGGGAGATGCGTCTCGTCGCGCAGCACGCCCCGTACGACCGTGAGCAGCCGGGACAGCGAGCAGTCCTTGGCGACCCACCCCGAGGCCCCGGCCTGGAGCGCGAGGGCGGCTCGCCGCGGCTCGTCCCGCTCGGCGAGTACGACGGTCCGTACGCCGGGCTGGGCCGACCGCACACCGCCGACCAGCGAGATCCCGTCGACGGGCCCCTCCGCGGCGGCCTCCGGCACCGGCGCCGCCGACCGCGCACCGGGCAGCCGGCCCCCGCCCAGATCGGCGTCGACGAGCAGGACGTCGAAGCGGCGGCCCTCGGTGGCCGCCCGCTCCAGACAGCGCAGCGCCGCCGGACCGCTGCCGGCGGCGGACACCTCGACATCGGGCTCGGCGGCCAGGGCGGCGGCGAGCGACTCGGCGAAGATGCGGTGGTCGTCGACGACCAGGACTCGGATGCGAACCATGAAACCCCCACTGGTTCAACTGGTTCAACTGGCTCTGAGAAACGCCGACCGGCGCGGGTACGGCACCCGCCGATGACGGAGACCGCACGGCCGCCGCCGTGCGAAGACTGTTACCCCCACCGCGGGTGCCGTACCCGACTTGTCTCGCCCCCTGATCAGCACCGGCCCCCACCGGCGCTGTTCCTCAGAGTACGGACGCGGGCGTGGAGCGGAAGGCGATTTGCAGAACTGTCCGTCCAGCGCGCCTATGGTGTGCCGCATGTTTCGTATCGAGGCGGAAGTCGACAAGGCGCGGCGCGATCTTCTCCACTCCCGGCTGCGGGAGACCAACACGGCCGCGTCCCCCGTCCTCGCGGCCCTGCGCGGCACCACCGCCGAACGCCAACTCCCGCTCCACATCTGGGCGATGACCGGCGCCGACGAGCTGGCCGGCGGCCTGGTGGGGCACACCTGGAGCACCTGGCTCCAGGTGACGTACCTCTGGGTCGACGCCGTCCACCGGGGTACGGGCCTGGGCTCCCGGCTGCTCGCGGAGGCCGAGCGCGCCGCCCGCGAGGACCGCGCCTGCCGCGCCGCCCGCGTGGAGACGTGGGACTTCCAGGCGCCGGACTTCTATCGCAAGCGGGGCTACGAGGTGGTGGGCGTGGTCCCCGACTTCCCGCCGGGCGTCACGGAGTTCACGCTCACGAAGAAGCTGGCGTGAGCCGCGCGCCGGGCGGTCGAGGTCACGGCAGGATCGCGTCGACGTAGCCGCCGTCCACGCGCAGGGCGCCGCCGGTGGTGGCCGAGGCCTGGTCCGAGGAGAGGTAGACGACCATGTTGGCGATCTCCTCCGGTTCGATCAGCCGTTGCAGCAGGGACTGCGGCCGGTACTCGCGCATGAAGGCGCGTTGCGCCTCGTCCCAGGGCAGCTCGCGGTCGACGAGTTCGTACACGAAGTCCTCGATGCCGGCGGTGTGGGTGGGCCCGGCGATGACGGAGTTCACCGTGACGCCGGTGCCCGCCGCCTTCTTGGCGAATCCGCGGCTGACCGCGAGCAGGGAGGTCTTCGACATGCCGTAGTGGATCATCTCCGCCGGGATGACGATCGCCGAGTCGCTGGCGATGTACAGCACCCGGCCCCAGCCGCGCTCGGTCATGCCCGGCAGGTACAGCCGGGTCAGCCGCACCGCGGCCAGGACGTTGACCTCGAAGTAGCGCCGCCACTCGTCGTCGGTGATCTCCAGTGGGTCGGCGCTGCCGAAGATGCCGAGATTGTTGACGAGGATGTCGGCCTGCGGCAGCTCCCGCAGCAGCCGGGCCGCGCCCTCCTCGGTCGACACGTCGGCGGCCACCCCGGCCAGGTGGGCTCCGGGCACCGCGGCGGCCAGCCGCGCGACGCTCTCGGCCACCCGCCCCTCGTCCCGGCCGTTGACCGCCACGCGGGCACCGGCGCGGGCGAGGCCCTCGGCGATCGCCGCGCCGATGCCCTGGGTCGAGCCGGTCACCAGGGCGGTGCGGCCCGTCAGATCGATACGCATGGCAGAGCAGTCCCCTTTGTCCAGGATGTGACATCACGTCACTTACCACAGGAGCGGGGGCGGGCGAAGGACCGCGGGAGCCGCGCGGGAAAGACCGCGGGAGCCGCACGGGAAGGACGGCGGGGCCGCGCGTGAAGGGCCGCGGGAGCCGCGCGGGAAACACCGCGGGAGCCGCACGGGAAACACCGCAGGAGCCGCACGGGAAACACCGCAGGAGCCGCACGGAAAAGACCGCAGGAGCCGCCCCGCTGCTCACTCCACGCGGCGCGCCCCCGCCGCGGGCACCGCCTCGAACACCCGCGGCGCCGCGAACCCGGCAGCCGCGAAGGCCTCCTCGACCGCCTTGGTGATCGCGTCGGTGTCGGTCGCCTCCGCGAGGACGATCGCCGAGCCGCCGAAGCCGCCGCCGGTCATCCGGGCGCCCAACGCGCCCGCCCCCAGCGCCGCCTGCACCACCAGGTCCAGCTCGGGGCAGGAGATGCGGAAGTCGTCGCGGAGCGAGACGTGGCCCTCGGTCAGGACCGGCCCGATGGCGCGTGGGTCGCCGGACTCCAGCAGGGCGACCGTCCGCTCCACCCGCTCGTCCTCGGTGACCACGTGGCGCACCAGCCGGCGCACCTCCTGGTCGTTGCCCAGCCGCTCCAGGGCCTCGTCGAGCCCGTCGTACGCGACGTCGCGCAGGGCGTCGAGGCCGAGCAGGGCCGCGCCCTTCTCGCAGCCGGCGCGCCGCTTGCCGTACTCGCCGTCGCTGTGGGCGTGCTGGACGCGGGTGTCGACGACCAGCAGGCGCAGGCCCTCGGCGGCGAGGTCGAAGGGGATCTGCCGCTGGGACAGGTCGCGGGTGTCGAGGAACAGCGCGTGGCCCTCCTCGCAGCAGGCCGACGCGGTCTGGTCCATGATGCCGGTCGGCGCGCCGACGTAGACGTTCTCGGCGCGCTGGCACAGGCGGGCCAACTGCCAGCGCTGCAGGCCCAGTTCGTACAGGTCGTTCAGCGCGAGGGCGACCACGACCTCCAGCGCCGCCGAAGACGACAGGCCCGCGCCGGCCGGGACCGTCGAGGCCAGGTGGATGTCGGCGCCGGTGACCGGGTGGCCCGCCTCGCGCAGCGCCCAGACGACGCCCGCCGGGTACGCGGTCCAGGCGCGGTCGGTCCCGGGGGCGAGGTCGCTCAGGGCGAGCTCCGCGACCGGGCCCTCGACGTCCGCCGAGTGCAGGCGCAGGACGCCGTCGGCGCGGCGCGAGACGGCCGCCAGCGTCCGGTGCGGCAGCGCGAAGGGCATCACGAAGCCGTCGTTGTAGTCGGTGTGTTCACCGATCAGGTTGACCCGGCCCGGCGCCGACCAGACGCCCTCCGGTTCGCTCCCGTACAGCTCGGTGAAGCCCGCCCGTACGTCCCGCGCCCGCTGTTCCCCCACTACCGCTCCTCTGCGATCTCCTGCGCGAACTCCCACGCGTCGGCGACGATACCGGCCAGGTCGGGCCGGGAGGGCCGCCAGCCGAGGCGCTCACGGGCGGCGTCGGCCGAGGCGACCAGGACGGCCGGGTCGCCGCCCCGGCGCGGGGCCGTGACCTCGGGGATCGGGCGGCCGGTGACCTGACGGACGGTCTCGATGACCTCGCGCACGGAGAAGCCGTTGCCGTTGCCGAGGTTGCAGATCAGGTGCTCGCCGGGCCGTGCGGCCGTGAGGGCGAGCAGATGGGCCTCGGCGAGGTCGGCGACGTGGATGTAGTCGCGGACGCAGGTGCCGTCCGGGGTCGGGTAGTCGTCGCCGTAGACGGAGATCGCGTCGCGGCGGCCCTGGGCGACCTGGAGGACCAGCGGGATGAGGTGCGACTCGGGGTCGTGCCGCTCGCCGCAGGCGCCGTACGCCCCGGCCACGTTGAAGTAGCGCAGCGACACGGCGCCCAGGCCGTGGGCGGCCGCCTCGCCGGTGATCATGTGGTCGACGGCGAGCTTGGAGGCGCCGTAGGGGTTGGTGGGCCTGGTCGGGGCGGTCTCGGGGATCGGGACCTGCTCCGGCTCGCCGTACGTGGCCGCCGTGGAGGAGAAGACCAGCGTGCGGACGCCCGCGTCGCGCATGGCGCGCAGCAGCGCCATGGTGCCGCCGACGTTGTTCTCCCAGTACTTCTCCGGCTTCACGACGGACTCGCCGACCTGGGAGAATGCGGCGAAGTGCAGGACGCCGTCGTAACTGGGGTCGAGCCACTTGGCGGCGTCGCGGATGTCACCCTCGACGAAGTCGGCACCGGCGGGGACGCCCGCGCGGAAGCCGGTGGAGAGGTTGTCGAGGACGGTGACCGCGTGTCCCGCCTCCAGCAGATGCTGGGCCACCACGCTGCCGACGTAACCGGCGCCACCGGTCACCAGGTACTTCATGAACTCGCTACCTCTCGCAGTCGCTCGGCCGCGCGCTCCGGCGGCACATCGTTGATGAACACGTTCATGCCGGATTCGGAACCCGCGAGAAACTTCAGCTTGCCGGAAGTGCGGCGGATGGTGAAAAGCTCGAGGTGCAGCGCGAAGTCGTCGCGGCTGACCCCCTCGAACCCCTCCAGCGCGCCGAACGGGGCCTGGTGCCAGGCCGCGATGTACGGCGTCGGAGGCTCACCCTCGCCGAAGATCCGGTCGAAGCGCCTCAGGAGTTCCAGGTATACCCGGGGGAACTCCGTGCGCGCCGCCTCGTCGAGGGCGAGCAGATCGGGGACGCGGCGCCTGGGGTACAGGTGGACCTCGTACGGCCAGTGCGCGGCGTACGGGACGAAGGCCACCCAGTGTTCACCCTCAAGGACGACCCGCTCACCGGCGAGTTCGCGCTCCAGGACGGTGTCGAAGAGGTTCTCGCCGCCGGTCTGTTCCTTGTGGGCGGCCAGCGAGCGGAGCATCGCGGCGGTGCGCGGGGTGATGAACGGGTAGCCGTAGATCTGGCCGTGCGGATGGCCGAGCGTGACGCCGATCTCCTCACCGCGGTTCTCGAAGCAGAACACCTGCTTGACGGAGGGGAGTTGGAGCAGTTCGGCCGTCCGGTCGGTCCAGGCGTCCAGGACGAGGCCGGCCTGCTGCTCGGTGAGGCCGGCGAAGGAGGCGTCGTGGTCGGAGGTGAAGCAGACGACCTCGCAGCGGCCGGAGTCGCCGGCCAGCGAGGGGAAGCGGTTCTCGAACACCACGACGTCGTACGAGGAGTCGGGGATCTCGCTGAGGCGCTCGCCGTCGGAGGGGCACAGCGGGCACTGGTCGGCGGGCGGCAGATAGGTGCGGCCCTGCCGGTGGGAGGCGACCGCGACCGAGTCGCCGAGCAGCGGGTCGTGCCGGATCTCCGAGCTGGTGACGGTCGGCTCCAGCGGGCGCCGGTCCGCCGCGTCGCGCACGGTGTCGTCGCGCAGGTCGTAGTAGATGAGTTCACGCCCGTCGGCCAGCCGGGTCGAGGTCTTCTTCACGTCTGACTCCCCAGACTCAGCGGTCGAGCCATCGAACCTTCAAACAGAACTCAACATACCAAAACACAACTCACCAGCGCCCGGTCGATCACAATCAAACAAAGAACATCAACAGAAGTGTTCAACAACTCAACCGGCAGGCGTAGGTTCCGCTCCTGGATCAGTTCGCGCGACGAAGCGAGTACTCGACATGCAGACCCCCACACATGACGCCACATATCTGGCGGCGGGGCTACGGCTCCCCACCAACGGGCTGGACTACGCGATCATGGCGATCTACTTCGTCGTGGTCCTCGGCATCGGCTTCGCCGCCCGCCGTTCGGTGAAGACCAGCCTCGACTTCTTCCTCTCCGGGCGCTCCCTGCCCGCCTGGATCACCGGCCTGGCCTTCATCTCCGCGAACCTGGCGGCCACCGAGATCCTGGGCATGGCCGCCAACAGCGCGCAGTACGGCGCCTACACGGTCCACTGGTACTGGATCGGCGCCATCCCCGCCATGGTCTTCCTCGGCCTGGTGATGATGCCGTTCTACTACGGCAGCAAGGTCCGCTCGGTCCCCGAGTTCCTGCTGCTGCGCTTCAACAAGGCGGCGCACCTGCTCAGTTCGGCCCTCTTCGCGTTCGCCGCGATCCTGATCTCCGGGGTGAACCTCTACGCCCTCGCGATCGTCGTGGAGGCGCTGCTGGGCTGGCCGCAGTGGGTGGCGATCGTGGTCGCCGGCTTCTTCGTGCTGGCGTACATCACGCTGGGCGGCCTGTCCTCGGCGATCTACAACGAGGTGCTCCAGTTCTTCGTGATCCTGGCGGCGCTCATCCCGCTCGTCGTGCTCGGCCTGAAGAAGGCGGGCGGCTGGGACGGTCTGACGGCCACCCTCACCAAGTCCCACGGGCCGGACTTCGTCACCGCCTGGGGCGGCACCGGCATCGGTGAGGCCAACCCGCTCGGCGCGAACTGGCTGACCATCGTCCTGGGCCTCGGCTTCGTCCTGTCCTTCGGCTACTGGACGACCAACTTCGCCGAGGTGCAGCGCGCGCTGTCCGCGAAGAACCTCTCCGCCGCGCAGCGCACGCCGCTGATCGCCGCGTACCCGAAGATCTTCATCGTCTTCCTGGTGATGATCCCGGGTCTGGTGGCCGCGGCCCTGGTCCCGAAGTTCGGCACGCCGGCGTCCGGCCTGCAGTACAACGACGCCATCCCGTACCTCATGCAGGAGCTGCTGCCCAACGGCGTGCTGGGCATCGCGGTGACGGGTCTGCTCGCCGCCTTCATGGCCGGCATGGCGGCCAACGTGTCGTCCTTCAACACGGTGTTCACCAGCGACATCTGGGCCAAGTACGTGGTCAGGGGGCGCGAGGACGCGTACTACGTGCGCTTCGGCCGCCTCATCACCGCGATCGGCGTGATGGCCTCGATCGGGACGGCGTTCCTCGCGTCCTCGTTCTCGAACATCATGGCCTACCTCCAGACGCTGTTCTCCTTCTTCAACGTGCCGATGTTCGTGGTCTTCATCGTCGGCATGTTCTGGAAGCGCGCCTCGGCGGCGTCCGGCTTCTGGGGCCTGCTGGCCGGCACCGTGACGGCGATGGTCAACTACTTCGTCCTCTACAAGCGCGGCATCATCGCCATCCCCACCGACCAGGGCGCCAACTTCGTCTCGGCGATCGCGGGCTTCGTCGC
Organism: Streptomyces sp. V3I7; assembly: GCF_030817495.1. NCBI lineage: Bacteria > Bacillati > Actinomycetota > Actinomycetes > Kitasatosporales > Streptomycetaceae > Streptomyces > Streptomyces sp. V3I7. The sequence continues at coordinate 2,850,686 of NZ_JAUSZK010000001.1, forward strand.
GGGCGCGGTCGTCATGGTCGCGGTGTCGCTCTTCACCAAGCCGAAGCCGGCCGAGGAACTGGCGGGCCTGGTCTACGGCACCCGCTCCCCCGGCATGGCCGAACCCCCCGCCGCCGGCGACGACGCCTGGTACCGCAAGCCGGCCCTGCTGGGCTGGGGCGCTGTGATCATCGCGGCCGCCTGCTACATCCCGTTCTCGTTCTCGCTCTGACCGCGGGAGGATTGAGAGACCATGTCTGACCACTTCTCCGAAGAGGACGTCCAGCGGGAAGTCACCGAGCTGGAACAGAAGTCCGCGACGGCCGCCCGCATCTTCGACCTGCGCCGCATCATCGGCGGCCTCTTCGTCCTGTACGGCGTCATCGTCACGATCACCGGCCTGACCGACGGCCAGGCTGCCATCGACAAGGCCGAGGGCATCAACATCAACCTGTGGACCGGGATCGGCATGCTGCTGCTGGGGGTGTTCTTCCTGGTGTGGCTGCGGCTGCGGCCGGTGGCTCCGCCGACCGAGGCGGGGATGGGCGATGAACGGCCTCCGTCGGACTGACGGCGCCGCGAGCGGGGCCGCGGTTCCCTCCGGGGACTGCGGCCCGCCGAATCACTCGTCGCTGAACAGGTCCTCGGCGCGAACCACGAGGACGGCACACTCCGACCAAACCTTGAGCTGGTCCAGGTCGGCGCACGACTCGACTCGGAGCCGGACCCAGTCGGGAACTTGAAGCCCGCGGGACTCCAGGATCTCCAGCGTCATCTCGATGCGATCTTCGATGCGCCCCTCGATGCGCCCCACGGTGCGCCCCTCTGCGCGCCCCTCATCCCTCAGCTGATCCGCGACCGGGTTCCGGAAGAAGTAGTTCACCCGAGCCATCGGGCCCCTCCACGCGTCACTCTTCGCTGAACAGTTCCTCGGCGGACCCCACATGGACCGCGCGCTCCGACCAGGCCTTGAGCTGCTCCAGGTCGGAGCACCCCTCGACCCGGAGCCGGACGGAATCCGGCACCTCGACGCCGCGCAGCTCCAGGATCCTCAGGGTCACCTCGGCACGCTCTTCAAGGCGCCCCTCATCCCTCAGCTGATCCGCGACCGGGTTCTGGAAGAAGTACTTCACCGGAGCCATCAGGTCCCTCCAAATCTCCCTGATGCATCGCCTCATGCGACGAGCTGACCATCGGGCCTCCTTCTCCGACGGCAGCGAGGGCAGCACCTGCGTTGAAGTCGCAGCCACCCCCACCACCCTCCACCTCCGCGAGAGCGACATCCCGGACACTCGCCTCACCACCACCCCCTCCGCCGTCGCCCAACTGCTCGCAGGCATACGCTCCGGCGCCCTCGGCAGCTGAATCGCCAACGTCAGTCAGGGAGGGGCCCCGCCCGGTCCAGCAACCCCGTCCGCGCAGCCAAGGCCGCCGCCTCCAGACGCGACCCCACCCCCAGCTTCATCAGCACCCGCTGGACATGCGTGCGCGCCGTCGACGGGGCGATGCCCATGCCGGAGGCGATGACGCGGGTGTCCTCGCCGTCGGCTACGCGGACCAGGACCTCGACCTCCCTCGGGGTGAGGACCTGGAGCAGGCGCTGGGCCTCGTCGTCGGGCTGGGCCGCGGGGTTGAGGAGTTCGCTGAAGGCTCCTTGCAGCAGGGTCGGGGCCACCGCCGACTCGCCCGCCCGTGCCTTCGTGATCGCCCGCTCGACGCCCTCTATGCGCTCGTCATGCCGTACGTACCCCGACGCGCCGGCGGCGAAGGCGGCCGCGATGCCGCGCGGGGACGGGACCGGGCCCAGGACCAGCACCGCGACCTGCGGACGCTCCCGCTTGATCTTCACCACCGGGTCGAAGGCACCCGGCTCGGCCGGTGCCGCCGTACCCAGCAGGCACACCTCCGGCGCGCGGGCGATCACCAGATCCGCCGCCCCCGCGGACGGCGCCGCCGCGGCGAGCACCCGGTGCCCGCGCAGCTTCAGTGCCGAGGCCAGCGCCTCGGCCAGCAGGCGGTGGTCGTCGACCACCATCAGCCGCACTCCCATAGAGCAACCCCCCAGTCCCCCCAATGGATGCCCACACTATGGATCCCCACTGGTCGGCATGGACAGAGGACCCTCCCCCGGCCCCCTGTCCTTCTTGCCCCGGGAAGCTACACGCTTGTTCGACGTCGCGCCGCCCCTACTGATGAGAACTGCCCCGGATCGACGGAATTTCCGGCATTCGCCACCAAGGGGACCGCTTACGCGTCCTCGGCCAACTCCAGCCAGTGCATTTCCAGTTCCTCGCGCTCGCCCGCCAAGTCCCGGAGCTGGGCATCGAGTTCGGCCACCTTGCCGAAGTCCGTGGCGTTCTCGGCGATTTGAGCGTGCAGCTTGGACTCCTTCTCGGAGATCTTGTCCAACTGGCGCTCGATCTTCTGGAGTTCCTTCTTGGCTGCTCGCTGGTCGGCGGCGCTCTTCTCCGAAGTCGCAGGCTTGGGAGCCACCGCGGCCGCCACCGCCTCCTCCATGCGCTGACGGCGCTCCAGGTACTCGTCGATGCCGCGCGGCAGCATCCGCAGGGTCTGGTCGCCGAGGAGGGCGAAGACGCGGTCGGTGGTGCGCTCGACGAAGAACCGGTCGTGGGAGATCACGATCATCGAGCCGGGCCAGCCGTCGAGAACGTCCTCGAGCTGGTTGAGGGTCTCGATGTCGAGGTCGTTGGTGGGCTCGTCGAGGAAGAGGACGTTGGGCTCGTCCATCAGCAGGCGCAGGAGCTGCAGGCGGCGGCGCTCACCACCGGACAGGTCACCGACCGGCGTCCACTGCTTCTCCTTGTTGAAGCCGAACGTCTCGCACAGCTGGCCCGCGGTCATCTCGCGGCCCTTGCCGAGGTCGACCCGGTCACGCACCTGCTGCACGGCCTGCAGGACCCGCAGGTGGGGGTCGAGTTCGCCGACCTCCTGCGAGAGGTAGGCGAGCTTGACCGTCTTGCCGACGGCGATCCGCCCGCCCGCCGGCTGCGCCTCGCCCTCGGTCCGCGCCGCGTCGGCCATCGCCCGCAGCAGGGAGGTCTTGCCCGCGCCGTTCACACCGACGAGGCCGATGCGGTCGCCGGGGCCGAGCTGCCAAGTGACGTGCTTCAGCAGCTCCTTGGGGCCTGCCGTCACACTGACGTTCTCCAGGTCGAAGACCGTCTTGCCGAGCCGGGAGGAGGCGAACTTCATCAGCTCGCTGCTGTCCCGGGGCGGCGGTACGTCCTTGATCAGCTCGTTGGCGGCCTCGACGCGGAAGCGCGGCTTGGACGTACGGGCCGGGGCACCGCGGCGCAGCCACGCCAGCTCCTTGCGGACCAGGTTCTGCCGCTTGGCCTCCTCGGTGGCGGCGATGCGCTCACGCTCCGCGCGCGCGAAGACGTAGTCGGAGTAGCCGCCCTCGTACTCGTAGACGTCGCCGCGCTGGACGTCCCACATGCGGGTGCAGACCTGGTCGAGGAACCACCGGTCGTGGGTGACGCAGACGAGGGCCGAGCGGCGCTCGCGCAGGTGCCGGGCCAGCCAGGAGATGCCCTCGACGTCGAGGTGGTTGGTGGGCTCGTCGAGGACGATCAGGTCCTGCTCCTCGATGAGCAGCTTGGCCAGCGCGATACGGCGCCGCTCGCCACCGGACAGCGGGCCGATGACGGTGTCGAGACCCTTGGGGAAGCCGGGCAGGTCGAGGCCGCCGAACAGTCCGGTCAGTACGTCCCTGACCTTGGCGTTGCCCGCCCACTCGTGGTCGGCCATGTCGCCGATGACCTCGTGCCGCACGGTCGCGGCCGGGTCGAGGGAGTCGTGCTGCGTGAGCACGCCGAGCCGTAGCCCGCCGGAGTGTGTGACGCGTCCGGTGTCCGCCTCCTCCAGCTTGGCGAGCATCCGGATGAGGGTGGTCTTGCCGTCGCCGTTGCGTCCGACGACCCCGATCCGGTCCCCTTCCGACACGCCGAGCGAGACGCCGTCCAGCAGGGCACGGGTGCCGTACACCTTGCTGACGTTCTCGACATTGACCAGGTTGACGGCCATTTCACTCCTGTGCGCGGGGGTGGATCAGCCTTCAAGCGTAGGGCCTGCAGGGGTGGGGGCGGAGCGCGAGGTAACGGTCACTCTTTGTGATGACGTCGTCGGGATGCGGCCGCTACCGTGGAGGGCAGGCAGCAGGATCCCGTCCATGGGAGGAACCATGACCGCCGAGTCCGTAGAGCACGGCCACCACTGGCCGGTGCCGCCGCTGGACGGCTATACCGTGGACGATCTGTTCACGCTGCCTGATCTCCCGCCGCACACCGAGCTGATCGACGGGAGCCTCGTTTTCGTGAGTCCGCAGCGCCGCTTCCACTACCTCGCGATCAACCTGTTGTTCGACGGATTGCGCGAGGCTCTCCCCCCCGAGTTCAGCGTCGAACGGGAGATGACCGTCGTCCTCGACGACCGCAACGGCCCCGAACCCGATGCCTGCGTGGTCCGAGCCGATGCGGTCACCGGACTGGACCAGACCCGGTTTCAGGCTGAGGACGTCCTACTCGCAGTAGAGGTCGTCTCCCCCGAGTCGGGGTCCCGCGACCGTACGACCAAACCGCAGAAGTACGCCGCCGCAGGGATCCCGAACTTCTGGCGTGTCGAGCAGGACGGAACCAGCGGCGGCCCACTGGTCCATATCTATGAGCTCGACCCGCTCACCAGGTCCTACGTGCACATGGGACTGCACCGGAACCACCTCAAGGCCGACAAGCCCTACCCGATCGACTTCGACCTGACCGCCATCGGTCAGCGCTGACCGCCTCAGACGACCGTCGCCCCCGGCACCGGCCCCGCCGCCGTCCGAACCGAGCGGCACGTACCCGACACCCGTAGCGCCTCCGCCACCTTCCCCGCCGACTCGGCATCGCGCGTGAGGAACGCCGTAGTCGGACCCGACCCGGAGACCAGCGCGGTCAGCGCGCCGGCCTCGCAGCCGGCGGCAAGCGTGGCGGCCAGCTCCGGGAACAGGGACAGCGCGGCCGGCTGGAGGTCGTTGGTGACGGTCGCGGCCAGCGCGTCCGGGTCGCCCTTCGCGAGGGCGGTCATGATGTCGGCGGAGGCCACCGGCTCCGGGATCTCCCGCCCCTCGGCCAGCCGGTCGAACTCGCGGAAGACCGCCGGGGTCGACAGCCCGCGCTCGGCCATCGCGAACACCCAGTGGAAGGTGCCGCCGACCTCCAGGGCCGTCAGCTTCTCGCCGCGGCCGGTGCCGAGGGCCGCCCCGCCGACCAGGCTGAACGGCACGTCGCTGCCCAACTCGGCGCAGATGTCGAGCAGTTCGTCGCGGGAGGCGTCCGTACCCCACAGCGCGTCGCACGCGAGCAGCGCGCCCGCGCCGTCCGCGCTGCCGCCCGCCATGCCGCCGGCGACCGGGATGTCCTTGGCGATGTGGATGTGCACGTCCGGCTCGATGCCCCGGCGCTCCGCGAGGGCGATCGCGGCGCGGGCGGCGAGGTTGGTGCGGTCCAGGGGGACCTGGGCGGCGTCCGGGCCCTCGCAGGTGACGCGGAGTTCACCGGCGGGGGTGACGGTGACCTCGTCGTACAGGCCGACCGCGAGGAAGACGTTGGCCAGGTCGTGGAACCCGTCGGGGCGGGCGGCGCCCACGGCGAGCTGGACGTTGACCTTGGCCGGGACGCGTACCGTCACGCTCACTTGGCGGTCTCCTTGTGTTCCGCGATCCGGGCGAACTCCTCGACCGTCAGCGCCTCGCCGCGCGCCTGCGGCGAGATCCCGGCGGCGACCAGCGCGGCCTCGGCGGCCGCGGCGGAGCCCGCCCAGCCGGCGAGCGCCGCCCGCAGGGTCTTGCGGCGCTGCGCGAACGCCGCGTCGACCACCGCGAAGACCTCCTCCTTCGAGGCGGTCGTGTTGATCGGCTCGGTCCGGCGGACGAGGGAGACGAGCCCGCTGTCCACGTTCGGGGCGGGCCAGAAGACGTTGCGGCCGATGGCACCGGCCCGCTTCACCTCGGCGTACCAGTTGGCCTTCACCGAGGGCACGCCGTAGACCTTGTTGCCGGGACCGGCGGCGAGCCGGTCGGCGACCTCGGACTGCACCATCACCAGCGTCCGCTCGATACTCGGGAAGGTGTCGAGCATGTGCAGCAGGACGGGGACGGCCACGTTGTACGGCAGGTTCGCGACCAGGGCGGTGGGCGGCGGGCCGGGCAGCTCGCGCACGTGCATCGCGTCGGAGTGGACGAGCGCGAAGCGGTCGGCGCGCTCGGGCATCCGGGCGGCGATCGTCGCGGGGAGGGCGGCGGCGAGGACGTCGTCGATCTCGACGACGGTGACGCGGTCGGCGACCTCCAGCAGCGCCAGGGTGAGGGAGCCGAGCCCCGGGCCGACCTCGACGACCACGTCGTCGGGGCGGACGTCGGCGGTGCGGACGATCCGGCGGACGGTGTTCGCGTCGATGACGAAGTTCTGGCCGCGCTGCTTGGTGGGGCGCACGCCGAGGGCTGCCGCCAGCTCGCGGATGTCGGCGGGGCCCAGAAGGGCGTCGGGGGTGGGGCTGCTCACGGCACAAGGGTACGGGGGTGTCGTCGGCGCGAGTGCCACGTGGGCGGTGCCGTAGTCGGGTGGTGGGGTTTCCGGGTGCCGGGAACAGCGTCCGAGCGGGGGGCGCGCAGCCCGGCACGGCTTGAGGAGGCACGCCGGCCGCGGTGCGCGCGGGGCGGCGCCCCTGGCGGTCCACGCGCCCTGCGCTATGAGTGCAGGCGCGCGCCGCAGTGGGGCCAGGGGGTGGAACCCCGGCGGATGTAGAGCTTCTTGGCCCGGTAAGTCTGCTCGGCGGCGGGGGCGTCCTGGGGGCGGCCCTTGCCGCCGAGCGCCTGCCAGGTCTGCGTGTCGAACTGGTAGAGGCCGCCGTACGTGCCCGAGGGGTCGACCGCGTCGGGGCGGCCGCCGGACTCGCAGGCCGCGAGGCCCGTCCAGTTCAGGCCGTCGGCGCCGTCCACCGAGGCCGGCCGCGGCTTCGTGCCCACCTTCACCACCTGCGGGCGCGGCTCGCGCACCACCTCGGCCCGCTCGCGGCGCGGCTTCTGGCGGACGCCGTTGACTGTGCGGACGAGGTAGGTGACCCGCCGCACCCCGGGCCGGCCGGCCTGCTCCACGACCTCCGTGCCCGTGAACAGCGAGGGGTCGGGGGAGCGCCGTACCGCGAACGGGATCTGCTCCTCCTGGACCTCGCGCCTGCCGGTGACCCGCAGGACGGTCACCGTCTGCCCATCGCGCGGGAAGCTGCCGGGCGGCACGGAGGTGGTGTCCTCGCCGCGCAGCGTGATCCCGGCCTCCTCCACCGCCTCACGGACGGTCGCTGCGTTGGTACGGATGACGCGGGCACGGCCGTCCGCCATGACCGTGACGGCCCGTTCCGTGCGCATGTCCAGGGCGAGGCCGGTGCGTCCGATGGGCCGGGAGCGCGAGACCGACATGTACGCGCCCTCCGCGCGCACGCCGAGCTGCTGGAGCGCCTCGTCCACCGTGTGCGCCGTCGTCCACACCTCGCGCCGCTCGCCGTCGATCGTGAGCCGCATGGGGCGTCCGTAGCGCACGGCGACCTCGTCGCCGCTGGTCAGCGAGGCGCCCGGCGCGGGCGCGACCATGTCGTGCGGGCCGACCCGTACGCCCTCCTCGGCCAGCAGCTCGGTCACGTCGTCGGCGAAGGTGTGCAGCGTGCGCGGCCTGCCGTCGACGCTCAGCTCGATCGCCTTGTCCTTGGCGACGAAGGCCGTGGTGCCGCCCGCCAGGAAGGCGACGACGAGCGCCTGCGGCAGCAGACGGCGCATGGGGGACTCCGGGCGGCCGGAGTAGCGCAGCCTGCGCCGGCGTACGGGTCGCCCCCGGGCGCCGGCCTGATCCGGCTGCGGCGCCTGCTCGTCCATGGCCTCCGCCTGCCGTGGCAGCACCCGCGTCACCTGCGCCTCGTAGGCGGGGCGGTAGGTGTCGCCGAACGGCAACGTCTCCGCGGAAGGCCCGTGAAGACCGTTCTCAAGACCGTTCTCGTACGCCTTGTACTGCGACTTGCTCACGCCGACACGCTCCAGAAAGGCACGGGGTCCGGATCGGGCCCCCAGAACCTAGCGGAGCGATCGTCACTCTCCAAAGCGACGCGACTACGGAGGGTGTCGAACGCGAGTCGGGTCGGGTCAGTAGCCGAAGGCGCGGGCGGTGTTCGCCCCCAGGGCGGTCGCCAGGGTATCCTCGTCGGTCCCGCGGACGGCGGCCATCGCGCGCACGGTGACCGGGATCAGGTACGGCGCGTTGGGCCGCCCCCGGTACGGCGCCGGGGTCAGGAAGGGCGCGTCGGTCTCCACCAGGACCAGCTCCAGCGGGGCCACCACGAGGGCGTCGCGCAGGTTCTGGGCGTTCTTGAACGTGATGTTCCCGGCGAATGACATGTAGTAGCCCTCGCGGGCGCACACCTCGGCCATCTCCGCGTCGCCGGAGTAGCAGTGGAAGACGGTGCGCTCGGGGGCGCCCTCCTCCTTCAGCACGCGCAGTACGTCGGCGTGGGCGTCGCGGTCGTGGATGACCAGGGCCTTGCCGTGCCGCTTCGCGATCTCGATGTGGGCGCGGAAGGACCGTTCCTGGGCCGTCTTGCCCTCGGGGCCAGTGCGGAAGTAGTCGAGGCCGGTCTCGCCGACGCCCTTCACCTGGGGCAGTGCGGCCAGCCGGTCGATCTCGGCGAGGGCCTCGTCCAGCGCGGCGTCTCCGCCGGCCTGGCGCGCGCCCTGCCGGGACCAGCCGTCGGGGTCGCCGTGGACGATGCGCGGGGCCTCGTTGGGGTGCAGGGCGACGGTCGCGTGGACGGCGTCGTACGCGGCCGCGGTATCGGCGGCCCACTGCGAGCCCTTGATGTCGCAGCCGACCTGGACGACCGTCGTGACGCCCACGGACGCGGCCTTGGCGAGGCCTTCCCCGACCGTGCCGGACTGCATGTCGAGGTGGGTGTGGGAGTCGGCCACCGGCACCCGGAGGGGCTCCGGGAGCGGCGGCGCCGCGTTCTTGTCGGCCTTGTCGCTGTTGGAGGGCATGCCCCGATCCTACGAAAGGGGCATGCCGTGCCGGTCGGCGCGCCGGTCAGCTCGCCTTGCGCTGGAAGGGATGCAGGAGATCGGACAGATGCCAGTGGTGGTGTTCCCCGGCCGCCGCGGGCGCCTCCGGCGCGGGCGACTCCGGTACGGGCGACTCCGGTACGGGCGACGGTGCCGCGGGCGGTCCGGTCCGCTGCGCCGCGACGCGCACCGACGAGACCTGCCCCGCCCGCATGATCCGCAGGACGTGCCCGTCGCAGTTGTGGCACACGGGCCGGCTCAGCGGCGACGGCACGACCCGGCCGTCGGCCACGTACAGGACGAACGCGTTGCCGTCGGTGTCGGTGTGGTGCTCTATCTCGTACGACTGCTCCCAGCCGTGCCCGCAGCGCATGCAGGCGAAGGAATACGACTCGTGGACGACGGCTGCCGCGGTGGCGCGGAGGCCGGTCCGCCCTGCGATCTCACTCATGCCGGGCTGCTCCTCCCCTAGAGGCGAGGGACGGATGAACGCCCCTGCCGACCAGTGGACGCCCTCACCGGGAGCGAACGCAGCAGCCCTGCCGAGTGTTGGAGCCGATTTGGGCTCCCATTGCCCTACCGCCCTCGCCGCCCGGCCCGCCCTTTGCCTTCAGCCACGTCCCTTTGCCCCCACATGGGGCGCATGCAGGCGCGCCCAAAGGGGCGCGGGGAATAGAGCCCGCAGATGGGGCGCAGGCCCGCACGTGCACGGCGCGCGATGGGCCGCGCCCCAAAAAGGGGCGCGGGGAACTGCGCCACCAGCCACACACGACCCGCGGTCCGCCACACCGCCCCAGCCCCAACGGCGCTCGTGGGATCCGCTCAACCCGCGGAGCGCTTCGCCGCGACGACGGCGTCGAAGACCTCCCGCTTGGGGATCCCCGCCTCGACTGCCACCGCCGCGATGGCCTCCTTGCGCCGCTCCCCGGCCTCCTCGCGCGCCCGGACCCGGCGCACGAGTTCCTCGGCGTCGAGCTCCTCGGGGCCGCGCTCGGGGGCGCCCTCGACAACGACGGTGATCTCGCCCCGTACGCCCTCAGCCGCCCACTCGGCCAGCTCGCCGAGCGGGCCGCGGCGTACCTCCTCGTACGTCTTGGTCAGCTCACGGCACACGGCGGCGCGCCGCTCGGCGCCGAAGACCTCGGACATGGCGGCGAGGGTGTCGTCCAGGCGGTGCGGGGCCTCGAAGTAGACGAGGGTGCGCCGCTCCTCGGCGACCTCACGCAGCCGCGACAGCCGCTCGCCGGCCTTGCGCGGCAGGAACCCCTCGAAGCAGAACCGGTCGACGGGCAGCCCCGACAGCGCGAGCGCGGTGAGCACGGCGGACGGGCCGGGGACCGCGGTGACCTTCACGTCCTTCTCGACGGCCGCGGCGACCAGCCGGTACCCGGGGTCCGACACCGACGGCATGCCCGCGTCGGTGACGAGGAGCACGCGCGCGCCGCCGAGGAGCTCCTCGACCAGCTCGGGCGTCCGCGCGGACTCGTTGCCCTCGAAGTAGGACACCACCCGCCCCTTGGGCGTCACGCCCAGCGCCTGCGTCAGCCGGCGCAGCCGGCGCGTGTCCTCGGCGGCCACGACGTCGGCGGCCGCCAGCTCCTGGGCGAGCCGGGGCGGCGCGTCCGCGATGTCGCCGATGGGGGTGCCCGCCAAAACAAGGGTTCCAGTCACCCCTCCATCCTCGCAGCCATGACTGAGGGCGAACGCACATCGTCCGGTACCGGGCATGCACGGGACTCACACGGACGGGTTCCCTACGATGGCGCGGTGACCAGTACCGCGTCCTCGATGGACACCCGGCAGGGCCAGGCCCCGGACGATCCGCGGCCGTCGTGGCAGCAGCGGCTGCGCCGTTACGGCTACGCGGCCACAGGCGCGGGCACGGCGATGCCCACAGGCGGCAGGAGCGGCACCGGCTCCGATGTCACCGACCGCCTGGTGCCGCCGTACACCGAGCCGAGTCCGCGGCTGTGGGTGGCGCTGGGCGTACCGCCGGCCCTGGCCGAGCGCGTCGTGCGCTTCTCGAGCTGGGTCGGGCCGCTGCTGGTGACGCTGATGGCGGGCCTGATGCGGTTCTGGAACCTGGGCAATCCGCGGGCGGTGATATTCGACGAGACGTACTACGCCAAGGACGCCTGGGCGCTCGTCCACCGCGGCTTCGAGGTCAACTGGGACAAGAACGCCAACGACCTGGTCCTGCAGTCGCACGGCCATCTGCGCATCCCCGCCGACGCGGCCTACGTGGTGCACCCGCCGGTCGGCAAGTACGTCATCGGGCTCGGTGAGCTGCTCTTCGGCTTCGACCCCTTCGGCTGGCGGTTCATGACCGCGCTGCTCGGCACGCTCAGCGTGCTGCTGCTGTGCCGGATCGGGCGCCGGATGTTCCGCTCCACGTTCCTCGGCTGCCTGGCCGGCGCGCTGATGGCGCTGGACGGGCTGCACTTCGTGATGAGCCGCACCGCGCTGCTCGACGGGGTGCTGATGTTCTTCGTCGTCGCGGCCTTCGGCTGTCTGATCGTCGACCGGGACCGGACGCGGGAGCGGCTCGCGGCCGCGCTGCCCGCCGACGCCGACGGCCGCGTCCGCCCGGACGCACACACCGCCGACAGCCTCTTCCTCGGCTGGCGCCCGTGGCGCTGGGCGGCCGCGGTCTTCCTCGGCCTCGCGATCGGCACCAAGTGGAACGGCCTGTACATCCTGGCCGCGTTCGGTCTGATGACCGTGCTCTGGGACGTCGGCGCCCGCAAGGTCGCCGGTGCCCGCCACCCGTACGTCTCGACCGTCCGGGACGCCGTCCTCGCCCTCGCCATGCTCCCGGTGGCGATCGGCGTGTACGTGCTGTCCTGGCTCGGCTGGATCCTCTCCCCGACCGACGGCTCCGGCGGCTACTTCCGCAACTGGGCGGCCGGCGACGGCAAGGGCGGCGGCTGGGCCTTCCTGCCCGCCTGGCTGCGCAGCCTGTGGCACTACGAGCACGAGGTGTACAACTTCCACGTCGGGCTGTCCTCGCCGCACACCTACCAGTCCAACCCGTGGAGCTGGATCGTCCTGGGCCGCCCGGTCTCGTACTTCTACGAGTCCCCCGGCCCCGGCGCGGACGGCTGCCCGATGAACGCGGGCGAGAAGTGCGCCCGCGAGGTGCTGGCCCTCGGCACCCCGCTGCTGTGGTGGGCGGGCTGCCTGGCGGTGCTGTACGTGCTGTGGCGCTGGGCCTTCCGCCGCGACTGGCGCGCCGGCGCCATCGCCTGCGGCATCGCGGCCGGCTACCTGCCCTGGTTCCTGTACCAGGAACGCACGATCTTCCTCTTCTACGCCGTGGTCTTCGTGCCGTTCCTCTGCCTGGCGGTGGCGATGCTGATCGGCGCGATCATCGGCCCGCCCGGCTCCGGCGACGGCCGCCGCGTGGTCGGCGCGACGGGCGCGGGCATCCTGGTGCTGCTGATCGCCTGGAACTTCATCTACTTCTGGCCCCTGTACACCGGCACGGCCATCCCGATCGACTCGTGGCGGTCGCGGATGTGGCTGGATACGTGGGTCTGAGCCGCGCTCGGACAACAATCGGAAACTTTCTCCCCCGGTGGCCCCGCGAGCACTTAAGGTGCGACCACGGCCAGCTTTGAACGCGTTCATAAATGCGGGCAGGGATGCGGGCAGACGGACGCGGACAGGGCTTCACGGGGAGGGGAAGCGCGCCATGCGCAAGGGGGTCAAGGCCGCCGTCATGGGCGGGGTGTTCACCGTGGTGGTGGGAGGGGCCGGGTACGGCGCCTTCAACATCGTCTCGGCGTTGAGCGGCGGCGGAGGGACGGGGGCGTCCGGGGGCGGGTCGGAGGTCGTGCGGACCGGGCCGCCCACCGCCGCCGAAGCGAAGGAGACCACGCGGAAGTTCTTCGCCGCCTGGGAGAAGGGCGACGGGACGGCCGCGGCGTCGTACACGAACAACGAAGAGACCGCGGCGCAGTTGCTGAACGCCTACGGCGAGGAGGCGCGCATCACCAAGGTGCACATCGCGCCCTCCTCGCCCGTCGGCGCGACCGTGCCGTTCACGGTGAAGGCGACGGTGTCGTACGACGGGAAGTCCGAACCGCTCGACTACTCCAGCGAGTTGAGGGTCGTGCGCGGCCAGGTGACGCACCGCGCGCTCGTCGACTGGGAGCCGTCCGTCGTCCATCCCCGGCTCCAGCGCGGCGACACCCTCGTCACCGAGGAGTCGGCGAGCCCACCGATCAAGGCGGTGGACCGCGACGGGACCGTACTCACGAAGGAGGACTACCCCTCCCTCGGTCCGATCCTGGACGCCCTGCGCGAGAAGTACGGCGAGGAGGCGGGCGGCAGGGCCAGTGTGGAACTGGTGATCCGGCACCCGGCGGACGGCACCCCCGACACCCCGCTCCTCACGCTCGTCAAGGGCCGGCCGGGCCGGCTGCGCACAACACTGAGCGCGGGTGTGCAGGCGGCCGCCGAGAAGGCGGTGCGGAAGTACGCCGAGTCGTCGGTGGTGGCCCTGAAGCCGAGCACCGGCGAGGTGCTGGCGGTCGCCAACCACCGTCAGGACGGCTTCAACGCGGCGTTCCTGGGCAAGGTGGCGCCCGGCTCCACGATGAAGATCGTCACGGCGGCCATGCTCATCGACCACGGCGTCACGTCCGCGTCCGGCCCGGCGCCCTGCACGCCCGACGCGATGTGGGAGGGGCAGACCTTCCACAACCTCAAGGACATGACGCCCGACGAGAAGGCGACCCTCTCCGAGAGCTTCGCGCGCTCCTGCAACACGGCCTTCGTCAAGTTCACCGACGACGTGAAGAGCGACTGGCTGGCCCGGGAGGCCGAGGACCGTTTCGGCCTCGGGCGCGACAACTGGCAGACCGGCATCCAGTCCTTCGACGGCCGGGTTCCGGCCACGGAGGGCCCGGACAAGGCGGCCGTCCTCATCGGCCAGGGCCAGATCGAGATGAACCCGCTGAACATGGCGTCGGTCACAGCGACAGCGATGACGGGCGTCTTCCACCAGCCCGTTGTCGTCCCGTTGAGCCTCGACGACCGCGAACCGGCGCACGCGCGGGGGCTCGCGTCGGGTACGGTCCAGCAGTTGCGGGCGATGATGAACCGCACCGCCGTCGGTGGCACCGCCTCCGGCATCATGTCCCGGCTGAGCGGCAGCATCGGCGCGAAGACGGGCTCCGCCGAGGTCGACGGGCAGAGCAGGTCCGACAGCTGGTTCACCGGTTACCGCAATGACATGGCGGCCGCCGCGATGACCCAGGACGGCGGCCACGGCATCGACGCCTCGGGCCCGATTGTCGCGGACGTGCTACAAGCAGGTGGCTGAAGTCACCCGCCCAGCAGGGGACTCTAGGCTGGTGCCGTCGTTGAGGATGTCAACGTCCGCGACGGCAGCGGGGTCCTGGGGAACGTGGAGGAACTGAGGCAGTGGGCAAGAGAAGACTCGTCACCGAGCAACAGCGGAAGACCAGCCCGGCCGTACTCGGCGGGATGATCGCCGTCGTCATCGGTGGCGCGGGGTTCGGCGTCTACGCGCTGTACGGCGGCGGCGCCTCGGCCGAGGACGTCACGGACGCCGCCGACCGCAAGCCGGCGTACACCCGCCCGCTGTCCGCCGAGGACGTCCGCACCGCCACCGAGCGCTTCCTGACGGCGTGGCAGCAGGGCAGTGTCCCGCGCGCCGCGGCGGCCACGACCGACCCCGCCGCCGCCACCCCGCTGCTCGTCGGCTACGCCAAGGACGCCCACCTCTCGGCGCTCACCCTCACCCCCGGCCGCCGCACCGGCACCAAGGTCCCCTTCTCGGTCAAGGCCACGGTGTCCGAAGAGGCCCCGGCGGCCACTCAGACCACGCCGTCGGGCGGCACCGCGAGCAAGCCGCTGGCGTACGACAGTTCACTGACCGTCGTCCGGCGCCACAGCGACGGCAAGCCGCTCGTCGAGTGGCACTCCTCCGTCCTCCACCCCGACCTCAGGGACGGCGACACGCTGGTCACCGGCGAGTCCGGCACGCCGCCGGTCAAGGCCCTGGACCGCGACGGCGGGGAGCTGACCGCCGCCAAGTACCCGTCGCTGGGCGCGGTCCTGGACGGGCTGCGCGAGAAGTACGGCAAGGAGGCGGGCGGCAAGGCCGGCGTCGAGCTGCGGGTGGTCCGCGGCAAGGAGTCGAAGAAGCTGAAGCTGTCCGACAAGACCCTGCTCGAACTGAGCAAGGGCACGCCGGGCACGGTGAAGACGACGCTGAACCCGGACCTCCAGGCCGCCGCCGAACAGCGGGTCGCCAAGCGGGACAAGGCCTCGGTCGTCATGATCAAGCCCTCGACCGGCGAGGTCCTCGCCGTGGCCAACTCCGGCCACGGGTTCAACACCGCCTTCATGGGCTCGCTGGCGCCGGGCTCCACGATGAAGATCATCACGTCGTCGCTGCTGATCGAGAAGCACCTCGCCTCGGCGGACAAGCCGCACCCGTGCCCGAAGACGTTCACGTACGGCCACTGGAAGTTCCACAACGACGACGACTTCGAGATCAAGAACGGCACGTTCAAGGCGAGCTTCGGGCGCTCCTGCAACACGGCCTTCATCAGCCAGGCGCCGAAGCTCAAGAACGACGACCTGACGAAGCAGGCGCAGCAGGTCTTCGGTCTGTCGATGAACAACTGGGCGATCGGCGTGCCCTCCTTCGACGGCCAGGTGCCCGTGCAGTCGGCGGCCCAGATGGCGGCCTCGCTGATCGGCCAGGGCGGGGTGCGTATGAACCCGCTGAACATGGCGTCGGTCGCGGCGACGGTGAAGTCGGGCAAGTTCCACCAGCCCTACCTGGTCTCGCCGGAAGTCGACCACCGCAAGCTGGCGACCGCCTCCCGCACGATGTCGTCCTCGACGCTGTCCCAGCTGCGCGAGCTGATGCAGTTCACGGCCCAGTACGGCACCGCCGCGGAGGCCATGGCCGGGCTCGGTCCGGACTACGGCGCCAAGACGGGCTCGGCGGAGGTCGACAGCCAGAAGAAGCCCAACGGCTGGTTCGCCGCATACAAGGGCGATCTCGCGGGCGCCGGTGTGGTGCAGGCGGGCGGTCACGGCGGTGACACGGCCGGCCCGATCGTGGCGGCCCTGCTGAAGATGGGGGACTGACCTCGGGCTGACCCCCGGACCCAGGCCGTCAGCCGGCCACCGGCGCGGCGGCCGCGGCCATGTAGGTGCGGCCCAGGAACCGCAGCAGCGTCTTCGTGTCGAACTGCACGACGGCCACACCATGCGGGGAGTGGAACTCCACCACGGTCTGGACGCGGCCGCACGGCCACACCCGCACGTCCCCGTCCCGCGCCGGGCCCCGCAGCCCCCGCTCCAGCAGTTCGCGCGGGAAGGCCCACTCGTGCGGTCCGGGCAGGCGGACCCGCACCGACCGCGGGTCCGTCGCGGCGTCGTAGCGCAGGACCACGGGGACGGCGCCCGGTTCGTCGCCGGCGTCCTCGTCCGTGACGATGCGGGCCCGTGCGTACTGCTCCACTACGGACATCGGTGCCCCTCACGCTGCGTGACCTGTGTGAATGCTGGGTACTCGCTACTCGCCTTCATTCCAATGTCTCATATGCCCCACATTGTGCTCATTGGAGCGAAGGTCCCGCGCGAGGACCGCACAGGTGACCGCACAGGTGACCACCCTCAAAATACGACTAGCTAGCTCTTGCAAAGGGTTTGCAACAAGCCTCTAGAATCAAACGGTGCACGTACCTGACGGATTCATCGACGCCCCTGTCTCCGCCGTCACCGGGGTGGTCGCCGCCGGCGCCATCGCCGTGAGCCTGCGCGGTGCCCGCCGCGAACTCGACGAGCGCACCGCGCCGCTGGCCGGGCTGGTCGCGGCGTTCATCTTCGCGGTGCAGATGCTCAACTTCCCGGTGGCGGCCGGCACCAGCGGCCATCTCCTGGGCGGAGCGCTGGCCGCGATCCTCGTCGGGCCGTACACCGGCGTGCTGTGCGTCTCCGTCGTGCTGCTCATGCAGGGCATCCTCTTCGCGGACGGCGGTCTGACCGCGCTCGGCGTGAACATCACCGACATGGCGATCGTGACGACCGTCGTCGCCTACGCCGTCTTCCGCGGGCTGGCCAAGGTGCTCCCGCGCGGGCGCCGCTCGGTGACCGTCGCCTCCTTCGTCGCCGCGCTGCTGTCGGTCCCGGCCGCCGCCGTCGTCTTCACTCTCATCTACGCGATCGGCGGCACCACGGACGTCGCCCTCCCCAAGGTCGCCACGGCCATGGTCGGCGTCCATGTCCTCATCGGCATCGGCGAGGCCGTGATCACCGCGCTCACCGTCGGTGCCGTGATCGCCGTACGGCCGGACCTGGTGCATGGCGCCCGGGGCCTTGAGCAGAGACTCAAGCTGCGGGTGAACGGCGAGCTGGTCGACGCCCCCGCCGCCGAGCCCGCCCCGGCACCGGCCGGCCGCTCGCACCGCAAGCTCTGGATCACCGGCCTGATCACCTCGCTCGTGCTCGCCGGGTTCGTCAGCTTCTACGCCTCCGCCCACCCCGACGGGCTGGAGAAGATCGCCCACGACCAGGGCATCGACAAGAAGGCCGAGCCGCACGCGTCCTCGGACTCCCCGCTGGCCGACTACGGCGTCAAGGACGTCTCCGACGCCCGCCTCTCCGGCGGTCTCGCGGGCGTGATCGGCGTCGGCGCCACGATCGTCGTGGGCAGCACGGTGTTCCGGGTGGTGCGCAGGCGTCGTACGGACGAGATGTCCCGCGCGGACACGCACACCGCCACGGGAACGAGGGTCTGACATGGGTGCCGGCCACGCGCACCGGTTGTACCGGCACGGGCACTCGCCCGTGCACGCCCTGCCCCCGCACACCAAGCTCGCCGCCGTCTTCGCCTTCGTGGTGATCGTCGTCTCGACCCCGCGGGAGGCCATGTGGGCCTTCGGGCTCTACGCCGTCCTGCTCGCGTACGTCGCGTACCGCGCGCGCGTGCCCGCCGGGTTCCTGCTGAAGCGGCTGCTGATCGAGGTGCCCTTCGTCGCGTTCGCGGTGCTCATGCCGTTCGTGGCCCAGGGCGAGCGGGTCGAGGTCCTCGGAATGCAGCTGAGCGTGAGCGGGCTGTGGGGCGCCTGGAACGTCCTCGCCAAGGGCACCCTCGGCGTCGCCGCCTCGGTCCTGCTGGCCGCCACCACCGAGCTGCGCGAACTGCTCCTCGGCCTCCAGCGGCTCAGACTTCCGCCGCTGCTGGTCCAGATCGCGTCGTTCATGATCCGTTACGGCGACGTCATCACCGACGAGATGCGCCGGATGCGCATCGCCCGCGAGTCGCGCGGCTTCGAGGCGAGCGGCGTGCGCCACTGGGGCGTCCTCGCCAAGTCGGCCGGCGCGCTCTTCATCCGCTCCTACGAACGCGGCGAGCGCGTGCATCTGGCCATGGTGAGCCGGGGCTATGCCGGCTCGATGCCGGTCATCGACGAGGTGACCGCCTCCCGGGCGCAGTGGCGTCACGCCCTCGCCCTCCCCTCGACGGCTCTGGTCGTCTGTCTGCTGGGATGGACCCTGTGACTGCACCTGCCTCGCTGGAGGTCTCCGGCCTCGCCTTCGCCTACCCCGACGGCCACCAGGCCCTGTTCGGCGTCGACTTCAGCATCGGGCGCGGCGAACGGGTCGCGCTGCTCGGGCCGAACGGCGCCGGGAAGACCACCCTCGTCCTCCACCTCAACGGCATCCTCGGCGGCGGCGCCGGGACGGTGACCGTGGCCGGGATGCCGGTCGGCCGCCGGCACATGGCCGAGATCCGGCAGAAGGTCGGCATCGTCTTCCAGGACCCGGACGACCAGCTGTTCATGCCGACGGTCCGCGAGGACGTGGCGTTCGGCCCAGCGGCCGCGGGCCTCAAGGGCGCGGCGCTGGAGCGGCGGGTGCGCACGGCCCTGGAGCTGGTCGGCATGCAGCACTTCGCCGACCGCCCGCCGCACCATCTGTCCTTCGGCCAGCGCCGCCGGGTGGCCGTCGCAACCGTGCTCGCGATGGAGCCGGAGATCCTCGTCCTGGACGAGCCGTCCTCCAACCTCGACCCGGCCTCCCGCCGCGAACTGGCCGACATCCTGCGCTCGTTGGACGTGACCGTCCTCATGGTCACGCACGACCTGCCGTACGCGCTGGAGCTGTGTCCGCGTTCGCTGGTCCTGAGCGACGGCGTGATCGCGGCGGACGGCGCGACCGGCGAACTGCTCTGCGACGAGGAGCTGATGCGCGCGCACCGCCTGGAACTGCCCTTCGGCTTCGACCCGCGCTCGGTGGCGGCGACGGCAACATCGGCATAACGATCGCCTCCGGCCTGGGACGCGAAGGAATCGCAGGCCGCCCCTGGCTGTTGCACCGCCTGTCGAAGGCAAGCCGAGGAAAGGGCGAACGTGGACGTCACTGACGCGCACGGCACGGTGGCCGAGGGCTTCGAGCCGGTCAGGGAGGCGTTCGCAGCGAACTTCGCCCTGCTGGGCGAGCGGGGCGCCGCGGTCGCCGTCTACCGGGACGGCCACAAGGTCGTCGACCTGTGGGGCGGCACCAAGGACGTCGACGGTACGGCCCCCTGGGAGGCCGGCACCGCGCAGATCGTGCGCTCCGCGACGAAGGGCGTCGCCGCGACCGCGCTGCTGCTCCTGCACCAGCGCGGGGAGCTGGACCTGGACGCCCCGGTGGGCGCGTACTGGCCGGAGTTCAAGGCGGCCGGCAAGGAGCACACGCTCGTACGGCATCTGCTCGCGCACCGCGCGGGCGTCCCGGTGCTGGACCGCCCGCTGACCCCCGAGCAGGCCGCCGACCCCGACCTCGGCGCCGAGGCCGTGGCCGCGCAGGCCCCGGCGTGGGAGCCGGGCACGGCGCACGGCTACCACGCGCAGACGTACAGCTGGCTCACCGGTGAGCTGATCCGGCGCATCACGGGCCGTCCGGTCGGCGCATGGATCACGGCCGAGATGACGCGGCCGGTGGGTGCGGACTTCTGGCTGGGGCTGCCCGAGGAGCAGTCGGCGCGCGTGGGCCGCCTCGGTCCGGTGCAGGCCCCGGAGACGGTGGGCGGGCTGAAGACGCGCCCGAAGCGCGCCGTCGCCGAGGCCTACGCCGACCCCGAGTCGCTCACCCGCCGTGCCTTCGCCGCGCTCACCCCGGCGCCCGACGAGAACGCCCCCGCCTATCGCGCCGCCGCGCTGCCCGCCTCCAACGGCATCGCCACCGCCGACGGCCTGGCCCGCCTGTACGCGTCGCTGATCGGCGAAGTGGACGGCGGCGCCCGCCTGTTCACCCCGCGGACCATGGAACTGGCCCGCGCCGAGCAGTCCGCCGGTCCCGACCGGGTGCTCGTGGTGAACACCCGCTTCGGCCTCGGCCACATGCTGCACGGCCCGGCCTCGCCGCTGCTGTCCCCCGGCTCCTTCGGCCACCCCGGCCGCGGCGGCGCGCTCGCGTTCGCCGACCCGGACTCGGGCATCGCCTTCGGCTATGTGACCAACGGCTTCCGCAAGTCCGTGACGGCGGATGCGCGCGCGCAGGCGCTGGTGAAGGCAGTGCGGACGGCCCTCGTGTAGGGCCTGGGCGGCGGATCATGCCGCAGACGCTGGGCGCCCGCACCGCTGCTCCCGGGCCGCTCACACGTGGATGGGGTGCGAGATCCGCCCGGAGCTCTCGTCGATCTCCTCGTGGGCCTTGGTCAGCAGCAGCATCGCCAGTTCGTTGAGGGCCCGCGCGCCGGCGATCTCCTCGCCGACCCGCGGCTGGTTGCTGTCGGTGTGATATCGGGTCGCATGGCCGTGCGCCCGTACCTCCGTGCCGTCGGGCAGCCTCAGCAACGCCACTGCCCTGGTCTGCTGGTCGTCCTCCAGGAACTCCATCTCGACATGCCAGCCCACTGCCGGGTGCATCATGACGACCACCTCCAACATCGCTGATTCCAGGGTGCTCCTCGCGGCCGGAGACGTCACCTCGGACCGGGGTCGCCCGGCGTCAGGAGGCGGCCTCGCCCGGCTTCCCGCTCTCGTCGAAGCTCGCGAAGTACGCGGCGGCCATGTCCTCGTCGGCGTGGCCCAGGGCGGCGGCGCGGGCGAAGCGTTCGGCGGCCGCGGCGGCCACGTCCAGGCGGACGCCGCTCTGTTCGCCGGCCGCCACGATCAGCCGCGCGTCCTTCTCGGCGGTGGCCACCGCGAACTGGGCCGGGGTCAGCGGCCCGTCGAGGACGAGACCGGCCTTGGCCCTCAGGTACCCCATGTCCAGCGGGCCCTCCTCGATCAGCTCGAAGAAGCCCTGCGGGTCGACGCCGAGCCCCTCCGCCAGCGCCAGCACCTCGCCGGTCGCCGCGGTGACCGCGAGGACCCAGCTGTTGGCGACCAGCTTCAGCCGGGAGGCGGTGCCCGCCGCCCCGTCCTCGCCGGTCCACACGGTGCGGGCGCCGACCGCGTCGAAGACGGGCGTCACCGTGGCCCGGCCCTCCTCGGGTCCGGCGGCCAGCACGGTGAGCTGGCCCAGCTCGGCGGGCTTGCGTGTGCCGAGCACCGGGGCGTCGTAGAAGACCAGGCCGTGCTCGCCTGCGAAGGCGGCGAGGTCGGCGATCGCGTCGATCCCGGCCGTGGTCGACTGCACCCACACCGTGCCCGGCCGCAGCGCGGGCGCCGCCTCGCGCATCACCTCCAGGGTGGCCGGGCCGTCGTACAGCATGGTCAGCACGACGTCGGCGCCCCGGGCGGCCTCGGCCGGGGTGTCCGCGACCTCGATGCCGTCGGCGGCCAGCGGCTCGGCCTTGGTGCGGGTGCGGTTCCAGGCGCGGACGGTGTGCCCGGCCCGGGCGATGCTGCGAGCCATCGCGGCACCCATGATGCCGGTGCCCAGAACGCTCACGGTGAGCTTGTCGGTCATGCTCGCTTCCTCTTCTCGTACGCCGTCGCGCACGACGGTGCGGATCTCGTGCGGGTCGCCCCAGCTTCTCGTACGCGTACCCGCGCCGCCGCCTGCCGCGCGTGCTAACCGGCGTGCAGCATCAGCCCGATGCCGACGACCAGGAGACCGGCCGCCGCGATCCTGGGCGCGCCGAACCGCTCCTTGAAGAACACCGCGCCGATCGCGGCGCCGACGATGATCGAGGACTCGCGCAGCGCGGCGATCGGGGCGAGGGCGGCGCGGGTCTGGGCCCACAGCACCAGGCCGTACGCGAGGACGGACAGCAGGGCGCCGAGCAGCCCCACCGCGGCGAAGGGGCGCAGCGCGGCGGCCGTCCCGCCCCGCCAGCGGTACACGGCGTACGCCGGGACCGCGACGCCCTGGAGCACCATCAGCCAGGCGGTGTAGCCGACCGGGGAGCCGGAGGCGCGCACGCCGAGCCCGTCGACCACGGTGTACGAGGCGATGGTCAGCCCGGTCGCGAGGGCCGCGCCGATGGCCGCCCACGGAGGCCGTTTGCCGCGCAGCCCCCACAGGGCGACCCCGGTGAGTCCGGCGCAGGACAGCGCGATACCGGCGGCACCCCACGCGTCCGGCACCTCGTGGATGAACACGGCCGCGAGCACGGCGGTGACGAGCGGGGCGCTGCCGCGCGCGATGGGGTAGGCCTGACCGAAGTCGCCGAGCCGGAACGAGGTCATCAGCAGGACGACGTACGCGAGATGGATGCCGGCCGAGACGATCAGATACGGCCAGGCCGCGGCCGCCGGGAAGGCGGCGAAGGGGGCCATGACGAGTCCGATGAGCACGCCCCCGGCCAGGATCAGCGTGAAGCCGACCAGCTTGTCGGTGATCTTGTGGGCGATGGCGTTCCAGCTGGCGTGCGTGACCGCGGCGAGCAGGACGGCCGCGGTGACCGCCGGGGTCATGCGGTGACCTCGGCGCCGGTGGTGGCGCCGGCCGCCGCGGCCACGGTCGCATTCATGATCATACGAGCACGCTAGCGGTGCGTGTACGGGGCACGCGACCGATTTGGGCCCCGCGTGACCCTGGCCCCTCTGCCACGAGTTGCCCCGCTCCATCCCCCGGCAAAGCATGGGGAGGTGAGCTATCTGCGCATGCCCCACATCCACGGCGACCAGCTGACCTTCGTGGCCGAGGACGACCTCTGGCTGGCGCCCCTCGACTCTCCGGGCCGTGCCTGGCGGCTCACGGCCGACCGCACCAAGATCGCTCATCCCCGCTTCTCGCCCGACGGCAGCCAGATCGCGTACACCAGCTGGCACAGCCTCGCGCCGGAGATCAGGCTGACCTCGGTGGACGGGGGCACGGGGGAGCAGCTGACGTACTGGGGCGGCGACGACGCCCAGGTGTGCGGCTGGACCCCGGAGGGCGACATCCTCGCCGTCGCCTCGCACGGCGAGCCGTTCACGCACTTCTCCTTCGCCTACAAGATCCCCACCACGGGCGCGCCCGGCGGCAAGCTCCCCTGGGGCCCCACCTCGGGCATCCAGGTCGCCGACATCGACGGCGAGCGCAGGACCCTGCTGCTCACCGGCACCCCACCGCACGACCCGGCCTCCTGGAAGCGCTACCGCGGCGGTGCGACGGGCCGGCTGTGGATGCACGGCGAGCGGCTGCTGCCCGACCTCGACGGCCATCTGGACTCCCCCATGTTCGTCGGCGGCCGGATCGCCTTCCTCTCCGACCACGAGGGCGTCGGGAACCTGTACTCGTGCGCGTACGACGGCTCCGACCTGCGCAGGCACACCGACCACGACGCCTTCTACGCCCGCAACGCCTCCACGGACGGCGACCGCGTCGTCTACCAGTGCGCGGGCGACCTGTGGATCGTCGACGACCTCTCCCCCGACTCGGTCCCGCGCCGCCTCGACGTGCGGCTGGGCGGGCCGAGCGTGGGACGCCGCCCCTACCAGGTGCCGGCGGCGCAGAACGTGGACGGGGTCTCCGTGGACGAGACGGGCCGGGCGAGCGCCGTCGTGGTGCGCGGCAGCCTGTACTGGCTCACCCACCGGGACGGCCCGGCCCGTACCCTCAGGGACACCCCGGGCGTCCGGGTCCGGCTGCCTGAGATGCTCGGCTCCAGCGGTCAGGTCGCCTACGTCACGGACGCGGGCGGCGCCGACGCCATCGAGATCGACCCGCTGCCGCGCTCCACCGGCGACCCCGCCCCGCGCCGTCTCGCCTCCGGCGAGCTGGGCCATGTGACGGAGCTGGTGTCCGACCCCGAGGGGGAGCGCCTCGCCATCGCCTCGAACGACGGGCGGCTGCTGCTGCTCGACACCGCCGAGGACGCGAGCGGGGAGGTCAGGGAGCTGCTCCGGTCGGACAACGGGCCGGTGCGGGACATGGCCTTCTCCCCGGACGGCAAGTGGCTGACCTGGTCTCACCCCGGCATCGGCCGCTCGCTGCGGCAGATCAAGATGGCCCGGCTCTCGGACGGGACGGTCGTCGACGTGACCAACGGCCGCTTCGAGGACGAGAACCCGGTCTTCACCCGGGACGGCCGCTACCTCGCCTTCCTGTCCTGGCGCGGCTTCGACCCGGTGTACGACGTGCACACCGGGGACCTGTCCTTCCCGCTCGGCTGCCGCCCGTACCTGGTGCCGCTGTCCTCAGCGACGCCCTCGCCGTTCGCCCTGAACCCGGACGGGCGCCCGGCCGCCGGAGGCCTGGACCCGGTCAGGAGCGAGGCCGAGGGCGAGAGCGGCGACGGCACGGTGATCGTCGAGACCGAGGGGCTGGAGAGCCGGGTGACGCCGTTCCCGGTCACCGCCTCCAAGTACTCCTCGCTGAAGCCGGTCGCGGGCGGCGGGCTGGTCTGGCAGCGCTGGCCGATCTCGGGCGCGCTCGGCGAGACCTTCGCCAACCCCAACGACATGACGGGCCGGCCGAGCCTGGAGCACTTCAACATCGCCAAGGCGAAGAAGACCGAACTCGTGGGCCATCTCGACGGGTTCGAGGTGAGCGGGGACGGGACCCGGCTGGTGGTCATGGACGAGGGCGACCTGCGCGCCGTCCCCGCCACCGAGCCCGGCGACAGCGACACCACGGTCTGGATCGACCTGCGCCGCATCCGGCACGTGGTGGACCCGCCCGCGGAGTGGCGCCAGGCCTACGAGGAGGCGGGCCGCATCACCCGCGCCTATTTCTGGGACCCGGACATGTCCGGGATCGACTGGGACGCGGTGCTGGAGCAGTACCGCCCGCTCGTCGAACGGGTCTCCTCCCCCGACGAGTTCGCCGACCTGCTGCGCGAGGTCCTCGGCGAACTGGGCACCTCGCACGCGTACGTGTCCGCCGCCCGCCGCAACGAGGGCCCGCCCCACTACCAGCGCCGCCAGGGCCTGCTGGGCGCCAACTTCGTGCGCCGCGGCGACCACTGGGTGGTCAAGCGGATCCTGCCGGGCGAGTCCTCCGACTCCCGGGCCCGCTCCCCGCTCGCCGGCGCGGGCATCCGCGAGGGCTCCGCGCTCACCCATGTCGACGGCCGCCCGGTCGACCCCCTCACCGGCCCGTACCCGCTGCTCGCGGGCTCGGGCGGGACGACGGTGGAGCTGACGTTCGCCCCGCCGGAGGGCGAGGAGGGCCCGCCGCGGCGGGTGGCGGTGATCCCGCTGATCGACGAGCGGCCGCTGCGCTACCAGGACTGGGTGGCCAAACGCCGGGAAGTCGTCCGGGAGTTGAGCGACGGCAAGTGCGGCTATCTGCACATCCCCGACATGGGCGGCTCGGGCTGGGCCCAGTTCAACCGCGACCTGCGCATGGAGGTCTTCCGTCCGGCGCTCATCGTCGACGTACGCGGCAACGCGGGCGGCCACATCAGCGAACTGGTCGTCGAGAAGCTGACCCGCACCATCCTCGGCTGGGACCTCACCCGCAACGCCCAGCCCGTCTCGTACGCCTCCAACGCGCCCCGGGGCCCGGTGGTCGCCCTGGCCGACGAGGCGACGGCGTCGGACGGCGACATGATCACGGCGGCGTTCAAACTGCTGGACCTCGGGCCGGTGGTGGGCCAGCGCACCTGGGGCGGCGTCGTCGGCATGACCGGCCGGCACCGCCTCGGCGACGGCACGGTGATCACGGTCCCGATGAACGCGGCCTGGTTCGACGAGTACGGCTGGTCCGTGGAGAACCACGGCGTCAGCCCCGACGTGGAGGCCCTGCGCACCCCCCTCGACTGGGCCGAGGGCCGCTACGCCCAACTCGACGACGCGGTCCGCCTGGCCGTCGACCTCCTGGAAACCCAGCCCCCAGCCACCCCACCGGACTACAGCAACGTCCCCAACCGAGCCAGGCCGAAACTGCCGCCGCGCAATCTTTAGGGGCGCGGGGAACTGCGCATCTTTCAGGGACGCGAGGAACTGCGCGCCCAGCCCCCAACCCCCCACCCGACAACGCACCGAATCAACGCCAACGCCAACGTGGGGCACCCCATAAACAGGGCACCCCACGTCGAACCGGCTAAAGCCGAGCGCAGCGACTAGGCGTCATAGTCCTGGTCGAAGCGGTCCTGGTCCTCGTGGTGCGAGCGCTCGCGCTCGTCCTCGCGCTGCGGACGGCCCTGCGGGGCGCGGCCCTTGGCCTTCTCGGCGGCCTGCTGCGCCTTCTGCTTGCCCTGCTGGGCCTTCTGCTGCATCTGGTCCTTCATACCCATGTGGGTTCACTCCCGTAATGAGTGGGGGGGACGGCCCTTGACCGGGCCTCGACCAGATTCACACGAGCCGCCACGCTCCGCATGTCGATCAGTAACGGTGCGTAGCAGGCGGTCAGTTCGGCCGGTTCACCCGCTCCTGCTCGTCGGCCGCACCGCCCGCTCCGACCAGCCCCGTGCGCATCCCCTGCAGCCGCGGCCCGAACCGCCGCATCTCACGCTGCCCCACGGTGCCGATGATCCCCGGGAGGTAGCCGCGCACGCCCTGCATCCCGCGCAGCCACCACTGCCCGTACACATGGCTGGAGCGGCGCTCGATCCCGGCCACGATCCGGTCCACGGCCGGGCCGAGCGGGTAGGTCTTGTTGGACGGCCACGGCAGCCGCTGCCTCAACTCCCGCATGACGTCGTCCACATCGGCGCCGCGCACCATGTCGGTGTCGGTCCACGACAGGTACCCGACGCCCACCCGCACGCCCTGGTAGCCGACTTCGGCCCGCAGGCTGTGCGCGTACGCCTCCACGCCCGACTTGGACGCGCAGTACGCGGTCATCATCGGCGCCGGCGTGATCGCGGCGAGGGAGGCGATCTGCAGCAGGTAGCCCCGGCTCTCGATGAGCACCGGCAGGAAGGCCCGCGCCGTCACCGCCGAGCCGATCAGGTTGACCTCGATCACCCGCCGCCAGGACACCGGGTCGGAGTCGACGAACGGACCGCCGGTCGCCACCCCGGCGTTGGCGACGACGATGTCGACCTTGCCGAACCGCTCCTTCACCTCACGGGCGACGCGGGCCATCGCCTCGTGGTCGGTGACGTCGGCGTACCAGTAGTCGCTCTCGCTGTGCAGCCGCCCGGAGACCTCCTTGAGCACCTCCTCCTCCAGCCCGACCAGCGCCACCTTGGCGCCGCGTGCGGACAGCTTGCGCGCGAGCAGCTCGCCCACGCCGCGCGCGGCTCCGGTGACCACCGCGACCTGCCCCTCGAGGCCGACCCTGCTCATGCGCTCTCCTTGGTGTGTGCGTCGGTGTGTGCGTCGCTGGGTGCGTCGCCGTGTGCGTCCGCCGGGTGCGGCAGATACGTGGTGACGAGTTCCCGGATCCGCGCGGTGACCAGCTCCGGTGCCTCCACCGGTGTCATGTGGCCGAGGCCGGGAAGCTCGGTCGTGCCGACGCACTGGGGCAGGGCGGCGGCCAGGGCCCGGGCGTGCACGGGCGGCGTGAGCCGGTCGCCGGTACCGGCGACCACCGCCGTCGGGACCGTCAGCTCCCGGACGCCGTGGTCGAGGTCGAGCTGGGCCAGCACCTGCGACCAGGCGTGGCGGACGCGGCGCGGACAGGCGTGCACGATCCGCGCGCAGGCCTCCACCATGTGCGGGGCGGAACCGGCGCCCATCGTGGCGTACTTGAGGATCCGCTTGGCGAGGGGGGTGACCGGGCCGAGCGGGGCGCGTGAGCCCAGGACGTGCGTGGTGAGCCAGGTGCGCAGCCTCCCGGCGCGGATCGGGACCACGGTCGACTCGGCGACGAGCCGCGAGCTGCCCGTGCTGCACAGCAGGACGGCGGCCGCGTGCTCCCGGAAGCGGGGGCGCGCGGCGGCGGCCATCACCGTCATGCCGCCCATGGAGTGGCCCGCGATCACGGCCTTCTGGCCGGGTTCGAGCGTGTGGGCGAGCACCGCCTCCAGGTCGTCGGCCAGCGCCTCGGTGGTGCAGGCGGGGCTCGCGGGGCTGCGGCCGTGGCCGCGCTGGTCGTACGCGACGACGCGGTGGTCGGCGGCCAGGTCCCGGATCTGCGCCGCCCAGAAGGCGGTGGAGCAGGTCCAGCCGTGGGCGAGGACGACGGTCGGCGCGTTCTCGGGGCCGTGCACCTCTACGTGCAGCCGCGCGCCGTCGGCGGAGACGGCGGTGAGTTCACGGGCGGGAGCGGGCGGGGCGTAGGGCCCGGGGACCACGTTCTTCGGGCGGCTCATACGGCGACCTCCGTCGCGTCGGTGGCGTCTGTGCGCCGGGCGGGGGTCTTCTCCCCGGCCGCCCGGATGACCTGGTACTCCGCGAGGTCGACGCGGCGCGTGGCCCGCCGGAACTCGGTGGTGGTGCCGGGCCAGATGGTGGTGTTGCGCCCGCTCGCGTCCAGGTACCAGCTGGTGCAGCCGCCGGTGTTCCACACCGTGCGCTTCATGCGCTGCTGCACCTGGTGGTTCCAGGCCCGTACGGCGCTGGGGCGGGCGTCGAGGGCGGCGCGGCCCCCGAGGACGTCGAGCTGGCGGACGTAGTCGGCCAGGTAGTTCAGCTGCGACTCGATCATCAGGATCATCGAGGAGTTCCCGAGGCCGGTGTTGGGCCCGATGATCGACATCCAGTTGGGGAAGCCGGCCGCGGTGGCGCCGCGCAGGGCCCGCATGCCGTCCTTCCAGCTCTCGGCGAGGGTCCTGCCCTCCGCCCCGACCACGCGCTCGGCGATCGGCAGGTCGGTGACGTGGAAGCCGGTGCCGAAGACGATGGCGTCCACCTCGGCCTCGCTGCCGTCGGCGGCGACGACGGTCGACCCGCGGACCTCGCTCAGCCCGCTGGCGACGACGTCCACGTTGGGCCGCGCGAGGGCCGGATAGTACGTACTGGACAGCAGGATCCGCTTGCAGCCGATCCGGTAGTCGGGGGTGAGCTTGGCGCGCAGGGCCGGGTCCTTGACGGCACGGCCCATGTTGCGCAGCGCGAGCTTCTCGATGAACCCGAGTTCGCCCGGGTGCTTGGTGAACGCCTGGACCTGCAACTCCCGGATTCCCCACAGCAGTCCGCGGCGCAGCTGCGAGGTGAGGGGCAGCCGGCGGTGCATCCAGCGCTCGGCGTCACTGATGTCCCGGTCGACGCGCGGCATCACCCAGGGCGGGGTGCGCTGGAAGAGGGTGAGCTTGGAGACGAGGGGCTGGACGGCCGGCACGATCTGGATGGCGGAGGCGCCGGTGCCGACCACGGCGACCCGCTTGCCGCGCAGGTCGTAGTCGTGGTCCCAGCGGGCGGAGTGGAACACCTTGCCGGGGAAGGAGTCGAGGCCGGGGATGTCCGGGACCTTCGGCTCGGACAGCGGCCCGGTGGCGGAGACGACGATGTCGGCGGAGAGCGAACCGCTGCTGGTCTCCACGTCCCAGCGCAGCTTCTCCGTGTCCCAGGTCATCCGCGTCACCTCGGTGCCGAAGCGCAGGTGGGGGCGCAGACCGAAGACGTCGGCGACGTGCTCCAGGTAGGCGCGGATGTGCTCCTGCCCGGAGAAGGTGCGCGGCCAGTCGGGGTTGGGCGCGAAGGAGAACGAGTAGAGATGCGACGGGACGTCACACGCACACCCGGGATAACTGTTGTCCCGCCAGGTGCCGCCGACGCTGTCGGCCCGCTCCAGGACGACGAAGTCGGTGATCCCCTCCCGGCGCAGCCGCACGGCGGCGCCCAGTCCCCCGAACCCGGACCCGATCACCGCCACCCGCACATGCTCGCGTTCGGCCATCGCGAAACCTCCAGCCATCCCGTCGGACCCTTGGATCTCGCCAGTGAATACTGGCGCAATGGAAGGGAGAGTAGAGCAGCCCCCTACCGATGGGTAGGGGTCGGGGAAGGGAAAGTTACCGGCGGTACACCTTAGGCTGCGAGCGTGGCAGACGACGGCGGACGAGGCGGCGGTACCGGGAAGCACGGCGCGGGCGAGCGCGGCGCCCCCCGCGAGTACCGCATGGAGGAGCTGGCCCGCCTCGCCGGCATCACCGTGCGCACCCTGCGCTTCTACCGCGAACGCAAGCTGATCCCGCCGCCCCGCCGCGAGGGCCGTGTCGCCTGGTACGACGAGCACCATCTGGCCCGCCTGCGCACGATCACGGCCCTGCTGGAGCGCGGCCACACCCTCAGCGGCATCGCCGAGCTCGCGGAGGCCTTCGACCACGGCCGCGACGTCGCCGACCTGCTCGGCGTCGGCACGCCCACGGAGGAGGAGCCGGTCCGCCTCACCCCGGAGGACCTCGCCGACCACTTCGGCGCCGAGGCCACCCCGGACAATCTCGCGGCCGCCATGGACCTCGGCTACCTGGGTACCGACGGCGACGAACTGGTCCACATCAGCCGCAGCCTGCTGGACGTGTCCGCCACGCTGGTCCGCGAGGGCATCCCGCTGGCCGAGGTCCTCATGGCCGGCAAGCGCGTCCGCGAGCACACCGAGGCCCTCGCCGACCTCTTCGCCGACCTCGTCCTGCGCCACGCCCCCGAGGAGGACCTCCAGCGCCTGCGACCCCTGGCCCGCGATGCGGTCCAGGCGGAACTGTCACTGGCCCTGGACAGGCGGCTGCGCAAGCAGGCCTGACCCAAGCCCGTCTAGAGGTCGTAGACGACGGTCACCGGAGCGTGGTCGGACCACCGCTCGGTGTGCGTGGCCGCCCGCTCCACGAAGCCCTTGACGGCCTTGGCCGCGAGCCCGGGCGTCGAGACGTGGTAGTCGATCCTCCACCCTGCGTCGCTGTCGAAGGCCCGCCCCCGGTACGACCACCAGGTGTACGGCCCCTCGACGTCCGGGTGCAGCGCCCGTACGACATCGACGTAGCCGCCGTCGGTCTCGTCGAGGACCCGGCTCAGCCACTCCCGCTCCTCCGGCAGGAAGCCGGAGTTCTTGCGGTTGCCGCGCCAGTTCTTGAGGTCGGCCTCCTGGTGGGCGATGTTCCAGTCGCCGCAGACGACGACCTCGCGTCCGTCGGCGGCGGCCCGCTCGCGCAGGCCCTTCAGGTAAGCGAGGAACTCGCCCATGAAGCGGACCTTCTCGTCCTGCCGCTCGGTGCCCACCTCGCCGGAGGGGAGGTAGAGGGAGGCGACCGTCACACCGGGCAGTTCGACCTCGACGTACCGCCCGCTCGCATCGAACTCGGCCGAGCCGAATCCGACCTGGACACGGTCGGGCTCGCGCCGCGTGTAAAGGGAGACGCCCGCGCGGCCCTTGGCGGCGGCCGGGGCGTGGACGACGTGCCAGCCGTCGGGCTGCCGTACGCCCTCGGGCAGTTGCTGGGGCTCGGCGCGCACCTCCTGGAGGCAGAGCACGTCCGCGGAGGTCTCCGCGAGCCACTCGACGAAGCCCTTCTTCGCCGCGGCCCGCAGTCCGTTCACATTCACCGAGGTCACAGTCAGCACCCGGGCACGATACCGGCACACTGGACCACGCCCGACCGACCGACCGCATGGATAGATGGTGCCCCGCATGAACATACGCCGCGTCCGGTTCGACCACCCCGACGCCGTGAAGCTCAGCGACGAGGTCCAGGCCGAGTACCACGTGCGCTACGGCGACGGCGGCGACGCCACCGAGCTGAACACGACCGACTTCGATCCGCCACAGGGCGTGTTCCTGATCGCCTACGACGAGCACGACCGCCCCGTGGCCACCGGCGGCTGGCGCAGCCAGGACGAGAACGGCGAGGGCAACCAGAACGGCGACGCCGAGCTCAAGCGCATGTACGTGATCACGGAGATGCGCGGCCACGGCCTCGCCCGCCGCATACTGGCCGCCCTGGAAGCCGACGCCCGCACGGCCGGCCGCACCCGCATGGTCCTGGAGACCGGCACCAAGCAGCCCGAAGCGGTCGCCCTCTACCGCTCGAGTGGCTACACCCCCTGCACGAAGTTCGGCTTCTACCGCTTCCACGCGGAGAGCCTGTGCTTCGCCAAGGCGCTCTGATCGCCTGCACAGGACCCACCGACGGGCCGGGCAGCGGCGGTAGTTCGCGCTCGGCCCGGGCTCGCCGCGCCTGCCCCGGAAACGCCGAGACCCCGCCTGATCCAGTGGATCGGACGGGGTCTTGCGAACTACTCCGAGAGAACTCGGGAGAGTTGATGCGTGGGGTGTTCACGAGTGCTGATGACGTGCGGCGATAAGAGGCCCTGAAGATCGTTCTGCGTGCTGACGAAGGTCGTTCCCCAGCCGCCAGGGAAACGGAACCGGTCGCCGCCGTTCGGCCGCTCGTGAGGTGTGCGTGACCGGCCCGCTGCTCTGTGCCCCTCTTCTGGGTGATGGCGCCGGGGCGAGTTTCGAAGTAGTTTCAAAGTTATGAGCACCGAGAACGCCGCCGTGAACTTCTCCGAGCTGGTGAACAAGAACAAGCAGACCCTTGCCCGGCTCCAGGAATCGCCGAGACTGCTGCTGCACCGCAGAGACGGCGAGGATCTGGTCCTCACCACCGCGGCGCGGGCCGAGCAGGACCAGACGGTGGTGTCGGCAGCCACCCGGATGCTGGCCGCGATGGCGCGCCGGGAGCCCGGCAGCATGGAACTGCTCCTCGACATAATGCCGGACGCATTCCCGTGGGTCCGTTTCCTGCCCGAGTCCGATCTGCACGCTTTCGCTGTCGAGCTGGTCGACACCATGCGCGCCGCGGACTCAGTCGGCAACAGCGCCTCTGTCGCCCAGTTGCTCATCGCCTGGCAGCACACCGCCGAGGTCTACTCCGACCCCGAACTGCTGGCCGCGCTGACCAGGGATCACGGCGAGGACTACGGCCCGGCAGCAGACCCACGGGGCGTCGCATGACCGCGAGTCGCGGCGACCGCGCCGCACCCCCGGCACCGGACGGCCACTGGGAGGTCCGCTTCGCCGACGCCGCCTCGGCCAAGGGCTGGGAGAGCCTCGCCCAGCAGGCCCGCGAGAACACCTACCGCGCCTGGACGACTATGCGCACCGCCCCCAGACCGGCCACCGAGACACCCCGGCACCACCGGCTCAAGGGCGGTCTGGCGCACGGAACCCACCGCGGACAGACCTGCGAGCAATGGCAGATCGAGGTGACCGGCGGCGGCCGCATCTGGTACCTCCTGGACACCGCCCGCGACACCTGCTGGATCACCTTCGCAGGCACCGGGCATCCGCGAGCCACAGACCGACGCTGAGCCGGCACAGCCGGGTGGGCGGGACGCACAACGAGGAGATGACCAGGCTCGACTCGCCGAAGTTCGTTCCACATGTGCGTAACGATCGTTTCCCGACTCTGGGCCGAGTTCAGCGATTGCAGGGCTGCAGGGCGCCTGGTCATGCGCCGATGGACCAGCCGGTGCAACACCGACTTCCTCGGCCCGGAACGACTGATCCGGGCATGACGCTGAATCCGGCGAATGGTTGCTTCCCGCGTTCTCAGGAGTGGCGGTGATACGCCTTGTTGGCGATACGCCAGCTGTCGTCGGTGCGGACCAGCAGGAAAATGTCGGTGAACGTGTCTGCGCCGTGCGAGAGCGTCATGGTTGCAGTCGCGACGGTGCCGTGGACGTCGATGGCGTCGATGCGGCGGGAGCGGGTCGGTTCGTCCGGGGCCGGCCGGCCTTGGAAGAGAGCGCAGTATTCGTCCAGGCGCCAGGAGACGAATGCGCCGTCGCGGAGCCCCTCGATGTGGGCAGTGGGCAGGAACGCGTCGCTGAAGTGGGTGGGGTCCCCGGTGGAGTGTCCGCGGATGTAGGCGCGGAGCGGTTCGAGTACGGCGTCTTCTGCGGCGGGGACCGTGGCGGCAACCGCGATGTCGGCCTCAGGGGCGGCAGGGGTGTCGGCCAGGCCGGCTGCGCTGCGCAAGGGGGTGTTGGACGCGGCGGCCAGCAGAGCCATGTCCTTGGCCAGCGCGCCGATGGTGAATTCGGCCATGACAGCGCCGGGCTGGTCGGCGAGGAAGGGCCGTTTGCGGGCCACGAGCCCGCCGAGTTGGCCGAGTTCGAGGACGTCAAGTACCTGGGCACGGGTCAGGTCGAGGGCATCGGCTTGCCGTAGTGAGTCGCGCAGCGCGAGGACGGCGCCGGCGAGGCTGTTGTTGGCGATCAGCTTCAGCGCGGCGGCAGTGGCGGCGTCATCGACGTGCCGGATGGTGCCCAGCGCTTCCAGAACCGGTCGGACTCGATCAAGCGCGTCTTGGTAGGCGGCGGCAAGAATCTGCAGGGTTCCGGCGGCGGCGGCCGGAACAGAGCCGAGCACGGGCGCGTGGACGTAGGCCGGGCCGAGTTGCCGGGACAGCTTCGACGCTTCGGCGGGAGCGATGGTGCTGGTGTTCAGCACCATCGTGTCCGTTCGCAGCGAGCCACGGACGTCGTCGAGAACCTGCTGGCAGGCCGGGCCGTCGAACAATGCCAGGAGCACGAAGTCGGCCTTCGCCACGGCGTCGTTCGGATCGCCGGTCGTCTTGACGGCACCTGATGTGCGCCCCGAGCGTGTCCAGCCGACGACGTCCCAGCCCTGGGTGGCCAGTCGTGTCGCGATCGCCTCGCCCATGCGCCCCAGGCCGAGGACGGCGATCGTGTGCGGTGTGGTCATGCGCGCCAGAATGGTGCACCACGAAGGCTGCGACAAGCGCAGATTGTGCAGGCCAGCCCTGCGGAGTTCGCATACCGGCTGGGCATACTGGCGCCATGGAACTGACGGTGTGGCGGACCTTCGTGACCGTATGCCGGCTCGGGTCTCTGTCGGCGGCGGCCGCCGAGCTCCATCACACGCAGTCGGCCGTCTCCCGGCAGATCGCCGGGCTGGAGCGGCAGCTCGGCGTGCCGCTGATCGAGCGGCACGCGCGCGGTGTGCGCCCGACGCCTGCCGGTGAGGTGTTCCGGCACCACGCTCTGGCCACGCTCAGCGAGGCCGACCGCGCCGTACGTGCCGCACGGGAGGCCGGCGACGGGGCGTTCAACCGGCCGCTGACGGTCGGCGCGACACCTTCTCTTGCCGCAGGGATCGTCCCCGAGGCCATCCGGGCCCTGCAGAAGGAGACCGGATCCATCCGGTGGAGCCTGCTCCCCGGCTTGAGCGCACAACTGCACCACCGTGTGACCACCGGCGATCTCGACGTTGCCATCGTCACCGATGCACCGCCAGGGCTGCCCCATGACCCGCGGGTCGAACGCCGGTTCCTCGGGCTGGACGACATGGTCGTCGCACTGCCCGTCGACCATCCACAGGCCGGGCGCGGCCCAGTGCGCATGCAGACACTGGCCGACCAGACCTGGGTCGAGGACAACGACGGCTCAGCGGCACTCCTGCACCAGCACGCCGCCCGCGCCGGAGTCAGCGCCTGTATCGACCTCACCGCGGCCGATCTGCCCGGCAAGCTGGCCCTGGTCGCAACCGGCCATGCGATCGCGCTGATACCCGGGGTGTTGACACGCGCGCTGCGGCCCGATGTCACCACGGTGAGCCTCGTCAATCCCCCGGCACGCGGCATCTACACGGTCACACCAGGTCGTGGCCCCCACCCCTGCGCAGCGCCCCTGCTCGACCAGCTCGCCACAGCCTTCGCCTCGGTCCGTCCTGCCCACGCCGCGCACCGGCCGACCGGTACGGATGCCCACCCCACTGGGCCGGCACTTTACGACGGCATCACGGACTCGTAAGCCGGGGCTCTTCGGGATGGGGATACCGCTGGCTTTCCCAACTGTCAGACGTGGTTTGGCGTTTCTGGTGCATCGTACTGGCAGAGCTGGCCGAGGCCGCCGGGCGGGCTACCTGTTCCGGCCCGGCCGGAAGGTGGAGGCGGCGAAGAACCTGGTGTCCTCGTGGCCGGCCCGGCACGGGCCGCCCGCCGGGCTGCCGCCGCTGTCGGCCCGCCGTCTGCGCCCCAAACACGGCCCGGCACCAGGCCAGGTCGCCCAGACCCTCCTGGTCGCCCTCATGGTCCCGCCGGCAACCTCGACATCCTCGAAACCTGGCTCTACCAGCGCACCGGCACCCAACTCACCGACACCAGCTTCGACTGCCGACACCATCCCCCAACAACCGGAACAGCCGGAGAATGCCCCGCCCACAGGGATCGGACGGCCACCTCCGCCCACTGAATGAACCGCCACTCGAAGAACAATCCCCACACCTGATCGCGGCCAGCCCCGGCGCCCCGGGGCTGGCCGCCATGCCTTCAGCAGCCTGCGGCAGCACACCAACCCAGCCCCCACCACGGACCGCTGCCGTCCACCACCCCGGACAGGCTCGAACAAGCCCCGGAAACGACGAAGATCCCGACCGATCATGAAGATCGGCGGGATCTCGTCAACCGACCTTGAGTTAACTCAAGAACGGCCGATGCGTGGACCTGAGGGGATTTGAACCCCT
Source organism: Streptomyces sp. V3I7 (assembly GCF_030817495.1). Classification (NCBI taxonomy): domain Bacteria; kingdom Bacillati; phylum Actinomycetota; class Actinomycetes; order Kitasatosporales; family Streptomycetaceae; genus Streptomyces; species Streptomyces sp. V3I7. The sequence continues at coordinate 2,887,434 of NZ_JAUSZK010000001.1, forward strand.
GGCCCCCTCGATGCGAACGAGGTGCGCTACCGGACTGCGCCACAGGCCCTTGCAACGAGTGAAACTCTAGCATCCCGATCAGGGTGCTTGGAAATCCGCTCCGGGACTGGTCAGCGGGGGCGTCACTCGTTGGCCGCGCGCGGGCGGTCGCCGTCCGCGTACTGGTCGAACAGCGGGGTGCGGCCGCGCTCGCGCGAGCGGCGGGCCGAGGCGGCGCGGCGCGCGTCGCTGAGCCCGTCGGCCGCGGGACGGGCCCCACCGGCCGGAGCGGGGTCCTCCGCACCCCGCTCCACAGGCGCCGCCTCCTGCTCGGGCGCCACGGAGCTGGACCGCGCCGAGCTCCAGGCGTCGGGCGCGCCCAGGTCGACGTCCGAGGTGGCCCGCGGCGCGACCGGGGCGGTCACGTACGTCGGCAGCGGCACGGGCACCGGGTCCCAGCTGTCGCCGTGCCCGGGGCGCTGGCCCTCGCGCTGCTGGTCCACCCACTCGGCGTGGTCGGTCTGCTCGACGAGGGCGCGGCGGTCCGCGGCGAGGGCGGCGGACAGTGCGGGGTCGGTGTCGGTGCTGCCCGGTCCGTCGTCCGGCTCGTCGGTGACCACGCCCGCGTCGACGGACGCGCGGCGGCGGGGCTGGCGGTCCCGCAGGCGCTGCGCGGCGACTTCGGCCCGGCGCCGGTCCATCTGGTAGGCGAAGCGGCGCCGTTCCTGGGTGCGCAGATAGCCGATGTACGCGCTCAGCAGCAGGGCGGGCGCGGCGGGCGCCCACAGGAACGCGAGGCCGCCGACGGCCGCGACGATCGCGCCGACGGTGAAGGCGAGGAAGAGCACCACGGTCGTACGCCGGCGGCGCGCGAGCACCTTCGAGCGCTGGGCTCGTGCGGCGGCCGCCTGATCCGGGGGCGTACGCCGGGCGCTGGGCACCCGCTTCGGCGACGCCGCTTCGGACGGCGACTTGGCCGCGGGTGCGGGTGCCGGTGCGGGTGCCGGTGCGGGTGCGGGGGCGGGCCGGGGTGCCTGGGCGATCGCCTGGTCGCGGGTCCGCTCCGGGCGGGCCGGCACCTCCGGCTCGGCCTGCGCGCGCACCTGACGACGGGTCGGAGGCATGGCGAAGGCCCGGACGTCCACCGAATCGGTGGCGGCGTCCGGATCACCGGCGTCGGACTCCCCCTCGTGGGTGGAGCGCGCCCGCAGGTCCTTGGCGTACCGGCGCTCCATCCCCGCCCTTCCGGACAGCAGCCGGATGGCGGTGCTGAAGCGTTCCGTCGGACGGGCCTCGTTCAGCTCGTCCTGCCTACGGAGCCACATCGGCACCAAGTAGGCGGCCCAGGCCCCGACAATGACTGCGTAAATGAGGCCGCTGCTGCTCACGCCTCACACGGTAGAGGGGTTTGCATGAGGCCATCCGCCAATTGAGCCGGTGTGTCGCACGATCTGGCTGATATTTCGAGCTTTTTTTGTGACGGATCCGATCAACAGGGCGCCGAGGGGGCGAATTCGGCGCCGCGATACGGTCACCGGCCGGTCAATTTCGAACATATATTCAATTTTCCCAGGGGTGTCGGATTCCCTCGGGCTACGCGGGATTCCGGGGAGTGTTCTCCGCGGTGTTCTGCGGCGTGCTCCGCGGGGCCCCACCAGGTGTGTTCTGCGGGTTCCGGGGTGCACGGGACCGGCGCCAGCGGTCGAGGAGCCCTTCGGGGACCTCTTCCGCGGTGAGTGCGTAGACCAGATGATCGCGCCATGCGCCGTCGATGTGAAGATAGCGTGGACGAAGTCCTTCGTCGCGGAATCCGAGTTTCTCCACGACCCGGCGGCTCGGCCGGTTCTCCGGGCGAATGCAGACCTCGATGCGGTGCAGACCGACGGTGCGGAAGCAGTGGTCCACCACGAGCGCCACGGCCGTCGGCATCACCCCGCGGCCGGCCACCGCCTCGTCCACCCAGTAGCCGATGTGGCCCGAGCACATCGAGCCCCACGTGATCCCGGCGACCGTCAGCTGCCCGACGAGCCGCCCCTGGTACTCGATGACGAACGGCAGCATCCGGCCCGCGTTCGCCTCGGACCGCAGGTACCGCACCATCTGGCGGGTACGTCGGCCGGTGCGTGATCGGTCCGCTGGGCGTGGGCGGCGGAATGGTCGCCTCCCAGGGGCGCAGCCAGTCCCGGTTGCGCCGGTTCACCTCGCGCCAGGGCCGCTGGTCGCGCAGCCTTATCGGCCGGAGGACGACGTCGCCGTCCGCCAGCACGACGGGCCAGGACGGACTGGTCAGCTCACACCCCCGGACGAACCGGAGTGCCGGGCCGCGTCCGGCCGCGGGTGGTCGCCGCCGCGGATCTGGTCGACGGCGTGCGTCAGCAGGGGCTCCAGGACGGCGAGGCCGTCCTTCACCCCGCCCGCGGATCCCGGCAGGTTGACGATCAGCGTCGCGCCCGCGACCCCGGCCAGGCCCCGGGAGAGTGCCGCGGTCGGCACCTTGTCCCGGCCGTACGCCCGGATCGCCTCCGCGATGCCCGGCACCTCGTAGTCGATCACCCTGCGGGTGGCCTCGGGCGTGCGGTCGCTGGGCGAGATGCCGGTGCCGCCGGTGGGTGACGACCACGTCGTAGCCGGCCTGGACGGCGGCGCGCAGGGCGGCCTCCACCGGATCCCCGTCGGGGACGACCTGCGGCCCCTCGACGGCGAACCCGAAGTCCGTCAGGCCGGCGGCGACCCGCGGGCCGCCCTTGTCCTCGTACACGCCCGCGGCGGCCCGGTTGGAGGCCGTCACGACCAGGGCGCGGTACGACGCGGACGGTACGGCGTTCACGCCCGGCTCCAGTGGCCCGACTTGCCGCCCGCCTTCTCCTCCACCCGTACGTCCGTGATGACCGCGCCCTTGTCGACCGCCTTGATCATGTCGACCACGGTGAGCGCGGCGACCGACACCGCGGTGAGGGCCTCCATCTCGACGCCCGTACGGTCGGTGGTCCTGACCGTGGCCATGATCTCCACGGCGTCGTCCGCGACCGACAGGTCCAGCGTGACGCCGGAGACCGACAGCGGGTGGCAGAGCGGGATCAGGTCCGGGGTGCGCTTGGCGCCCATGATGCCCGCGATACGCGCGGTGGCCAGGGCGTCTCCCTTGGGCACGCCCTCGCCGCGCAGCAGCTCGATCACGCGGGGCGAGACAAGGACCCGGCCGCTGGCACGGGCGGTGCGCGCGGTCACGTCCTTCTCGGATACGTCCACCATGCGGGCCGCGCCCGCCTCGTCGATGTGGGTCAGTCGGTCCTGCGTACTCATGCTGTGTGGTGCTCCTGGTCCTGGCCCGTCGCAGTGCGGCGCACGGGCCTGCTGTGCGCGACACGGTACCGCCAAGTGGGAGCGCGCGCCGGATCACGACCTCCGCGGACCCCGGCGGACAGGCGCCGGGGAGTGCGGCCGGACACGGCGCGCGGAGCACCTCCGGCCGCCACGAAGGACGATCAGCCGAGCAGGATCACCTCGACCTCGGAGCCGGGCAGGACCTCCTCCACGTCCTCGGGGAGGACGATCAGCGAGTCGGAGTGCGCGAGCGCGGCGATCAGATGGGATCCGGCACCGCCCACGGGCGTCACCTCGCCGTCAGCGTACGCCGCTCGCAGGAACTGCCGTCGCGCCTTGGGCGAGCGCAGCGCCTCGTCCGTCTTCAGAACCGCCGTCGTCCGAGGACGGTGCACGTCCTCGAGACCCATCAGGGTGCGGATGGCGGGGCGGACGAACAGCTCGAAGGAGACGTACGACGACACCGGGTTGCCGGGCAGCGCCAGCAGCGGGGTGTGATCGGGGCCGATGGCGCCGAAGCCCTGGGGCTTGCCGGGCTGCATGGCGAGCTTGCGGAAGTCGACGCCGCTGCCCGCCTCGTCCTCGTCGCCGACGTGCGACAGCGCCTCCTTGACGACGTCGTACGCCCCGACGCTCACGCCGCCGGTGGTGACCACCAGGTCGGCGCGGACGAGCTGGTCCTCGATGGTGGAGCGGAGGATGTCGGCGTCGTCGTCGACGCCGCCCACGCGGTAGGCGATGGCGCCGGCGTCCCGCGCGGCCGCGGTCAGCGCGAAGCTGTTGGAGTCGTAGATCTGGCCGTATCCCAGGGGCTGTTCGGGCTGGACCAGTTCACTGCCGGTGGAGATGACGACCACGCGCGGGCGCGGGCGTACCCGGACCGTGGCGTGGCCGATCGAGGCGAGCAGCGCGATCTGCGTCGGACCGAGGACCGTGCCGGCCTCCAGCGCGCGCTCGCCGGCCTTGACGTCGCTGCCCTTGGCGCGCACGTGCGCGCGGGCGTCGACCGGCCGGTACACGTTGACGTGCCCGGTCGCGCCCTCGGGGGCCTGGCTGCGCGCGCGCATGCCCGTCGCCTGGCCCTCACCGAGGCCTCCGTCGGTCCACTCGACGGGTACGACCGCCTCGGCGCCGGGCGGCAGCGGGGCGCCGGTCATGATGCGGGCCGCCTCGCCGGGGCCGACGTGGACCGGCTCCGCGGCGCCGGCCGCGACGTCCCCGACGACCTCCAGGACGGCGGGGAACTCCTCGCTCGCGCCCGCCACGTCCGCGATCCGCACCGCGTAGCCGTCCATGGAGCTGTTGTCGAACGGCGGCAGGGACACCGGCACGATGATGTCGTCGACCAGGACGCAGCCCTGGGCGTCGAGCAGGTGCAGGTCGATGGGGTCGAGGGGACGGATCGCGGAGAGGACGTCCTCCATGTGCTCGTCCACCGACCACAGATGGCCCGTACCGGAGGTCGGGGTCGCGGCGCTACTCAACGTTATTGCATCTCCTCGGCTACGTAACTGCGAAGCCAGGTCCGGAAGTCCGGTCCCAGATCTTCACGTTCGCACGCAAGTCTGACAATGGCACGCAGGTAGTCGCCACGGTCCCCGGTGTCATAGCGGCGGCCCTTGAAGACGACGCCGTGCACCGGGCCGCCGACCTTCTCGTCCTGCGCGAGCTGCTGGAGGGCGTCGGTGAGCTGGATCTCGCCGCCGCGTCCGGGCTCGGTCGTGCGCAGTATGTCGAAGATGTGGGGGTCCAGGACATAGCGGCCGATGATCGCGTAGTTGGACGGGGCGTCCACCGCGTCCGGCTTCTCGACCAGGTCGCTCACCTTGACGACGTCGCCGTCCTCGGTGACCTCGACGGCCGCGCAGCCGTAGAGGTGGATCTGCTCGGGCGCGACCTCCATGAGCGCGATGACGCTGCCGCCGTGCCGCTCCTGGACCTCGATCATGCGCTGGAGCAGGGGGTCGCGCGGGTCGATCAGGTCGTCACCGAGCAGGACGGCGAAGGGCTCCTGGCCGACGTGCGGGGCCGCGCACAGCACCGCGTGGCCGAGGCCACGGGGGTCGCCCTGCCGGACGTAGTGCATGGTCGCGAGGTCGCTGGACTCCTGGACCTTGGCGAGCCGGCCGGCGTCGCCCTTCTTCTGCAGCGCCGACTCGAGCTCGTAGTTGCGGTCGAAGTGGTCCTCCAGCGGGCGCTTGTTGCGTCCGGTGATCATGAGGACGTCGTCGAGACCCGCGGAGACGGCCTCCTCGACCACGTACTGGATCGCGGGCTTGTCCACGACCGGCAGCATTTCCTTGGGAGTGGCCTTGGTGGCCGGCAGGAACCGGGTACCGAGGCCTGCTGCGGGAATGACAGCCTTGGTGATCCTGGCGTGCGACTGAGTCATGCCCGCCACCATATCCGGTGCCTTGAGACGGAATCTGCGGCTCCGGTTAATTGATGCTCATATGAGCATTGACCTCAGATGAGCAGAGCATGAAGGGTGCGGGAACGACCCGTGGAACACCTCGGACGCCCATCCGAAGGCGAGCCTGACAAACGAACGTTGCGGCGAGCGCTCCTCGCGGTGAGGAGCGGGTTGACGGCGGATGTCGTCGCGGAGGCCGCCGCCGCGCTGGCCCGGCGCGCGCTCGAACTGCCCGAACTGGCCGGGGCGCGCACGGTGGCGGCGTACGTCTCCGTGGGCGCCGAACCCGGCACGCTCGCCCTGCTGGACGCGCTCCGCGCGCGGGGCGTGCGCGTCCTGCTGCCCGCGCTGCTGCCGGACAACGACCTGGACTGGGGCGCCTATACGGGCGCGGACTCCCTCGCCCGGGTCCAACACGGCGGGAAGATGGCGCTGTTCGAGCCCGCGGGCGAGCGTCTCGGACCCGACGCCGTGACCTCCGCCGACGCCGTCCTGCTGCCCGGCCTCGCGGTGGACGCGCGCGGGATGCGACTGGGGCGCGGCGGCGGGTCGTACGACCGGGTGCTGGCCCGGCTGGAACGCGCGGGCGCCCGGCCCTCGCTGGTGGTGCTGCTGTACGACGCGGAGGTCGTCGAGCGGGTTCCCGCCCAGGCGCACGACCGGCCGGTGCACGCCGTGGTGACGCCGACGGGCGTGCGCCGCTTCGGAGGGCGCCCCTGACCGCGCCCGTACATGCCGTGGTGACGCCGACGGGCGTGCGCCGCTTCGAAAGGCGCCCCTGACCGCGCCCGTACATGACGAAAGGGCCCTCCACGCGCGCGTGGAGGGCCCTTTCGGCGGCTCACCGAACTGCCGTCAGCGGCTCAGGGCTTGAGCGCCAGTGTGTCGCTCGTGGTGCCGCCGACCGCCTTCTCCGAGAACGACCACGGCAGCAGCTCGCCCTTGGCCCACTTGTCCGTCTGGTCGACGTAGTGCGCGCTGTAGGCGTGCCCGGAGGCGCCGGTGAGGTTGATCCACCGGGACTTGTCGAGGTCGCCGAGGTTGACCACCATCCGCATCGACGGCACCCAGACGACGCCGTATCCGCCCGCGGCGTTCCAGCCGGACGCGTTGACCGTCGCCTCGCCGCCGCTGAGCTTCCAGGGGCCGCGGTTGAGGGCGTACTGGACGACGCCGGGGCCCTCGGTGCCCAGGATCTGGTTCTTCAGGAACAGACGGTGCAGCCGGCCCCAGCTCCAGGTGTCGATGTCCTTGCCGAGCTTGGCGGTCAGCTCCCAGCGGGCGTCGATCATCGCGCGGGCGAAGAGCTCGTCGCGGTTGTCGGCCTTGGGGCGGGTGCCCGACGCCGGCGTCTTCCACCAGTCGCTGTCGGGCTTGTCCAGCAGCGTGCGGACGACCTCGGACCAGCGGTCGCCGCCGTCCGGCTGCGCCTGCGTGGCGTCGCGCTCGCCGCACTCGCGCACCTTGGTGTCGTCGTCGACCGGACCGGTGCTGTCGGCCTTCTCGACCCACAGGCACTGGCCCTTGACCCGCAGCTCCTTGGGGAGCTTGTTGCCGAAGCCGAGCTTGAGGATGTTGCGCCACACCGCGTTGAAGTAGGCGGCCGCGGCGGAGTCGGCGTCCTGGGTGTAGTCCCAGCCCTCCAGCAGCTTCTGCGCGTCCCGGACGTCCTTGTCGTCCAGGTTGATCTTCAGCAGCCGGGGCACGAGCAGCTTGGCGATCTCGCTGCTGTTGTCCAGCTGCATCTGGCGCATGTCGTCGGTGGAGATCTTGCCGCCGCCGTTGATCTTCGACTCGATCAGGTCGGCGATGCGCTGGCTGCGGGTGCCGTAGCCCCAGTCCGTGGTGAGCGTGTAGGGGTACTTGGCCTGGTCGACCACGGCCTGGTTGGCGGTGACGATGTACCCGCGCGCGGGGTTGTACTCCTGGGGCAGCTCGCTCTGCGGGACGTAGCCGGTCCAGCGGTACTTGGGGTCCCAGCCCGGCGCCGGGACGGAGCCGTCGTCGCCGCTCGGGCGCGTGGGGATCCGGCCGGGCAGCGTGTAGCCGATGTTGTTCTTGGTGTCGGCGTAGATCAGGTTCTGCGAGGGCACGTCGAACAGCCCGGCCGCCTCGCGGAAGGAGTGCCAGTCGGAGGCCTTGTCCATGGCGAAGACAGCGTCCATCGAGGTGCCCGGCTCCAGGGCCGTCCACCTGAGGGAGATGCCGTAGCCGTCGCCGCGGTCGGGGGCGGCGGTGTCGACGTTGGCCTTCCTGCCGACCTTGACGAGCTCGCCGTCACGGTCGGACAGCAGGGGCCCGTTGTCGGTCGCCCGGACGACGATCTTCTTGGACGCCCCGCCGGCGACCTTGATCGTCTCCTCGCGGCTGGTGAACGGCTTGACCTTGCCGTCGTAGAGGTAGCCCTCGCCGCTGAGCTTCTCCAGGTAGAGGTCGGTGACGTCGACCTCGGAGTTGGTCATGCCCCAGGCGATGTCGGCGTTGTGGCCGATGATCACACCGGGCATGCCGGCGAAGGTGTAGCCCGTGACGTCGTACTGGCACGTCGGCGAGACGCTGCGGCAGTGCAGGCCCATCTGGTACCAGACGGACGGCAGTCCGGCCGACAGGTGCGGGTCGTTGGCCAGCAGCGGCTTGCCGGTGATGGTGTGGCTGCCGCCGACGACCCACGAGTTGGAGCCGATGCCCTGGCCGTTGACGCCCACGGCGGTGGGGACGTGATCGAGCACGCGGTACAGGCGCGAGAGCTGACTGGTCATCGACGAGCCCGCGGCGGCCTGCGTGCCGGTGGCGCCGGAGCCGCCCGCCGGGCCCGAGGAGGCGGCCGTGCGCGCGTGGCCGGCCGTGCCCTGCGTACCGCCGCCGGAGCCGCTCGTACCGCTGCCGGAGCCGCCCTCCTCGAACGCCTTGGCGAGCGCGTTGTACTGGCCCTGCTGGACGATCGCCTTGTTCCGGGCGTACGGGTAGTCCGGGTACAGCTCCTTGATCTGCTGCGGGCCGAGACGGCTCGTCATCAGCGCGCGGTCGATCTCGTCCTGCATGTTGCCGCGCAGGTCCCAGGCCATCGCCTTCAGCCACGAGATCGAGTTGACCGGGGTCCACGCCTGCGGCTTGTAGTCGTTGGTGAACCCGAGGGCCGCGTACTCCAGCGAGATGTCCCGGCCGCTCCTGCCCTTGAGGTAGGCGTTGACTCCCTTGGAGTAGGCCTGAAGGTAGGACTTCGCGGAGGCCGACAGCTTGGTGTCGTACTCCTCCTTGGCGACCCGGTCCCAGCCCATGGTGCGCAGGAACTCGTCGTTGGAGACCTGGCTTTTGCCGAACATCTCCGACAGGCGCCCGGCGGTCATGTGCCGGCGCACGTCCATCTCGTAGAACCGGTCCTGCGCCTGGACGAAGCCCTGCGCCATGAAGAGGTCGGCGTCGGACGAGGCGTAGATCTGCGGGATGCCGTGACCGTCCCGCTTCACCTCGACCGGGCCTGAGAGGCCGTCGAGAGTGATCGAACCCTTGGTCTGCGGGAAGGAGGAGCGGACGGCGCTGACCGACCAGTAGGCGCCGGTGGCCGTGCCTGCGACTACGGCCAGAACCAGCACCAACACGATCAGACGGGCTCTGCGCCCCTTCTTCCTGCCGGACTTGCCGGGCTTGTCACCTGTGGCGGTGGTATTCGGGGGCATCGCTGTCCTTGCTGTCCTAACGCGAGCGGCAGGTCGGGCTGTGACTATGAATGAGCGCTGGAGCAACCATAGGCGCAGGGCCCGGTACCGCTTGACGCGGAGTCCGGAACCGGGCACGGGGCAACGCCAGATCCTGCCTCGGCGGGCATCAAGAAAGCGTCAAGAGTTAGGTAAGGTAACGAAGTACTTGGGTGCGGAATGCCCCATCCTCAGATCTTGTGCACGTGCGGGGTCCTGTGGACGTGAGCGTCACCTTGTGTACGTGAGCGTCAGGGACCCTGGGCACGTGAGCGTCGCGCCGCCCGCGCGAGCCAGTGAAGGGAACCGCCGCTGACTGTCCAGCACCTCAACCAGCTCCTGCTCATCTGCTCCGTCGTCCTGCTCGTCGCCGTCGCGGCGGTCCGGATCTCCTCACGCAGCGGCTTGCCCAGCCTGCTCGTGTATCTCGGGATAGGCATCCTCATGGGCGCGGACGGCATCGGCGGCATCCGGTTCAACAACGCCGAGCTGACCCAGGTCATCGGCTACGCGGCCCTCGTCGTGATCCTGGCCGAAGGCGGCCTGGGCACGAAGTGGAAGGAGATCCGCCCCGCGCTGCCGGCCGCCTCGACCCTGGCGACGGTCGGCGTCGCGGTGAGCGTCGGTGTGACGGCGGTGGGCGCGCACTGTCTGATCGGGCTGGAGTGGCGGCAGGCGCTCATCATCGGTGCGGTGGTGTCCTCGACGGACGCGGCGGCGGTGTTCTCCGTGCTGCGCAGAATTCCGCTCCCCGCGCGCGTGACGGGCACGTTGGAGGCGGAGTCGGGCTTCAACGACGCCCCGGTGGTCATCCTGGTCGTGGCCTTCTCCACCGCGGGACCGTTCGAGCACTGGTACGTCCTGCTCGGCGAGATCGTCCTGGAACTGGCGATCGGCGCGGCCATGGGCCTCTCGGTGGGCTGGCTCGGTGCCTGGGGCCTCAGGCGCGTGGCGCTGCCCGCCTCGGGCCTGTACCCGATCGCCGTGATGGCGATCGCCGTGACCGCGTACGCGGCGGGCGCACTCGCACACGGCAGCGGATTCCTCGCCGTCTACCTCGCCTCGATGCTGCTCGGCAACGCCAAGCTGCCGCACTGGCCGGCCACCCGCGGCTTCGCCGAGGGACTCGGCTGGATCGCCCAGATCGGCATGTTCGTCCTGCTCGGCCTGCTCGTCACGCCGCACGACCTGCTCGACGACATCTGGCCGGGCCTGGTCATCGGCCTGGTGCTGACCCTGCTGGCGCGCCCGCTGAGCGTGGTGCTCAGCCTGGTGCCGTTCCGGGTGCCGTGGCGCGAGCAGGCGCTGATGTCCTGGGCCGGGCTGCGCGGCGCGGTCCCCATCATCCTGGCGACGATCCCGATGGTGAACGGCGTCGCGGGCAGCCAGCGCATTTTCAACATCGTCTTCGTGCTGGTGGTCGTCTTCACCCTCGTCCAGGGACCGACGCTGCCCTGGCTGGCCCGCAGGCTGCGGCTCGGCGAGGACACGAGCGCGGCCGACCTCGGCATCGAGTCGGCACCCCTGGAGCGGCTGCGCGGACACCTGCTGTCGGTCGCGATCCCGGAGGACTCGCGGATGCACGGCGTCGAGGTGGGCGAGCTGCGCCTGCCGCCGGGGGCCGCCGTCACCCTCGTCGTCCGTGACGGAAAATCGTTCGTGCCCACGCCGACGACGGTCCTGCGGCACGGGGACGAACTGCTCGTGGTCGCCACCGACCCCGTCCGCGACTCCGCCGAACGCCGGCTGCGCGCGGTCGGCCGGGGCGGCAAGCTGGCCGACTGGCTGGGCGCGGGGAGCTGAGAGCGGGAGCTGAGCGCGGAGACGCCCGCGCGCGGGCAGGGGGTTTTCGGCGGGACGCGGGGGTGCACGTACCATGAGGGCACCTGATCGAACCAACTCTGCCTGACGCAGAGCTGGCGCGACCGTATGGCGGCCGGGACGCCCCCTTTCCATGGGCCTCGGTATCTACCGCAGTTCCGCGCAAGAGGACAGCTCTCGGCGCTCCCCGCGAGGCGAGTGAGCCGACGGGGCGCGCTGCCCCGGAGGCGAACGACCCATCACAAGGGGCCGCGCTACCAGGCGGCAGAAAGGCACGGCCGTGGCATCCACGGTCACCACCGAGCCGTCCGAGAACACGGCCGCACCGTCGCGCCCGGGCTACGGGCAGCTGCTGCGCACCCGCGGCGCCTGGACGTTCCTGCTCCCCGGCTTCGCGGCCCGCCAGCCGTTCGCGATGCTCACCCTCTCCCTCGTACTGCTCGTACGGCACACCACCGGGTCGTACGGCGCCGCGGGCGCGACGGCCGCCGCCACCGGCGTCTCCATGGCGCTGTTCGCCCCGTACAGCGGCCGCCTCGCCGACCGCTACGGCCAGCGCACGGTGCTGACCCCCGGCGTCCTTGTGCACGCGCTGTCCGCCCTGGGGATGACGGCGCTCGCCCTGTCGCACGCGCCCTTGTGGACGCTGTTCGCGGCGGCCGTGCCGACCGGCGCCTCGGTGCCGCAGATCGGCCCCATGGTGCGCGCCCGCTGGGGCGTCACCCTCGGCCGGTCGCCCCTGATGGCCACCGCGGCGGCCTTCGAGTCCGTCACGGACGAACTGACCTTCGTCGTCGGCCCGCTGCTGGCGACGGCCCTGTGCACCGGCGTCCACCCGGCCGCCGGTCTGGTCGCCGAGGCCGGGCTGACCCTCGTCGGCGGCCTGCTGTTCGCCGCGCGCAAGAGCACACAGCCGCCGGTGAACGACGACCGGCACGCGCGCGTGCAGCACGCTTCCGCGCTGCGCGTCCCCGGGGTGCGCGCCCTGGTGGCCGCCTTCCTGGGCATCGGCTCCGTCTTCGGCGGCATGCAGGTCTCGCTCGCCGCGTTCACCCAGTCCCTCGGCGAACCCGGCCTGAACGGCGTCCTGTACGGCGTCTTCGCCGCGGGCAACATGCTCTCCGGCGTCGTCTGCGGCGCGATCGCCTGGAAGAGCGCACCGCAGCGGCGCCTCGTCCTCGGCTACGCGGCGCTCGCCCTGACCGCGTCCGCCCTGTGGGCCGCCCACTCGGTGCTCGCCCTGGCGGGCCTCGGCCTGCTGGTCGGCATGTGTATCGCGCCCGCTCTGATCACCGGTTACACCTTGGTCGAGGGCCTGGTCCCGGCCGGGGCCCGCACCGAGGCGTTCACCTGGCTGACCGGGGCCGTCGCACTCGGCCAGGCGGCCGCGGTCACCGTCGCCGGGCAGTTGGAGGACCGCCTGTGGGGAGGCGCCGGTTTCCTGGTGCCGATGGCGGGGACCGTGCTCGCCCTGGCCACGCTGGTGGCGCTGCGCTCGCGGCTGGCCGCCCGGAGCGAGAGCCGCACCGTGACGCGTGGTGTGGGTCACCGCGCGGCGGTCCCGGTGGACTGATCCACCGGAATACGTCACACTGGATCGTCGTTAGCACTCATCGAGTGAGAGTGCCAGGAGGAAGACAGTGCCGACCTACCAGTACCAGTGCACCGAGTGCGGCGAGGGCCTCGAGGCGGTGCAGAAGTTCACCGACGACGCCCTCACCGAGTGCCCCAGCTGCGCCGGCCGCCTGAAGAAGGTGTTCTCGGCCGTCGGCATCGTCTTCAAGGGCTCCGGCTTCTACCGCAACGACAGCCGCGGCTCCTCGTCGAGCAGCAGCACGGCCTCGAAGTCGTCGAGCTCTTCGTCCTCGTCGTCCTCGTCGACCTCGTCTTCGTCCTCCTCCGACTCGAAGACGTCCTCGTCGTCCTCCTCGTCGTCGAGCTCGTCGAGCCCGGCCGCCTGAGACACCTCCCGCAGACCCTGCCGTCGGCCGACGGCGGGGTCTGCGGCGTTCCCCGGTGGGGATTCCCCCGCGTTTTGGCGGGCGGCTAGTGTGCTCACCATGGCGAACGCAGAGATCGGCGTAATCGGCGGCTCGGGCTTCTACTCGTTCCTGGACGACGTGACCGAGATCCAGGTGGACACCCCCTACGGGCCGCCCAGCGACTCCCTCTTCCTCGGCGAGATCGCGGGCCGGCGGGTCGCCTTCCTGCCCCGGCACGGACGCGGCCACCACCTGCCGCCGCACCGCATCAACTACCGGGCCAATCTCTGGGCGCTGCGCTCCCTCGGCGTCCGCCAGGTCCTCGGCCCCTGCGCGGTGGGCGGTCTGCGCCCCGAGTACGGGCCGGGCACCCTGCTCGTACCGGACCAGTTCGTGGACCGTACGAAGTCCCGCGCGCAGACGTACTTCGACGGGCTGCCGCTGCCCGACGGCACCGTGCCGAACGTGGTGCACGTGTCGCTGGCCGACCCCTACTGCCCTACCGGCCGGGCCGCCTCGCTGAAGGCGGCGCACGGCCGGGACTGGGAGCCCGTGGACGGCGGCACGCTGGTCGTGGTCGAGGGGCCGCGCTTCTCCACCCGCGCCGAGTCCCTGTGGCACCAGGCGCAGGGCTGGTCGGTGGTCGGCATGACCGGCCACCCCGAGGCGGCGCTCGCCCGTGAACTGGAGCTCTGCTACACGTCGTTGACCCTGGTCACCGATCTCGACGCGGGCGCGGAGACCGGCGAGGGCGTCTCGCACGACGAGGTGCTGCGGGTCTTCTCCTCCAACGTGGACCGGCTGCGCGGCGTGCTGTTCGACGCGGTGGCGGCGCTGCCGGACAACGCGGCACGGGACTGCCTGTGCACGGGCGCGCTCGGGGGAATGGATCCGGGGTTCGTGCTGCCGTAGTGGCCTTAGTGGGCCTTAGTGGGCCTTAGTGGCCTTAGTGGGGAGGCGGGCTCGGGCGGCGGCGTCGCTGGTGGCGGTGCTGCCGGACAACGCGACGGCGGCGTTGCCAGTGGCGGTGCGGAACGTCCCGTTCGGGTGAGCGAGTTGTCCACAACCGGCCGGTAGCCCACGGGCTCCGGCGAGCTTCGGCGTGAGGCCTCATTGTGGGGATCGCCAGCCGATTCCTCGCCGCAGGTGGTGACTTCCGATGCCGTTCCCGCCCGTTGTCCCGTCCGCTCACCGTCCCTTCCCTTCACATGCCGGCCCCGCCTCCGACACTCCTCCGCGCCCGGACGCCCCCGCCCCGTGCGAGGTGCCGCACTTCGCGCCGGTGCGGGTGCGCGGCGGGCGGTACCAGCTGCAACGGCTCGTACGGCACCGCAGGCGCGCACTGGCGGCCGGCCTCGCCGTCACCGCGGCGGCGCTCGTGGCCGCCGGGCCGCGCGCCGCGCCGGACCAGCCCCGCGGTGAGCGGCCACCGCGCGGACACCCCGCGGCGGATCCGGTACGACGCCACGGCGCCGGCTCGGTGGTGACAGTGACGGCGCCGGTGCGGATCGCCGACGCGGCCACCGTGCGGCTGCTGCGCCCCGGCGACCGGGTGGACGTCATCGCCGCGGGGGATCCAGCGACGGGCGGCGACGCCCGGGTGGTCGCGCGCGGGGCGCGCGTGGCAGAACTTCCGGAGGCTGTGGACGACGGCGGAGACACGGGCGCGCTGGTCGTGCTCGCGGTGCCCCGCTCCACGGCGGCCCGCCTCGTCGGGGCGGGAGCCACGGCACGGCTGGCGGTGACGGTGTGCTGAACGTCTCCGTCCGTCATTCCGGAACATGTCTGTCAAGTCCCCCGATCGAGCGAGTGAATTGGACAGGACGGCCCAGTCGTGCCGTAGGTTGCGGAGCGTTTTGTTCCACCCCCTGTGTATGCAAGGAGAGGCCTCGAGGTGAGCGAGAAGAAGGAACCGGGCATCTTGGAGGGCTTCAAAGCCTTCCTGATGCGCGGCAACGTCGTCGATCTGGCAGTCGCGGTGGTCATCGGCGCCGCCTTCACGAACATCGTGAACGCGGTCGTCAAGGGCATCATCAACCCGGTGGTCGGCGCGATCGGCACGCAGAACCTCGACCACTACAGCACCTGCCTGAGCTCGACCTGCAAGGGCACCGACGGCATCATGCTGATGTGGGGCTCGGTCCTCGGCGCCACGCTCCAGTTCGTGATCACCGCCGCGGTGGTCTACTTCCTGATGGTCCTGCCGATGGCGAAGTACCTGGCCCGGGTCGAGGCCCGCAAGAAGGCCAAGGAGGGGACGCCCGAGGTCATCGCGATTCCCGAGCAGAGCGAGGTGGACGTCCTCAGGGAGATCCGCGACGCCCTGGTCGCGCAGCGCGGCTCGGGCCACGACGCCCGCTAGCCGCGCGCCGGTCGCGGCGACCGAGCGGCGCAGGGACGGTACGCCTGTCCCGGGGGACCGTACCCTTGAGGCATGAGTACCGCCCCTGCCCCCCGGTCGAGCGACCCGAAGAACGCGCTGGTCTTCGACGACCCGCTGAACCAGCAGTCCTCGGACGACACGGACCGCGGGTGGGGCGAGCGGAGCGACAGCGACAGCGCCGCCGACCTCAAGCGCTTCCTCGACGAGAAGCCCCCGCACCACCTCTGAGCCGGCCCCATGGCCGCCGCGTTGGGAATTCGCCCCGGTTTTCTGTTCTGCTGAGGACCATGACGTCGAGTTCCGCACCGGGCCCCGCCTCCCCGGACGCACAGCATCACCCGCAGCACCCCAGACCCCTGCGCCGCCTGACCGCCCGCGGACGCACGGAGGCACACCGGGTCTCCTCACCGCTCGAGCTCTTCTTCGACCTGTGCTTCGTCGTGGCGATCGCCCAGGCGGGCATGGAGCTCGTCCACGCCGTGGCGGGCGGTCACGCCGGTGGCGGCGTTCTCAACTACGCGATGGTCTTCTTCGCGATCTGGTGGGCCTGGATGAACTTCACCTGGTTCGCGTCGGCGTACGACAACGACGACGTGCTCTACCGGGTCGTCACCCTGGTCCAGGTCGCTGGCGCGCTGGTGCTGGCCGCGGGTGTCTCCCAGGCCTTCGAGCACCGCGACTACCTTCTCGTCTGGCTCGGCTATGTGATCATGCGGCTGGCGATGGCCGCGCAGTGGCTGCGGGCGGCGCGATCGGCCGAGGGCACGGAGAGAACGGCGGCCCTGCGGTACGCGGGCGGTGTCCTGCTCTGCCAGGTCGGCTGGCTCGGCCTGGTGGTCCTGCCCGAGCCCGCGCGCCTCTGGGTGTTCCTGGTGATGGTGATCGTCGAACTGTGCGTGCCGCTGTTCGCGGAGAAGGCCCGCGCCACCACCTGGCACCCACACCACATCGCCGAGCGGTACGGGCTGTTCACGATCATCGTGCTGGGCGAGACGATCGCCGCGGCCACCGTCGCCGTGAAGTCCGCGTTGGCCGCGCACGGCGGGCTGGAGACCCTGCTGCCGATCGCGGCGGGCGGACTGCTGACCGTCTTCTCCGCCTGGTGGATCTACTTCGTGGTGCCCATCCACGGGTATCTGCGCTCCTCCAGGCAGGCGTTCCAGTGGGGGTACGGCCACTACCTGATCTTCGCCTCGGCCGCCGCGATCGGCGCCGGGCTGGAGGTGTCGGTCGAGCAGGCGGTGGGCGAGGCGAAGATCTCCACCCTGGCCGCCTCGGCGGCGGTGACCCTGCCGACGGCGCTCTACCTGGTGACCGTCTGGGTGCTCCACTCGCGCCACTTCAAGATCGGCCCCTTCCAGCAACTGCTCCAGCCGGTCACGGCGTTGCTGGTGCTCGGCTGCACCTTCCTCGATGAGTGGGCGGTGCTGGCGACGGGCCTCGTGTGCGCGGCGTCCCTGGCGGTCGGCGTGACCCTGGCCGCCCGCACGGGTCCGCGTGGGCGGCGAAGAGAGGCGCCCGCCACCGCCTGATCACTGCCGACCGGGCCCGCGCTGGGACAGACTGGCCGACATGACAGTTGACGCGCTGACGGATGTCGCCGGCGTCCGGGTGGGACACGCGACCCGCACCGGCGACGGCGGCCTCACCGGCACCACGGTCGTGCTGGCTCCGGAGGGCGGGATGGTCGCCGCCGTGGACGTGCGCGGCGGAGGTCCCGGCACCAAGGAGACCGACGCCCTCGACCCGCGCAACGTGGTGCGCCGGATCGACGCGATCGTCCTCACGGGCGGCAGCGCCTACGGGCTCGACGCCGCCTCCGGTGTGATGGCGTGGCTGGAGGAACGGGGACGCGGGGTGCGGGTCGGCCCGGATCCCGCGCACGTCGTCCCGGTGGTCCCCGCGGCCTGCGTCTTCGACCTGGGGCGCGGCGGCGACTTCCGGACGCGGCCGGACGCGGACCTGGGACGTGCGGCCGTCGAGGCGGCCGCGGCGAGCGCACCGGGCGTGCCGGTGGACGAGGGCTGCGTGGGGGCCGGCACGGGCGCCGTGGTAGGGGCGCTCAAGGGCGGCGTCGGGACCGCGAGCACCGTCCTCGACTCGGGGATCACGGTGGCCGCGCTGGTGGTCGCCAACGCGGCGGGATCGGCGCTGGACCTCGAAACAGGCGTGCTGTACGGGGAGTTGTTCCAGGGGCGCGTGCGCTACCCGGAGGCCGGTGTCCACGCGGTGGCGCGTGAGCGGCTGGCCGAGGCCGCCGCGAGGAACACCCCGCCACCGCTCAACACCACGCTCGCGGTGGTCGCCACCGACGCGGAACTGACGAAGGCACAGGCGCAGAAGGTGGCCGGCACCGCACACGACGGCATCGCGCGCGCCGTACGTCCGGTGCACCTGATGAACGACGGGGACACCGTGTTCGCGCTGGCCACGGGTGCCCGCCCGCTCGACGCCGGGGACCCGCTCGCGCTCAACGGGATCCTCGCGGCCGGCGCGGACCTGGTGACCCGCGCGATCGTCCGCGCGGTGCGCGCCGCCGAGCCGGTGGACGGACCGGGCGGATCATGGCCGTCGTACAGGGAGTTGTACGGCGGCCGATAACGGGCAGGTGGTGGACGGGGGTGGGAACTATCCGTACGGGCGGCGCGTTTTCGCGACGTACGTTTTCTCGGTTCCCGGACATGATGTCCGACCGAGGGGCTACGGTATGCACCCACCAGGTGACATGCAGCGACGCCGGGAGAAGCCTTGAGCGTTCCGTACGAGACGGCTGAGCACGAGCCGGCCGAGTCGCCCGAGTCTCCGGAGGAGCACCTCGCGCGGCTCCTCGGCCGTGCCCTGAACTCCTTCGAGCTGCCCGACGAGGTGATACGACAGCTCGACTGCGCGCTGGCGCACGACAGTTCGCTGCACTCCGCCCACCACAGCGCGGGGCTGCACCGCGAGACGTACCGCCACACCTGGCTGCTCCACGACGGTTCGGCGGTCACGCTGTGGGAGCTCGTCCACAACACGGCACCCGGCAGCGATCCGCAGCACGAGGTGTACGTCGACGAGGAGGAACTGCGCACCGCCACCGGGCGGTTGCCGCTGCCGCCGGAGACGCCGGACTTCGAACTGCCGGTACTGGTGCAGCTGTCGCCGATCCCCGAGCCGCGGCACATGTACGTGCCGGACGGCTCGGCCGACCACGCACGACGTCTGCTGCGCCGCGCGGAGAACGCGGACCGGCCGGACGCCGAGACGACCGCGCTGCTGGCGACGGCCCTCGCCCACCAGATCACCCAGGCCTTCGGCCGCCCGGGGCGCACCGCCCGGCCGGGACTGTCCTTCTCGCTCTACGAGCACGCGTTCCTGCTGCGCGACGGCAGGGAGCTGTCGCTCTGGGAGGTCGAGCACACGGCGACGCCCGACGGGCGCCACATGTGCGAGGTGTACGCGTCGGAGGACGCGGCCCGGGAAGCCATGGACCGCCGGGCCGCCCGCCACCGCTGAGCCACCCCGGAGCCACGCCTCGACTGACCCGACCGGCAACGACCGCACCTACCCGGCCCCGCACACAGATGAAGCCGGACTCCGGCACCCGGGGGGAAGGTGCCGAAGTCCGGCTCTGGGAAGGTCCCGCCGCCGGGGGCGCTTGCGTCGGGACGTGGTTGTGGGGGCCGACGGGGTCCGAGGGAGGGGGCTCGGACCCCGAACTCGTGGGCCCTGAAAGGTTGTTCCCGCGGGCTCACGGGTTGAAGCGACGGGACAGCGCCATGTTTGCGCCGTCTTCCGCCACCGGCGTGCGCGGGAGACCGGCGCCGTACGCCGCCTCCCCGCGCGCCGCCGGGACGGTCATGCCGCCGCGTCGAACCCGGTGTCGCGGGCCAGCTTCTTCAGTTCGAGCAGGGCGTGCTTCTCGATCTGGCGGATGCGCTCGCGCGTCAGACCGTGCTCCTTGCCGACCTCGGTCAGGGTGCGCTCCCGGCCGTCCTCGATGCCGTACCGCATCTTGATGATGGAGGCCGTGCGCTGGTCGAGACGGCCGATCAGGTCGTCCAGTTCCTCGCTGCGCAGGAGCGTGAGCACCGACTGCTCGGGGGTGACCGCGGAGGTGTCCTCCAGCAGGTCGCCGAACTGGGTCTCGCCCTCGTCGTCCACCGACATGTTCAGGGAGACCGGGTCGCGGGCCCAGTCGAGCACGTCGATCACGCGCTCCGGCGTGGAGCCGAGCTCGGCGGCGATCTCCGCGGGCTCGGGCTCACGGCCCTGCTCCCGGTTGAACTCCCGCTGCACGCGCCGGATCCGGCCGAGCTCCTCGACCAGGTGGACGGGCAGCCGGATCGTGCGGGACTGGTCGGCTATCGAGCGGGTGATCGCCTGACGGATCCACCAGGTCGCGTACGTGGAGAACTTGAAGCCCTTGCGGTAGTCGAACTTCTCGACCGCGCGCACCAGGCCAGCGTTGCCCTCCTGGATCAGGTCGAGCAGGGGCAGGCCGCTGCGCGGGTAGCGACGGGCCACGGCCACGACCAGGCGGAGGTTGGAGCGGATGAAGACGTCCTTGGCCCGTTCGCCCTCCGCGACCAGGGCCACGAGTTCGTCACGAGTGGCGTCCGTCGCGGACTCCTCGTCGCCGTCGAGGACATGCTGCGCGAACACGCCCGCCTCGATGGCCTGGGACAGCTCGACCTCCTTGGCGGCGTCGAGCAGCGGCGTGCGCGCTATCTCGTCGAGGTACATGCCGACCAGGTCGCGGTCGGCGATCTCTCCGCTGTGGGCGCGAACACTTGCCGAGTCGGCCGTCTCGCCGGTGGCGGACTTACGACGGGCGACGGCACGGGTTGCCATGCGTGCTCCCTTGCGATGGTGGCTAGCGGGTGGCTCCAGCGGACGCTCGGCACCCCGGAGCCTGTAGCCCGCTCCGAAACCCTCGGAGCTGTCGGTATCTCTCTCGGAACTCTCCCCGAGTGCCCTGCATCCGATGGAAACAACGACTGGAATCCGGACAGAATTCCCAACCTGCCCGCCAATTTTTCTGATCATGCAGTACCCTGTCGGCCCACATGGGAGGCACGATGCCGTCAGAGCGGACAGAGGTGCAGGTCAGGCCGGGGATCGAGAGCGACCTGGCGGCCCTGACGGACCTCTACAACCACTACGTGCGCGAGACGCCGATCACCTTCGACACGGCCCCTTTCGCGCCGGAAGAGCGCCGCCCCTGGCTGCTCTCCCACCCGGAAGACGGTCCCCACCGCCTGATGGTTGCCCGGGACGCGGACTCCGGGGACGTTCTGGGCTACGCGACCTCCAGTCCGTACCGCGCGAAGGCGGCGTACGGCACCTCCGTGGAGACGACGGTCTACGTCGCCCCGCATGCCGGTCGCCGGGGCGTCGGCACGCTTCTCTACAAGGCCCTCTTCGAGGCGCTGGCCGGCGAGGACCTGCACCGCGCCTATGCGGGCATCGCGCAGCCCAACGAGGCCTCGACGCGGCTGCACGAGCGGTTCGGCTTCCGGTACGTCGGCACGTACCGCGAGGTGGGCCGCAAGTTCGGCCGCTACTGGGACGTGGCCTGGTACGAGAAGGAGCTCTGACCCTCCGGACGGACCCCGGGCTCCGACCCCGGGCTCTCTCAGTCGAACTGCACCGACCGCTTCGCCATTCCCATCCAGAACCCGTCGATCACCGACTTCTGCGCCGCCGGCCCGCCGGCCTCCGCCGCGCCCATGGTCACGAACAGCGGGGCGAAGTGCTCGGTGCGGGGGTGGGCGTAGCGGCCGGCCGGGGCCTTGTGGAGGAAGTCCAGCAGGGCGTCCCAGTCGCGGTTCTCCAGCGCGCGGCGCCCCCAGTCGTCGAACTCGGAGGACCAGCTGGGCACAGCGCCCGCGTGCCGCAGCGCGGCCAGGTTGTGCGTGAAGAAGCCGGAGCCGACGATCAGCACGCCCTCGTCGCGCAGCGGCGCGAGCCTGCGGCCGATCGCCATCAGCCGGACCGGGTCGAGGGTCGGCAGGGAGACCTGGAGCACGGGGATGTCGGCGCCGGGGTACATCTCGACGAGGGGGACGTACGCCCCGTGGTCGAGGCCGCGGTCCGGGATGTCCTGCACGGGCATGCCGGGGGCGCGCAGCAGCTTGCGCACGGACTCGGCGAGCTCGGGGGCGCCGGGGGCCTCGTACGTCACGCGGTAGTAGTGCTCGGGGAAGCCCCAGAAGTCGTACACCAGGGGGATGGTCCGGGTGGCGCCGAGGGCGAGCGGGGCCTCCTCCCAGTGGGCGGAGACCATGAGGATCGCCTTGGGGCGCGGCAGAGCGGCGGACCAGGCGGCGAGCTGGCCGGGCCAGACGGGGTCGTCGGCCAGCGGCGGGGCGCCGTGACTGAGGTAGAGGGCGGGCATGCGCTCCTGGGCGGCGGCGGACATGGCGGCGACTCCTTCCCGGTCCTTCAACCGGTCCTTCCCGGTCCTTCCCGGTCCTTCCCGGTCCTTCCCGGTGGATGCCGAGACGGACACTCGACCGATTGCTTTAACTCTCAAGCAGCCTTCTGGAGAAACCGTACGCCCCACTTGTTCAACTTTCAAGGAGCCCCCTCGTACAGTGGACACATGACCCCGGCACCGGCATCCGACTCCTCTGCGCAGCACCGCTGGCTCACCGCCGAGGAGCAGCGCGTCTGGCGTTCGTACCTCCAGGCCACCACCCTGCTGGAGGACCACCTCGACCGTCAGCTCCAGCGTGACGCGGGCATGCCGCACATCTACTACGGCCTCCTCGTCCAGCTCGCCGAGGCCCCGCACCACCGGCTGCGGATGACCGAGCTGGCCATGCGGGCGAAGATCACCCGCTCCCGGCTCTCGCACGCGGTCGCCCGCCTGGAGCGCAACGGCTGGGTGCGCCGCGAGGAGTGCCCCGCCGACAAGCGCGGTCAGTTCGCGGTGCTGACCGAGCAGGGCGCCGACGTGCTGCGGCGCACCGCGCCCGGCCATGTGGACGCCGTACGCCAGGCCCTGTTCGAGCGGCTGACCTCGGCACAGCAGAAGGCCCTCGGCGAGATCATGGAGATCGTCGCCGAGGGCCTTCAGCCGAGCGAAGCGGGTGCGGACCTGCCCTGGCTCCGCTGAGCCGGGGCGGCCGGTCGCGTCAGTGGGCGACGACCGGCACCGCCACCTCGTCCTCGGCGCCCTCGGCCTTGCCCGCACCGCCGGAGGCCGCGACCGTACCGCCCGGGCGGCCGGCGTTGACCAGCGCGAACACGATGACCGCGGCGGCGCCCAGCATGCCGACGGCGAACCAGATCGCGGTGCTGTAGCCGTGCACCATGCCCTGGAGCTGGACCAGGCGCTGCTGCGGCGCGGTGGCCGCCGTCGCGATGTGGTCCTTGATGTACGCGGTCGTCGCGGAGGCGGCGATCGTGTTCAGCAGGGCCGTGCCGATCGCGCCGCCCACCTGCTGCGAGGTGTTGACCATCGCGGAGGCGACACCGGCGTCCCGGGGCTCGACGCCCTGGGTGGCCAGGGACATGGCCGGCATGAACGCCGTACCCATGCCGAGGCCGAGCAGCACCATCGCGGGCAGCACGAGCGCGGCGTACGACGAGCCGATCTCCAGCTGGGACAGCAGGAGCATGCCGACGCCGGCGGTCAGGAAGCCGGGGCCCATCAGCAGCCGGGGTGCGACCCGGTTCATCAGGCGGGCGCCGATCTGCGTCGAGCCGGTGATCATGCCGGCGACCATCGGGAGGAAGGCGAAGCCGGTCTGGATCGGCGAGAAGCCCTTCACGACCTGGAGGTAGTACGTCAGGAACAGGAAGGTGCCGAACATCGCGGTGATCGCGAGACCGAGCGAGAGGTAGACGCCGCCGCGGTTGCGGTCGGTGACCACGCGCAGGGGCAGCAGCGGGGCCTTGACCTTGGCCTCGGTGATCACGAAGGCGAGCAGCAGCACCGCGGAGGCGACGAACAGCGCGATGGTCACGGCGTCGGACCAGCCGTCGGACTCGGCGCGGGTGAAGCCGTAGACGAGGGAGACCAGGCCGAGGGTCGACAGGATCACGCCGGGGATGTCGAGCGGCGAGCGGTTGCGGCCGCCCTCCGGCTCACGGATGACGAAGTACGCGCCCGCGGCCGCGACGATCGCGAACGGGATGTTGACGAAGAACGTCCAGCGCCAGTCCAGGTACTCGGTCAGCACACCGCCGAGGATGAAGCCGACGGCGCCGCCGCCACCGGCGATCGCGCCGTAGATGCCGAACGCCTTGGCGCGCTCCTTGGCGTCGGTGAACATCACCGCGAGCAGCGAGAGCGCGGCCGGCGCGAGCAGAGCGCCGAAGACACCCTGGAGGGCGCGGGCGCCGAACATCATGGCACCGCTGGTCGCCACGCCGCCGAGCGCGGACGCCGCGGCGAAGCCGGTCAGGCCTATGACGAAGGCCCGCTTGCGCCCCCACAGGTCGGCGATCCGGCCGCCGAACAGGAGCAGCCCGCCGAAGGCGAGGGCGTAGGCCGTGACGACCCACTGCCGGTTGCCGTCGGTGATGCCCAGGTCGTGCTGGGCGGAGGGCAGGGCGATGTTCACGATGGTCGAGTCGAGGACGACCATCAGCT
The DNA here is from genome assembly GCF_030817495.1 of Streptomyces sp. V3I7. Classification (NCBI taxonomy): domain Bacteria; kingdom Bacillati; phylum Actinomycetota; class Actinomycetes; order Kitasatosporales; family Streptomycetaceae; genus Streptomyces; species Streptomyces sp. V3I7. The sequence goes on from NZ_JAUSZK010000001.1 coordinate 2,911,615, forward strand.
GGGCGAGCGCGATGAAGACGAGCGCCTTCCAGCGGTTGGCGTCAGCGTTGGGAACGCTTCGGGCGGTTTCGGACAAGGGGGTACCCACTTCGGGACTCCGTTACGGAAAAAGGGCGCGGAAAAGGACGAGGGAGACGTCTGCGGGAGACGTCCGGGTGAGACGTCTGCGGAAGACATCCGGGTGAAGACGTCTGCGGAAGCGGTCCGGGTGAGACGTCTGCGGAAGACATCCGGGTCGATGGAGGAGGGTCGTGACGGCTCGTCAGCGCTGACGGCCGAGGTACGGTCCTGAGCTGATCGGTCGGGTCATCCCTGGCGCAGGTCCTCCAGAGTCACAGCCGAGCCCGGCAGGGTGGATCGAGCCGGGGCCCGCAACCCGTCCAGGAACAGCTGCAGATGACGGTGGACGAAGCGGTCGACGCTGAAGCACGCCGCACCGGCCGGGGGCCGGCTGAGCTGGGCGACGGCGACCATCAGGTCACCGAAGCCGACGTCGCCGCGGAGGAGACCGGCCGCCCTGGCGCGGCCCATGAGCTCCTCGACGATCCGCTCGACACGCTGCCGGGCGGCCTCCAGGTCGGGGTGGTTCTCGTCGGACGTGCTGGAGATCATCGGACAGAGGGCGCTGATCCGCTCGTCGGCGCAGGCGTGCACGAAGTGCGACAGCGCCGCGAAGGCGTCACCGCCCTCGCCGAGGGCGTGCTCCGCCGCCCGTACCGTACGGTCCATGACCGAGCAGACGACCTCGCGGACGAGGGCGTCGCGGTCGGGGAAGTTGCGGTACACGGTGGCGTTGCCGACGCCCGCCCGACGGGCGATCTCGTCGAACGGCACGTCGGTGCCGTCCTCGACGAACATCTCCCGGGCGGCGGTGACGATCCGCTCCCGGTTGCGCAGGGCATCGGCGCGGGGCGCCTTGCGCTGCGCGGTACTCGGAGACGTCACGGTGGGCACGGCATTACTCCTCGATAGGCCGGCTGACGACCGGCACGCCGACTGACGACAGGCTGCTGGCGATCCGGGGAAGGAGTCCCCGTTTCGCTGGAACACACTCCTAAACGGGGAAGAGGTCCCCGGTTATTTCCCGGCTCGGGAAGATTCTTCGGGGATTTCTCGTGAGCTGGGCCACACCGTCGGGGGAGCGGGTGCTTTGCCGCCGCCGACGGGGTTGCCGTGCCGCGCGCCGAGAGGTCCGTCCCCGTGCTGTCGCCGACGGGGCTCCCCACGGTGCGGGGCACGAACCACACGCGTGGGCTCGTATCGGCAGAAGTCCACTGTGGACACACCTCCGCCGCCGGGATTCCCCCGTCTCACCCACGCGATGCCCACGATCGGCCTCACTCAGCGCGCGCCCAACGCCCGCCCGACACAGGGTGATCGCAAGGGTGCAGCCGAAGGACCGGCGGCTGCCGTGGAGCGAGAGGTCCATGCATGCAGCAGCCGATCAGCTGCCGCCGTGCGCCGGGCGCACGGCGGATACGCCCGCGCCGCGTGGCGGCCCTCGCGTCCGTGACCGCGCTGACCTTCGCGGTCAGCACGTCGGCCGGGACCGGGCACCTCGCGGTGGACTCCACCACGGCGGGCCCCGGCGCCCTCGCCCGCATCCGCGCCCTCAGCCCCTGCCTCATCAACGGCGCCCACGAGGTCCAGATGACGGAGGGCATCCCCACGCCGGGCGGCTACTCCCGCTCCACCGGCACGGTGCACGCCCTCACCCTCATGATCGACTTCTCCGACGCCCCGGGCGACGAGAAGGCCGTCGACCGCTTCCACGAGTTCTTCCCGCAGACCCGCGAGTGGTTCCGCGCCGCGTCGTACGGCCGTCTCGACTACCGCCCCGAGATCCCGATCAAGGACTGGCTGCGGATGCCGAAGCCGTTCAAGGAGTACGGCATAGAACGCGGCGCCCCCTTCGACCCCGGCTACCGCGAGCTGGTGCAGGACATCGTCACCACCGCCGACCCCAAGGTCGACTTTCGCGACTACGACCTCCTGAACGTACTGATCACCCCGAACGCCGGCCCCTCGGCCCTGGACACGGTCCTGTCGGTGACCTTCGCCGGCAACACCGAGGCCCCCGTCGCCGACGGCGTCCCCATCGCGAACGCGTCCTTCGTCTACTCCCGCCAGGACGACGGCTCCGGCTCCTACGACAAGACCGGCTACCGCGTCCTCCCCCACGAGAACGGCCACGTCTTCGGCCTGCCCGACCTCTATACACAGGACGGCGGCGGCGCGGTCGGCCACTGGGACATCATGAGCGAGGACTGGGGCGCCAACAACGACCTGCTCGGCTGGCACAAGTGGAAGCTCGGCTGGCTGGACCCGTCCCAGGTGAGCTGCGCGGCGAAACGGGGCAGCGCGGACTACACCCTGACGCCCCTGTCGGAGCAGGACGACGGCCACAAGATGATCTTCGTCCCGCTCGACGCCCGCACCGGCTACGCCCTGGAACTGCGCACCCGCGCCAGCAACGACGAGACCGTCTGCCACCCCGGCGTCCTCATCTACAAGGTCGACGCGAACATCGACACCGGCCGCGGCCCCATCACCGTCTACGACGCCCACCGCCACTCCGAGGGCTGCACCCGCAGCCCCAACGTCCACGCCGAACTCTCCGACGCCCCCTTCACCCCGGGCCAGACCTTCAAGGACCCCCGCAAACGAATAAAGATCGAGGTGACGGGCACCGACCCCAAGGGCGACTACAAGGTCCGCGTAACCCGCGCCTAGCCCCCACCCTGACCCCCACACCCCACCGTCCACATCCGGTACGCTGACGCCTGTCGCCTTCGTAGCTCAGGGGATAGAGCACCGCTCTCCTAAAGCGGGTGTCGCAGGTTCGAATCCTGCCGGGGGCACACGACTAAGGGCCAGTTCAGAGGATTGATCCTCTCGAACTGGCCCTTTGCCATGATCGCGGCCGTGCCACACACGTGCCACAAAGTCCACTAAGAGTCCGCAGCACCCCGTTCCTTGCGGATCATCGAACCGAGCCGATCGGCGATCTCGCGGTCACGGCCGTTGACCATGTGCTGATAGATCAGCGCAGCGCGGGGAGTGCTGTGGCCCATCCTGGTCATCAGCTCACGCAGGCTCGCGCCGGACGCGGCGAGGGTGTTCCCGGTGTGTCGAAGATCGTGGAAGTGCACGTCCGCCGTGATGGCCGCCTTCTTCCTGGCCTTGATCCAGTCGTCCCGGAAGTTGCTCCGCCGCAGCCGACCGCCCTGAGGGCCGAGGAAGACGTGACCCTCACGGCCAGGCCCGGCATAGGCGTCGAGATGGCGTGCCACGTCCGGCAAGAGTTCGGACGGGAAGGCCACCGGCCGGACACCAGCGTCAGACTTCGGCGCCTTGTCGAACAGGGCCCCCGTCTGCATCTCCGCCTGCGAGCGTCAAGCCCCGGCTGCGCTCCGCTTCGCCGGGCGCGCTTCCCGGCTCCGCTCCGGGCGCCGCTCCTGCCTTCGGCCCGCTCCGCCCGGGCTGCGCCGACGCGCGCCCACATGCGAAACAGGCCGGGTCGTGAGTCGAGAACCGCGGAGCGCGGCAACGCTCAAAGCATGCCTCCGGCGGGGGCGCTCAGGCTCCGAGATGGCGGGGGCGCCGTCCGCGAGTGCCGGCCGGAGTAGTGGCGTGCGTGGGGAGCTCCCATCCCGTCTGCCATCGACCCAGGCAGAGCCGAGCAGACGCGGCCCCTGGCGTCCAGGTCGTTCGTACAGTGGCGCGCTCCACCTGGCCGCCAGGAACCACGCCCGCTCCACGGTGTGTGGGTCGACGGCAGACGGGATGGGAGCTGGGGTGAGTGGTGGGTTGAGGTGGCCAGCAGCGCGGTCACTAGCCAGCCTTAGCGGCAAGTGCTGAAAGCGGTACCGCTGCCACCAGTGACCGGTCGAAGATAGGGGCATGGACGCGCAGAAGGTGACCTTACGGAAGATGACGCCGTCGGAGTACGACGCGGCGACTGAGCATCGCGAAGCCGAGACCATCCGGGAACTCGGCAATTTCATGCCCGAGGAGCTGGCACGGGAGCGTGCTCATCAGGGCACAGCGCGGTTCCTCCCCGACGGGCTCGACACGACTGGTCACCATCTCGTGGTCGCGGAGAACGGATCAGGCGAGGTCGTGGGGAACGCGTGGATCGGCCCGGATCCGCGCCAAGCTGCGGGCACTGCCAGCTCAGCTTGGCTGTACGACATCAACGTCTTCCCCGTGTTTCGGCGCCGCGGATACGGGTCCGCCATCCTCTCCGCCGCCGAAGAACTCGTTGCCCGTGAGGGCTGGACATCTCTCGGCTTGAATGTCTTCGGGGACAATGAGGCGGCCATTGCCCTGTATCACCGCAACGGCTACGACGTGGAATCCATGTCCCTGCGTAAGAGCGTGCAGCAGGCTCCTGACATCAGCAGCTGACACCAACAAGCACGAACAGCACCGGCCGACGCCGGACCCCGGAGGACGTACCACCGAGTCCAGGCCGGTTTGCCGGTGGTCACGAAGACCGGTGATCGACCTGATAAGGATGAGGCCGGACTGCAAAGCCAGCGTGGGACCGACACCAGTCGACGGAGGGCACTACGCCGACCTATGTCCAACGATGCGCCCGATCCTCTTCCAAGCTGGCGCTCCGGGGCTGAGCTGCCGAGTTGACTGCGTCATTCGACCACCGATGTACTTCCAGGCATGTCGGGAACGGATGACAGTCAGTCACTCGAAGCTCACCCTGCTGTCTCGCGGCCGGTGGTCGCGGCGCAGGACTACGTGGAGGGAAGGCTGACTCAGTACCAGAAGTGGTACGACAAGAAGGCCGTCAAGACGAAGGCGATGCATCTCCGGATGAGGACGATTTCCGTTGTCGGCGGAGCCTTGGTCCCCGTGTTAGTCAACCTCGACCTGTCATTCGCAAAACTTACGGCCACAGTTCTGAGCTTGATCGTTGTCGGCTCAGTCTCCTTGGAGAGCGTGTACCGCTACCGCGAACAGTGGAAGAACTACAGGTCGACCGAACAGCTACTTGGGCATGAACGGATCTACTTCGAAACCAAGGTGGGGCCCTACTCAGGGCTCTCGGAGAGCGAAGCCTTCACGACCTTGGTCGCCCGGGTAGAGAGCGCGATCGCCAACGAGAACTCTGCGACCCTCAACGTGATGACCTTGGGCGGCCAGGTAAGCGCTGACGTTCAAACGCCCCCCGGCATCCCAGGTGCCCGGCGAGAGCTTCAGTAGACCGGGCGTGCCACTCGTGTGCCAGAACAGGCGGGTACTCACGGGGAAGCGGGGTACGCACAGGCACAGCAGCCGAACACCAGTAAAGGCGGGAAACTGGCAGGTCACGCCAGCAGCCGCCCGCCCTCACTCCTAAAGCGGGTGTCGCAGGTTCGAATCCTGCCGGGGGGCACCACGTATTACCGCTCTGACCTGGGATTTCTCACCCAGGAAGGCGTTCTATTCGGCCTCGGACTGCTCGTCCGGGGCCGTTTGCGTGAGAGGTGCGTCAGCGGACGGGGAGTTGATCTCCGAAATACCTCCTAACGGATCAGCACCATCCGGCACGGACTCCGGACCGGGCTTCTCCGCGTCATCGGGCTCTGGCCCCACTTCGGGAGCGGTGTTCTCGGCGGTGGTGCGGGCGCGCGGTACGAGCTGTGCTGCGGCCTCAGCGATCGTCAGGTCCGCCTCGGGGAGCAGGTCGTGTAGGTGTCGGCCGTGATGGTGATCGAGGAGTGGCCGAGCATCTCCTGGATGCCCTTCAGGTCGGCCCGACCGCATGGGCGAGGGTCCCGGCATCGCCGGGTGACGTTGGCGAGGTGGAGCATCTCGCCGTTCTCCTTGGCGAAGACTCACGCAGCACGCGGAGCGGCCTCCCTATCTTCCGCTCTGCGAAAGGGACTTCAGCACGGCATCGAGGTCTACGCCTGCACCGTCGACGCACTCTCCCCCGGCAAGCGCCAGATGTTCGGCTTCCGCCTCCAGGTCGTCGGCCAGGCCACCGGCCACGTCGACTTGGCCGCGAGCCGTTGGGACACCACCCCTCGCGACAACACGGCGGCCGTCGCGGGCCGGTCTCAGTCCTGAGCCGTCGGGATCCGTCCCACCGTCGAGCAGGTCTGATCCGCCGGGGCGCGGGCGGCAGGTGCGGGGCGGCCCCGGTCCGTCCTGGTGACGGGCCGGGGCCGCGCCGTTCGTCTCAGCCTCAGGCTCAGCCGTTGACGCGCAGGGTCACCGCGGCGGTGTGCAGCTTGCCGTCCGTGCGGAACTGCAGGAACAGCCGCCACTTGCCCGGCTCGGGCAGTTCGGCGTGGAAGGACAGGTCGGGGCCGCCGCCCCGGGTGCCCCGGACCGCGGTCTCCGGGTGGAGGTGCGCGAACGCCTGGTCGCCCTCGTGGAAGGCGGTGAGGTGGGCGTACGTGTCCAGGTAGGGCTGGAGGTCGGTGACCGGCTTGCCCTGCCGGGTGATGCTCACGGTCAGCGGGTGGGCCATGCCGGCCATGGGCTCGCCCTTGACGGTGACGGTGTAGCCGTCGACCTCGGTACGGGTCGCGGGCGTCGGCAGCGGCGCCTTGTGTGCGTCGCCCGGGACGGTGACGGTGCGGCTGAGGACGTAGTCGCGGCCCTTGCCCGCCCCGCTGTCCGGGGCGAAGGACGCGAACATCCGCCAGCTGCCGGGCGTCAGCGCGGCGAGGTCCGCGGTCCAGGTGCCGTCGGCGGCCATGACGGGGTGCACATGCTGGAAGCCCGTCAGGTCCGAGCGGATCGCGTAGAAGTGCATCCGCTTGGCCTGGTCCGGGGCGAACGCCGTGACCGGCTTGCCGTCCGGTCCGGTGATGCGGAACGCGTAGCGGCCCGCCTCGGACGCCGGGAGCTTGCGGGTACCGGAGGTCAGGCGGTAGCCGTCCGCCGCGTCGGCCAGGCCGTCACGGACGGCCGCGTCGCCGTGGGCGGCGCCGGGCATCGAGCCGTGGTCCATGCCGGGCATCCCGCTCTCGCCGCCGCTCTCGCCGGTCGCGTGCGAGGAAGAAGGGGAACGGGAGGAACGGGAGGAGTGCGAGGCGTGCGAGCCGTGGTCCATGCCCGGCATGGAGGAGCCGGCGGAGTCTTCGGATCCGCCGCACGCGGCCAGCGTCAGCGCGAGTACGGCTGTTGTACCCGCCGCCGCTGCGGCGAGACGGAGCGGGGAACGGGTGGTGGTGAAAGACATGTGCGAGCACCTTCGGGGTGTCTGCGTGCCGCCGGAAGCGGCGCGCGAGTGATCAGGACGTGTCGTGCCCGCGGCCCGTCGTCCGGGCCCGGGCGGTACGTCCTGTCACGTCCGCGCGATGCACACCCTCAGGAGCAGATCGCGTCCGCCGCCCGGGGGTCCGCGACGCCCCGTCTCCCCCGCGGCCACCCGCCGTCCCGCCGACGCCCAGACGAGCGCGCCCGCCACGACCGCGACGGCCAGGGCCCATGGGGTCGGCAGCGGGAGGCGGTCGCGGGCCGGGGTTGCCACGCACTGACTGCCGTGCCGGTCCGGCACGGCGGGCGGGGCGAGTACCACCGCCGAGGAGTCCGCGCCCCGAGCCATACCCCGAACCATGGACCCGGTGGGGTGCTCGGCGAACGCCATGTGTTCGGCATGCGCCGGGAGCCCGGCGGGGTCCTCGACGTACGCCGCGGGCCCGGCATGCGCCGCGTGTCCGGCAGAGCGCTCGGCACGCGCCGCAGCCCCGGCGGAGTCCTCGGCGTACACCGCGCGCCCGGCAGAGTGCTCCGCATGCGCCGCAGCCCCGGCGGGTACCGGGGCCACGCTCAGCGACATCCCCGTGTGGCAGCCCTCGGCCGCAGCCGACGGTGTGCCGTGCATGAGGAACAGGCCGAACAGCACCGCGCACACGACCGCGGGCCAGGCGCCAGCCTGCCTGTGCGATCGCTCCGTACGCACCGCCGCCTCGCTCCCTGTCCTGCCGACGTCTGCCGACGTCCTGCCGGCGCACCTCGTGACCGGGGGCCGGTTCCGGTATGACCATACCCCCGCCCGGTACCCTCCCAGCGACCCCCTCACCTCGCAACCGGGGCGGGCCGACCGTGTGACCGGGCCGGACTCTCGGGGCACACCCGCGAGCGCGTCAGCGCGTGCGGATCGCGGCGCAGTGCACGCACTTCGTCGCAGCCGGGCGTACCTCCAAGCGCTCCGGCGGGATCCGCTCGCCGCATCCCTCGCACCGCCCGTAGTCGTCACGGTCGAGCCGCTCCAGCGCCTCGCCGAGTTTCTCCAGGTGGTCGCGCGCCTGCACCAGCAAGGCCGCCACATGCTGTCGCTCGAAGGCGGTGCTCGACCCCTCCGGGTCGTGCTCGTCGTCGACCGCCACCAGCGCCCGCGCCTCGACGATCGCGTCGAAATCGCGGCCCAGCGCCGCGATCTGCGCCTGGGTGGCGTCCGCCTCCGCCGACAGGCGCTCACGCATGGCCTCGCGTTCGGGCGGAGTGAACGCGGCATTACCGGCGATATCGCTCATTTACGCCACAACGCCGACCTCCGACTCCGCATTCCGCACCCCTCGATTCCGTACCGCGAGCGCCACCGTCACCGCGATCGACGCCGTCGCCATCACCGCCATCGCCGCCGCCGGTGACGTGACCTGCGCGACCGAGCCCGCCAGCGTCGCGCTCACCCCCTGCATCGTGAGCATGCCCGCCGAGTGCAGGCCGAGGGCGTGGCCGCTGAGCTCGTCCGGGGTCAGGGACATCAGGCGCTCCTGCTGGACGAGGCTTGCGCCGAAGCCGACCGAGGCGACGGCGATGCAGAACGCGGCGACCGGGAGCGGCGGGCGCATGGCGAGGGCGAGGTACGGCATGGCCAGCAGCAGGAGCAGCGGGGTGGTCAGCCGGGCGCGGAGGGAGGGCGGGAGCAGGCGGCCGACCGTCAGGTCGCCGGCCAGCATGCCCAGGGCCCCGCAGGCGAACAGCGTGCCGGCGGCGCCGGGGGCGTACGCCACGAAGAGGGACTCGCAGCCGACGACGAGGCCGTTGGGGATCCACAGCCCCAGGTAGGTCAGGCGGCGCGGGCGCGCGGACCACAGCAGCGCGTTGGTGCGCCAGGTCGCCGAGACCGAGAGGCGGCCCGCCGACCGGGGGCGGCGGTCGGTGAGGCCGAGGCGCAGGACCAGGGCGGCGGTGAGGTACAGCAGCGCCGACAGCAGCAGGGCGGTGCGCGCGGAGAGCAGGATGAGCAGGGCGCCGCCCGTCGCGTATCCGGTGATCTGCATGACCCCGACCATCATGTTGAACACCGAACGTCCCAGCAGATAGCCGCCCTTGGCGTCCTTGCCGAGGATCTCGTTCAGCAGTCCCCAGCGGACCCCGCCGCCCAGCGAGGCGACCAGGCCGAGGACGAGGATGAGGGCGAAGACGGCGCCGATCGGCAGGCCGGGCAGGGCGAGCACGGCCGTACCGGCCGCGAAGGCGAGCGCGATCCCGGCGAGCGCGGCCCGCGGTGGCAGCCGGTCGGAGCCCGACAACAGGACGGTGGCGCCCAGCACTTGGGCGAGCGAGGGGCCGAACATGCTGATCGCCGACAGCAGCGGCGAGCCGGTCGCCCGGTAGACGAGCGTGGCCAGGGCGAGTCCGCTCAGCGTCGAGGCGGCGGTCTGGGCGGCCGAGCCGAGGAAGAGGGGGGTGAACTCCGGGGTGCGGAAGAGACGCCGGTAGCCGGTGGTCGTGGTCATGTGCGGGAGTCTTCGGCGCACCGGCGTACGGCGGTTAGTGTTTCGCGTCCGCGCGAAACCTCGTGGGGACGACGGCCGCGGACGTCCGGAGGTCCCCTTGGGCTGGTGGCAGATCGACGCCGACACACTCGCCCGCAGCCGCTTCGTGCTCTCCCCGCTCGCCGAGACCTTCGCGAGCCTGAAGCTGCTGCACGCGGGCACGGGTACGCATCCCGGCGAAGAGGACTGGCTGCGCGCCCATCTGCCCGTGTACCGGGCGCGGTTGGCGGCCGATCCGGTCACCGCGCTGCTGCTGCGCGCGGGACTCGGCCGGGACTGGATCGCCGACTTCCTCACGCCCACGCCGAGGGACGGGGAGAGTTTCGAGGAGGCGCTCACCCGCGTGCGCTCGGCCTGTCCGGCCAGGGCGCGGGACCATCTGCGGGTCTCGCTGGGCGGCCCGCTGCCGTCCGCCCTGGAGCGCGACGACCTGCCCGAGCGCGCGGCCCGGCTCCAGGAGTGGGTCTGGGAGGAGGCCGTACGACCGTACTGGCCCCGGCGCCGGCGCATCCTGGAGGCCGATGTCGTCGCCCGGATCGCGCAGGTCAGCCGGGGCGGCTGGGCCATGGTGCTCGACTCGCTGCGGCCGGGTACGCGCTGGCTCGGCGAGAGCCGGTTCCAGGTCAACCTGCACGAGTACCCGCCGCGCGAGATCTCCGGCGCCGAGCTGGTCTTCGTCCCGGTCACTCCGCAGACCGGCTGGGTGGCGTGGGAGGAGCGCGAGCGCTACGCCGTCGTCTATCCCTGCACGGGCGTGCTCGCCGACGACCGCCGCAGGGCCGTTCCCGCCTCCCTCGGCAACCTGCTCGGCACGGCCCGCGCCGGAGTGCTCGCGCTGCTCGACTCCCCTTTGAGCACCACCCAGTTGACCGCCGTGACCGGACAGGGGCTCGGCTCGGTCGGACGGCATCTGAGGGTGCTGCTGGAGGCTGGACTGGTGGAGCGCCGGCGGGCGGGCCGGTCGGTGCTTTACTCCCGCACGGCGGCGGGCGAGGTCCTGCTGACCGCCGGGCGCCAGGCCGGCGGGTCGCGGGGCGGCGGGTCGCGGGGCGGCGGGTCGCGGGGCGGCGGGTCGCGGGGCGGCGGGTCGCGGGGCGGCGGGTCGCGGGGCGCCAGGCCGCCGGGGCGGCGGGCCCCCGAGCCGCCGGTCGCCGGTCGCCGGACGCCGGACCACCAAGCCACCAGCCGCCGGACACCGAACGCCGGACCACCAAGCCACCGATCGCCGGACGCCGGGCACCAAGCCACCGATCGCCGGACGCCGGGCACCAAGCCACCGGACGCCGGGCCACTGAGCCACCGGACGCCGGGCCACCAGACGCCGGGTCCCCAGGTCACCGCGCCGCCGGCACCACCGCGTCGTCCGGCGGGACTAGCATCCGCCCATGACGACTTCTGACAACACCGGCTCCGTGCTCGACGTCGAGATCGGTGCCCTTCAGGGCGGTTCCGCCGACCTCTCGCAGTACGCGGGCCAGGTGGTCCTCATCGTGAACGTGGCCTCCAAGTGCGGCCTCACCCCGCAGTACGCCGGCCTGGAGCGGCTCCACGAGCGGTACGCCGCCCAGGGGTTCACCGTCCTCGGGGTGCCCTGCAACCAGTTCCTCGGGCAGGAGCCCGGCAGCGCCGAGGAGATCGCCGAGTTCTGCTCGGCGACGTACGGCGTGACCTTCCCGCTGACCGAGAAGGTCGAGGTGAACGGGGAGAGCCGCCACCCGCTGTACGAGCGCCTGGCCGGCTACGCCGACGCCGAGGGCCACACCGGTGACATCCGCTGGAACTTCGAGAAGTTCCTGATCGGCCGTGACGGCACCGTCGCCGCCCGCTTCTCCCCGCAGACCGAGCCGGAGGCGACGGAGGTCGTCGCCGCGGTGGAGGCACAACTGGCCTGATCCGGCGGGGAGAAGGGAAGAGACGAGCCCCCTCGGCTAGGACGGCGGGCTGGTCGAGAGGGCTCTTCGGTGATGCTTGCTGTGCAGTTGTAGTTGTGGTTGTCGAGGGGCAGGGACGCCCTCCTTACACCTCGAAGCGTTCCGGCCGGTGCCCCCTTCAGGCCTTGACCGAGGCCACGAAGGTGTTCCACGCGTCGGCGGGGAAGGCCAGCGCCGGACCCTCGGGGACCTTGGAGTCGCGTACGGCGAGTTCCGCGGTCTCGGACGACCGGACCTCGACGCACGCCCCGTTCCCGGCGGAATAGGAGGACTTCGTCCACGTCTCCGTGGCGCCCTGAAGCAGTGCCATGTCCACTCCTGTAGCGAGTTGCTGTCGTGCGAATCACGCCAACCGTGTCCGACGGTTGGCGTGATCGACGCTACTCGGCAACACCCTCTTCCGGAGCAGTCGTTCACCCATGTGGATGGCATATTCCGGCGCGTCTTCCACCCGGGCGAGATGCCGGTGTACGATCCCGCGCCTCCCACCGGAACCGATCACCGGCGGCTCAGGAACGGGCGTACTCCTTCGCCACGTCCGAGATGTACTGGCGGGACTGGTCCACGTTCAGGGACTGGGCGCGCAGGTGCTCGTACATCACCGCGTACTTCTGCACGTCGTGCGCCTTCTCCAGGTAGAGGTCGCTGGTGACGCCCTCCAGGTAGACCACGCTGGAGTCGGCCGCGTCCACGAACTCCAGGATCGCGTACTGACCGTTGAGCCCCGGATGCGCGCCGACCTCGAACGGCAGGACCTGGACGGTGACATGGGGCAGCTGCGACATCTCGATGAGGTGCTCCAGCTGCTCCCGCATCACCAGCTTGCTGCCCACCACCCGGCGCAGCGCGGCCTCGTCCAGGACGACCCACAGCCGCAGGGGGTTGGTCTCGGCGGTGATACGTTCCTGTCGCCGCATCCGCACCTGGACCCGCTTGTCGATGTCGGCGGTCGAGGTCTCCGGCAACGCCCCGCGGACCAGGGCCTCGGCGTACGCCCGGGTCTGCAACAGGCCGGTGACGAGCTGGGGTTCGTACACACGCAGCGACTCGGCGTCCGTCTCCAGGCCGATGTAGACGCTGTACGGGATGTCGCCGAACGCGTGCCACCAGCCCTGCTGCCGCGAGTCGCGCGCCATCTCCATCAGGGAGTCGACGACCCGCTGGTCCTCGACCTCGTACACCCCGCACAGGTCGCGGACGTCGCGCTGACTGATGCTGCGCCGGCCGTTCTCCAGGCGGCTGATCTTCGACTGCGACACCAGCAGTCGCTCCGCCACCTCCTCCGCCGTCATGCCCTTGAGCTCGCGGAGCCTGCGCAGCTCCTGACCGAGCCGGCGCCGCCTGACGGTGGGATTGACATTGGACGCCACGGGACGTGCACCTCCGGCTGCCTGCCTGCGTACCTGCACCTGACACTTTGTGTATCTGCTGTTGAGCAGACTGCCACCAAGCCGCTCACCACCGCTGGGAAACGGTGGATATGCGGCGCGTACGCGTCAGTTGGGACGTTGTGGGGTGCGGTGGTACGTCCGTACGCAGGCCTGGGCAGTTGGGCAGCGTTGGGCAGCACTGGGCGACGCCGAACGGGGCGGCGAGGCCGGTTTGTTCCGGCCCCACCGCCCCGCTCGGCGTGGTGCGTGCCCTTCGATCCGGTCCGGATCAGTTCAGTGGGCCACGGCGCGCGCCGCGACGGCGCCGCGATGTGGCTGCATCGGAACACCGCGGGCGGGTTCCGCCGCGGGCCGGGGTCCTCCGGGCCCCTGCTGCCGGCCGGACGTGGCCGGGCCACGACGCGGCTGGGCCGCCGCGCCGTTCTGGACGTCCATCACGGCGTGCGCCACGAGGCCGCCCATGGGGTCGTGCCTGATCAGATCCCGCAGCCGGGAGCGGGACGAGCGTCCCTCGTTACCCGGATACAGGTGCTTGCCGAGACCGACCGCGTGAGCCAGGGCGGCGAGCGCCGCGGTCCGCGGGTCCGGCGGGACGCCGGTGCGGATCGCCGAGTCCAGCCGGGCCTTGATCTCCCGGCTGATGGCGGTCTCCGTGGCCTGGTAGCGCGTCGTCGGCAGCACTCCGCACATCTGACCCGGTACGGCGTGCACCATGCCGCACCGCTCCAGATGTGAGAGGTAGGTCTGACGGAGCCCGAGACGGGGCCCGCCAATCCAGTGGACGGCCCGCACCGGAGCGCCGCGCCTGCGCAGCAACTCCAGGGCGGAGTCCAAAGTTGGATCTCCAGTCGGCCGTGGTGCCACCACGGCGATACGATCCCCGTCTGGGGCTATCCGTCCGGCCAGCGCCAGCTCCACTAGCTGTGCTCCGGCCAGACCAAGGTCGAGCGACTGCGGCTGCGCAGTGGTACCCGTGGCCGGGTCCAGTGCCAGCAGCAGAAGCTCCTCCGGAATTGTTCTGCGGCTCCTGCCCATCCATGCCTCCCCGCGTGGATGAGAGACAGGGTGACGCCTCTCACATTGGTCTGTCGAGAGCGCGTGACCGGTTTGCGAGGGAACCGGCAGGTATGTCGTTCTCGTCTACCGCAGGAGCCAAGCCCCCACACAGGACACTGGTACACGGTTCGGACAGCGGCGGGGAGGCGCGGTCCGGGCGGTGGGTATCGACAAACGCACGCAGGGCGTGCGGCACATGGAGGAGGCATCGGTGGCGGGCGAGTCCCCCGACAGGTCGAAGCAGCGCGAGTCGTCGGCAGAACCGGAGTCGGGGAGTGCGGGTACGGTGACCGAGACGCGGGAGTCCGGGGCGCGCGAGGACGTCGATTCGGCGACGAGGGTTCTTTCGGTACGGGAGCTGAAGGCCGACGCCGAGGACTCGGCGGAGGCCGAGCAGGCTGAGGAGTCCGAGGAGGAGCCCGCGGAGGCCGAGCAGGCTGAGGAGTCCGAGGGGTCCGAGAAGGAGCCGGTTCAGGCCGAGGGCGGCGACGAGGGGGACTCGGAGGACGAGTCCGTCAACTCCGTTGCCGAGAAGGACGACAACGCCGCCGAGGCGGAGTCCGACGGCGACGATGACAACGAGGCCGAGGCTGAAGCTGAAGCTGAAGCTGAAGCTGAAGCTGAGGTCGAGCCTGCGACCGACGCCGGCGAGCCCGTCGCCGACGGCGACGACAAGGCCGACGACAAGCCCGAAGCCGGCGCTGACGACGACAGCGACAGCGACAGCGATGACTCCGGCTCGGACGCCGAGCCCGTCGATCACCCCACCACCGTCTTCAAGGCCGTACGCCCACCCAAGAAGCCGCAGGTCGACCAGCCGACCACCATGCTCAAGCTCGGCGGCGCGGCCAAGCCGGAGAAGACCGCCGAAGCACCAGAAGCACCGGAAGCACCCAAGACACCCGAAGCACCCAAGGCGACGCCCAAGACCCCAGAGGCACCGAAGCAGTCCCCAGAGTTGCCCCCCGAGCGCACCAGCAAGTTCGTCGCGCTCAAGCCCCTTGACGCGCCGTCCGGTACGCCGTCCGGTCCGCCGTCGCCCCGCAAGCCGGGCGCGCCCGGCAACAGCGCCACCGCCACCACCGCCATCCCCCAGATCGGCCCCGAGCGCACGACGCAGCAGCCGCTGCCGCCCAAGCCGCCGCTGGACCTGCTGGCGGAGCTGACGAACACGCCGCCGCCCCCGCAGACTCCGGTGCGCACGGCGATCCGCCGGGTCAAGATCTGGACCCCGCTGGTGATCCTGCTGGCGATCGTGTTCGCCGTCGTGCAGGCGGTCCGCCCGCTGCCCACGCCGACGCTCACCCTGACCGCCGCCGAGTCCTACCGGTTCGAGGGCGACCAGACCGCCGTCCCGTGGCCGTCGGGCGGCCAGGGCGCGCTCGACGTGGAGGGCATCGGTTCGTTCGGCTCGTCCGGGACGCGGAAGCCCGTGCCGATCGCCAGTGTCGCCAAGGTCATGACGACGTATCTGATCCTGCGCGACCACCCGCTCAAGGGCGACGGCGCGAAGATCCACGTCGACCGGAAGGCGCAGGACCAGGCGACCGCGGACGGCGAGTCGACGGTGGAGGTCCGCGCGGGCGACACCATCACCCAGCGGGAGGCCCTGGAGGGCGTCCTGCTCGCGTCCGCGAACAACATCGCCCGGCTGCTCGCGCGCTGGGACGCCGGGTCCGAGGAGGCGTTCGTGAAGAAGATGAACGCCGCCGCCAAGGACCTCGGGATGACCGGCACGACGTACACCGACCCGTCGGGGCTGCGGAAGACGACGGTCAGCACGGCCGTGGACCAGGTGAAGCTGGCGAAGGCCGCGATGCGCGACGGCTCCTTCCGGGAGATCGCGCGGATGATGGAGTACACCGACTACAAGGGCGCCAAGCACAGCAACTGGAACCGTCTGGTCGGCTACAACCACGTCATCGGCATCAAGACAGGCACCACCACCGCGGCCGGCGGCAACCTCGTGTTCGCGGCGACCAAGGAGGTCGACGGCGCGGAGCGGATGATCGTCGGCAGCGTGCTCGGCCAGGGCCCCGGCGGCGCGGACAACACGATCCTCAGCGGTGCCCTCGACGCGGGCGACAAGCTGATCCGGGCCGCGCAGGGCGCGCTGAAGCCGGCGACGATCCTGAAGAAGGGCGACGTCGTCGGGTACGTCGACGACGGGCTCGGCGGCCGTACCCCGGTCGTGATCACCCAGGACGTCACCGCCGTGGGCTGGGCCGGGCTGAAGGTCAAATTGTCCTTCGTCTCCGGCACCGTGCCCCACACCGCGAAGGCCGGCACCGAGGTGGGCTCGCTCTCCGTGGGTGACGGTTCGAAGGGCGCGGTGAAGGTGCCGGTCGCCCTGCAGAAGGACCTCGTGGAACCGGCCTACCAGGACAAGCTGACCCGCATCCTCTGAGCCGCGCCGGACGGCCCGGCACCCGCACCCCGTACGCACCAAGTACGCACCAGGTACGCACCCCGTCGACGGAGCCCATCCCAGGACCGATCCCGGGACCTCCGCGGCGGGGTGCATGCTAGCGTCCCGAATCGGGGCAGGTCGCCGCGCACGGGCCAGGGCCGCACACTGGACGGGAAGCGGCCGTGAATACCCGGGTGTGGTCGAGGGAATCGGCCGAGAACGAAGACCGGGACACGGGGAGAGCCTCAGGTGGCCACAACGGAGCCGACACACGACGCCGATCCGAGCCCGGCAGCGGGAGCCGGCCCGCGAATACGCCGGTCCGCGGCGGACACGGACGGCGACGAGGCCCGCCCGCGCGGCGGCCCGCACCCCGCCCCCGGCCCGCCTGGACGCCTGTACGACCGGATCTACGGCCGCATGTACGGCCCCGCCCTCGTCCGCTTCGGCCCCACCCTGCCCCGGCGCCTGCGCCTGCGCCTGCGCCTGCGCCTGCGCCTGCGCCTGCGCGACCGTCTGCCGAGGCACCCGGTCCTGACCATGACCGTGCTGGCGGCCCTGCTCCACGTCGTCTGGTTCTTCACCTTCGCGAGCGGCGGCGGCGACCTCGCCGCGCAGGACGCCTGGGCCGAGTTCGTCGGCCGGCACCCGGACTCGGCGTACAACCTCGCCTGGTACGGCGGCATGCACCCGGTGTCGTACAGCATGGTGTCGCCGTACCTGATGTCGGTCCTCGGCGTCCGTACGACGATGATGATCGCGGGGACGGTGTCGGCCGGGCTGCTGACGCTGATACTCGTCCGCAGCAGGTCGGTGCGGAACCCGCTGTGGGCGGGGCTGGGAGGAGTCCTCGCGCTGCTGTGCAACGCCGCGTCGGGCCGGGTCACCTTCGGGCTCGGCACGATGTTCGCGCTGGGCGCGGTCGCGGCCGTCTTCTGCTGGCCGTACCGCTGGCGCTTCAAGCGGTGGGCGAAGGCGCTGGCCGCCGCGCCGCTCGCCGCGCTCGCCACGATGGCGTCGCCGGTCGCGGGCCTGTTCGTGGGCCTGGTCGCGGCGGCGTTGTTCCTGCAGAAGCGGCGGCCGGGCGCCTGGGCGCTGGGTCTGGCACCGACGGTGGTGGTCGCCCTCTCTGCGTGGCTGTTCCCCTTCTCCGGCACGCAGCCGATGACGATCGGTTCGGTGTTCCTGCCGCTGCTGTACGGCCTGTTCTGCGCCTTCCTGGTCCCCAGGAAGTGGCGGACGGTCCGGCTGACGGCCGGCATCTACAGCCTCGCCGTCGTGCTGGTGTGGCTGGTCAGCTCGCAGATCGGCTCCAACATCTCGCGGCTGGCGATGCTGTTCGCGGGCGTCACGCTCGTCGCCGCGCTGCCGTTCGCCGCGCCGCGCTCGCGCCGCTGGTACGCGATCGTGCTGGCCTTCGCCGGTTTCGTCGGCTGGATCGGCTTCAAGTCGGTCGACGACGTGGTCCACACGACGCCCGCCGCGTCCTGGGCCCGGGAACTCGCCCCGCTCGTCCACCAGCTCCAGAAGGCGGGCGCCGAGCGGGGCCGCGTCGAGGTGGTCCCGGCCCGCTCCCACCGCGAGGCCTCCGCGCTCGCGCCGTACGTCAACCTGGCCCGCGGCTGGAACCGCCAGGCCGACATGGAGCGCAACCCGCTCTTCTACGACGACACCCTCAACTCGGCGAACTACCACGAGTGGCTGCGGCGCTGGGCGGTGCACTTCGTCGTGCTCCCCCGGGAGGAACCGGACGGCAACGGCGGCGAGCGGGAGCGGACGCTGGTGCAGCGCGGCATGCCGTATCTGCACCAGGTCTGGGGCGACGACAACTGGCGGCTGTTCCGGGTGACCGACCCGGTGCCGCTCGCCGAGCCGCACGCGGTGGTGGAGCGGGCGGAGCAGGGCGAGCTGACGGTCGACGTGGAGCGGCCGGGCCGCGTCCTCGTCCGCATCCCGTACTCGCCGTGGCTGAGCATCGTCGACGCCCACGGCACCGGCGTCGAGCCGCCGCAGGAGACGGAGGCGTCCAAGCGGCGGCCCGCGGGATCGGCGAGGACGTTCCGCAACACCGGCGGCTGTCTGACGGAGACCGCACAGGACGCCCAGGGCGACACCTGGACGGTGCTGGTCGCGCCGAAGGCGGGGACGTACCGGCTGGCGGCGCCCTATCAGCTGCCCCGGGGCACGCCGTGTCCGGAGGAGCTGCTGCGGTAGGCGCGGGCGGGCGGCGCTCAGGCCGTGCTCAGGCCGTGCTCAGGCCGTGCTCAGGCCCGTGGGTAGCGGGCCAGCCAGCCCGGCGATGCCCCGGCGGGACCGTGCAGCGCGGGGCCCTGGGTCATCTCCATCGCGAAGTCGTCGGCGAGTTCCAGGATCGTGGGGCGGCCCTCCAGCTCGGCCAGCCAGGCCGGGGGCAGCGCCGTCTCGCCGTGCAGGGCACCGAGCAGTCCGCCGGTGAGCGCGCCCGCCGCGCCGGAGGGTCCGCCCTGGTTCACCGCGAGGCACAGCCCGTGCCGTACGTCCTCGCCCACCAGGGCGCAGTAGACGGCGGCCGCCAGGAGACCGTCCGCCGAGCCGTCGCCGGCGAGCTCCTCGACCCGGGCGGGGGTGGGCATGCCCTGCCGTACGGCGCCCAGGGCGTGCTGGAGTCCGTCCGAGACGGGCTGGTGGCCGGGGCGGGCGGCGAGCAGGCCGAGCGAGCGCTGCACGGCGCCGTCCAGGCTCTCCCCGCGGGCCAGCGCGTGCACGATCACGGCGTACGCGCCCGCCGCCAGGTACGCGGCGGGGTGGCCGTGGGTCTGGGCCGCGCACTCGAGAGCCAGCTGGGCGACGAGCCGCGGCTCCCAGCCGACCAGCAGTCCGAAGGGAGCGGAGCGGGCGACGGCCTCCGGGCCCAGCTCGCCGGGGTTCCTCGGCGACTCCAGGGTGCCCGTCTTCGCGTCGGCGAAGCCGGCCAGCAGCGAGCGGGGCGGGTCGCGGCGGGCGTACAGCCACTCCTCACGGGCGAGCCAGCCGTCCTCCTTGCGGCGCTCGTCCGGACCCCAGTCGCGCTGGGTGGCCGCCCAGCGCAGATACGCCCGGTTCAGGTCGGTGGGCGGATGCCAGGCGCCGGTGTCGCGGCGGACCTGGGCGCGTATCAGCCCGTCCACCGTGAAGAGGGTGAGCTGGGTGTGGTGGCTGACGGCGCCGCGCCGGCCGTACCCGGGGGCCAGGTCGACGAGGCCCTCCGCGCCGTGGGCCGTGCGGATCTCCTCCACCGTGAGCCCGTCGGCGGGGGTGCCGAGAGCGTCCCCGAGGGCCACCCCGAGCAGCGTGCCGCGCACGCGGCCGCGGAAGTCCTGTTGTTCGGTGCGGCCCCAGACAGCACCGGATGTCGCACCCACCAAGACCTCCCATCGCGTCTCGTCCGTACGTATGACCGGCCAGCACTGTAATCGACCGGGAACGGTCCATTCAGGGCCCGGATCGGACGCGAAGTGTGGGTGAAGTGAGGGTCGAGTGATCCCTCCTGGTCAGAGCCGCGGCCGCCCGGACGGACACCACGACGACCGTCGGGGTCGGACGCCATGGACGACCGTCGGGTGGCCACCACGCGTGACGTGATGCCCACCCGACGATGCAGACTGGCGTCGCTGTCCGTCCCTCAGCGGTCGCCCTCGCGCTTGCGCCTGCCCGTCTGCGACAGGTCACTCCCGGCGACGGACCGGTCGTCCTCGGAGATCTTCTCGTCCGGCAGAAGCTGCCCTGCCTCGGATGCGACCCGCTTGCTCGTGTGGTGGCCCTTCTCGACGTCGGACAGGGCGCTGGCGGCTACCGAGCGCTCTTCTTCCGTGGCGTTCGGGTCGCGCATGATGCGTGCGGCCTCTGACGCGTCCATCTTGCCCGTCATGATTGCTCACCTTCTGTACCGGGGGCGCACCCCCTGGATCAGCGGCCGGTCATGAATCCCGCGAGATGAGCACACACCGGGATACGCCCCGGCACCCGGCCCACCGGGCATCACCACACGGCTCCGGCCACTCCCCATGCTATCGAGAATCGCCCGATATGCGACAAATGCCCCAGGGGGCCCAGATTCCTCAGCCGTACCAGGTGGCGTTGCAGACGTAGACACATTCATGACGGGGCACCGGCAGGAAACTGATGAAACCGCGCACAACTCCCGGCGGCAGCCCACTGGTCACGTACTCGGCGCTCGGGTTGTAGTCCCAGGACCAGTCGGTCACAACCCCGCCTCCGCCTCCGCGGCTTCCCGGATCGCACGGATCTCGGCGATCGCCTCAGCAGGGTCCAACTCACCGGCGTCCACGATCCGCTCACACTCCCGCAGCCGAGCGGCCCGAACAGGGTGTCGTTCGATCGCGACGAACACGGCCCAGGAGTGCACGAAGGCGCGCAATGGTGCCAGGCTCTGCGTCTGCTGGGCGTTGGTCGTGGCTTCGAAGAGGTGCTGCGTGAGCGCCGGAAGCCGACTGGGGGCGATCCGGGCCACCGCGCCCCGGAGCGCGTCCGGAGTCAACTCGGGCATGGGAATCAGCGGTCCGTACGGGCCGTCGCTCTGAGCGCTCACGGTGACCTCCGGTGCTGGTGGTTCGCTCCTCGTACGGTACTGGCGGAGACCACTGCATGTTGCCGTGACGGCGTGGACCACGTGATTTCGCTCCCGACATGCCTAGGCCGCCCGGCGCGCGCTGGCACGGCAGTCCCGGCAGCGGCCCCGGTGGGGTGAGCGGAAGGCTCGGTCGCAGGCGTCGCAGTTCTGGAGGGGGGTCGGATCGGGACGCCGCCGGGGCGGGGTCGAGGCGATCCAGGGGTGACGGCAGGAGGGCGGTGAGGCGGTGGGCCAGGAAGCGTCTCTAGAACTCTGTGTGTGCCTGTGGTTTCCAGGCTTTTCGGGCGCGGCGTGGCCGTGTGCGGTCGCTGCCGGTGGGTCCGAACCTCGGGGTGAGGGGGTGGACTTCGGTGGCGTGCAGGTGGTGGAAGCCGGTCCGCTGGGCAGCGCGGGTGCGTTGCCGACAGGTTCTGCGTGAGAGCCGCGTCCTTCCTGGTCCAGGACGGTGGCCCTGGACCAGGAAGGACGCGGGTACTCCATGACCTGGCACCGGCTGGGCTGCGGCTGGTGTCGTGGTGTCATGCCCCGCCGGACGCTGGACTGCCCCCGGGGTGGGGGTGGTGGCGGGGACCGTACGCACATCGGGCATACGGCGGGAAGTCGGTGAGGCCGGGGCCGGGTCGGTAGTGGCGCGCCGGTCATTGTGGTGGCGGGTGGCGCTGGGCCTGCGGGAGGTGGGGTGTCCCTTGCCCAAAGTGGTCTTCGGTCCGCTCCGGCGGGGCGCCGCGCTTGCTGCCTGGCGTTGTCGGCGCAGGCGGCGGTTGGTCTTCTTGGGGCGGCGGGCGACCGCGACGGTGCCCTCGACGGTGGTGCGGATGCTGCGGGTGCCGGTGGCGCGGTCGGCGGTGGTGTGGGTCTGGGCGAGCAGTCCGCGCGCCACGATCCTGCGGGCGGCCGCGTGGTCCCGGTCCAGGGACAGCCCGCAACGCGTGCAGTGGGCCCATTTCCAGCCGCGTTCGGTGAGGCGGTCGGGGGCGGGGTGGTGGGTGAGGGCGTGCAGGCAGGACGGGCACAGTTTGGAGGTGCCCCTCGCCGGGACGGTGACCACCGCGATCCCTGCCTTCGCGGCCAGGTGGCGCATCGCGGTGACCACCGTGCCGCGCACCTGCCCCGAGAGCCGGGCGTTGTTTCGGCGCCGGCCGCGCGCTTCGAGGGTGGCGAGGTCTTCGAGGTAGATGACACTCGCGCCGAGCGCCACCGCCTGATCGACAGCCCAGCGGGCGGCCGCCCAGGCCAGCGCGGCATTCAGCTGCCGGATGCGGGCACACACCCGCATGTGCTCGACTTCAAGGGCCTGGGCCCGGTGCAGGTGTTCGCCCCAGGCCGGGAAGGGCGAGCCGAGCCCGTCGGCCAGGGCCTGGTGACGTTCGCGTTTGGCGGCGAGGTGTTCGCGCTGTGTGCGCAGCCGATGCAGGTCGGCGCTGATCACCGTCGCGTCGAAGATCAAGGGCCGTCCGTCGGTGAGCACCGGGTGCGCGGCGGCGGGTCCGCTCAGGCGGCCCACCACCCCGGTGAGCAGGGTGTTGACGCCCCAGTCGAAGCCCAACGCGACCTGGTGCCCGCGCGCGGCGGTGGCCGCCACGGGCATCGAGTGCGGCAGATCGACGGCGATCCGTCCGCCGGTGGTGGGGCGCAGGGTTGGGGCGTGCAGCACCGCATCGGGTGCGATGGTGCCGGGCAGCCGGAAATCGATCACATGCCAGGCCCAGTCGCGGCCCGACGCAGGCGCGGCGCACAGAGGCAGCTTCAGGCGCAGTCGGGCGGTGACCGTATCCACCCGCTCCAGGGTGACCTGCTGGCGGTCCATCGCCGCCAGCAGCACCTGCCGGGCCACCTGTGGCGGACCTTCCAACGCGCACAGCCCATCGGGCAGCTGCCCGTGCTCGGCCAGGTAGGCGCGGATCTGCCGGGTGCGGTTACGGATCTCCGCGTTGCTCGCCTGTGCGGGCAGCAGCGCGCGCAACGCCGCCCACTCCGCCTCACTGCGCCGCCGCGGATCCGCGGGCCAGGAGTTAAGCACGGCGGCCACGATGGCCCGCCGGTGCAGCGCCAGCCGCAAGATCCGGGCCGCGTACTCCTGGACGCCCCGGTGCACCCGGTCCGAGAGATATACCCCGGCCGGCGGTGCCAGAGCCTGCGGCCAGTTCAGGCGGCGCAGTGCCATCCAGCCCTTGGACGGCAACACCTCACCGTGTTCGTCGACCCCGGCGGCCAGTACGTCCAAGGACTCCTCGTCCCACCGGGCGGCCACCAGTCCACGGGTCAACTCCTGACTCAACTCGGCCAGGAACCCCACTCTTTCCAGCAGATCCCGCTGCCCGACCCCCTCACCCGTCGCCTCCACCACACCGCGAAACGCGGTACACGTCGCCGTCGCCATCAACCTAGCCACGGCCCTCACCCACCACCCCAGCAGGAGCAGGAGCAGGAGCAGGAGCAGGAGCAGGAGCAGGATGTTCTACACGATTTCCGGCTTCGGCGAGACGCCGTCGGCGGGTCTCGCGCGAGCGCATTCCGTACATCCGGCCCGCGAAGGTGGCCACCAGTGACATGAAATCGTCCAGCAACTCCTCCATCCCCCCGGCCGCGCCCTTGGCGTGCACCACTTCCACCTCGACCCCGTGATGGGCCAGGACCTGCATCAGCCAGCCGGCACCGAACCGGGCAAGGCGATCCGCGTGCGTGACCCGCACATGCGTGAACTCCCCCGCCGCCGCCCGCTTCAGCAGTCGGTCAAGGCCCGGACGCGACTCCCGCAGTCCCGAGGCCCGGTCCTTGAACACCGCCACCACGACACCCGAAGCGGAGGACCGCAACTCCGTCTCCTGCGCGGCCAGCGACGAATCCTGCCCACTGGTGCCCGAAACGCGCACGTACAACGCCTCACGACGAGCACCACTCTCCCCGACGCCGGTCAGCGCGTCCAACGCCTCGACCCAGAAACTGCGTTCCCGCCCCACCCACACCACCGGGACCCTGCCCTCGTTCGCCCGCAGCCGCAACGTGCCCGGGTGCACACCCACCCGCCGGGCGGCCACCGCCAACCGAAGAAGCTCCATGCCCAACCACCTTCGGACCCCACCCGCGCCGACCCGCAAGAATCAGCAGAAAACACATTCAATCGGATGGAAAGCCAGCGAAACCCTGCGGATCACCTCCACATCCGATAAGCAGCATCACCCAGCCTGCTTAAGCAAAAGCCGCAACAGTTGAAGACCCTCTGCCGAGTGCCGTACTCCTTCCCGGGGAAGTCCCGCACAGAGAGTCCGCTGCACGTCGTCGGGGGCGACGCCCCGCCCCAGCCAGGCCGCCACGGCGGGCGCGAGGCGTCGTACGTCCCGCTCGGCGAGGTGGAGCCGCGGCTCGCGGAGAGGAAGCCCTGCCAGGACGTTGCGGGCGGCGCGGTGTGCGGGCAGCAGGTCGGGGGCGTCCGATGCCGTTACCGGTACCGATTGTTGTTCCGGCTCCTTGGTGTCCGGGGCCGGTTCGCGGCGAGGTGCGGGGGCCACGTGGAGCGTGCGGCTCGTACGGGGCTTGTTGTACGAGGTCGTACGGGTCACGATCTGCCCGGACGGCAGGCGCTCCTTGGTGCGGGACAGATAGCCGTACTTCTCCAACTCCCGCAAGGCGGCGGCGATCCGCGTCGCATCCTCAGGGAACTTCTCCGCCAGGACCTTGATGCCGACGAGAGAACCGGTCGGCAGCGACTGGATGTGGACCGCGAGCCCGATCGCCGTGAGCGACAGATCGGGGTGCTGGGCGAGATGGTCTCCGACCACCGTGAACTCTTGGTCATGACGTTCGTCCATATGCGCAACTCCGAGGCTGGAACGGGCGGATCGGCGGCGCATGGGCGCGCTAAGGTGCTGAGCAGTCATCGGGAAGGTCGTTTCTTCCTTGGTGATCAGGCCCTCGTCCGGGATGCCCGTCCCGGCGGGGGCCGATTCGTGTGTGCGATTACCTGTCGGGAATGACGCTGCCGAACCAATCACCCGACTCGCCAGCCGAATTGGCGACGATCACCCGACTGAGTGACGGTGCGTCACCAGGGGTGCGGTGAGTGACGGGCTGGGTGGGGAGGGTTTGGTTCTTTACCCCGGTTCTTTGTCTTTGGCGTCGGGCACGACCAGGTCACCGATCCACGCGATCCGGCACGAGTTCGGCCCAGACCGTCTTCGCACCAGCCTCTGCCGGATCGACGCCCCAGCGATGCGCGTACGCGGCGACGATCCGTAGACCCCGGCCCGCCTCCGCCTCACCGTCCACCGGGTCGAAGATATGCGGGACTTGGTCACCCCGGGCATCGGTCACCTCGACACGGAGAGTGCCGTCGTCGTACAACTCCAGCCCGAACCGGAAGTCCCTCCCCCTGACCCGCCCGTGGAGTACGGCGTTAGCCGCCAACTCGGCGACGACCTGCACCGCGTCCTCGAACGGGAGTCCCCACTCAACCAGTTGACGCTCCGCGAGAAGGCGGGCGAGCCGGGCGCCGCGCCGGGTCGCGGAAAGCTGAATCCTGAGGCAGGTTTTCTCATTCATGTCACCCAGCGTGGCGACTCGTACCTACGCTGAACAGCAACGACCACGGTACGGAGCGTGACTGTCCGGCCGACTGGCGTGGTCGTACGGCTCGTACGCCGGAAGGGGCAGGGGTGGAGGACGAAGAGGCCGAGGCCGTACTCAGGACGGTCGGGCGGCAGATCAAGATGTGGCGGGATGCCGCCGGTCTGAGGCAGTCCGAACTCGGTACGGCCATCGGGTACGGCGAGGAGATGGTCTCGTCGGTGGAGCGTGGGCGGAGGATTCCGAAGCCGGATTTCCTGGACAAGGCCGATGAGGTGCTGGGGGCGGGCGGGAAGCTCTCCTCAATGAGGGAGGACGTGGAGAGGGCCCGGTATCCGAAGAAGGTGCGGGACCTGGCGAAACTGGAGGAGGAGGCGGTCGAGCTTGGCTCCTACGCAAACCACTACGTGCACGGCTTGCTGCAAACTCCGGAATACACAAAGGCCCTCTTCACGATGCGGCGCCCCTCGTACACCGAGGACGAGATCGACCGTCATGTCAGCGCACGCATGGCACGCAAGAGGATCTTCGAGCGCGTACCGCGCCCCATCCTCACCTTCGTCCAAGAAGAGGTGACGCTGCGGCGGCCCATCGGAGGCAGAATGGTCCTGCGCCAGCAGCTCGAACACCTCCTGGAGCTGGCCGTGTTGAGGCAGGTGGAGTTCCAGGTGATGCCCACAGACCGCGAGGATCACGCAGGCATGGGTGGGCCCATCCGCCTACTGAAACTCCAGGACGGCAAGACTGTGGCTCATGAGGAAGGACAGACCTACAGCCGCCTGATCAGCGACCCCAGAGAAGTCCAGCCTGTCGAAATGCGCTATGGGATCATCCGATCCCAGGCTCTGACTCCTCAGGAGTCGCTGGCCTTCATCAAGAATGCGCTGGGAGAAGAGACATGACTGTCGCCCCGCTGGAGTGGTTCAAGAGCAGCTACAGCAGCAACGAGGGCCCCGACTGCGTCGAGGTCGCCATATCCCCCACCCACGCCACCATCCACGTCCGCGACTCCAAGAACACGCACGGCGCCCAACTCGCGTTCACAGACGCGACCTGGACCGAGTTCGTGGCATTCGCCGGCCGGTCCTCGGAACGTGGCTGACTAGCCGACGACCGCGACCTTCGTCCCCGTCGAACCGAACTTCCACAGCGCCGTGCCCGCCGCCCGCGACATCCGGATACCGCTCGTCTGCGCACCCGGCTCCGGCGGAGGCGGGGACGCGCCGTCGACGGCGTTGGAGAAGGCGACGTTGAGGCCGGACTTCACGGCGAAGTACAGGACGTGCTCGATCTGTACGTTGTCGGAGCCGGTGACGGCGTCCGTGCGGCTGGAGATCGCGTAGGTGCCGGGGTCGGGGCTCAGCGTGCCCGGCCAGACCTTGAAGGTGCGGGACGCCGTGTCGTTCGCGTCCACCAGCCACACGCGCTTCTGGCTCAGCGAGTACACGACGCGGCGGCCGACGCCCGAGGCGGCCGGCACCGCGGCCTCGACGGGCGGCGCGGTCGGCTTCGGGGTGGCGGACGGGCGGGCGCTCGCCGAGGCGGAGGCGCTCGGGCGCGCGTGCGCGGAGGCCGTCGGATGCGGCCCCTTCTCCGCTTGCACGGCGAGCACGACCACGGCCGCGGTCGCCCCCACCGTCAGGCCGGTGACCCAGGCCCACGAGGGCAGTCGGGCAGGCACGGGTACGTATCTCCTCAGAGCTCTGGGTCCCCCATCGACCAGGGGTCGGATCATCGTACTGAGCGTCCTTCCCCATGAGGACCCAGGGAGGCACCTCAGCCCTCGTCAGTCCAGCACCGGCAGCAACTCCGGAAGATGGCCGTCAGAGGCGGCAGCCGCACGCTGCCGCTCCTCGGGCACCTCGCCGTACAGCGTCGTGCGCGGGCGCGCCGGGCGGTCCGCCGCCTCCGCGACCGCGATCAGGTCCTTCACCGACTTGTAGGAGCCGTACGACGAACCCGCCATACGCGAGATCGTCTCCTCCATCAGCGTGCCGCCCAGGTCGTTGGCGCCGGAGCGGAGCATCTCCGCCGCGCCGTCCGCGCCCAGCTTCACCCAGCTCGTCTGGATGTTGGGGATGTGCGGGTGCAGGAGCAGCCTCGCCATCGCCGTCACCGCGCGGTTGTCGCGCGTCGTCGGACCCGGCCGGGCGATGCCCGCCAGGTACACCGGGGCGTTGGTGTGGATGAAGGGGAGGGTGACGAACTCCGTGAAGCCGCCCGTCTGTTGCTGGATCCCGGCCAGAGTCCTCAGATGCCCCAGCCAGTGGCGCGGCTGGTCGACGTGGCCGTACATCATCGTCGACGACGAGCGCAGGCCCAGCTCGTGGGCCGTCGTGATCACCTCGATCCACGTCGCCGTCGGCAGCTTGCCCTTCGTGAGGACCCAGCGCACCTCGTCGTCCAGGATCTCCGCCGCCGTGCCGGGGATGGAGTCCAGGCCCGCTTCCTTCGCCGCCGTCAGCCACTCGCGGATGGACAGGCCGGTGCGGGTCGCGCCGTTCACGACCTCCATCGGGGAGAAGGCGTGTACGTGCATCCCCGGGACGCGCTTCTTCACCGCCCGCGCGATGTCGAAGTACGCCGTGCCCGGCAGGTCCGGATGGATGCCGCCCTGCATGCAGACCTCCACCGCGCCCACGTCCCACGCCTGTTGGGCGCGGTCCGCCACCTGCTCCAGCGACAGGGTGTAGGCGTCGGCGTCCGTGCGGCGCTGCGCGAAGGCGCAGAAACGGCAGCCCGTGTAGCAGACGTTGGTGAAGTTGATGTTGCGCGTGACGATGTAGGTGACGTCCTCGCCGACGGCCGCGCGGCGCACGTCGTCCGCGATCCGGGTCAGCGCGTCCAGCGCCGGGCCGTCCGCGTGCAGCAGCGCGAGCGCCTCGGCGTCCGTGAGCCGGGTGGGGTCGTCGGCCGCCGTCGCCAGCGCCGCGCGTACGTCGGTGTCGATCCGCTCCGGCGCCATGCCGGGCGCGGCCGCCTCGCGCAGGGCGCCCCAGTCGCCGTACACCTCGTCGAAGTCGTCGCGCCGGTCGGACGTACGGCCCTCCGTGTCGATCGTCGCGTGGAGGTCCGTACGGCCGGAGGGCTGGAACGCCTCGTCCGGTTCCTGCCAGGGCAGGCCGGCGGGCAGCGCCTGCGCGCACGCCAGGCCCGTCTCCGGGTCCGCCAGCGCGCGCACGTGCGGGAGCAGGCGCGGGTCCAGCCAGGGCTCGCCCCGCGTGACGAACTCCGGGTAGACGCAGAGGCGTTCGCGCAGCTCGAAGCCTGCCGCCGCCGACCTGTGCGCCAACTCCTCGATCTGCGGCCAGGGGCGCTCGGGGTTGACGTGGTCGATGGTCAGGGGCGAGACGCCGCCCCAGTCGTCGATGCCGGCGCCGATCAGCCGCTCGTACTCGCTGTCCACCAGGTTCGGCGGTGCCTGCAGGCAGGCCGACGGGCCCATGATGAGCCTGGCCACCGCCACCGTGGCCACCAGCTCGTCCAGCTCCGCGTCCGGCATGCCGCGCATCGCCGTGTCCGGCTTGGCGCGGAAGTTCTGAATGATCAGCTCCTGGATGCCGTGGTACGCCCGCGCCACCTTCCGCAGCGCGAAGAGCGACTCGGCGCGCTCCTCGTACGTCTCCCCGATCCCGATCAGGAGCCCGGAGGTGAACGGGACCGAGGAACGGCCCGCGTCCTCCAGCACCCGCAGCCGGACGGCCGGTTCCTTGTCCGGGGAGCCGTGGTGGGGGCCGCCCGGCTCGGACCACAGGCGGGTCGCCGTCGTCTCCAGCATCATCCCCATCGAGGGGGCCACCGGCTTCAGGCGCTGGAAGTCCGTCCAGCTCATCACCCCGGGGTTGAGGTGCGGCAGCAGGCCCGTCTCCTCAAGGATGCGGATCGAGACGGCCCGTACGTAGGCGATCGTGTCGTCGTAGCCGTGCGCGTCGAGCCACTCGCGGGCCTCGGGCCAGCGGTCCTCGGGCTTGTCGCCGAGGGTGATCAGCGCTTCCTTGCAGCCGAGGGCGGCGCCCTTGCGGGCGATGTCGAGCACCTCGTCCGGGGACATGAACATCCCGTGCCCGGCCCGGCGCAGCTTGCCGGGGACGGTGACGAAGGTGCAGTAGTGGCACTTGTCCCGGCACAGCCGGGTGAGCGGGATGAAGACGCTCTTGGAGTACGTGATGACGCCGGGCCGCCCGGCCGCCTCCAGGCCCGCGTCCCGCACCCGGGCGGCCGACGCGGTGAGGTCCTCCAGTGCCGCGCCGCGCGCCTGGAGCAGCACCGCCGCCTCGGCGACGTCCAGGGCGACGCCGTCCCGGGCGCGCTTGAGCGCGCGGCGCGTGGCGTTCTCGGTCGGTCCGGTTCCGGAGGTCGCGGAAGTCGTCATTGTTTGAGCATACGTTCGGGGTGATCAGGACAAACGGGAGCCGCCGCCCGAGGGTGGCCGGTTACTTCCCCTTGCCCAGCCGTTCACGGCGGTGTACGAGGATGACGCCCCCCTCAACACCTCCTGCACCACCACTGCACCACCCATTCAGGCACCGCACGACGCGATCGCGATGGGAGCAGCAGCATGTGCGAGGACGAACACGGCCGCAGACCGGCCCCCGGCCCGGGGCGACGCGCCCTCTTGGTGACGGGAGCGGCGGCCGCGCTTACCTTGGAAGGCGTGAGCTTCGCCGCAGCCGACACCAGTGGTCCGCAGACCCGGACCTTGCGCGGCACCCTGCCGCCCGGCGCCCCGGACTTCGTGTACCTCCCGGTCGAAGTCCCCTCCGGCGTACGGGAGATCAGGGTCTCCTACACCTACGAGCGGCCGTCCGTCCCGGCCGGCACCACGGGCAACGCCCTCGACATCGGCCTCTTCGACGGCCGCGGCACCGACCTCGGCGGCCGAGGCTTCCGGGGCTGGTCGGGCGGCGCCCGCACCGAGTTCTTCGTCCGCGCGGACGACGCCACGCCGGGCTACATACCGGGCCCGGTGGACGCGGGCACCTGGCACCTCGTCCTCGGGCCCTACACGGTGGCGCCGCAGGGCCTGGCGTACGAGATCACGGTCACGCTCGTCCACGGAGAGCCCGGCGCCACTCCGCGCCAGGTGTATCCGCCCGAGCGGGCCCGGGGCCGCGGCCGGGACTGGTACCGGGGCGACTGCCATCTGCACTCCTGGTACTCCGACGGCCGCCGCACCCCCGCCGAGATCGCGGCGCTCGCGCGGGCGGCCGGTCTCGACTTCATCAACTCCTCGGACCACAACACTCATTCGGCGCACCCGCACTGGGCCGCCGAGGCCGGCGACGACCTGCTGATCATGCTGGGCGAGGAGATCACGACCCGCAACGGCCATGTGGTCGCGCTGGGCACCGACCCGGGCACCTTCGTGGACTGGCGCTACCGGGCCCGCGACAACCGTTTCGGCCGGTTCGCCCGCGAGATCCGCCGCGCGGGCGGGCTGGTCGTCCCGGCCCACCCGCACGCCACCTGTGTCGGCTGCGCCTGGAAGTTCGGCTTCGGGGAGGCGGACGCCGTGGAGGTGTGGAACGGCCCCTACACCCCCGACGACGAGGTCGCGCTCGCCGCCTGGGACGCCCAACTCATCGCCTCCGTACGGCAGAACCGGGCGTGGCTGCCGGCGATGGGCAACAGCGACGCCCACCGCGACCCGGACGTCGTCGGCTCCCCGCAGACGGTGGTCCTCGCCGACGACCTCACCCGCGAGGCCGTCCAGGAGGGCATCCGCGCGGGCCGCTCGTACGTCGCCGAGTCCAGGCACGTCACGATGGCGTTCACCGCGACCGGCGGGCGCGGTCAACTGGCCGGGATCGGGGAGCGGTTGGAGATGGACGCCGACACCCCGGTGACGGTGCGCCTGGAGGTCTCGGGCGCCCCGCGCTGCACGGTCCGCCTGGTGACGGACGAGGGCGTCCTGCTGACCAGCGATCCGCTGCCGGTGACGGGCTCGGGCGTGGTCGAGTGGCACACCACGCCGTCGTACGCGGCCTACGTACGGGCGGAGTTGCGGCACGAGACGGCGGCGGGTCCGCTGCCCGGTGCGCTGGCGGGTGTGACGAACCCGATCTTCCTGGGTCGCCGCCCCACCACGTAGAGACCGTGTGAGGACTGTGTGGACCAGCGTGATGCCCCTTGTGATCGGTGTCTCGCACGGCTGACGCAACCGCTGTGAACAAGGCAAACTGACGTAGTTGTTCGGAATGCCTAGGGGGACGAACGCATGGACGCTGGCCCGCGAGTTCCGGAGCAGCAGCGTCATCCCGGCTCCGGTGCGGAGCCGGCGGCGCTGTCGCTGCGGTTCAGTGTGCTCGGACCGGTGCGTGCCTGGCGCGGCGAGGAGCCGCTCAGCACGGGTTCACCCCAGCAACGGGCCCTGCTCGCCGCCCTGTTGCTGCGCGAGGGACGCACGGCGACCGCGGCGGAGCTGATCGACGCCCTGTGGGGCGCCGAGCCGCCGTCGCAGGCGCTGGCGGCGGTGCGGACGTACGCCTCCCGGCTGCGCAAGGCGCTGGATCCCGGGGTGCTGGTCAGCGAGTCCGGGGGCTACGCGGTGCGGGGGCTACGCGAGAGCGCGCTGGATCTGGCGCACGCGCAGGTCCTGGCGGCCGAGGCGGAGAAGGCGCGCGGCGGCGGGGACCTGCGCCAGGCGCGCGAGGTGCTGAACCGGGCGCTGGCGCTGTGGGACGGCGAGGTGCTCGCGGGCGTGCCGGGGCCGTACGCGGAGGCGCAGCGGGTGCGGCTGGAGGAGTGGCGGCTCCAACTCCTGGAGACGCGGCTGGAGATGGACCTGGACCAGGGCTGCCACGCCGAGGCCGTCTCGGAGCTGACGGCCCTGACGGCGGCGCACCCGCTGCGCGAGCGGCTGCGGGAGCTGCTGATGCTGGCGCTGTACCGCAGCGGCCGCCAGGCGGAGGCGCTGGCGGCGTACGCGGACACCCGGCGCCTGCTGGCCGACGAGCTGGGGGTGGACCCGCGGCCGGGCCTGCGGGAGCTCCAGCAGCGCATCCTGCGGGCCGACCCGTCCCTGGCGGAGCCGTCGGTGCCCGCCGTCGAACCGGCCCCGGCGCCCGTACGTCCGGCGCAACTTCCGGCGCAGGTACCCGACTTCACGGGCCGGGCGGCGTTCGTCGCCGAGCTGGGCGAGGTGCTGGCGTCGGCGGACGGCCGGGTGATGGCCGTGTCGGCGCTGGCCGGGATCGGCGGCGTCGGCAAGACCACGCTGGCGGTGCACGTGGCGCATCAGGCGCGTTCCGCCTTCCCCGACGGGCAGTTGTACGTCGACCTCCAGGGTGCCGGACCCCGGGCGGCGGAGCCGGAGACTGTGCTGGGCTCGTTCCTGCGCGCCCTCGGCACACCGGACTCGGCGATCCCGGACTCGCTGGAGGAGCGGTCGGCGCTGTACCGGTCGGTGCTGGACGGGCGGCGCGTGCTGGTCCTGCTGGACAACGCCCGCGACGCCGCGCAGGTACGTCCGCTGCTGCCCGGCACGGAGGGCTGCGCGGCGCTGGTGACGTCCCGGGTGCGCATGGTGGGGCTGGCCGGGGCGCGCCTGGTGGACCTGGACGTGATGTCGCCGGAGGAGGCGCTGTCGCTGTTCACGAAGATCGTGGGCGCCTGGCGGGTGGCCAGCGAGCGCGAGGCCGCCCTCGACGTGGTCGCGGCGTGCGGTTTCCTGCCGCTGGCGATCCGGATCGCGGCGTCCCGGCTCGCGGCCCGGCGGACCTGGACGGTGTCCGTGCTGGCGGCCAAGCTCGCGGACGAGCGGCGTCGGCTGGACGAGCTCCAGGCCGGCGACCTGGCGGTCAAGGCCACCTTCGAGCTCGGCTACGGCCAGCTGGAGCCGGCCCAGGCCCGGGCGTTCCGGCTGCTGGGGCTGGCCGACGGCCCGGACATCTCGCTGGCGGCGGCCGCGGCGGTGCTGGACCTGCCCGCGGAGGACACCGAGGACCTGCTGGAGTCCCTGGTGGACACCTCCCTGCTGGAGTCCGCCGCCCCCGGCCGCTACCGCTTCCACGACCTGGTCCGGCTCTACGCCCGCGCCTGCGCCGAACGCGACGAACTGCCGCCCGGCGAGCGCACGGACGCGCTGTCGCGGCTGCTGGACTTCTACCTGGCGACGGCGGCCGGGGTGTACGCGATCGAGCGGCCGGGCGACCGGCTGGTGGACCACCTGGAGCGGACCTCGTACCCGGGCCTGGCGTTCGCCTCGCGGCACGCCGCCCAGGACTGGCTCTACGCCGAGGCCCACTGCGTGATGGCGTGCGTGCGCCAGAGCGTGGACGGGCCGGGGCTGCGCCGGGCCGTCGATCTGCTGTGGGCCTCCAAGGACCTGGCGGAGTCGGGCGCGAACGCGCGCGCGTACGAGGTGGCCGCGCGGGCGGCTCGTGACGCCGCCCACGCGGCCGGGGACGTCCGGGCGGAGGGCCGGGCCCGGACCGCGCTCACCAACGTCCACCTCGTCGGCGGCCGGTTCGGCGAGGCGGACCAGGAGGCCCGGCTCGCCATGGAGCTGGCCGCCGACGCCCACGACCCGCTGCCGAGCTGCTGCGCCCCCAACGACCGCGGGATCATCGCGATCTACCAGAACCGCCACGCCGACGGCGAGCGCTATCTGGAGCAGGCCATCGAGAACTTCCGGGCCGACGGCAACGACGTCGGCGAGGCCAGCGCCCGCTGCAACCTCTCCCGGATCCATCTGGCCATGGGCCGCACCGCCAGCGCCATCGAACTCGCCCAGCAGGGCATCGACATCTACGACCGGATGGGGCTGACTCTGCGCCTGGCCAACGGCCGCTACGCGCTCGGCATCGCCCTGACCGAGGCCGGTCAGCTCGCGGAGGCGCTCGGCCAACTCACCGCCGCCCTCGCGCTGTTCCACGAGAACCGCCAGCCGCTGTGGGAGGGCGTCACCCACTTCCGTATCGCCGAAGTGCATCTGGCGGGACGCCGGTTCGGGCTGGCCGCGCGCCACGCGGAGCAGGCCATCGCGCTGCGCGGCATCGGCGGGGAGTGGCGGCGCGGGACGGTGCTCACCGTGCTCGGCAAGGCGCTCTCCCGCCTCGGCCAGCCCGACCGCGCGAGCGCCTGCTGGGGCGAGGCCCTGTCCATCTTCGAGCAGCTCGGCTCCCCGGAGGCGGACGAGGTGCGCGGGCTGCTGGCCCCGACCGCGGTGGCCTAGGGCGGCAACGCCGCGGCGACCATGGGGCGTTCATCATTCGTTTATCGGCTCCCGGCACTGTTGCACTCATCGATCCGCCGCATCGGGGGCTGGCGGATCGCGGTGAGGTCACACCGTTAAGGTGAACGGCCCGGACCGCCCGTCCGACGGCCCTCGGGGGAGTCGTCAGGCGGGCGGTTTCGCTCGTTTGCAGCACGACTTGCTGGAGTTGGTGAACATGAGTAAGACGAAGAAGAGCGACGTCATCAAGCCGCTCGACAACCACGCCTCCCTCGTGGAGGAGGGTGCCGTCGACACCACGACGGACCCGGCCGGGGCCACGACGGCCGCTGCGGACAAGACCGCCACGGTCAAGCCGCTCGACAACCACGCCTCCGACGAGACCGCCTGAGTCTTCGCCGACGGGGGAATCCGGCCGCGGTGGCACCGACAGGTGCCTGCCGCGGCCGGCGCGTTTCCCGGGGCGGGGCGGCCGCCCTACGCCGTACGCGCCGTCCCCGTGCCCTTCTCCGCGTCCAGGGCGTAGACGCAGCGGTCCTTGCTGCACGCGTACACCACGCCGTCCTTGACCACGGGTGAGCCGGTGATCTCGCCGCCGGTCGCCAGCTTCCAGCGCAGCCGGCCGTCGTCGGCCTTGAGCGTGTAGAGCAGGTGGTCCGTGGAGCCGAAGTGGATGCGGCCTTCGGCGACCGCGGGGGCGCCCACGATGTCGCCGCCCGCCTGGAAGCGCCACTTGGGCGTGCCCGTGACGGCGTCCAGGGTGTACAGGCCCTTGCCGCTGCCCACGTGGACGTGCCCGGCGGCCACCAGGACCGGCTCGATGGAGGTGCGGGCCTCGGTGGCGATGCGCCAGCGGTCGCGGCCGTCGGCGGCGTCGAGGGCGTACACCGTGCCGAGGTAGTCGGCGAGGTAGAGGCCGCCGCCGGTCACCGCGGGGCCGGGGACGAAGGCGGGCGGGCACAGGAAGGCCGCGGGGGCCTCGAAGTGCCAGCGCACCATGCCGCTCGCCGCGTCGATGGCGAGCACGCGCGTCCCGGCCGAGATGTACACCTGGCCGTCGGGAGCGTGGGTCAGGCGGATCGGTACGCCACCGCAGGACGCGGCGTCTCCGATGGGGTACGACCAGCGCTCCTCGCCCGAGCGGGCGTCGAGGGCGCGCAGCCGGCCGTCCTGCCACACGAAGACCCGGCCGTCGTGGACGGACGGTCCGGCCTCGGGCGACTCGAAGTCGGTCTGGCAGCCGGAGATCTCCCACAGCTTCTGACCGCCGGCGGCGTCCCAGGCCTGGGCGCCGCCGCCGCGGGTGCCGGTGACGACCGTGCCCCGGTCGGCCTGGAGGGAGTACACCCAGGCGTCCGTGGACAGCCGCCACAGGTCGGTGCCCTCGCGGGCCTGAAGGGCGAAGAGGGTGGGGCCGTCGGAGGCGTGGATACGGCCGTCCGCGACCGCCATCGACCAGGCGACGTCGCGGGTCTTGAAACGGCGTCGGCCGGTGGCCACGTCCAGGGCGTGCACCTCGAAGGAGGTGACGTAGACGAGGTCGCCGTCGACGGCCGGGGTGCCCCAGACGTCGTTGGACATGCGAAAGCGCCACGGGCGCCAGCCCGCCCCGGGCTCCGGGGGCGCAGGCGGGGCCGGCGGGACGACGGGATCGGCGCCGTTGACGCCGGCGCGCGGGCGCGACCAGTGAGCGACCAGGCCGGCCTCCGGCGGCGGTGCCTTGACGGCGGCGGCGCGGGCGTCGGCGACGCGCGGGCCGGGCCCGATCGGCACCTGGGCGCCGGCCAGCCGCACCGGTCCGGTGTCATGGCCGCCGGCGGTCACGGGGACGGGCGCGGGCCCGGCGGGGGCCGGGACGGCGGGGTCGTACGGCGGCGGCGGGGGCACGGCCGCACGGCCGCCGCTGCGCGGTCCGGCCGGGGGCGCGGACGGCCTGACGGGCGGGCGGCCGCCGCGGCGGGCCTCGATCAGGCTGACCGCCTTCTCCGGCAGCCACGCGGACGCCGTACCGCTGTCGTCGGAGCCGGCGCCGAACAGGTGCGGGGCGAGCTGGGCCTGGAGGTCGGCGGGGTTGGGCCGGCCCGTGGCCTCCATCTGCATGCAGGACTCGATGAGCGGGCGCAGCTCGTCCGGGAGCCCTTCGAGGTCCGGTCCCTCGCGCAGCAGCATGAAGACGGTCTCGACCGGGTTGGCGCCGTGGAAGGGCGGGTGGCCGGTGGCGGCGAAGACCAGCATCGAGCCGAGCGAGAAGACGTCGCTCGCGCCGGTCACGCTGCGCGAGTCCTTGGCCTGCTCCGGGGACATGTACGCGGGCGTGCCGACGGCGACGTTCGTCATCGTCAGACGGGTGTTGGAGACGCCGGAGGCGATGCCGAAGTCGATGACCCGGGGGCCGTCCTCGACGACGAGCACGTTGGACGGCTTGAGGTCGCGGTGGACGAGCCCGGCGCCGTGGATGGACTGCAGCGCCTCCGCGACGCCCGCCGCGAGCCAGCGCACCGCCTGGGCCGGCAGCGGCCCGCACTCGTTCACTATCTCCTCGAGGGAGGGCGCGGGTACGTACGCGGTGGCGAGCCAGGGCACGGCCGCGCGCGGATCGGCGTCCACGACCGCGGCCGTGTAGAAGCCGGAGACCGCCCGTGCCGCCTCCACCTCGCGGGTGAAGCGGACCCGGAAGAGCTGGTCCTCGGCGAGTTCCGTGCGGACCGTCTTGATCGCCACGCGCCGGCCGGACGCCGAGCGCGCGAGATACACCAGTCCCATTCCGCCGGCACCCAGCCGTCCCAGCACCTCGAACGGCCCGATCCGCCGCGGGTCGTGCTGCGTCAGCTGATCCACCACTTGCCTGCCACCTCCCCGTACGAGCCGCGTCACCCACATATGTACGCGACCCCGTGCAGCGTCTCACCACCGCACCGCCGAGGCGGCACGCACCCTGATTCTTCCTGGCCGGAGCACTGGTTGCGAACCCGGGGCAATATCGGGGTGTCCCGCTACAAGTGCGACAAATCACCGGCTTGTCGACGCCTCAGCGCTGGAGCAGCGCGAAGGACGCCCCCTGATTGTCGACGACGACGGCCACGCGTCCGTACGACGCGTCGAAGGCGGGCACCTGCACCCGGCCGCCGAGCCGGCGAACGTCCTCGGTCGCCGTATCGCAGTCGTCCACCCGGAAGTGCACGAGCAGGTGCGGCGGCATCTCGGCCGGGAAGGCGTCGGAGACGGGGGCGCGGCCGAACTCGGGCACGGCGCCGGGGCCGAACAGGGCGTCGTGGAACAGGGCGCCGTAGAAGGCGTTGGCCATCTCGGTGTTCCGGGCGTAGAGCTGCACCCAGGCGAAGGTGCCGGGCTCGTCGCGCCGCCCGAAGCCCGGGTGGCCCCCGGCCTGCCACAGTCCGAAGACGGCGCCCTCGGGGTCGGTGACGAGCGCGGCGGTGCCGAGGCCGCCCTCGGTGGGCAGCGGGGCCGTCACCACCTGGCCACCCGCCGCGAGGATCCGCCGGGACAGCGCCTCCGCGTCCGGGGTGGCGAAGTAGACCGTCCAGACGGTCGGCATGCGGCCGTCCGACTTGTGCGACAAGGCGGCGACGGGGGCGCCATCCTGCCGGCCCCAGACGGTGCCCAGCACCGGGGCGTCCTCGTCGAAGGTCCACCCGAAGAGCTCACCGTAGAAGCGCTTTCCCGCCGCGACGTCGGGCAGCTGTGCGTCCGCCCAGCACGGGACGCCCTCCCCGAATCCCGATGCGCTGTTTTCGGCCATATCCACAAAGTAACCGGCTCCCGCGCGCCCCGCAGGACCAAGGAAACCGGGCCCCGCACCGGCCCGCACCCCATTTGCAGTCGGCCAAATCGCGCTGGGATCCCCCCTCGGTAAGCTGACGGCATGACAGGACAAGTGCGTACCGTCGACGGCCGCGTGGCCGGGAGACGTGGGCAGGCGACCCGCCAGAAGCTGCTCGACTGCCTCAGCGAGATGCTCAGCTCCTCCCCGTACCGCGACGTCAAGGTCATCGATGTCGCCCGGAAAGCGGGCACTTCGCCCGCGACCTTCTACCAGTACTTTCCGGACGTCGAAGGTGCCGTCCTGGAGATCGCCGATCACATGGCCGCCGACGGCGCCGGGCTGGCCGAGCTGCTGGAGGGACGCAGCTGGGTCGGCAAGGCTGGCTGGCAGACGGCGCAGGAACTCGTGGACGGATTCCTCGACTTCTGGCGCAAGCACGACGCCATCCTTCGCGTCGTCGATCTCGGCGCCGCCGAAGGGGATAAACGTTTCTACAAGCTCCGCATGAAGATCCTCAGTTCGGTGAACAGCGCCCTGTCGGACGCCGTCGCCGAGCTCCAGTCCAAGGGCAAGGTCGACAAGGACGTGAACCCGGCGGCGATCGCGGGCTCGCTGGTCACCATGCTCGCGGGCGTGGCCTCGCACCAGAAGGGCTTCCAGACCTGGGGCGTCAAGCAGGCCGAACTGAAGCCGAACCTGGCGCTGTTGGTGTATCTGGGCGTCACGGGCAAGAAGCCGGCGAAGTAACACCCTTTCGAGATCACACGTCCTGTCTGGCGGGCGTGACGCTCGCCGGAGTGATACTCACCCCATGTCGGCAACCGATCTCCACCATCTCCTGAGGTCACTGCGGGTCTGGGCGCCCGGCGTCACGCGGCTGCCCGCCTTCGACCCGGAGACCGCACCCTCCGCACCCCTCCCGCTGTTCACGACGTGGTTCGCCGAGGCGGTGGACGCGGGCCAGCCCGAGCCGCACACCATGTCGCTGGCCACGGCGGGCGAGGACGGCAATCCGGACGTACGCATCGTGATGCTGCACGGCGCGGACTCGGACGGCTGGTCCTTCGCCACCCACGCCACGAGCCGCAAGGGCCGTCAGCTCGACGCCCGCCCCTACGCGGCCCTGGTGTTCTACTGGCCGGTCCTGGGCCGCCAGGTCCGGCTCCGCGGCCCGGTCACACAGTCACCGCCCGAGGAGGGCCAGGCGGACCTCCACGCACGCTCCACGGG
Organism: Streptomyces sp. V3I7; assembly: GCF_030817495.1. NCBI lineage: Bacteria > Bacillati > Actinomycetota > Actinomycetes > Kitasatosporales > Streptomycetaceae > Streptomyces > Streptomyces sp. V3I7. The sequence continues at coordinate 2,951,504 of NZ_JAUSZK010000001.1, forward strand.
AGCGCTGGCCGCCGCACTGACGGGACAGCAGAGCGAAGTCCTGCCGTCCGTCGCGGAGTTGCGCGAGGCGTCCGAGGCCGCCTGGGAGCAGGCCCGCCTCGACCCGGCGACCCCGGCCCCGACGTGGACGCTGTACCGCCTGCGCCCCGACGAGGTCGAGTTCTTCCAGGGAGACGCCGAGCGCCGGCACGTGCGCCTCATCTACCGGCGGGCGGACGGACGTTGGATCCGAGAGCTGCTGTGGCCGTGAGGCCACAGGTTCCACCCGCTCCCCCTACATCCGTGATCGATTCGCAACCGATTCCCGTCTTGACCGAGACCCATCAAGCTGCAAGGTGATTACGCTCGCGCTCATGAGCGACTCCAGCACGCCCCCGCACTCCTTCGGGCCTCCCACCGGACGGCCCGTCTACGTCATCGGGGCCGGACCCGGCGGCCTGGCCGCCGCCTACGCGTTGCGCGCGCGGGGCGTGCGGGCCGTCGTCCTGGAGAAGTCCGACCGCGTGGGCGCGTCCTGGCGGCGGCACTACGACCGGCTCCATCTGCACACCACCCGGCGCCTGTCAGGTCTGCCAGGACTGCCGATCCCGCGGCGGTTCGGGCGGTGGGTGTCGCGGGACAACGTGGTGCGGTACCTGGAGAAGTACGCCGAGCACCACGAGCTGGAGATCGTCACCGGCGTCGAGGTCTCGCGCGTGGAGCGCGCGGCCGACGGGGACGGCTGGCTGCTGCGCGCCTCCGGCGGCCGTGAGCTGACGGGCCGCGCGGTGGTCGTCGCCACCGGCTTCAACCACACCCCGCGCGTGCCCGACTGGCCCGGACGCGACACGTACACCGGCGAGTTCCTGCACGCGAGCGCCTACCGCGACGCCCGGCCCTTCGCCGGACGGGACGTCCTCGTCGTCGGCGTGGGCAACACCGGCGCCGAGATCGCCGTGGACCTGGTGGAGGGCGGCGCCGCGCGCGTCCGCCTCGCCGTGCGCAACGCCCCGCACATCGTGCGCCGCTCGACCGCGGGCTGGGCGGCCCAGTACACCGGCATCCTGGTACGCCGCCTGCCGGTGCGCCTCGTCGACCGGCTCGCCCGGCCGATGGCGAGGCTCAGCACCCCGGACCTGTCCGCCCACGGCCTGCCCCGCCCGGACACCGGCCTGTACAGCCGGGTCCGGCAGGGCGCCATCCCCGTGCAGGACGTCGGGCTCATCGACGCCGTGCAGCAGGGGCGGGTGGAGATCGTGGCCGCCCTGGAGGGGTTCGAGGACGGCAAGGTGGTGCTCGCCGACGGCGACCGGATCTCCCCGGACGCCGTGATCGCGGCGACCGGTTACACCCGGGCTCTGGAGGAGCTGGTGGGGCATCTCGGCGTGCTGGACGAGCGGGGCCGCCCCGTGGCCCACGGCCCGCGCACCGCCGCCGACGCCCAGGGCCTGTACTTCACCGGCTACACCAACCCCATCAGCGGCATGCTCCGCGAACTGGCGCGGGACGCGGAGAGGATCGCGCGGGCCGTCGCCCGGAAGCGGGCCTGAGCCGGCGCGCCAGGACCCTGAGCCGGCCGGCTCAGGCGGGCAGGGGCGGCGCCCAACGGCGCCATGTGGCGACCGGAGGCCGCCCCGCGCCAGGGGGCTGGTCGGGCACCTCGGCGTGCTCGACGCGCGCGGAAGACCCGTCGCCCAAGCCGCCCGCACCCCGGCCGGACTCAGGCGGGCACGGCCGTCGTCCGGCGCCGCTTGATCATCAGCGCCATCAGCGTGGCCGCCGCGCACAGGGTGCCGGAGGCGTACCAGACGACGTCGTACGAGCCGAAGGCGTCGCGGGCCACACCGCCGAGGAAGGCGACCAGTGCGGCGCCGATCTGGTGGGAGGCGAGGACCCAGCCGAAGACGATGGCGCTGTCCTCGCCGTACTGCTCGCGGCACAGGGCCAGCGTCGGCGGGACGGTGGCGACCCAGTCGAGGCCGTAGAAGACGATGAAGAAGACCATCGGCGGGTGCACGCTGGGCCCCGACTGCCCCAGCAGCATGGGCAGGAAGAGCAGCGAGACGCCCCTGAGCCCGTAGTACACGGCGAGCAGACGGCGCGCGTCGAAGCGGTCGGTGAACCAGCCGGAGGCGATCGTGCCAGCCACGTCGAACACGCCGACGACCGCGAGCAGCGAGGCCGCCGCCGTGACCGGCATGTCGTGGTCGTGGGCCGCGGGCACGAAGTGGGTCTGGATCAGGCCGTTGGTGGAGGCACCGCAGATCGCGAAGGTGCCGGCCAGCAGCCAGAAGGGGCCGATGCGGACCGCGGAGGACAGCACCGTGAGCGCGCGCCGGGCGGCTCCGGTGACCGGGGGCGGCTTGGGTGTGAACTCCCGTGCGCCGTACGGCTTCAGGCCCACGTCGGCCGGGTGGTCGCGCAGCAGCAGCCAGACGAACGGGACGACGGCGAGGGCGGCCAGGGCGACGGTCACGGCGGCGGGGCGCCAGGAGTAGGTCTCGATCGTCCAGGACAGGATCGGCAGGAAGATCAGCTGGCCGGAGGCCGACGCGGCGGTGAGGATGCCGCTTACCAGGCCCCGGCGCTCGGTGAACCAGCGGTTGGTGACGGTCGCGGCGAAGGCGAGCGCCATCGAGCCGGAGCCCAGGCCGACCAGCACGCCCCAGCACAGCATGAGCTGCCAGGGCGCCGTCATCCACACCGTCAGGCCCGAGCCGAGCGCGATCACGGTCAGCGCGACGGCGACCACCCGGCGGATGCCGAAGCGGTCCATCAGCGCGGCGGCGAAGGGCGCGGTGAGCCCGTACAGCGCGAGGTTGACGGAGACGGCGGCGCCGATGGTGCCGCGCGACCAGCCGAAACCCTCGTGCAGCGGGTCGATGAGCAGTCCGGGCAGGGAGCGGAAGGCCGCCGCGCCGATGATCGTGACGAAGGTGACGGCGGCGACGAACCACGCGCGGTGGATGCGCCGGGGTGATCGGAACGGCTTCGGCTGCCGTACAGCGGTTGCGGCTTCGGTTGTCTGGGTCACGTCTCAGAGCTTCCGATGCGGGAGCCGCTCCATCGAGTGGCCGGAGGGACAGCGTTCGTTAGGATCGGGCCATGTGCCGTGAGCCGGAGTTCCGTCCGCACCGCGTCGTCGTCCTCGCCCTGGACGGCCTGCTTCCCTTCGAACTGGGCATCCCCCACCGCATCTTCGGCCGCCCCGAGGACGCCGCGGGGCGGCGGCTGTACGAGGTCGTGACCTGCTCGGTGCGGTCGCCGGGCCGGGTCAGGACGGACGCCGACTTCGCCATCGAGGTCGAGAACGGCCCCGAGACGCTGGCCACCGCCGACACCGTCGTCATCCCGGCGTCGTACCGGCTGGGCCCGGTCTTCGACGAGGGCGTGCTGACCGAGGAACTGGCCGCCGCGCTGGCGCTCGTCCGCCCCGGCACCCGGCTCGCCTCCATCTGCACGGGCGTGTACGTCCTCGCCGCCGCCGGCCTCCTCGACGGGCGCCGGGCGACCACGCACTGGGCCGACGCCGAGCACCTCCAGCGGATGTTCCCCCGGGTCCGGGTGGACGCGGACGTGCTGTTCATCGACGACGGCGACGTGCTCACCTCGGCCGGGGTCGCCGCCGGGATCGATCTGTGCCTGCACATGGTGCGCCGCGACCACGGCACCGCGGTCGCCAACGAGGTCGCCCGCCGCACGGTCGTACCGCCGCACCGCGACGGCGGCCAGGCGCAGTACGTCCACCGCCCGGTGCCGGACCCTCAGCTCGCCACCACGACCGCCGCCCGCGCCTGGGCGCTGGGCCGGCTGCACGAGCCCATCCAGCTGCGCGACCTGGCCGAGCAGGAGGCGATGTCGGTACGCACGTTCACGCGCCGCTTCCGTGAGGAGGCCGGCGTCAGCCCCGGGCAGTGGCTCACCCAGCAGCGCGTCGAACGCGCGCGGCAGCTGCTGGAGTCGACGGATCTGTCGGTCGACCAGGTGGCCCGGGACGCGGGCTTCGGCACGGCGCAGTCGATGCGCCAGCATCTGCAGCAGGCGCTGGGGGTCACCCCGACCGCGTACCGGCGGACGTTCCGGGCCGCGGTGGGTCCGGGGGGTACGGAGATCCCGTAGCCCAGGGGCGAGGGGTGACGGGATGCCGACTGGCGGCGCGACCCGCTCCGAGCCCGGTTCCGGTGCGCCGCCATCCGGCTCGACCCACACTCGGCGAGGATCTCCGTCACCAAGACCCTCGCCGTCCCCTCGCGGCGAATCGTTGACCACAAGCGTCATCAATCGGTCACGAGGCGTCAACACCCGTACCGGCATTCGTCGTTTACATCCCGAATGCCGTGGGTGTGATGCGAGGCACCACCGGCGCACCACCGCGCAACCGCGCTACACGGCCTCGAAGGCCAGCCCCTCGTACAGCGACAGCCCGCATCCGTACGCCACCGCTGCGCTCTCCCGGGCCGGCGAACAGCGGTCCAGTTCGCACCAGATGCGCTTGCCCGCCCCCTCGGGGCTCCAGCCCCAGCGGTCCGCCAGGCCGTCGACGAGCGCGAGCCCGCGGCCGCCGGTCGCCTCGCCGCCCGCGCACCGCGGCACGGGCGCGCGGGTGCTGGCGTCGGCCACCTCCAGGCGCACGGTGGCCGCCTCCGCGGCCGTGCCCGGCAGGGACAGCCGCAGCACGGCCGGGCGGCCGGTGTGCACCACGGCGTTGGTGACCAGTTCGGAGACGAGCAGGACCAGGGTCTCGGCCAGCGGCTCGTCCGCCGCTATACCCGATCCGGCGAGCCGGGACCGGGCCCATCTCCGCGCCCGCCCCACCTCTGCGGGGTCGGGCCGGACCTCCAGCTGCACTTGAAGCACCTGCACCGTTCACACCATCCGAACCGGCGGACACATGAACCCACGCCGGGCGCACACGGCGACAACAGTCGCGCGCGCCGCGGCAAGGGCCACGATCGTAGCCATTTTCTGCATGGCCAGAACAACGGCCTGAACAACGGCCAGAACAAGGGTCACGGAATGTGATTCCCTTACGAGACAGCATGGTTGACGTACAGTCACGCCAACAAGCGCTTCGGGCATATTCCAGCGCGAAGGAGTACGCGTGCGGCATACTGTGCGACGCTCACCGCGGGAACTCGAACGAGCGAGGGAAAAGACCCCGGTCACCCGGTTTTCGGCGGCGCACACCGTCTGCTGCGGGGCCGCCCCGGGGGCAGCGCCGGCATGGCTCGTACTCGGAACCACTCGCATCCCACACAAGGTACCGGAGGGGACGGCCGACTCCGGGCTGTGACGAGTCACGCCTGGGACACAACCCGATATCGACACGCGGTGACCCCCTGATGCCACGATCCGTGACATCGATCAGGCGCGCGAGGAATACCGGCGGAGGGGCCCCGGGAATTCAACGGGGGAAGCCGAAAAGAGAGTTGTCCCGGAATGCGGATCAAGAAAGCGAAAGGGGCGGCGCGTCAGGCGGAGAGCGGGCTCGACTCCTCGGAGAGAGCGGCGTCGAGGTCGGGGTAGACGTCGAACAGGCGCCGTACGCCGAGGGCCGCGAGGACGCGGTTCACGTGCGAACTCCCGCCGCTGTCGGCCTCGCTCTGGCGGGCCTCGGTACCGTCCGCGCCGCGGGCGGGCAGTATGAGCCGCAGCCTGCCCCGGCAGGAGCGCATCAGGCGGCGGGTGGCGATGAGCACACCGACGCCGCTGGAGTCGCAGAAGAAGACCGCGTCGAGATCGAGGACGAGGCTGTGCTGCCCCTCGGCCACCGCGTCGTGCACCCGCTGGCGCAGTGTGGGCGAGGTCATCAGGTCCAGTTCGCCGGACACCCGCAGGACGGCCCACCCGCTCCGCTCGACGCTGGTCACCTTGAATGCCACGGCCATGCCCTCCGCTCGCCGGATCACCCGGAACCGCCCAGAAACGGAAGCAGCTCCTACGCTTCTTTCCGCGCGGCTGCCCAGCGGCCGTTCCCTGAAACCCCGGGGGCAAAACAGAAAGTGATCAACAAGGGGCTTGTTTCGGTCACACCCAGTCAGGTTCGATCGAACTGGTTCCACTACCACCTCCAACCTCCGCCGGGGCGCGCATTGCCATAAAGGGGCGTGCGCTCTCGTGGGCGCCGACTACATTCGGGGAGACGGGGAACACACGTCGGCCGGGCCGGACCGGGTCTCGGGGAGGGAGGGGCCGCATGGCGCAGCAGGACGCGCCGCCCCGACGGGACCGCAAGATGCAGCAGCGGCTCGCGCGCGGCGAGGCGGCCGCCCTCGGCGAGTTCTATGACCGGTTCGCTTCGCTCGTGCACAACCACGCCCATCGCGTGCTCGGCGACGAGCGGGCCGCCGACCGCGTCACCCGCGAGGTGTTCGCCCATGTGTGGGAGCACCCTGACGCGTACGACCCCAAGCAGGGCCCGCTGCGCACCTGGGTCGCCGAGCTGACGCACCGGCTCGCCGTGCAGCGGCTGCGCGCCGACGGGACCGCCGCCCTCACCGACGGCGGCGGCTCCGGGGAGCTGCCCGCGGAGGTCTCCGCGGCGGAGCTGGAGCGCAAGGTGCGCCACGCCTCGGTCGCCGCCCGCGCCGACTACATCGTCCACTCCATGCCGGCCCCGCTGCGCACCGCCCTGGAGCTGGCCTACTTCGAGCGCCGCGACTACCGCCAGACCGCCGCCGACCTCGGGGTCACCGAGGACGAGGCGCGCCGCCGGCTCCGGCTGGGCCTGCAGCTGCTCTCCACCGCCCACGACGCCGGTACGCCGCCGGAGTACGGCGGTGCCCTGTGACCGGGGCGGGGCGCGACGCGCGCGAGTGGGACACGGGCGGCGGCGACGGCGAGGGGAGCGGCGGTGGGGCGCCGCCGCCGGGTCCCGGCGGCCCGGGCGGGCACCGGCCGCCGCGCATTCCGGTGCCCCGCGCCTCCGTCGAGGACGGCGGACGTCCGCTGCCCGAGCCGGCCGATGCCGCCCCTGCGCCGCTCGTCCTCTCGCACGACGTGCTGCGCGCGCTGCTCGGGGCGTGGGCGCTGGCCGCCTGCTCGGCCGCGGAGACGGAGGCCGTCGAGGAGCACCTCGGCGACTGCGGCATGTGCGCGGACGAGGCGCGGCGGCTGCGCGAGGCGGTCGGCCTGCTCCGGCCGCCCGAGAGCCTCGACCTCGACCCGGCGCTGCGCACCCGCGTCCTTGAGGGCTGCCTCGACCGGCGCCCGCCGCGCATCCCGGTGCCCGAGTGGGCGACGCCGTACGACGCCGAGACCGCGCGGCTCGACGCGCTGCTGCAGGACTTCGGGGACGCGGAGTGGCACGCGCCCGTGCGCTTACGGTGGTTCGAGGGCGACGAGGCGGCGAGCCGCCGTACGACCGTCGCCGGGGTGATCGCGCATCTGCTGTCGGTCGACGGGCTGGTCGCGACCGCGCTGGGCCTCGCGGACCCGCTCGGGGACACGCCGGGCGAGGACGCGGTGGGGCCGGCCGCGCGCACCGAGGCGTTCTGGCGGGCGTCCCACCACCCGGCGACCCGCGCGGTGCGCACGCCGTGGCGGGAGCAGAGCCACCACCTCGTACGGACGGTGTCCTTCACGGGCAGCGGCTCGGGCCGGCTCGCCGTCTCCTACGGGGACTTCGGCCTGCCGTTGCGCGACGCGATGCTGGACCGCGCCTTCGAGTGCTGGGTGCACGCGGAGGACATCGCGGAGGCGGTGTCCTACCCGTACAAGCCGCCCGCGCCGCGTCACCGGCACCGCATGATCGACCTGGCCGCCCGCATGCTGCCGACCGCGCTCGCGGCGCGCCGTCAGGCGGGGCAGGCCTCGCCCCTGCCGTCCCGGCACCTCGTGCCCGCGGGCGAACCGGGCCGCAGCCTGCGCCTGGAGATCGAGGGCAGCGGCGGCGGCCACTGGCTGATCCCGCTGGACTCCCCGGGCGCGGTGGGCTCCGCCGACCACGAGGTGGCCCATGTCGCCCTGGACGACGTCGAGTTCTGCCGCCTCGCTGCCGGCCATGTCTCCCCCGAGGAGGCCGCCGCGGGCCAGCTCGGCGACCGCGAGGCCATCAGGGACGTGCTGTTCGCGACGGCGGGCCTGAGCCGGATGTGAGCCTGACGCAGGCCCCTCCCGCCGCAGGCGGCCTCGTTCCTACGCGAACACCACCGTGCGGCGGCCGTTGAGAAGGATGCGGCGTTCCGCGTGCCACTTGACGGCACGGGCCAGGGCCTGGCACTCGACGTCGCGGCCGACGGCGACCAACTGGTCCGGGGTGGCCTCGTGGCCGACGCGCTCGACCTCCTGCTCGATGATCGGGCCCTCGTCGAGGTCGGCGGTGACGTAGTGGGCGGTGGCGCCGATCAGCTTCACGCCGCGGGTGTGCGCCTGGTGGTAGGGCTTGGCGCCCTTGAAGCTCGGCAGGAAGGAGTGGTGGATGTTGATGATCCGGCCGCTGAGCGCCTTGCACAGGTCGTCCGAGAGGACCTGCATGTAGCGGGCCAGGACGACCAGTTCGACGTTCTCCTCGCGGACGATCTCCAGCAGCCGCGCCTCGGCCTGGGACTTCGTGTCCTTCGTCACCGGGATGTGGTGGAAGGGGATGCCGTAGGAGCCCACCAGCTCGGCGAAGTCGGTGTGGTTGGAGACCACGGCCGCGATCTCCACCGGGAGCGCGCCGGTGCGGGCGCGGAAGAGCAGGTCGTTCAGGCAGTGGCCGAACTTGCTGACCATCAGGACGATGCGCATCTTCTCGTCGGCCCGGTTGATCTGCCAGTCCATCTGGAAGGAGTCACCGATGGCCGCGAAGCTCGCGCGCAGCTTGTCCACCGTGAGGGGGGCGTCCGCGGAGAAGTGGACGCGCATGAAGAACAGTCCCGTGTCGTGGTCCCCGAACTGCTGGCTGTCCTCGATGTTGCAGCCGGTCATGAACAGATAGCTCGACACGGCGTGCACGATCCCCTTCCGGTCCGGGCAGGACAGCGTGAGGACGTACTGGTCGGCCGCGACCTCGGGGCGGGTGGACTGCTCGTTCATGCAGCACAGGGTCCCATACGGGGCCGCGCGCACGAGCAACCGTCCGCTAGGCGGACCGAGTCATGATCTGGAGCACCTCGAGGCTGCGCGGCGGCGCGTCGACCTCGTCCTCGTCGCCAGTCGCCATCCGGACGTGCGCGTCGCGTGCCGCGCGCACCGCCTCGGGCCACGCGTGGTGTTCGAGGTACGCCGAGACCGGGGCGTCCGGCCCGACCTGGTGCATGATCCGCAGCACCCGGAGTACGGCGGTGTCGACGAGCGCCGCCTCCTGCGAGTCCCGGAAGATCGTGCCGACGTACTTCTCGGCGGACCAGTTGTCCAGCCAGGTGTCCTCGACCAGCCGGTACACGGCGTCGGTGACGTCGCCGTACCCGTCCACACCTGCCAGCCAGACCTCCCGCTGGAACACCGGATCGGAGAGCATGTGCAGCGCGGAGCGCACGTTGCAGCGCCAGCGCCACCAGGGCATGTCGTTGAGCGGCATGCCGCCCATGGTGGATGAGCGACGGCCGCGACGGGAAGAGTTCTCCGAACCTTGCACGGTCACCGATCGTACGTTCCCGGCCGTGCGCCCCGGACCGGCCCCCGTAATTCACCTCAGGGTCACCCGCAGTTGACCACGGGTCACTGCCGGGTTAGTGATGTGGCGGAATGGTGTGGGCCCATGACCGGCAGGCGACTCCCCCGCAAGACCGTCCTCCCCACCCTCACCCGGCCCGTCAGAACCGCCGCGCTGGCGGCGGCCGCGCTGGCGGCGTGCGGGTCACTCATCGCCGGCTGCGGGCTCGTCCCCGGCATCACGGCGGGCGCCGGGGACGACACCGTCAAGGTGATGACGTGGGCCCCGGAGGGGACCGGGGCGACCAACAAGCCGGGCATGCCCGCCATGGCCCGCGCCTACGCCCGCTGGATCAACGCCCATGGCGGCATCGTCGGCCGCGAGCTGAAGGTCCTCACCTGCAACGACCACAACGACAACGTCGGCGCCGCGAAGTGCGCCCGGCGCGCGGTGGACGCGGACGTCGTCGCGGTCGTCGGCTCCTACAGCCAGTTCGGCGACTCCTACCTCGCCCCGCTGGAGAGCGCCGGCATCCCCTACATAGGCGGCTACGGCGTCACGAACGACGAGTTCACCAGCACCGTCTCCTACCCGGTCAACGGCGGCCAGCCCACGCTCCTCGCCGGTCTCGGCAAGGCCCTCGCCGGCGGCTGCGGCCCCGTCGCCCTGGTACGCCCCGACAGCATCGCGGGCGACGAGCTGCCCACCCTGCTCGACTCGGGCCTGACGTCCGGCAGCCACCAGGCGGCGCACGACCAGCTCGCCCCCGAGGACGCCACCGAGTACGGCGGCCACGCCGACCGGGCGCTGCGCGAGGCGACCGGGACCGTCGGGAAGAAGGGGTGCGTGGTGCCCGCGCTCGGGGACCGCACGGACACCTTCATGGACTCCTTCCGGCGCGCCCGCGCGGACTTCGCGCCGGTGCGGACCGCCACCGTGCTCGGCAGCGTCGACCAGACGGTGATCAACGCGACGGGCGGCGCGAACGGCCCGTACGAGGGGGCGTACATCACGGGCTGGTACCCGGTGGCCTCGGACGCCCGCTGGGACCCGATGAAGAAGGTGATCAACGAGCAGGCCTTCGGCGACAACCGCATCGACCCCGCGGACGCCGGAGTGGAGACCACGTGGATCGCCTACACGGTGCTGAAGGCCGTCCTGGAGAGGCTCGGCACCGGTGAGGTGAGCGCCGACACCGTGCGGCACACCCTCGACGACGGGCTCCGGGTGAACACCGGCGGCCTCACGCCCACGCTCCACTGGTCCGACGGCGGCAAGCTCGCCGCCGTCGGCTTCCCCCGCCTGGTCAACACCGACGTGACGCTCCAGGTCGTACGACAGGGCCAGCTGGTGTCGGCCCGGCGCGGCGGTGCCGTGGACGTGACGAGGATGCTGGACGCCGCCGACATCGGCTGAGGCGGACCGGTCCCGGCCGCCTCAGCCGCGTCCGCGCCGGCTCACAGCTGGGTGGGCTGGCGCGGGGTCAGGCCGTACTTCTTCGCGATCGTGTTCCACAGCGACGCCGCCTTGGCCTTCTGGGCGCTGGCGGTGCCGCTCTCCCGGTTGCCGGCCAGCTGCTGCGCGGTGCTGCGGGCCTGGCCCTTGTGGCAGCCGTGCTTGCCGGCGACCTGGCCGGCCCACGCCGCGTAGTGGTTGTCGGCCGCGGCCGAGGCCTGCCACGCCTTGGTGAGGGCGTCGGTCAGCGCGGCGTGGTTCGGCAGCTGGTCGACGTTCAGCTTGGACAGGCTGGCGACCAGGCCGGTGCGCTGCTTGGCGGCGTTGCGCAGGCCGGCGGCGGCCTGGCCGAGGTTGCGGCAGGACTTCACGGCGGCCACCGAGTTGATCACCGCGGCGCGGCTGCTGCCGCTGTCGGAGAGCAGCTTGTCCAGGGCGACGGCCTGCTCGCGGGCCGCGTCGGTGGAGGGCGACGCCTCGGCCGCGGGGGCGGAGGCGGCGACGGTCTTGTTCTTGCCCTCGTCCTTGTCGCTGTCCCCGCCGCCGCTCAGCAGCGCACCGGCGCCGATGCCGAGGACGACGATGCCGACGCCGACGGCGGCGATGACCGGCACGCGCGAGCCGGTGCGCCCGCCGCCCCGGCCGCCCCCGTCCACCGGGGCGTACGCCGGCGGCTGGCCGTAGGGAGTCTGCGGCTGACCGTAGGGGGTCTGCGGCTGACCGTAGGGGGCCTGCGGCTGACCGTAGGGGGCCTGCGGCTGACCGTAGGGGGCCTGCGGCTGACCGTAGGGGGTCTGCGGCTGGACCTGCGGAAGCTGCTGGGTGAACGCGGGCATGCCGGCGTCCCCGCGGAAGAGGTTGTCGAACTCGGCGGGCGGCTGCCGGTCCCCGCCCGCGCCGTACCCGCCGGCGACCGGAGGGATGTACTGGGTGGCGTCCGCACCGGCGGACGGCTGCGGCTGCGGCTGCGCGCCGTGGCCCAGGAACTGCGTCTGCGCGCCCCCGGCCTCGGGCGGCAGCGCCCCCGGACCCACGGGCGGCAGGAACTGGGTGGCCCCGTCGTCGGCGGGCGCGGAGGCGGCCACCGGCGGCAGGTACTGGGTGGCGCCGTCGGCCATGGCGGGGGCGCCGGGCGCGAGGTAGGGGTTGGCGCCGCCGGCGGCCGGAGGCAGCGGGGGCGCGGCGGGCGGCAGCGGCGCCGCGGCCGCGTGACCGCCGGGGAGGTACGGCTGGCGCGGATCGGGGGCGCCCTGGCCGTACGGGGGCTGCGCGCCCGCGCCGTAGGCCTGGCCGCCGTACGGGGAGCCCTCGGGCGGCAGGGCGCCGGCGCCGGAGGCGTCCTGACCGGACTGGTGCCACTGCACGGGCTGCTGCTCCGGGGTGCCCCACTCCTGGGCGGGCGGCGGGCCCCAGGCGTGGCCCTGGTCGTGCTGGGGCTGCTGCTGCTCGGGCCCCCACGGCTGGCCCCACGCCTGACCTCCGGACGGGGCCGCGGCCGGGCTCGGGCCGACCGGGGCGACCGGGTGGGCGGGGCCACCGCCCGGTATGCCCGGCAGCAGGGGCTCGCCACCGTCGGAGGGCAGCACGATGCCTTCGCGTGCGGGCTCGCCCTGTCCACTCTGCGTCACCGGGACTCCTACGAATGGGGGACTTCGGAATGTCGGCTCACGCTACCGGGTCCCCCGAGCCGGGTGCCACGCCGCACCGGGCGAGATCTTTTTCCCTGTGACAGTTGCAACAAACTCACCTGTGACCACGGTAACAAAAGCGGTCCCCAGGCCGTTACTTATGTCACCTGCGTATGTCACCTCTCGCCCGTCCGGCGGCTCTCACGCGGCGGTCCGCAGATCCAGCCGCGCGCCGAACTCCCGTACCACCGCCTCGTCCCGGTACGGCTCCAGCCGCTGCTGGAAGTCCTCCAGATACTCGGCGCCCCGGTTGGAGCGCAGCTTCTCCAGCAACTCGACCGCCCTGAGCGCCGTATGGCAGCCCTGTTCGACCTCGCGCTGCTGGACCTGGGCGGTGGCGAGCAGCACATAGCCGATGGCCCGCCGCCGCGCCCGCGTCTCGGGGTGGCCGTCCAGCGACTCCTGCGCGCAGCGGGCCGCCGCCTCGGCCTGGCCCAGGTCACGGTGGCAGTGCGCCAACTCGTCGGCCAGATAGGCCTGGTCGAAGTGCGCGATCCACACCGGGTCGTCCCCCGCCGCCGGATCGGCCGCCTCCATGGCGGCGACGGCCCGCCCGGACGCCACCTGGGCCGCCCGTACGTCGCCCATCAACGCGTGCCCGCGCGCCTCGGCGGCGTGGAACATCGCCTCCGCGCGCGGGGGGACCCGACCGCGCGCGCCCTCCTGGGCGGCGCGCGCCAACTGCGCGATCTCGCGCGGGTTTCCGAGCTGCGCGGCGAGATGGCTCATGGACGCGGCGAGCACATAGCCGCCGTACCCGCGGTCGCCCGCCGCCTGCGCCAGGCGCAGCGACTGGATGTAGTAGCGCTGGGCCAGCCCCGGTTGGCCGGTGTCGACGGCCATGTAACCGGCGAGTTCGGTCAGTCGGGCCACCGCCGCGAACAGATCGCGGCCGACCGCCTCCCGGTAGGAGCCGGCGAGCAGGCCGGAGACGACGCTGTTGAGGTAGTGCACGACGACGGGGCGCACATGCCCGCTGCCGTACTGGTGGTCGAGGCCGGTCAGCGCCTGGGTCATGGCGCGGACGGCGGCCACGTCGGACTGCCCCACGCGCGGCCCCGCCTGGCGCGCCACCTGGGCGTCCGGTGCCGTGATCAGCCAGTCGCGGCTGGGCTCGACCAGCGCGGACGCGGCGGCGGACGAGCCGGACAGGAAGTCCCTGCGGCCCACGTCGCTGCGCCACAGCTCGCAGACCTGCTCGATGGCGCCGAGGACCGTCGGCGAGAACTGCAGGCCGACGCCGGAGGCGAGGTTCTTGCCGTTGGCCATGCCGATCTCGTCGATGGTGACCGTACGGCCCAGCTTGCGGCCGAGCGCCTCGGCGATGATCGCCGGTGCGCGGCCCCGCGGTTGCTGTCCGCGCAGCCAGCGCGCCACGGACGTCTTGTCGTAGCGCAGGTCGAGTCCGTGCTCGGCGCCGCACATGTTGACCCGGCGGGCCAGCCCGGCGTTCGAGCATCCCGCTTCCTGGATGAGCGCCTGCAGCCGTTCGTTCGGCTGCCGCGCGACGAGAGGCCTTGCGGCCATGGCGTACCCCCTGCTTTCCGGCGGCTCTCCCCTTCGGCTCGCTCGCCTGTGGCTGCGGTGCTGCCCGTGCACCGGATCGTGTTGCCTTGCGCGGCCGTCCGCCGCGGTGGCGAAAAGTCCGGCCTTGAAGATCGATGCCCCGTGGACATACCGACAATGCGAGGCATGGGAGGATTGCCGGGGTAAGCGCCCATGCTTCCCCTCCCCTTGGCTACCCGCCCCCGGTCCGCTTCCTCCCGCGCGCCCCTGCGGATGCATCCATGCGCCCCGTTGGGCGGACCGGCGCTCCTCCCCCTGCGGAATCGATGCGTCTCCCGCGCGCGCAAGGGCACGCGTGAGGGGCCGTAACCCGCGGTGGGCGCGGCAGTTGAGTGGGTCGTGGAAGAGACGATCCCGGCCGCCCATGCCGCCCAGATCCCGCAGCAGCGCGGGGAATCGTTGCTGGAGACCGCCGTTCGCTACGTCGAGGAACGCCACTGGGAGGTGTTCCCCGGCACCTGGCTGGAGTCCGCCGACGGGGTACGGCGCTGCTCGTGCGGCGAGGCGGCGTGCGCGGCGCCCGGCGCACACCCGGCGCGCGACGACTGGGCGACGCAGGCGACCGGCAGCGCGACCACCGCCCGGCGGATGTGGCAGCAGCATCCGGCCGCGTCCATCCTCCTGCCGACCGGACGTACCTTCGACGCGCTGTCCGTCCCGGAGAGCGCCGGGTTGCTCGCGCTGGCCCGGATGCGGCGGATGGGGCTGACGCTGGGGCCGGTGACGCTCTCCCCGGACCGGCGCACGCACTTCTTCGTGCTGCCCGGCGCCTCGGCGAAGGTGCCGGACCTGGTGCGCACGCTCGGCTGGTCGCCGGCCTCGCTCGACCTGGTCGCGCTCGGCGAGGGCGGCTACGTCGCCGCCCCGCCCACCCGGTACGGCCTCGGCGGCGCCGTGCAGTGGGCGTGCCGCCCCACGCCCGCCAACCGCTGGCTGCCCGACGCCGACGAGCTGATCCCGGCCCTCGCCTACGCCTGCGGCCGCGACCGCTGACCGCCCTGCCCCGCCGGAGGGCCGTCCCCCGTAGGGTCTTCGCATGACGGAGGGAACAGAGGCGGGCGCAGCCGCCGTACGCGTAAGCGGTCTGTGGAAGCGGTTCGGCCAGCAGGTCGCCGTCGCCGGGATCGATCTGGAGCTGCCCGCCGGGAAGTTCATCGGACTGGTCGGGCCCAACGGAGCGGGGAAGACCACCACGCTCTCGATGGTGACCGGGCTGCTCAGGCCGGACCAGGGGACCGTCGAGGTCGTGGGCCACGACGTGTGGCGGGACCCGGTGGCGGTCAAGGCCCGCATCGGCGTGCTGCCCGAGGGGCTGCGGCTCTTCGAGCGGCTGTCGGGCCGTGAACTGCTCGGCTACTGCGGGCGGTTGCGGGGCCTGCCCGGCGCCGAGACGGACAAACGGGCCACGCAACTGCTCGACATACTCGACCTGGCCGGGTCCCAGCACAAACTGGTCGTCGACTACTCCACCGGCATGCGCAAGAAGATCGGGCTCGCGGCCGCACTCCTGCACAACCCCGAAGTCCTCTTCCTGGATGAGCCGTTCGAGGGCGTCGACCCGGTGTCCGCGCAGACCATCCGGGGCGTCCTGGAGCGCTACACGGCCTCCGGCGCCACCGTCGTCTTCTCCTCCCACGTGATGGAACTCGTCGAGTCGCTGTGCGACTGGGTGGCCGTGCTGGCCGCGGGCCGCATCCGCGCGACCGGCACGCTGGCCGAGGTGCGCGGGGAACACGCCACGCTCCAGGACGCGTTCCTGGACCTGGTCGGCGCGCGCGGGCGGCACGCCGGCGCGGACCTGGACTGGCTGGGCGGCGGGGCGGCCCGATGACGAGCCTCGACTCCCCCACGCCTCTTACCGCCGCCGCGAGCACGCCGTCCCGGGCCTCCGTGACCGCCACCGTCGTCCGGCTGAAGCTGTCGCTGCTGCGCAACGGGCTCAGGCAGTCCACGGGCCGGCAGACCGCGTTCATCCTCGGTGGCCTCGGCGCGCTGCTGTTCACCGCGACGCAGTTCCTCGGGCTGGTCTTCCTGCGCGGACACGCCCACGCCGACGTCGTCGCCGTCCTGGGCACGGTCGTGCTCGCGCTGGGCTGGGCCGTGATGCCGCTGTTCTTCCCGGGCGGCGACGAGACGCTCGACCCGACCCGGCTGGTGATGCTGCCCCTGCGGCCGCGTCCGCTGGCGCGGGCCCTGCTGGTCGCGTCCCTGGTCGGCATCGGCCCGCTGGCCACGCTGCTCCTGCTGACCGGCGGCGCGGTGTCGGTGGCGCACGGGGCGGCGGCCTGGGTCACCGCCGTCGTGGCCGTCCCGCTGGCCCTGCTGGTGTGCGTGGCGCTCGCGCGCGCGGTCGCCGCGGCCAACGTACGGCTGCTGACCAGCCGCAAGGGCCGCGACCTGGCCGTGCTCAGCGGACTGGTCATCGCGGTCGGCGCCCAGCTGGTCAACTTCGGGGCGCAGCGCCTCGGTTCGGCCGGTCTCGGTCAGCTCGACCCGGTGGCCGACGTGGTGCGCTGGCTGCCGCCGGCGTCCGCGGTGGGCGCGGTGCACTCGGTGAGCGAGGGGGCGTACGGGACGGCCGCCGTCCAACTGCTGCTGACCGCGGCCGCGCTGGCGCTGCTGGTCACGGTGTGGGCGGGCAGCCTGACGCGGCTGATGACCGCGCCGGACGGCTCCACGATCCAGCCCGAGGACTCCGCCGCGCGCGAGCGCACCTCTGCCGGCCTCGGCCGGCTGCTGCCCGCGGGCCGCACGGGCACGGTCATGGAGCGCTCCCTGCGCTACATCTGGCGCGACCCCAAGACCAAGGCGGCCTGGATCACCTCCCTGGCCATCGGCCTCATCGTGCCGGTGTTCAACGCGCTCCAGGGCCGGGGCTCGATCTACTTCGCGTGCTTCGCCGCGGGGATGCTCGGCATCCAGATGTACAACCAGTTCGGGCAGGACACGTCCGCGTTCTGGATGGTGGCCATGACCATCTCCTCCCGCCGGGACGCCTGTCTGGAGCTGCGCGGGCGGGCGTTGGCCCTGCTCGTCGTCACCCTGCCGTACGCGACGCTCGTGACCGTCCTGACCACCGCCATGCTCGGCGCCTGGTCGCGGCTGCCTGAGGTCCTCGGCCTGTCCTTCGCCCTGCTCGGCGCGATGCTGGCGACGGGCGCGTGGGCCTCGGCCCGCTTCCCGTACTCGATCCCGCAGGAGGGCCACAAGAACGTGGCCCCGGGGCAGGCGGGCCTGGCCTGGATCTCGATCTTCGGCGGCATGGTCGCGGCGGCCCTCCTGTGCGCCCCGGTCATCACCCTCACCATCTGGCTGAACATCAGCGCGGACGGCGACGCCTGGACCTGGCTCCTCCTCCCGACGGGCGCGGCCTACGGGACGACGGTCACGCTGCTGGGCCTACGCCTGGCGGCCCCACGCACGGCGAGCCACCTGCCGGAGATCCTGACGGCGGTGAGCAAGGGCTGAGACCAGTCGGCGCGGGGAAGCCGACGGGACCCGATAACGCCGGGCACTGCCACCCCCAGGGGCGCGAGGAACTGCGCGACCAGCCACAACGAACCCGCACCCGCCACTCAACCGAAACCACGCAAACGACCAGGCGCCCCGCCCTACGACGCAAGCACCCGCTCCAGGAACGGCTCGATCGCCCCCCGCCACGCCTCCGGCTGATCGTAGGGAACGAGATGCCCGGCGTCGGCGATCTCCGCGTACTCGCCCTGGGGCAGCACGCGGACCATCTCCTGCGCCTCCGCCCGCCCCAGCTCGCCGTCGAGGCCGCGGACGACCAGCGTCGGGCACTGGACCTGGGCCAGCTCCTCCCAGTGCGCGTCGTACACCCACGTCTCCCGGGACCGGAGCATCTGGTCCGGCTCGAAGACGGGGCGCCAGCCGTCGGGGAACTCGTGCATCACCTCGGCGTAGAACTCGCCGCGCGCCGGGCTCGGCCGCTCCACCCAGGGATCGTCCTCGCCGAACCACTTGCGGACGTCGGCGATCGTGGCGAACGGAACGGGCCACGACTTGAACCAGTCGGCCCACTCCCGCTGCGAGGCCGCGCCGAGCGCGGAGGCCCGCATGTCGCAGATGACCAGCCCGCGCACCAGGTCGGGCCGCTTCGCGGCGAGCTGCCAGGCGGTGAGCGCGCCCATGGCGTGGCCGATGAGCACGGCCGGGCCCAGCCCGAGCTGTTCGAGGGCCGCCTCCGCGTCCTCGACGTACGCCTCGCGGCTGAGGGCGGCCTGCGGGAGCTTGTCGCTCTGCCCGTGGCCGCGCTGGTCGAGGGCCACGGCCCGGTGCCGCTCGGAGAGCCAGCGGGCGGTGGACGCCCAGTGCGAGGCCCGGCCCATCAGGCCGTGCAGCAACAGCACTCCGGGATGGTGCTCTGGGTCCGCCTTGGGAGGGTCCGCGAAATCCCAGGCGGCGAGGCGTACGCCACCTGCTCCCGTCACGTCGATACGCCGTGCCATGGGTCCTGGCACCCCCCTAGCTCCGCTCGGCCCGCGCGCCGCTCGTGCCCGCCGGTCCTGCTCCGGGTCCTGCCTGACTCGTACCGCTGTCCTGCCGCTGCTGCCCTGCCGTGGGTGTCTCCACGCTCCCCCGTGGCCACATCCCTCCGCACGCTATCGAATGGCTATTCGAAAATGCAGCCTCCGTAGACAACACCCCTCATTTGGGTGACCCCTTTTTTGGAATGATCCCCTCCCCCGAGGGGAGTCTTCCCCGGGAGGCGGACCGCTCGGGGAAAAACGGTCCGAGGGGAATGACCCTGAGAGCTCGGGGCTCCGGGTCAGCACAGGGGAGGACAGGCCCCGGCGTCGTACGGCGCCGGGGCCCACCCCATGTCTGCGGCCCATTCCGCTCCCCTTCGGTCATATGCCTATCGCGACAGCCTGGCACGGGATTCGTCCGAGCGCTGCCTTTCGGCGCACTGAATTGCAGATTCGGCGCCGTTCGTCAGAACGCCACAACCACCTCGCCGGTCACGTCAATTGACGACCTTTTGGGGTTGCCGGGTTGCCCACAGGCCGGCCGAAATCAGCGCCCGGCTCAGCGCTTGGCGACGAACACGTGCGAGGCGATGTCCGCCGCCAGCTCCGCCGCCTCACCGCCGCTGCCCACGAGCACCCCGCCCGCGGACTCCGTCACACTCACCACCGAGCCCGGCTGCACACCCGCGCGGCGCAGCGTGTGCATCAGCTGCGCGTCGGTCTGGATGGGCTCGCCGATGCGCCGTACGACGACCGTCTTGCCGTCCGCGCCCGGCTCCAGGTCGGCCAGCGACACCATGCCCTCGTCGAGGAACGGGTCGGCGCCGTCCTTCTCGCCCAGCTCCTCCAGGCCCGGGATGGGGTTGCCGTACGGCGACTCGGTCGGGTGGCGCAGCAGCTCCAGGACGCGGCGCTCCACCGCCTCGCTCATCACGTGCTCCCAGCGGCAGGCCTCCGCGTGCACCTGCTCCCACTCCAGGCCGATCACGTCGACGAGCAGGCACTCGGCGAGCCGGTGCTTGCGCATCACGCGCGTGGCCAGGCGGCGGCCCTCGTCGGTGAGCTCCAGGTGCCGGTCGCTGGCCACGGACACCAGACCGTCGCGCTCCATCCGCGCCACCGTCTGGCTCACCGTCGGCCCGCTCTGGTCGAGCCGCTCGGCGATGCGGGCGCGCATGGGGACCACGCCTTCCTCTTCGAGCTCGAGGATGGTGCGGAGATACATCTCCGTGGTGTCGATCAGTCCGGACATACGTGCCCCTCGATTACCTCTGCCGGAAGCTCACCGCTCTCCGGCGCGTGCGCTGGCCCTGGCTTCAATTCTGACGCATACCACTGACAACCGTGCCGTCCCGCCGAAACCCCTCGGGCGCCCGCGGGCGGGCGTGCGCGGCGGCCCGCGGCACCCTACGGCCCAAGGCCCGGCCGTATTGACAGCGCCCCGGTCCGAACACCACGGTGAGCCGCGACACTGGCGCTGCGAAGGGGCACCGTATGAGTGACGGGACGTCGGCCGAGCGGTTCTTCGACGCCGCCATCGGGCTGCTGGAGCGGGTCCGCCGGGAGGAGGCGGAGGCCGTCCGGTCGGCGGGCGCCCTGCTCGCGGACACCGTCGAGGCCGGTGGCCGGCTGTTCGCCTTCGGCGCCGGGCACTCCTCCCTCGCCGCGCAGGACGTCGTGTACCGCGCGGGCGGACTCGCCCTGATGAACCTGCTCGCCGTGCCCGGCGTCGTGGGCGTCGACGTCGTCCCCGCCACGCTCGGCTCCGCCCTCGAACGCGTCGACGGTCTCGCGAGCGCCGTCCTCGACACCTCGCCGCTCCGCGCCGGCGACGCCCTCGTGATCATCTCGCTCTCCGGGCGCAACGCCCTCCCCGTGGAGATGGCGATGGCCGCCCGCGCGCGGGGCGTCAAGGTCATCGGCGTGACCTCGGTGGCGTACGCCGCGGAGACGACGTCCCGGCACAGCTCGGGGACGTATCTGACGGACCACTGCGACGTCGTCCTCGACTCGAAGATCGCGATCGGCGACGCGGAACTCACCCACGACACCATTCCGGCCCCCTTCGCCCCCGCCTCCACGGTCGTCACCTCCGCGCTCCTCCAGGCGGTCGTGGCCACGGCGGCGACCGCCCTGGCCGAGCGCGGTGTCGAGCCGCCGCTGCTGCGCTCGGGGAACATCGACGGCGGCCACGAGTGGAACAGACGGATCCTCGACACGTACCGGGACCGGATCTTCTACCAGCGCTGACCGACGGGGACCGCGCCTAGCTGCCGTCCTCCCTCACCACCCGCGCCAGGTCCAGTGCCGCGCCGATCCGCGCCGCGACGTCCTCCGCGTACGCCGCGTCCGACCGCTCGAAGCGGCTGCGGCCGGCCCCGCGCAGGAAGGTCACCACGCCCAGCGTGCGGCCCCGGCTGCGCAGCACGGCGCACAGGGCGTGCACGCCGTCGTCCGGCCACTGGCGCTCCCGCGCCCAGTCCCGGACCTGCTCGGCCATCGCCGCGCCGCCGGCGTCCGCGCGCACCGTCCCGGCCCGCTCGGCGCACTGGAGGGCCGGGTGCCCCGGCGGGTAGCGCACGGGCAGGCCGGCCTGGCCGGTGAGCGCACTGGGGCCGGGCGCCCCGGACGGCGTGGCCGCCACCCGCACCAGCCGCACCGGCCCCGGCGCCGCGCCCTCGTCCCCGGCCGCGCCCGCCACCCGGTCGATCAGCGCGTGGTCGGCGAAGCCGGCGAGGGCGAAGTCCAGATGGACGGTGACCGCCTCCGCCGGGTTCTCGCACTCGGCGGCGGCGCGGGCCGCCCGCTGCAGCTGGTTGGTGCGGAAGCGCAGCTGGGCCGCCTCCTGCTCGCCCTGCTTGGCCTCGGTCACGTCCTCGAACAGCCAGCCGACCCCGAGCGGGACCGGCTCCTCGGCGAGCGGCGAGGCCAGCCGTACGAAGGAACTGCGCCAGCAGCGCCGCTTCTCGCCCTCGGGCGTGCGCACGGTGACCCACATCTCGGCGGGCGCGGGCGGGGCGCCCTCGGCGAGCACATGGGTGAGCGCGCCTTCCAACTCCTCGACGCCCCGGGCGAGCAGCTCGCCGAGCGGCCGCCCCAGCACGGACGTACGCCCGATGCCCAGCGCCCGGGCCGCGTAGGTGTTCACGACGGCCGGGCGCAGATCCGCGTCGACCAGCACGACGCCCCACGACGCGTCCTCGAACAGCGCCTCGCTCAGCGCGATGGACCGCTCCAGGTCCATCTGCGCGTGCACCTCGCTGAACGCGCAGTACACCCCCGCCGGCTTGCCGTCCGGTCCGCGTACGGCGGCGGACTGGGTCCGTACGAGCACCCGTCCGCCGTCCTTGGTGACGAGCGCGAACTCGTGCACCTGGCGGCCGGGCGCGTGCATGGCGGACAGCAGCCGCTCCTCGACCTCCCCGGCATCGGCGCGGCGCACCGCCCAGCCCGCGAACCCCTTGCGGCCCACGGCCTCGGCCGCGGTCCATCCGAGGATCCGCTCGGCCTCCCGGTTCCAGTGCGTCACGGCCCCGTCCGCGTCGAAGGCACACAGGGCCGCGTCCATCCCCTCCAGCAGGGCGGCGAGCAGATCGGATCCGCCCCCGTCCTCCCCCAGTTCGTCGGTGGTCCCACTACGCCGGGATGCACTCACCTGGACCCCCTGCAGCCTGCGTCCGCACGTACAGCGCGGCAGTGCGCTCGCTCACTGCCCCTCATTCAACTCGAACGTGACGCAGCACACACTTGGTTCCCGCAAGATTGAGTCAATCGTTGTGCGGAGCCGGTCGGCTCGACGTCTCTCACCGTCTCGGAAAAACAGTTGAGCCCGTCCCCGTTGCTTCCTATGGTGGCGCTTACGTGGGAAAGGAGGTGATCGGGTACATGAGTGAAACCCGGACGCGCGAGGTGGCTGCGGGCTAGCGCCCGGCACCACGCCCAGTGCGGTGCCGGACCCGCGCGTGTGAGTTGCGCGCAGCCGGCCCAATTCAGCGCAGTCACCCGACCCGCGAGCTCGCCGGTACGTCCGGCCGGCTTCTCCGCCTCGTGGCGGGGGGACCCGAGCTCGCGGGTCGTCTGCGTTCCGGGGTCACGGGCTGAGGCGCTCCACGCGCCAGGTGCCGTCCGGCTCGGCGACGTAGCGCAGCCGGTCGTGCAGCCGGTTCTCGCGGCCCTGCCAGAACTCGACCATCTGAGGGGCGACACGGAAGCCGCCCCAGTGCGGCGGCACCGGAACCTGCTCGCCCTCGGGATACCGGGCGCTCAACTCCGCGTACGACGCCTCCAGTTCCCCTCGGGAGGGGATCACCGAGGACTGGGCGCTCGCCCAGGCGCCGAGCTGCGAGCCGTGCGGCCGGGTGCGGAAGTAGGCGGCGGTCTCGTCGCGGCCCGTGCGGCGGGCGGTGCCGGTGACGACGACCTGGCGGGCGAGCGGGTGCCAGGGGAAGAGCAGCGAGACGTACGGGTTCTCGGCGAGGTCGCGGGCCTTGCGGGAGTCGTAGTTCGTGTAGAAGACGAAGCCCTGCTCGTCGTACTGCTTCAGCAGGACCGTGCGGGAGCTGGGGCGGCCCTCGGCGTCGGCCGTGGAGACGACCATCGCGTTGGGTTCGTAGACCGGTCCGTGCGCGGCGGCCAGCGCGGCGTGCTCGAACCAGTTTCTGAACTGGTCCATCGGGTGTGCGGCCAGTTCGGTCTCGTCGACGCCCTCGACGCGGTAGTGCTTGCGCATCGCCGCCGGGTCGAGGAGGGGCTCGTGGTCGGTCACGCGGTCATCTTGCCGTATGCGCGTACGGCTATGTGTGGCACTGAGTGCCGCAGCCCCTCCCGCACCGTGACACTCGGGGATATGGTGCTGATGCCCGTTGCGGCCGGGTGACCACCGGCCGACCGGGGCATCACCGGGTGACCGCCGCGGACCGCGCGTCTGGGATCGACCGCGGAGCCACGGCCACGCCCGCGTTCCGGCAGTCCCCGCAATCGACCTGAGGAGCCGCCTGATGTCCGACTTCGTACCCGGACTCGAAGGAGTCGTCGCGTTCGAGACGGAGATCGCCGAACCCGACAAGGAGGGCGGGGCCCTGCGGTACCGGGGCGTCGACATCGAGGAACTGGTGGGCAGCGTCTCGTTCGGCAACGTGTGGGGACTGCTCGTCGACGGCGCCTTCAACCCCGGCCTGCCGGCCGCCGAGCCGTTCCCGATCCCCGTGCACTCTGGCGACATCCGCGTGGACGTCCAGTCGGCGCTCGCCATGCTCGCCCCGGTGTGGGGCCTGAAACCGCTGCTCGACATCGACGAGGAGCAGGCCCGCGACGACCTCGCGCGGGCGGCGGTGATGGCCCTGTCGTACGTCGCCCAGTCCGCGCGCGGGCAGGGGCTGCCGATGGTGCCGCAGAGCGAGATCGACAAGGCGCAGTCGATCGTCGAGCGGTTCATGATCCGCTGGCGCGGCGAGCCGGACCCCAAGCACGTCGCGGCTGTGGACGCCTACTGGACCTCCGCCGCCGAGCACGGCATGAACGCCTCCACCTTCACCGCCCGCGTCATCGCCTCGACGGGCGCGGACGTGTCCGCCGCCCTCTCCGGTGCCGTGGGCGCCATGTCGGGTCCGCTGCACGGCGGCGCGCCCTCTCGCGTGCTCGGGATGATCGAGGAGATCGAGCGCACCGGTGACGCGGAGGCGTACGTCCGGAAGGCCCTGGACAAGGGCGAGCGGCTGATGGGCTTCGGCCACCGGGTGTACCGGGCCGAGGACCCGCGCGCGCGGGTGCTGCGGCGCACCGCGCGGGAGCTGGGCGCGCCGCGCTTCGAGGTGGCGGAGGCGCTGGAGAAGGCGGCGCTGGAGGAGCTGCACAACCGTCGTCCGGACCGTGTCCTCGCGACGAACGTGGAGTTCTGGGCGGCGATCATGCTGGACTTCGCCGAGGTCCCGGCGCACATGTTCACGTCGATGTTCACCTGCGCCCGGACCGCCGGCTGGTCGGCGCACATCCTGGAGCAGAAGCGCACCGGACGCCTGGTGCGGCCGTCCGCGCGCTACGTCGGCCCCGGCCCGCGCAGCCCGCGCGAGATCGAGGGGTACGAGGACATCGCCCCGCAGACCCGCTGACGCGAGCGGCACGCGCGCGTGGAGGCAAGACGGCGTCCACGCGCGCGTGCGGGGCCGGGTCAGGCGGCGCTGAGCAGGTCCGCGTGGTGCCGCTGGGCGACCAGCGGGTGGGCGCGCAGCTTGCCCTTCAGCTCGTTGTAGCCGTACTCGGCGAAGAGCGGGTTGGCCGGGTCGTCGGTGACGCCCGGGGCGGTGGAGGCGTGCGGGAAGACCAGCGGCTCCACGCGCGCGTCCAGACGCGGGTTGTAGAAGAACGGCACGGAGAAGCGCTCGGTGGCGCCGGGCGGGCTGACCACGCGGTGGCGGGTGGCCAGCAGGTAGCCGTTGGTCGCCACCTCCAGCAGCTCGCCCAGGTTGACCACGAAGGCGCCGTCCATCGGCGGCACGTCGTGGTAGTTGCCGTCCTCGCGCAGCACCTGGAGACCGCCGACCGTGTCCTGGAGCAGCAGCGTCAGGAAGCCGTAGTCCTTGTGGATGCCGACGCCCTGGCTGGAGCCGTCGGCCGCGCTGCCGGGGTAGCGCACCAGCTTGAGGTGCGGGTAGGCGCTGCCGCCGAAGAGGGCGTCGTAGAAGTCGGCGGGGGCGCCGATGGCGGTGAGCAGTTCGTGCAGCAGCCGCTCCGCGACGGCGCTGAGCTTGTCGACCCAGGCGAGGGCTGCGGTCCGCAGCTCGGGCAGGGCGGCCGGCCACTGGTTGGGGCCCTGGAGCCACCAGTACGCGGGCTCGCCGGGCCCCGGTATGTGCGCGGGCCGCTCGGCGCCGATGTCGAGCTGGTCGCGCCAGTCGCGGGCACCCGCGGTGCGCTCGTCGCCGGTACGCGTGTAGCCGCGGAAATGGGGCGAGTTCACGTTGTCGAGGGCGAGCCGGTCGGCCTCGGGGAGGGCGAAGAAGGCGCGCATGGCGGTGAGCAGGGCGTCGGTGTCGGCCCGCGTCACACCGTGTCCGACGAGCTGGAAGAAGCCGACGTCGTGGGCGGCGCTGTGCAGCTGCTCGTGGAAGCGTGCGCGCTCCTCCGGTCCGCGGTCGGCGGCCGAGAGGTCGATGATCGGGAGCTGGGCGTACGACGGGTCGGTCGTGGTGTGCGTCATGGGTGCGTCCGCAGGTTGTTCGGGGCCCGGGCGGCCGCCGGGGGTGGGGCGGGGGCCACGGGTGCCGGAAAGGACCGGGAAGGGAACCGGGAAACAGGGATGGAGGTCAGGCAGAGCGCCGACACGCCATGCTTGTGACACGCACGTAGTCCACGTGGCGGCGTCGGACAAGCATCGGAAGCATGGGCCCTAGGGTAACGCCCTGAAACCGTTGCCTCTCCGCCGCCGGCCCGAGCGGGGCGCCCGCACCACGGTTCCGTGTGACGTATGTCTCCGCGCGGGACTCCCGCCGGGAGACGTCAGCCCAGCGCCTCGTCCAGCAGCTTCGCCCACTGGGCCACGACCCGCTGCCGGCGTGCCATGTCGTCGGTGAGGAGGTTGGCGAGGCCCAGGCCCCGGGCCATGTCGAGCAGGCCCTGGACGGACTCGCGGACGCCGGGGCACGCCTCGTCGACGCCCAGCAGCTCCACCGCGATGCGGTGGGTCTCCCGCCCGACCCGGGCCTCCAGCTCGGTGACGCGCGGCCGCAGCTGGTCCTCGTCGGATGCGGCGACCCACAGGTGGAGGGCGGCCCGGAAGAGCGGGCCGGTGTACAGGTCGACGAGGGCGGTGACGACGGCCCGGCGGTCGGCGGGGCCCTCGGGGAACAGGTCGCGCAGGGCGGTGGAGCGCTCCTCGGCGACGTACTCGACGGCAGCGGTGAACAGGTCCTCGCGGGTCGGGAAGTGGTGCTGGGCGGCGCCGCGTGAGACCCCGGCGCGTTCGGCGACGACGGAGACCGTGGAGCCCGCCCAGCCGTGCTCGGCGAGGCAGGCCACGGCGGCTTCCAGCAGCCGCTGCCGGGTGGCCCGGCTGCGGTCCTGCTTGGGGTGGCGGTCGGCTGCGGTCACAGCACCCATGCGGGATCCCGTCGTTCTAGGAAGGCCGTCGTCCCCTCCCGGGCCTGGGAGGTGGAGAACAGCCGGGCCGAGAGTGCGACTCGTTCGGCCGCGTCCCGGTCGAAGGCCTCCAGCACCCTAGTCGTGAGCAGCCGTTTCGTCGCGGCCAGGGCCTCGGGGGCCGAGCGGCGCAGGCCGTCCAGTACGGGCTCCAGTACGGCGTCGACGTCGTCGCCGGCCGCCGTCAGCAGCCCGGTGCGCACCGCCTCGGCCGCGTCGAAGCGCTCGCCGGTGAGGCAGAGCCGGGCCAGGGCACGCGGGTCCGCGCGCGGGATCACCGGCAGTGAGATGACGGCCGGGGCGAGACCGATCCGTACCTCGGTGAACGCGAACGTGGCGTCGTGCGAGGCGGCCGCGATGTCGCAGGCGGCCAGCAGTCCGAGGCCGCCCGCCCGGACGTGCCCCGTCACCCGCGCGACGACCGGCTGGGGCAGCTCGACGATCTGCCGCAGCAGCCGGACCAGGGCGTCGGGCTCGGGCGGGTCGCGCAGGTCGGCGCCCGCGCAGAAGGTGTTGCCCGAGTGGGTGAGGACGACGGCGCGTACGGCGCTGTCCCCGGCGCACTCGGCCAGGGCGTCCGAGAGTTCGCCGACGAGCGCGGCGGACAGGGCGTTGCGGCTGCCGGTGGCGTCCAGGCTGAGCGTCTCGACGCCCCGCGCGCGGGTGCGGCCGATCGAGGTCATGAGCGCTCCTTGGCGTCGGGTTCGGCGTGCGGCCCCGACTTCCCTGCCCCCGCCCGCAGTTCGCGGCGGAGGATCTTCCCGGAGGCAGCGCGCGGCACCGCGTCGATGAAGGTGACCCGCCGGATCCGCTTGTAGGGGGCGACGCGTTCGGCGACGTGCATCATGACCTCGCCCTCGGTGAGGGCACCGGCGGTGGGCTGGCGGACGACGTGGGCGTGCGGTATCTCGTTGTGGTCCTCGTCGTAGACGCCGATGACGGCGGCGTCCGCGATGCCGGGGTGGGTGAGGAGGTGGGCCTCCAGCTCGGCCGGGGCCACCTGGAAACCCTTGTACTTGATGAGCTCCTTCACCCGGTCGACGACGAACAGCCAGCCGTCGGCGTCGACGTAGCCCACGTCGCCGGTGTGCACCCAGCCGTCGGCGTCGATCATGTCGGCGGTGGCGTCGGGTCGGCCCAGGTAGCCCTTCATGACCTGGGGGCCGCGGATGAGGATCTCGCCGGCCTCTCCGGCGGCGAGGTCCCGGCCGGGGTCGTCGAGGGAGACGATGCGCATCTCGGTGCCGGCGATGAGCCTGCCGACGGTGCCCGCGGGTGCCCGGTCCATGGCGTCCAGCGGGACGACGTGCGTGCCGGGCGAGAGTTCCGTCATGCCGTAGGCCTGGCCCACGGGCGGCAGCCCGAGGCGTTCGGAGCAGGCGGCGGCGAGGTGGGCGTCCAGGGGCGCGGCGGCGCTGATGACGAACCGCAGGGACGAGAGGTCGTAGCGGGCCACGGCCGGATGCTTGGCGAGCGCCAGAACGATCGGCGGGGCGACGTACAGGCTGGTGATGCGGTGCCGTTCGATGGCCGCGAGGAACGTCTCCAGCTCGAAGCGGGGCAGCACGACGACGGTGGCGCCCTGCCTGAGGGGCGCGTTCATCAGCGCGGTCAGGCCGTATATGTGGAAGAAGGGCAGGACGGCGAGGATGCGGTCGCCGGGCCCGGCCGGGATCGCGGGCTCCAGCTGGGCCAGGTTGGTGGCGATCTGGCGGTGGGTGAGCATGACGCCCTTGGGGACGCCGGTGGTACCGGAGGAGTACGGCAGGGCCGCGACGTCCTCGGCCGGGTCGACGGCGACGGCGGGATCGGGCGCGGTGCAGGAGAGCAGGTCGGCCAGGGAGCGGTGGCCGCTCGCCCGGTCGCACACGAATATCTCCTGTATGCCACCCGCGAGTTCGGCCGCCCGGCGGGCCGTCGCCAGCAGCGGCGAGACGGTGACCAGCCAGCGGGCGCGGGAGTCCCGCAGCTGCTTGGCCACCTCCTCGGGCGTGGCGAGCGGGTGCACGGTGGTGACGGACGCACCCGCGCGCGTGGCCGCGTAGAAGGCGGTCGGGAAGGCGATGGTGTTCGGGCTGTGCAGGGCGAGGACGTCGCCCTTGCGCACACCGGCTTCGGCCAGCCCGGCCGCGATGCGCCGGTGGAACCGGTCCACTTGGTTGTACGTGAGGGTGGTGCCGTCCGTGCCGTCGATCAGGGCCGGCAGGTCGCCGAACTCGGCGGCGCGGCCGAGAACGGCCTCGTGGATGGGCAGTTCGACGGGCGGGACGTCTGCGTACTCGCTGTGGAACACGGTTCCTCCTCGCGGAACGGCGGTGCGCGCGGGCGGGGGCCGGGAGGGGGCCTCAGTACGACTTGGGCAGACCCAGGCTCTGGTGGGAGACGTAGTTGAGAATCATCTCCCGGCTCACCGGGGCGATACGAGCCACGCGCGCGGCCGTTATCAGCGAGGCGATCCCGAACTCGCGTGTGAGGCCGTTGCCGCCGAGGGTGTGCACGGCCTGGTCGACGGCCCGCACACAGGCCTCCGCGGCCGCGTACTTGGCCATGTTGGCGGCCTCGCCCGCACCCATGTCGTCGCCCGCGTCGTAGAGATGGGCGGCCTTCTGCATCATCAGACGGGCGAGTTCGAGGTCGATGTGGGCCTGGGCGAGGGGGTGCGCGATGGCCTGGTGGGCGCCGATGGGCGCCTTCCACACGGTGCGGTCACGGGCGTACTCGACGGCCCGGGCGAGCGCGAAGCGCCCCATGCCGATCGCGAACGCCGCCGTCATGATCCGCTCGGGGTTGAGCCCGGCGAACAGCTGGAGCAGCCCGGCGTCCTCCTCGCCGACGAGCGCGTCCGCCGGAAGTCGTACGTCGTCCAGGACCAGCTCGAACTGCTTCTCCGCGGCCTGGAGTTCCATGTCGATCTGGTGGCGCTGGAAGCCCTCGGTGTCGCGCGGGACGATGAACAGGCAGGGCTTGAGGCGGCCGGTGCGGGCGTCCTCGGTGCGGCCGACGATCAGGGTGGCGTCGGCGACGTCGACGCCGGAGACGAACACCTTGCGGCCGGTGAGCAGCCAGTCCGTGCCGTCCCTGCGGGCGGTGGTGGTGATGCGGTGGGAGTTGGACCCGGCGTCGGGCTCGGTGATGCCGAAGGCCATGGTGCGGGTGCCGTCGGCGAGCCCGGGCAGCCACTGCTGTTTCTGCTGCTCGGTGCCGAAGCGGGCGATGACGGTGCCGCAGATGGCCGGGGAGACGACCATCAGCAGGAGCGGGCAGCCGGCGGCGCCCAGCTCTTCGAGCACGATGGAGAGTTCGGCTATGCCGCCGCCTCCGCCGCCGTATGCCTCCGGCAGGTTGACGCCGAGGTAGCCGAGCTTGGCGGCCTCGGACCACAGTTCGTCCGGGTGGCCCTTCTCGGCGACGACGCGGGTGATGTAGTCGCGTCCGTAGCGTTTGCCGAGGGCGGCGACGGCGGAGCGGAGGGCCTTGTGTTCTTCGGATTCGATGAGGGTGGTCACGGATGTCCTCCGAGTGCGGCTTGAGTGTGGTTGCTCGCGCAGTTCCCCGCGCCCCTAGGTTTCTTGCACTACCGCCAGCAACATGCCTGGCTCCACCTGTTTCCCAGGCGTGGCATGCAGCGCCGTCAGTGTCCCCGTGACCGGCGCGGAGATCTGGTGCTGCATCTTCATCGCCTCCAGCCAGATCAGCGGCTGGCCGGCGGTGACGGCGGATCCCTCGGTCAGACCGTCGGCGAGGCGGACGACCGTGCCCGGCATGGGCGCGAGCAGGGAGCCGGGGGCGTGGTGCGCGGCCGGGTCGGGGAACCGGGGCAGGGCGGTGAGGGCGGTGGCGCCCACGTACACCTGATCGTCGCCGTACCGGGCGACCTCGAACCTCCGCCGGACGCCGTCCACTTCGAGGACGACGAGGTGCGCGTCGGCGCGCACCACCCGCACCCCGCCGGCCGCGAGCCCCGCGCGCGTGTGCCGGTACGCGACCTCGTACTCCTCGCCCGCCATCAGGTAGCGCTTGGTCTGCGGCCCGGAGGGCAGGTTGCGCCAGCCGCCGAACCGGGAGCGGCCGTGCGCGTCGGCGAGGGCGGCGGCCAGCGCAACTAGAGGTGGTCGCGCAGCGACTCCGGTGAGGGCGGTGGTGGGAGACGGGTGGGCGTACGGGTCGGGGGCCGGGCCGGTGAGGGCGGCGAGGTGGCGGTCGTAGAAGCCGGTGTCCATGCGGGCGGCCGTGAACTCCTCGTGCCGCAGCGAGCGGACGAGCAGGTCGCGGTTGGTGACCGGGCCGTGGACTGCCGCCCGTTCCAGGGCGCCGGAGAGCCTGCGGAGCGCCTCCGCGCGCGTGGGGGCGTGGGCGACGACCTTGGCGAGCATCGGGTCGTAGTGCACGCCGATGCCGTCGCCGTCGGTGTAGCCGGTGTCCAGGCGGACGCCGTCCGGCACGGCGAGGCGGTGCAGGGTGCCGGTCTGCGGAGCCCACGCGCGAGCGGGGTCCTCGGCGTAGAGGCGGGCCTCGACGGCGTGGCCCCGCGCGCGCGGGGGCTCGCTCTCCAGCGCGTGCCCCTCGGCGACGCGGATCTGGAGCGCCACGAGGTCGATGCCGAACAGGGCCTCGGTGACGGGGTGTTCGACCTGGAGGCGGGTGTTCATCTCCAGGAAGTGGGCCGTGCCGTCGGCGACGAGGAACTCGACGGTGCCCGCGCCGACGTAGTCGACGGAGCGGG
Organism: Streptomyces sp. V3I7; assembly: GCF_030817495.1. Classification (NCBI taxonomy): domain Bacteria; kingdom Bacillati; phylum Actinomycetota; class Actinomycetes; order Kitasatosporales; family Streptomycetaceae; genus Streptomyces; species Streptomyces sp. V3I7. The sequence continues at coordinate 2,983,115 of NZ_JAUSZK010000001.1, forward strand.
CGGCGCGGACGGCCATCGCGTACAGCTCGTCGGTGAGGGCGGGGTCCAGAGCCGGTGCCGGGGCCTCTTCGATCACCTTCTGGTGGCGGCGCTGGAGGGAGCAGTCACGGGTGCCGAGCGTCCACACCGTGCCGTGCGTGTCGGCGAGGACCTGCACCTCGACGTGGCGGCCCCGCTCGACGTACGGCTCGACGAACACCTCGCCGTCCCCGAAGGCGCTCGCGGCCTCGGCGCGGGCCCCGTCGAGGGCGCCCTCCAGCTCCTCCAGCCGCCGCACGATCCGCATCCCGCGCCCGCCGCCGCCCGCGGCCGCCTTCACCAGCACCGGCAGATCGGCCTCGGTGACCTCGGCCTCGCCGAGCGGCGCGATGCCCATCAGCTCCTTGGCGCGCGTCTTGGACGCCATCGCCTCGATCGCCTCCGGGGGCGGCCCGATCCACGTGAGACCGGCGTCGAGGACGGCGCGGGCGAAGTCGGCGTTCTCGGAGAGGAAGCCGTAGCCGGGGTGCACGGCGTCCGCGCCGGCCAGGGCGGCGGCCTTCACGATCAGATCGCCGCGCAGGTACGTGTCGGAGGGCGACGCGCCCGGCAGCCGTACCGCCGTGTCGGCCACGCGCGCGTGGAGCGCGTTCTCGTCGGCGTCCGAATACACCGCGACGGTACGGATGCCCAGTTCGCGGCAGGTACGGAAGATCCGGCAGGCGATCTCGCCCCGGTTGGCGACCAGCAGAGTCGACATCATGAGCCTCACATCCGGAAGACGCCGAAGCCGCCCCGCGCGCCCTCGTAGGGGGCGGTGTGGATGGCGGACAGGCACAGGCCGAGGACGGTGCGGGTGTCGCGCGGGTCGATGACGCCGTCGTCGTACAGCCGCCCGGACAGGAACATCGGCAGCGACTCCGACTCGATCTGCTGCTCCACCATGGCGCGCAGCGCGGCGTCGCCCTCCTCGTCGTACGGCCGTCCCTTCGCGGCGGCCGACTGCCGGGCGACGATCGACAGCACGCCGGCGAGCTGCTGCGGGCCCATGACGGCCGACTTGGCGCTGGGCCAGGCGAACAGGAAGCGCGGGTCGTAGGCACGGCCGCACATGCCGTAGTGCCCGGCGCCGTACGAGGCGCCCATGAGCACGGAGAGGTGGGGGACCTTCGAGTTGGAGACGGCGTTGATCATCATCGCGCCGTGCTTGATGATCCCGCCCTGCTCGTACTCCCTGCCGACCATGTAGCCGGTGGTGTTGTGCAGGAAGAGCAGCGGGATGTCGCGCTGGTTGGCGAGCTGGATGAACTGGGCGGCCTTCTGCGACTCCTCGCTGAACAGCACCCCTTGGGCGTTCGCGAGGATGCCGACGGGATAGCCGTGCAGGGCGGCCCAGCCGGTGGTCAGGCTCGTCCCGTACAGCGGCTTGAACTCGTCGAAGTCGGAGGCGTCGACGAGGCGGGCGATGACCTCGCGCGGGTCGAAGGGGGTCTTCAGGTCGCCGGGGACGATGCCGAGGAGCTCCTCCGGGTCGTACTTGGGCGGCTCGGCCGGGCCCGGATCGGCGTACGCCTTACGGTGGTTGAGTCGGGCGACGACGCGCCGCGCCTGCCGGAGCGCGTCCCGCTCGTCGACGGCGAGGTGGTCGGCGAGGCCCGACACGCGCGCGTGCATCTCGGCGCCGCCCAGGGACTCGTCGTCGCTCTCCTCGCCGGTCGCCATCTTCACCAGGGGCGGGCCGCCGAGGAAGACCTTCGCCCGCTCCCTCACCATGATCACGTGGTCGGACATGCCGGGGACGTACGCGCCGCCCGCCGTGGAGTTGCCGAAGACGACGGCGACGGTGGGGATGCCGGCGGCGGAGAGGCGGGTGATGTCCCGGAAGATGGCGCCGCCGGGGATGAAGATCTCCCTCTGGGAGGGCAGGTCGGCGCCGCCGGACTCGACCAGGCTGATGCAGGGCAGCCGGTTGGCGAGCGCGATGTCGTTCGCGCGCAGGGACTTCTTCAGCGTCCAGGGGTTGCTGGCGCCGCCGCGCACGGTCGGGTCGTTGGCGGTGATCAGGCACTCGACGCCCTCGACGACCCCGATGCCGGTGACGAGGGAGGCGCCGACCGCGTAGTCACTGCCCCAGGCGGCCAGCGGGGACAGCTCCAGGAACGGGGTGTCCGGGTCGAGGAGCAGCTCGATGCGCTCGCGGGCGAGCAGTTTGCCGCGCTGGCGGTGCCGTTCGACGTACTTCGGGCCGCCGCCGGCGAGCGCCTTGGCATGCTCGGCGTCGAGCTCGGCGAGCTTGGCGAGCATGGCCGCGCGGTGGGCGCGGTGGCCGGGGCTGCCGGCGTCCAGGGCGGTGGGCAGAACGGTCAAAGGAGAGCCTCCGGGATGTCCAGGTGGCGGGAGCGCAGCCATTCGCCGAGGGCCTTGGCCTGCGGATCGAAGCGGTGCTGGGCGGCGACGCCCTGACCGAGGATGCCCTCGACGGTGAAGTTGAGGGCGCGCAGCCGCGGGAGGACGTGCCGGGTGACGGTCAGTCCGGCCGTCTCCGGCAGGAGTTGGCGGAACAGGTCGGCGGTGAGGGTGTGGGCGAGCCACCGCCAGGCGTCGTCGGTGCGGACCCAGACCCCCACGTTGGCGTTGCCGCCCTTGTCCCCGCTGCGGGCACCGGCGACCAGGCCGAGCGGTGCGCGGCGCACGGGCCCCGGGGCAAGAGCCTCCGGGAGGGGCGGCTCCGGTACGTCGTCGAGGATGCGGGTGTCCTGGGGCGGGGCCACAGCGACCCGCCGCCCGTCATGGAGGACGGCCACATGGTCGACGGCACCATGGGGGACGTACACATCCTCGAAGACCCCATAAGGCGCGCCCTTCCCCGGTGGTGCGAGCACATGGAAGCCCGGGTAACTGGCCAGCGCCAGTTCGATGGCGGCCCCGCTCAGCGCCCGCCCGACGACCTGCTGGTCCGGGTCCCGTACGACGAGCCGCAGCAGTGCGCTGGCCGTCTCCTCGGTGTCGGCGTCGGCCCGGTCGGTGCGGACGAGCTCCCAACAGGTCTCGGCCGGCGGCGACTTGGCGAGCGCGTCGCCCATCTGCTCCCGTACCAGGGCGGCCTTCTCCTCGATGTCGAGCCCGGTGAGGACGAAGACGACCTCGTTGCGGAAGCCGCCGAGGCGGTTGAGGCCGACCTTGAGGGTCGGCGGCGGGGCCTCCCCGCGCACTCCCTCGATCCGCACCCGGTCGGGTCCGTCGGGGGTGAGCCGTACGGTGTCGAGGCGGGCGGTGACGTCGGGTCCGGCGTACCGGGCGCCGCCCGTCTCGTACAGCAGCTGCGCCGTGACCGTGCCGGTGTCGACGAGGCCGCCGGTGCCGGGGTGCTTGGTGATGACCGCGCTGCCGTCCTCGTGGAGTTCGGCGAGCGGGAAGCCGGGACGGCGGACGTCGGCCCCCCGGAAGAAGGCGTAGTTCCCGCCGGTCGCCTGTGTCCCGCACTCCAGGACGTGCCCGGCGACGACCGCGCCCGCGAGCCGGTCGTACTCCCCGGGTCCCCAGCCGAAGTGGGCGGCGGCGGGCCCGGTGACGAGCGCGGCGTCGGTCACCCGCCCGGTGACCACGACGTCGGCGCCCTCCCGCAGGCAGGCGGCGATCCCGAAGCCGCCGAGGTAGGCGTGGGCGGCGAGGCTGCCGGGGTAGGCCGTGGTGAGGTCGTCGCCCTCGACGTGGGCGACGCGCACCGGGATGCCGAGCCGGTCGGCCAGCGCCCTGACGGCGTCGGCGAGCCCGGCGGGGTTGAGCCCGCCGGCGTTCGTCACGATCCTCACCGACCGCTCGTGGGCGAGTCCGAGGCACTCCTCCAGCTGGCGCAGGAAGGTGCGGGCGTATCCGGCGGACGGGTCCTTCAGCCGGTCCCGGCCCAGGATCAGCATGGTGAGTTCGGCGAGGTAGTCGCCGGTCAGGACGTCCAGTTCACCGCCGGTGAGCATCTCGCGCAGGGCGTCGAAGCGGTCGCCGTAGAAGCCGGAGGCGTTGCCGACGCGCAGGGGGGTGCGCGGGGCGCTCACCACACGGAGCCCTTCGGCGCGCGGCCTGCGCCGGGCGGGCCCGCGAAGGCCTGGGCGATGTCGAGCCAGCGGTCGGCGTCGGGGCCCTCGGCGCGCACCTCCAGGTCGGCGCGGTGGGCGCGCTGGGTGACCAGCAGGCAGAAGTCGAGGGCGGGGGCAGTGACGCGCTGGGCGGCGTCCTCGGGCCCGTAGGCCCACAGCTCGCCGCCGGGAGCGGTGATCTCCACCCGGAACTCCTCGGCGGGCACGGGCAGTCCCCGCGCCCCGTAGGCGAAGTCCCGTGCGCGCACCCCGATGCGGACCACATGCTTCAGCCGGTCGGTAGGTGCGCGGCGCACACCCAATGTGTCGGCGATGTCCTGTCCATGGGCCCAGGTCTCCATGATCCGGCCCGTGGCCATGGAGGCCGCCGACATAGGCGGCCCGTACCAGGGGAAGCGCGTCCCGGGTGCCGTGGCCCGCAGGGCCCGGTCGAGCGCGGCCCGCCCCTCCCGCCAGCGCGCGAGCAGTTCGGCCGGCTCCAGCCGGGCCCCCTCCTCCGCACCCTCGTCGACGAACGAGTCCGGCGCGGTGAGGGCCTTCTCCACCAGCGTGCGGAAGGCGTCCGCGTCCGTGACGGCGAGCAGGGCGGAGCGGTCGGTCCAGTGCAGATGCGCGATCTGGTGGGCGACGCTCCAGCCGGGCGCGGGGGTCGCGAGCCTCCACTGCCCGGGACTCAGGTCGGCCACCAGCCGATCGAGTTCCTCGCTCTCCTCACGCAGGTCGTCGAAGACGGGCGTCGGATCGGACACGATGCGCTCCCCTCGGGGCACGACGGTGTGCGGCGCGGTGCGTGAAGGAGCATGGCAGCGGGGCAAGAAACAAGCAAGCGTGCTTGCATGACTTTTCGAGGCGACCCAGCGGCCGCCGTCGCAAGGACCGGAAGAGGTTCAGGAGACCGGGCCGGGCTCCACGACCTTCCCCCGGCCCACCTGCGTCCGTACCGCTCCCATGCTCGCCGCGATGACCAGGGCGATCGCGGCCGCCTCCGTGAGGGACAGGGCCTGGTGCAGGACGAAGAAGCCGGCCGTGGCCGCGATGGCGGGTTCCAGGCTCATGAGGATGGCGAAGGTGGAGGCGGGAAGGCGCCGCAGGGCGAGGAGTTCGAGGGTGTAGGGCAGGACGGAGGACAGGACCGCCACCGCCGAGCCGAGCGCGAGGGTGGTGGGGTGCAGCAGCTTGCCGCCCGACTCGGCGATGCCCAGCGGCACGAACAGCAGCGCCGCCACCGCCATGGCCAGCGCCAGCCCGTCGGCCTGCGGGAAGCGCCGCCCCGTACGGGCGCTGAAGATGATGTACGCCGCCCACATGGTGCCCGCCCCCAGGGCGAACCCGACCCCCAGCGGGTCCAGGTCGCTGAAGCCTCCCCCGCCTAGGAGGAAGACGCCGGCGAGGGCCAGGGCCGCCCAGAGCGCGTTGATCGCGCGGCGGGAGGCCAGCACCGACAGCGCCAGGGGACCCAGCACCTCCAGGGTGACCGCGGGACCCAGCGGGATACGGGCTACGGCCTCGTAGAACAGGCCGTTCATCGCGCCCATCGCGGCACCGAAGACGATCACCGTGCCCCAGTCGGCGCGCGAGTGGCCGCGCAGCCGTGGCCGGCAGACCAGCAGCAGGATCACCGCCGCGGCGACGAGCCGCAGCGTCACCACGCCGAGCGCGCCCGCCCGCGGCATCAGGGTCACGGCGAGCGCGCCGCCGAACTGGACCGAGATGCCCCCGGCGAGCACCAGCCCGACCGGCCCCAGTGAGCCGAACGAGCCGAACCCGCGCGGGGCTCCGCCCGCGGCCGGGGAGGCGGCGACCGCGTCCGGGACGACGGCCGGGGAGGACGAGGTCGAGGCGGCGGCGCTGCTGCCGGGGTTACTCACAGGGCGGTCCCAGGGGTGACTCGGATCAGATCGCGTCGGATCTCGGATCGGGGTTTTCGTTCATCACGATGCGTTTCATTCATCACGATGCGTTTCGTCCATCGCGATGTACTGCCAAGTCCAGGGTAGTGACCTCGGTCAGGAGTGTGAACCTTTTATGCGGCTGTCTCATATCCCGAGCGCCGCCCCTCGCGTACAACCCTTGCGGCCCATGGCGGGTCAGGACATCCGGCGAGCCACGACCGGGCTCGTCACCACGGTTCAGCAAGAGGATGTGCACGTCATGAAGGCCCGTACCCAGTCCCGTTCCCTGCGGGGCATATCCGCTGTCGTCGCCCTGCTCGCGGTCGGCGCGGTGGGGTGCTCGGATCTCGCCGACAGCGCGGCGGACGGCGCGAAGAAGGCGGTCCGCACGCGGTCGGTGTTCTCGCTCGGCGTCGGGGACTGCTTCAACCCGGACGGCAAGGCGACGGGCGAGGCCCTCACGGTCGAGATCGTGCCCTGTGGCGAGGCACACCGGGGTCAGGTCGTCGGCGACTTCTCGCTCCCCGGAAAGAAGGCGTTCCCCGGTGACAAGGCGGTCTCGGCGGTCGCCGACCAGCGGTGCCCGGCGGAGGCGGGCCGGTTCAGTCTGGACACCTGGGCGCTGCCCAAGGGCGTCGACGTCTTCTACTACACGCCGACCAAGGACAGCTGGGCCACCGGCGACCGCGCCGTGAGCTGCACCTACACCAAGGAGTCGGGTACGTTCACCGGCTCGCTGAAGGCCGACGCGAAGTCCATGAAGCCCGCCCAGGCCGCGTACCTGAAGGGCGCCAACGCCGTCTACGACACCCTGTGGGCGAACCAGTCCGACGCGGACTACGTCGAGGACGACCTGAGCGGCTACAAGAGACAGGCCAAGGCCGTGGCCGCCGCCCTCGACGCGCACCTCAAGGGGCTGCGGGGCGTGCAGGGCGCGGAGGTCGGCAAGCTCCGCGCGCAGCTGGAGAAGAGCGCCGTCCACTGGGAGAAGGCCGCGAAGGCCCCCGACGCCGACGCGTTCTTCCTCGACTACGACCCGGCCTTCGCCGGCATCGACCCGCACAAGACGGTCGCCGCCCGCAAGGAACTGGGCCTGGCCACCACCGTCCCGGCCGACGACGCCAAGGTCTGGGCGGACTGACCTCCCTCCCCTCCACGCGGGGCCGCGACCCGTGTCGCGAGCAGGGCCGGCCCGGTCCCGCGTGATCTCCCGCTGTCCCTACGCCGTGCCTCCCTCCTCCAGCGCCTCCGCCAGTACCTCCGCCAGGTGCCGTCCCCGCACCCCCGCGAGCTGCTCCAGCTGCGTGCGGCAGGAGAAGCCGTCGGCCAGGACCACCGTGCCCTCCGGCGCCTCCCGTACCGAGGGAAGCAACCGCTCCTCGGCGCAGGCCTTCGACACCTCGAAGTGACCTTGTTCGAAGCCGAAGTTGCCCGCCAGGCCGCAGCAGCCGCCGGTCAGTTCGCCGGTGAGGCCCGCGGCCTCGCGCAGGCGGCGGTCGGGGACGTCGCCCAGGACCGCGTGCTGGTGACAGTGGGTCTGGCCGGCGACCGGGCGCCGCACGGCGGGTGGCGTCCAGTCCGGGGCGTACCGCTCCAGCACCTCCGCGAACGCGACGACCTTCGCGGCCAGTTGAGCCGCGCGCGGGTCGTCGTACAGCAGCTCGGGCAGGTCGGAGCGCAGGGCGGCCGCGCAGCTCGGCTCCAGGACGGCGATGGGCGCGGACGTCCCCAGCACCGGCTCCAGTACGTCGAGCGTGCGGCCCATCACCACGCGGGCGCGGTCGAGTTGGCCGGTGGAGACGTAGGTCAGTCCACAGCAGACCGGCCCTCGGGGAACCGGTCCGGGAGCGAGCCCCGCCATCTCCAGCACGCGTACGGCCGCCCGTCCCACCGAGGGTGAGAGGTGCTCGGTGAAGGTGTCCGGCCAGACGATGACCCGCTCTCCCGGGCTGGCCGCCCCACGTCTCCGCCACCACCGGCTGAACGTCTCCGTCGTCACCCGCGGAAGCTCCCGCTCGGGCGCGATCCCGCCCAGCCGTTTCGCCGCCCGCGCGAGCGGCCGTACGGACGCGAGCGCGTTGACCAGCCGGGCCGTGCGCGTCCGGGCCACCCAGCGCAGCCACACCGGCAGCCACCCCATCGCGTAGTGGGCGGCCGGGCGGCGGCGCCCCGCGTAGTGGTGGTGCAGGAACTCCGCCTTGTACGTGGCCATGTCGACCTCGACCGGGCAGTCGGAGCGGCAGCCCTTGCAGGACAGGCACAGGTCCAGCGCGTCCCGGACCTCGGTCGAGCGCCAGCCGTCCGTGACCACCTCGCCCGCGAGCATCTCGTGCAGCAGCCTCGCCCGGCCGCGCGTGGAGTGCTCCTCCTCGCCGGTCGCCCGGAAGGACGGGCACATCACCGAGGAGCCGGCCGCGGACGTCGTACGGCACTTCGCGACGCCCACGCACCGGCGCACCGCCGCCGCGAAGTCCCCGCCGTCGGCCGGGTAGCCGAAGGCCACGTCCACGGGCTCGCGCGGCAGGACCGAGAAGCGCAGGTTGCTGTCCAGGGGCGCGGGGCGCACCAGCATCCCGGGGTTGAGCAGGTCATCGGGGTCCCAGACGGCCTTCGCCCGCTCGAAGAGGGCCACCGTCTCCTGTCCGTACATCACCGGCAGCAGCTCCGCGCGGGCCTGCCCGTCGCCGTGCTCCCCGGACAGCGAGCCCCCGTGCGCCACCACCAGTTCCGCCAGGTCCCGCGAGAACCGCCGGAACCGGCCGACGCCCGGCTCCGTCAGCAGGTCGAAGTCGATGCGGACGTGGATACAGCCGTCGCCGAAGTGCCCGTACGGCGTGCCGCGCAGGCCGTGGGTCGTCAACAGGCCCCGGAAGTCCCGCAGATACGCCCCCAGCCGGGCGGGCGGCACCGCGCAGTCCTCCCATCCCGGCCAGGCCTCCGTGCCGTCCGGCATGCGGGTCGCCGTGCCGCTCGCGTCCTCCCGGATGCGCCACAGGGTCCGCTGGGCGTGCTCGTCGGTCACCACCAGGGAGTCGACGACGTGGGCCGCGCGGACGACCGCCTCCGCACGCGCGCGGGCCTCGCCCGGTGTCGCGCCGCCGGTCTCGACGAACAGCCAGGCACCGCCCTTCGGCAGCCCCGCCGCCGATCGCACCAGGTCGGCCGCCATGCCTTCCACCGTCAGCGGGCCCAGCGGCAGCAGGCCGGCCGCGGCGTCGGCGGCGGCGCCCTCGTCGGCGTACCCGAGCACGGCCAGGGCCCGCGCGCGGGGCGCCTCGACGAGCCGGACGACCGCCTGCGTCAGCACGCCCAGGGTGCCCTCCGAGCCGCAGAAGGACCGGGCGACGTCGGCGCCCCTCTCGGGGAGCAGCGCGTCCAGCGCGTACCCGGAGATGCGGCGGGGCAGGTCGGGGAAGCCGGTGCGCAGCCGCGCCAACTCGCCCTCCGCCAGGGCGCGCAGGCCCTCCGGCGCTCCCGCCCAGTCGCGGCCCGGTCGCAGCCGCTGCCCGCGCGCGGTGAGCACCTCCAGCTCCCGTACGTTGTCCGCGGTGGTGCCCCAGGCCACCGAGTGCGAGCCGCAGGCGTTGTTGCCGATCATCCCGCCGAGCGTGCACCGGCTGTGGGTGGAGGGGTCGGGGCCGAAGCGCAGACCGTGCGGGGCGGCGGCCTCCTGGAGGCGGTCGAGGACCAGGCCCGGCTGGACGACGGCGGTACGCGCGCCGGGATCTATCTCCAGCACCCGGTTCATGTGGCGGGTGAAGTCCAGCACCACGCCCGTGCCGGTCGCCTGTCCCGCGATGGACGTACCCCCGCCGCGCGCCACGACCGGCACGCCCCGCGCGCGGCACACCGCGAGGACGGCGGCCACGTCGTCGGCGTCCCGCGGCGCGACGACCCCGAGCGGGACCCGCCGGTAGTTGGAGGCGTCCATGGTGACCAGTGCCCGGGAGGTGACGCCGAACCCCACCTCGCCCCGGACGGCCGCACGCAACGCCCGCTCCAGATCCGCCGTCTCCGTCATCCGCGCCCCCTCCTCCGCATCCGTCCCGTCCGCCGTCGTGCCATGCGTCCAGGATGCATCCGATCACGCACCGTCATCGCGGCTTGTCCACAGGGCCGCGCGTTCTACTGATCTTCGTACGACCGCACAAGTCCATCAGCCGGAGAGCGTCGTCTCATCCGACGGACAGGGCTTCGTCCGCTTTCGCCGAGGAGATACCCTCCCGCCGTGGCTGAGATCCAGATTCCTGCTGACATCAAGCCCGCCGACGGTCGATTCGGCGCGGGCCCCTCCAAGGTGCGGGTGGAGGCGCTGGACGCGCTGGCCGCCACCGGTACGTCCCTCCTCGGTACCTCCCACCGCCAGGCCCCGGTGAAGAACCTGGTCGGCCAGGTCCGCGAGGGCATCAGCTCCCTGTTCTCCCTCCCCGACGGCTACGAGGTCGTCCTCGGCAACGGCGGCTCCACCGCGTTCTGGGACATCGCCACGCACGGCCTGATCGAGAACAAGTCCCAGCACCTCACCTTCGGCGAGTTCTCGTCCAAGTTCGCCAAGGCCGCGAAGCTCGCCCCCTGGCTGGCCGATCCCACGATCGTCTCCGCCGACCCCGGCACCCACCCCGAGGCGCACGCCGAGGCGGGCACCGACGTCTACGCCTTCACGCACAACGAGACCTCCACCGGCGTCGCCATGCCGATCAGGCGGGTCGAAGGCGCCGACGAGGGCTCCCTCGTCCTCGTGGACGCGACCAGCGGCGCCGGCGGCCTCCCCGTCGACATCGCCGAGACGGACGTCTACTACTTCGCCCCGCAGAAGTCCTTCGCCTCCGACGGCGGCCTGTGGATCGGCGTCTTCTCCCCCGCCGCGATCGAGCGCGCCGAGCGGATCCACGCCTCCGGCCGTCACATCCCGGAGTTCTTCAGTCTGCCCACGGCGATCGACAACTCCCGCAAGAACCAGACCTACAACACCCCCGCCCTCGCCACCCTCTTCCTGCTGAACCAGCAGCTGGAGTGGCTCAACGGCCAGGGCGGCCTGGACTTCGCCACCGGCCGCACCAAGGACTCCTCGACCCGCCTGTACACCTGGGCGGAGGAGTCCAAGTACGCCACCCCGTTCGTCGCCGACCCGGCCAGGCGCTCCCAGGTCATCGGCACGATCGACTTCGCCGACGAGATCGACGCGGCGGCCGTCGCCAAGACCCTGCGCGCCAACGGCATCGTCGACACCGACCCCTACCGCAAGCTCGGCCGCAACCAGCTCCGCGTCGCCATGTTCCCGGCGATCGACCCCGCCGACGTCGAGGCGCTGACGGCCTGCGTCGACTACGTGATCGACAGGCTCTGACGCCGAGTTCAGAGGGACACGCTCAGCCCCGTCGCCGCAGCCGCCGGAACCCGAACAGGACGGCCGCGGCGACGGCGACGGCGATCGCGCCGGTCGTGACGCGGCCGTCCTTCAGGCCGCCCGCGCCTGAACCGACAACGGAATTCCCGTCGCCCGAGGGCGACTTGGAGGCGCCGCCCGCAGCCCCGGGCGCGTCCTTCGCCGTCACCTGGCTGTCGGCCCCCTCGCTGCCGTACATCAGCCTGGTGCCGTCGGCGGAGTAGGTGACGGACTCGCCCTGTCGCTGCAGCGGCATCTGCAGCTGCCCCTCGCGCTTGATCCGCCCGCCGTTCCAGTCGTAGGCGATCCCGCCGAAGTAGCCGCGGACGGCGAGCCGGCGGCCGTCCGGTGAGAAGGCGGCGTCGGTGGCCCACAGGTCGACCGGGGCGACGGGCCGGAAGACGTTGCTGCCCGAGGCGGACAACTGGGCGGGTCCCTCGTACAGGTGCCCGCCGTTCTCGTTCTTGTCGATGAGGTAGACGCGCCCGGTGGTGGGGTGCACGACGAGCGACTCGGCGTCGCGCGGCCCGTTCGCGTACTTCACGACGTACTGCGTGGCCCGGATCGTCTGGTCCTTCAGCACCCTCGGCTCGGGCAGCCGGTAGATCCAGACGTACGGCCACCTGCCGCCGAAGTTGTCGCCGATGTCACCGACGTAGATCTGGTTGCCGGGCCCGATGGAGATGGCCTCGACATCCCGCGGGGTGCCGACGCCGGTGAGGGTCACCGTGGCGACGGTCTTCCCGGTCGCGCTGTCCACGGCGTAGAGGTAGGGGCCGTCGTCGCTGTCGTTGTGGGTCCAGTAGACGCCGGGGTGGAGCCGGGAGGCGGCGAGGCCGCTGGACTCGGTGATCCGCGGGTCCCTGATCGTGAACCCCTGGTCCCCGTCGGCGGCGGAGGCGGGCGCGGCCACCGCACCCGTGAGCAGAAGCCCGGCAAGGAGGGCGAGCGATCGGCGCATGCCCCAAGACTGCCATCCCGCACGCCCGTTCGCGGCCCCCGACGTGGCGGTCCTCACACCCCGCCGGGGCGTGGTACCCCCCGTGATCGGCCATCATGATCTGATGCTCAGGTTCATGCCCGTCGGTGACTCCATGACGATCGGAAGCGCGGGCGAACACACATGGCGCCACCGGCTGTGGCAGCACCTGTGCGGCTCGTACGGCGGCCCGTTCACCTTCGTCGGCCCGCGCGAGACGCTGTACGACAAGTCGGCCGAGGCCCCGACCTCGTACGCCTACGCCGACCCCGACTTCCCGTGCGCCCACCTCGCCGGCTGGGGCGAGGGCTGGCTGCACATGGCCCCGCTGATCGGCGAGGCGATACGCGCCTCGCGCGCCGACGTCCTGCTGGTCTCCCTCGGCCTGATCGACCTGGGCTTCTACACCGACGCCGAGCAGACCGCGGACAACGTCCGCGCCTTCGTGACCGCGGCCCGGGAGGCCCGCCCACGCATCCGCATGGTCGTCCTCCCGGTGATCCCGAACATCCGCGCCTCGGCGGACGAGCCCTTCGCGACCCAGGTGAACCGTTTCAACGAACTCCTGGCGAAGACCCTGGCCGACCTCGACGAACCCCGCTCCCCGCTCCTCCTGGCGTCCCCTCCCCCGGCGTACGACATCCACACCGACACCTACGACGGCACGCATCCCAACGCGAGCGGCGAGCACAAGATCGCGGAGGCTTTCGCGGCGGCGATGTACGAGGCGTGGGGCCTGGGTGAGCCGTACGAGGCGACGGCGTCGGCCTGACCGGAGCCCCGCCGTGTCCCGGTGACCGTGCGTATCGTTGTACCGCGCGGCTGTACTCGTGCGAGTGCAGCCGGGGAGGAGCGCCACGATGACCGTCCTCGAAGACAGGATCGCGATGGCCGAGAGCGACAACACGGGCACGCTGGACGAGATGTTCGAGCGGCTCGAGAAGATGCCCGTCCCCGAGGGATACAAGGTCGAGATCGTCGAGGGGACCGTCTACATGTCGCCGCAGCGGGACACCCACTGGGAGATCATCGCGGACATCTATGAGCAATTGCGGACCAAGTACCCCCGCAAGCGCGTGAAGTCCGACGTCCGCATCGACTACCCGGGGCACCTCAACGGATTCGCGACCGATGTGACGGTGGTCGCCGAGGGCGCCGTCAAGACGGGCGACGGTCACTGGCGCTACCAGGACGTCGAATTCGTCGCGGAAGTGATCTCCAAGGGCACCGCCGCCAACGACTACGGTTCCAAGAAGACCGCGTACGCCGTCGCCGAGGTGCCCGTCTACGTCATCGCCGACCCCTACCTGGGCCGCTGCCACGTCTACACCCACCCCAAGGGCAAGGACTACACGATCGAGACGAGGGTGGACTTCGGCACCGACATCGACCTGACCGGCACCGAAGTCGGCCTCATCCTCAAGACCGACGAGTTCCCCCGCGACTGACCTCCGGGCGACCCTCGCTCGAGCGGTCTGCCTACGGCCTCACCACGCGAACGCCTCCGGCGCGGGACCGGGCCCCGGGAAGATCGTGTCGAGGTCGGCCAGCAGTTCCTCGCTCAGCTCCAGGTCGAGGGCGCGCAGGGCGCTCTCCAGCTGGGACAGCGTGCGCGGGCCGACGATCGGGCCGGTGATGCCGGGGCGGGTGAGCAGCCAGGCCAGGGCGACCTCGCCGGGTTCGAGGCCGTGCTTGTCGAGGAGGTTCTCGTACGCCTGGACCTGGGCGCGCAGGGGCGCCTTGGCGAGGGCGTCGGCCGCGCGGCCCGAGGTGCGGCGGCCGCCCTCGACCTCCTTCTTGAGGACGCCGCCCAGCAGTCCGCCGTGCAGCGGCGACCACGGGATGACCCCGAGGCCGTACGCCTGCGCGGCCGGGATGACCTCCATCTCGGCGCGGCGCTCGGCGAGGTTGTACAGGCACTGCTCGCTCACCAGGCCGACCATGGCGCGCCGGGCCGCCGCCTCGTTCATCTGGGCGATCTTCCAGCCGGGGAAGTTGCTGGAGCCCGCGTAGAGGATCTTTCCCTGCTGGAGCAGGACGTCGATGGCCTGCCAGATCTCGTCGGCGGGGGTGTCCCGGTCGACGTGGTGGAACTGGTAGACGTCGATGTAGTCGGTCTTCAGCCGCTTGAGGCTGGCGTCGACGGCCCGCCGGATGTTGAGCGCGGAGAGCTTGTCGTGGTTGGGCCAGGCCGGGCCGTCGGGGCCCATGTTGGCGTACATCTTGGTGGCGAGCACCACCTTGTCGCGGCGGTCACCGCCCTGCGCGAACCAGCTCCCGATGATCTCCTCGGTACGGCCCTTGTTCTCGCCCCAGCCGTACACGTTCGCGGTGTCGAAGAAGTTCAGGCCGGCGTCCAGCGCGGCATCCATGATGGTGTGGCTGTCGGCTTCGCCGGTCTGGGGGCCGAAGTTCATGGTGCCGAGGACGAGCCGGCTGACCTTGAGTCCCGTGCGTCCGAGCTGCGTGTACTCCATGAGGCCCAGCCAACGCCTTCGAGGGCGCTCGAAGCAAGGACAGCGCGCGCACGGACGCCCGGACGGTCCGGGTCCGGGTCCGGATCCGTGTCTGGGTCCGTGTCCGTGTCCGTCTCCGGGGGAGGAAACAGTGATGGTGACGTACCTGATGGTGGCGCGGCTGCCCGAGGGCGGGCTGCGGGACTTCGACGCCTACGAGCGGGCCGTGCTGCCGCTGCTGGCCGAGCACGGCGGGACGCTGGAGCGGCGGCTGCGCACACCGGACGGCCGCGTCGAGGCCCACCTCGTGAGTTTTGCCGGCGACGACGACTTCGCCGCCTTCCGCGCGGACCCCCGGCGCTCGTCCGCCGCGCCGCTGCTGGCGGCCTCCGGGGCGGAGATCGAACTCCTCGCCGTGCGCGACGTCGCGGGGGCGTGACACGGCCGTGGGCCGGGGCCGGCGGTCTACCTTCCGACCACCGACGCCAGCGCCACCACCACGAACATCAATACGAGCGCACCGGCCATGATCCGGTTCCGGGTTTTCGGGTCCACGTACTCGAGGTTAACCGGCGCCCCCGAGTGGCCAGCGGGCGACCGTCTCGTAGCGGGGCTGCTCGCCCAGCGTCCCCGACGTCGGCAGGTTGCTGCGGACCAGGGCCAGCTCGGCCACCGTCCAGGTGCGGCTGGTGAACGCGTGGAGGAGGGTGACGTACGGCCGGACGTCCAGGTGGTCCCGGCTGCGGGCCACCGTCAGATGGGCCTTGTAGCGCCGGTGCTCCCCCATCGCCATGCCCGCCTTCCGCCCGGCCGCCTCGCTCCGGTCGGCCAGCAGCCGCAGCGTCTCCAGGTCGCCCTCGGCGCCCGCCCACAGGGCCCGGCCGTGCCCGAACTGGCCGCCGCCGGAGACGGCGAGCGGGAACGGGGCCGTGCGATGGGCCGCGCGCGCCAGGCGGTCCGACAGGCCGGGGACGAGCTCGTCGCCGACCTCGCCGTAGAACGCGAGCGTGTAGTGCCAGCCGGGGCGGCCGGTCCAGCGCAGCCCGTCCGCGCCGGGCAGCCTCTTCAACTCGGCCACCTCTGCGGCCAGTTCGTCGGCCACGTCCGGTGGGGGCAGTACCGCGGCGAAGAGTCTCATACGCTCACCTTCGCAGAAGAGGGCGGGCATGATGAGGTCATGGCGATCACCATCCGCGAGGGCGGCCCGGACGACCTGCCCGTGATCCTCGGCATGTTCGACAGCGCGGTGGAGTGGCTGGTCGCACAGGGCCGGACCCGGCAGTGGGGCACCGACCCGTGGTCGACCGATCCAAAAGCCGTGGCGATGATCGAGCGGTACGTCCGTGCGGGCACGCCCTTCTTCGCCGAGGTCGACGGCGCTCCCGCCGCCACCCTCACCCTCACCGACGCCCCCGGCTCGTATCTGGAGCCCGCGGGCGAACCCGAGCGCTACATCCACCTGCTCGCCTCCGACCGCCGCTTCAAGGGCCACGGCGCCGGTGCCGCCCTGCTCGCCCATGCCGCGGAGGTGACCCGGCGAGCGGGCGTCTCCCTGCTGCGCGTGGACTGCTACGCGGGCGACGACCGCAAGCTGGTCGCCTTCTACGAGCGCAACGGCTTCACCCCGGTCGAGGAGTTCACGTTCGGGGCGGACAAGTGGCCGGGCATGGCGCTGGCCCGGAGGGTGTAGCACGCGCTCAGCGGCACGGCTCGCCCTCCGGGGAGCGGCTCACGCCGCCGCCAGCTGCTCCCGCTCGCGCGGGACCAGCCGCACCTGGGGATGGCCGTGGTGCCAGCCCACCGACAGGCGCAGGCCGCCGACGCGGGCCAGGATCAGGCCGATGGTGACGGCTCCGAGCGCCGACAGGGCGCCGCCGAGGGCGAAGCCGACCCGTGGGCCGTAGGTGTCGGTGACCCAGCCGACGACCGGGGCGCCCAGCGGCGTACCGCCCACGAAGACCATCATGAACAGGGCCATCACGCGGCCGCGCATGGCCGGGTCGGTGCTCATCTGGATCGCGGTGTTCGCCGTGACGTTGAAGGTCAGGCCGAAGATCCCGATCGGGACCATGAGCGCCGCGAACAGCCAGTACGACGGGGCGAGCGCGGCCACGACCTCCAGGACGCCGAAGGCCACCGCCGCCACGGTCAGCACCCGCAGCCGGGCCGTGCCGCGCCGGGCGGCGAGCAGCGCGCCGACCAGCGAACCGGCCGCCATCAGCGTGTTGAAGAGGCTGTAGGCGCCCGCGCCGCCGTGGAAGACGTCGTCGGCGAAGGCCGACAGCCACACCGGGAAGTTCAGGCCGAAGACGCCGATGAGGCCGACGAGGACGATGGGCCAGATGAGCTCGGGCCGGCCCGCGACGTAGCGCAGCCCCTCCCGCAGCTGGCCCTTGCCCCGCGGCGCGCGCTCGACCGCGTGCAGCTCACGGGCGCGCATCAGCATCAGACCGACGAGCGGGGCGACGAAGGACAGGCCGTTGAGGAGGAACGCCCAGCCCGTGCCCACGCCGGTGATGAGCAGACCGGCCACGGCGGGGCCGACCAGCCGGGCGGACTGGAAGTTCGCGGAGTTCAGGCTGACCGCGTTCTGGAGCTGGGCGGGGCCGACCATCTCGGCGACGAAGGACTGCCGGGCCGGGTTGTCCACGACCGTGGCGAGACCGACGGCGAAGGCTGCCACGTAGACGTGCCACACCTGGACGTGGCCGGTGAGGGTCAGCGCGGCGAGGGCGAGGCCGGTGAGGGCCATCGACGTCTGGGTGACGAGCAGGGTCGGGCGCTTGGGCAGCCGGTCGACGAGGACACCGCCGTACAGGCCGAACAGCAGCATCGGCAGGAACTGCAGGGCCGTCGTGATGCCGACGGCCGCCGATGAGCCGGTCAGGCTGAGGACCAGCCAGTCCTGGGCGATGCGCTGCATCCACGTCCCCGTATTGGAGACGACCTGGCCCAGGAAGAAGAGGCGGTAGTTCCGGATGCTCAGCGAGCTGAACATCGAGGACTTGGTGCGGGTGGGGGTAGAAGTGATCGGTGCGGGGGCGGAAGCTGCTCCGGATCCCGTACTCAAAGGCTTCGCCTCCTCAGTGGCTGCTTACAGATGTGCGAGCTTCTCCAGCACGGGGGCGGCGGCGCGGAGTTTCGCCCACTCGTCCTCGTCGAGGCCATCGACCAGACCGGCCAGGAACGCGTTGCGCTTGCGCCGGCTCTCCTCGAGCATCGCCTCGGCCTGCTCGGTCTGCGTGACGACCTTCTGGCGCCGGTCCTCCGGGTGCGGCTCCAGACGGACCAGCCCCTTGGACTCGAGCAGTGCCACGATGCGGGTCATCGACGGCGGCTGCACGTGCTCCTTGCGGGCGAGTTCGCCCGGGGTGGCCTTTCCGCAGTTCGACAGTGTGCCGAGCACCGACATCTCGGTCGGGCTCAGCGACTCGTCGACCCGCTGGTGCTTGAGCCGGCGCGACAGGCGCATCACGGCGGAGCGGAGGGCGTTCACGGCGGCGGCATCGTCGCCATGCGTAAGGTCCGGCATGTCTTTAGAGTAACTCATTACCCTCTCTAAGGACCACTCGGGGCATGTCCTGATCATGCACCGGACAGCACACAGTCACCCATATGAGTGAGGAGGCTCCGGAAAGCGACACACCGGACGACCGGATATGGCGACCCTCATAGCCATGGGGACCAGCGTGCTCAGTCTGCGGATAGACGGGGAGCTGCTCGACCGGCTCCGACACCATGCGGCCAAAAGAGGAATGAGCGTCCAGGACTATGTGGTCCGGACGCTCATTCGGGACGACTTCGACGAGCGGTTCCAGGCCGCCGTCGAGGAGACGGAGAAGTTCTACGGGGTCACGTGAGCGCGGCTCACGTGCGGCCGGCTCGGGCCGGCGGCCCCGCTCAGGTGAGGCCGAGGGCCGGCATCAGGTAGTAGAAGGTGAACACGGCGGCGACGACGTACATCGCCACCGGGATCTCGCGGCCGCGGCCGACGGCCAGGCGCAGCACCACGAAGGTGATGAAGCCCATGCCGATGCCGTTGGTGATCGAGTAGGTGAACGGCATCATCACCATGGTGACGAAGGCCGGGGCCGCGATCGTGAAGTCGCTCCAGTCGATCTCCTTGACCGAACCGGCCATGATCAGGAAGCCGACGGCGACCAGTGCCGGGGTGGCCGCCTGGGCCGGGACCATCGTGGCGACCGGCGTCAGGAACAGCGCCAGGGCGAAGAGCGCGCCGGTGACGACGTTGGCGAAGCCAGTACGGGCTCCCTCGCCGACACCCGCGGTCGACTCGACGAAGCAGGTGTTGGCGGACGCGGAGCCCGCGCCACCGGCGGCGACGGCGATGCCGTCCACGAAGAGGACCTTGTTGATGCCGGGCATCTGGCCCTCGGCGTCGGTCAGCTTCGCCTCGTCGCTGACGCCCATGATCGTGCCCATGGCGTCGAAGAAGCTGGACAGCAGGACGGTGAAGACGAACAGGACGCCGGTCAGCACGCCGACCTTGCCGAAGCCGCCGAAGAGGCTGACCTGGCCGAGCAGGCCGAAGTCCGGGGTGGAGACGGGGTTGCCCGGCCACTCCGGAACGGTCAGGCCCCAGGAGGGCACGTGGGCGACGGCGTTGACGATGCCCGCGAGGACGGTCATCGAGACGATCGAGATCAGGATCGCGCCGGGGACCTTGCGGACGATGAGCGCGAGCGTGAGCAGGACGCCGAGGATGAAGACCAGGACGGGCCAGCCGCCCAGGTGACCGTCGGCGCCCAGCTGGAGCGGGACGGTGGTGTGGGCGACGTCCGGGATCCGGCTGACGAAGCCGGAGTCGACGAGTCCGATCAGCATGATGAACAGGCCGATGCCGATGGCGATGGCCTTGCGCAGGCCGTACGGCACGGCGTTCATCACGCGTTCGCGCAGGCCCGTGGCGACGAGCAGCATGACGACGAAGCCCGCGAGGACGACCATGCCCATCGCGTCGGGCCACGACATCCGCGGCGCGAGCTGGAGCGCGACGACGGAGTTCACGCCGAGGCCGGCGGCGAGGGCGATCGGCACGTTGCCGATGACGCCCATCAGGAGGGTGGTGAACGCGGCGGTGATGGCCGTGGCCGTCACAAGCTGCGCGTGGTCGAGCTGATGCCCGTACATGTCCTTCGCGCTGCCCAGGATGATCGGGTTCAGCACGATGATGTACGCCATCGCGAAGAAGGTGGCGACACCGCCTCGGATCTCACGGGGGAGGCTGCTGCCCCGCTCGGAGATCTTGAAGAAACGGTCGAGGGCGCCGTGAGTGGGCGCCTTCCCCGGCTGCTCCGGGGCAGGAACCTTGGCGGATGCCGAGGCGGACATGCGGAACCTCATCACCAACGGGGCTCCCCCCGGTCCGCGTTGGAGTTTCATACGAAGGGAAGTGGTCAGAGACAAACGGTTTCAGTATGAACGTATGAGCACGACTTCGCTAACTTCGCGCATGGATCTGGACGGGTCGTAAGGAAATCGGAACCTCCCGTAAAGCCTCGTAAGCTGTGCGCATGACGAAGTGGACCCCCAAGCACGAGGCACCGGAGCCCCTGGAAGGCCCCGTGGTCGCCACCATCACCGGCGGCACCGTCCTCTGGTTCGTCCTCTTCCTCGCCCAGCTCCCCTTCTACGGCTGGTTCGCCGACCACGGCCACGTCTGGTGGATCTGGACCTGCCTGGCCGGCGCCGGCCTGGGCCTGATCGGCATCTGGTACGTCCGCAAGCGCGACGCCGCGATCAGGCGGGCGGCTGCCGCCGACGAGACGCCGACGCGCTCGGAGGCGGACGTCAGCTGACGGCTGCCGCCGGACTCGGCCGACCGAGTCGGTTGGTGGGCGAGGCGGGCCGACCTCCCGGCGGGAGCCGTCAGGCGGGTGGGCCAAGGCGCACGTACCGTCGAAGGCATGACGCACATCGACGCGGGCGCCGAGTTGGATCCGGTGCACCCGGTCCCGCTGCCGTCGGCCCCGTCGAGCGGCCTGACCACCGCCGAGGTCGCGGAGCGCATCGCACGCGGTGAGGTCAACGACATCCCCGTCCGCTCCAGCCGCTCCCTGGCGGAGATCGTCCGCGCGAACGTCTTCACCCGGTTCAACGCGATCATCGGCGTCCTGTGGCTGATCATGCTGTTCGTCGCCCCGATCCAGGACAGCCTCTTCGGCTTCGTGATCCTCGCCAACACCGGCATCGGCATCGTCCAGGAGTGGCGCGCGAAGAAGACCCTCGACTCGCTCGCCGTGATCGGCGAGGCCCACCCCACCGCCCGCCGCGACGGCATCGCCCTCCAGGTCGCCACCAACGAGATCGTCCTCGACGACCTCATCGAGATCGGCCCCGGCGACAAGATCGTGGTGGACGGCGTCTGCGCCGTCGCCGACGGCCTGGAGATCGACGAGTCCCTGCTCACCGGCGAGGCCGACCCCGTCGTCAAGCACCGCGGCGACCCGCTCATGTCGGGCAGCTTCGTCGTCGCCGGCAGCGGCGGCTTCACCGCCACCAAGGTCGGCCGCGAGGCGTACGCCGCCCAGCTCGCCGAGGAGGCCTCCCGCTTCACGCTGGTCCACTCCGAGCTCCGTACCGGCATCTCGACGATCCTCAAGTACGTCACCTGGATGATGGCCCCGGCCGCCCTCGGCCTGGTCGTCACCCAACTGGTCGTGCAGCGCAACGACCTGAAGGACTCCCTCGCCCGCACCGTCGGCGGCATCATCCCCATGGTCCCGGAGGGGCTCGTCCTGCTCACCTCCGTCGCCTTCGCGATCGGCGTCATCCGGCTGGGCCGCAAGCAGTGCCTCGTGCAGGAGCTGCCGGCCATCGAGGGCCTCGCCCGCGTCGACACCGTCTGCCTCGACAAGACCGGCACGCTCACCGAGGGCGGCATGGACGTCACCGAGCTGCGGCCGCTCAACGGCTGCGACATGGGTTACGTCCGCCGGGTCCTCGGCGCGCTCGGCGAGTCCGACCCGCGCCCCAACGCCTCCCTGAAGGCGATCATCGCGGCCTGCCCGGACAGCGAGGAGTGGCGCTGTGTGGAGTCGCTGCCCTTCTCCTCCGCCCGCAAGTACAGCGGCGCCACCTTCAGCGAGGGCGACGGCGTGAGCAGCACCTGGCTGCTCGGCGCCCCCGACGTCCTGCTCACCGACGCCGACCCGGCCCTCGCCGAGACTGAGCGCCTCAACCAGCGGGGGCTGCGGGTCCTGCTGCTCGCCCGCGCCACCCGGGACCTGGACGACGCCGGCGTCACCGAGGACGCGGGCCCGGCCGCCCTCGTCGTACTGGAGCAGCGGCTGCGCCCCGACGCCGCCGAGACGCTGCGCTACTTCGCCGACCAGGACGTGAGCGCCAAGGTCATCTCCGGCGACAACGCGGTGTCGGTCGGCGCGGTCGCCGCCAAGCTCGGGCTGAACGGCCGGGCGGTCGACGCGCGCCGACTGCCCGCCGAGCCGCACGCGATGGCGGAGGCGCTCGCTGACGCCACCGTCTTCGGCCGGGTCACCCCGCGCAGGAAGCAGAACATGGTGGGCGCCCTGCAGTCGCAGGGACACACGGTCGCGATGACCGGGGACGGGGTGAACGACGTGCTGGCCCTGAAGGACGCGGACATCGGCGTCTCGATGGGCTCCGGCTCGGAGGCGACCCGGGCCGTCGCTCAGATCGTGCTGCTGGACAACAGCTTCGCCACCCTGCCGTCGGTGGTGGCCGAGGGCCGCCGGGTCATCGGCAACATCACCCGGGTGGCCACGCTGTTCCTGGTGAAGACCGTCTACTCGGTGCTGCTGGCCGTGCTGGTGGTGTGCTGGCAGGTCGAGTACCCGTTCCTGCCCCGGCACCTGACGCTGCTGTCGACGCTCACCATCGGCGTGCCCGCGTTCTTCCTGGCGCTCGCCCCCAACAAGGAGCGGGCGCGGCCCCACTTCGTGCGGCGGGTGATGCGGTACGCCGTCCCGGGCGGGGTGCTGGCCGGCGCGGCGACCTTCGCGACGTATCTGCTGGCCCGGCACTACTACACGGGCCCGGGCGCACTGGCCGCGGAGACGAGCGCGGCGACGCTCACGCTCTTCCTGATCTCGATGTGGGTGCTGGCGATCATCGCCCGCCCCTACACCTGGTGGCGGGTGGCGCTGGTGGCCGCGATGGGCGTGGCGTTCGTGTTCGTGCTGACCGTGCCCGCGCTCCAGGACTTCTTCGCGCTGAAGCTGGTGGGGGTCACGATGCCGTGGACGGCGGTGGCCGTCGCGACGGTGGCGGCGGTCGCCCTGGACTTCCTGTGGAAGTGGGTCGACCGCCGCTTTCCCGCGTGAGGCCGCCTGCGGCCTAAGGGCTTACTGCACGTCGACGTAGTCGGCGGAGGAGTTGACCGCCGGGGTCGTCGAGGTGCCGGCGAAGCTGAAGCGCCAGTAACCGTCGTAGTTCGCGGTGGTGGTGGCCTTCACGTTGCCGTACGAGTCCGACGTCACCGTCTTGATGGTGGTGTACGTGGTCGTACCCGCCTTCTCGAACTGGAGCTTGACCGACTGCTGGGTGTAGCCGGCGTACGCGTGCGTGTCCCAGTTGGCGCGGGTCAGCTTGCCGGTGGCGGTCAGGGTCTTGCCCTTGGCGACCGGCTCCGGGCCCGCGTTGACGGTGAGCTTGGAGTAGCGCTGGAGGAGGGTGGTGGCGAGGCCGCCCTGGTCCTTGAAGCCGACCTTGCTCATGTCGGGGTTCTGCTGGTCCTGGCCGTTGAAGGCGTAGGCCTCGGCGGCGGCCGTCCAGGTGCCGGGGTCGGAGTTCGTCAGCTCGTCGCCCGGGTAGACGTCGATGGTGCCCGTGCAGGTGGCGGTGGTCGACGTGACGACCGTGCAGGTGGCGAAGTCGTCGCCCTCCAGGGTCTTGCTCGGGTCCTCCAGCGAGCCCCGGTAGAGGATGGCGTCGCTGTAGAAGTCGGGCGCGGTGACGTCCACGTCGGAGCCGTGCGTCAGCGTGTACGAGTAGGTCGTGCTGACCTCGTTGGTGGTGCCGACCTTGATCGCCTTGGCGATCTGGAAGTTCGAGAAGCTGACGCTGCTCATCGTGTACGGGGTGCCGGTCTCACCCGCGGCCTGCGCAGCCGGAACGGCGAGGGCGGAGAGGGCCAGGGCGCCGGAGACGGCGGCCACGGTGGCTCGAATGCGCATGTACGTTCCCCTGATGGAGAAGGCTGGGCACGGGGCCCAGAGAATCGGCGAGTCTGTTGACTCACGCGATCAGATCCGCGACGCCGTCGACTGGTTGTACGCCGAAGACTCCGAACGGCCAGTCTTTGACCGTTGATTGCCAACCGATGACCGGAAGCGGAAGAAACGGTTCGACCCCGGAGCCGCGTGCGCGATTCCGGGGCCGGACACAGGACTGCTTGACGCAGTACGTGCTGCTTACTGCACGTCGACGAAGTCGGGGTAGGAGGTGACCGCCGGGGTGGTCGAGGTGCCCGCGAAGGAGTAGCGGTAGTAACCGTCGTAGCCCGCGGTGGTCGTGGTCTTCAGGTAGCCGGTGGAGTCCGACGTGATGGTCTTCAGCGTGGTGTAGCTGGTGGTGCCCTGCTTCTTGTACTGGAGCTTCACCGACTGCAGGGTGTAGCCCGCGTACGCGTGCTTGTCCCAGTTGGCGCGGGTGAGCTTGCCGGTGACCGTGATGGTCTTGCCCTTGCTCACCGGCTCCGGCGAGGCGTTGACCGTCAGCTTGGAGTAGCGCTGGAGCTTGGTGGTGGCGAGCCCGTCCTGGGTGGCGTAACCGACCTGGCTCCAGTCGGCGTCGGGGTCGTCCGGGTCCTGGCCGTTGTAGTCGACCGCCCAGCCGTCCGCCTTCCAGCTGGCGGCGTCCGCGTTGCTGAGCTCGTCGCTCGGGTAGATGTCGATCGTGCCCTTGCAGGTGGCGACGGTCGACGTGCTGTCGGTGCAGACCGGCCAGTCGTCACCGAACAGCATGTTGGACGGGTCGTCGTAGGAACCGCGGTAGATCTCGACGTCCATGTAGAAGTCGGGGTCGTTGACGTCGACGTCCGCCGGGTGCGTGACCGTGTAGGTCACCGGAACCGTCACCTGGTTGCTGATGCCCGCGACGATCGGCTTGCCGCTGTTGATCTTCACGTTGGAGAACGTGAGGTCCATCTCGTACGGCTCGCCGTCCGCGGCGGTGGAGCCGGTGAACGCGGTCTTCGACGAGGCGGCCTCGCGCGCGATCTGCGCGGTCTTGAGGATGTCGGCGCGGCTGGGCGAGGAGTCGCCGGCGGCCTGCGCGGCCGGAACGGCCAGGGCGGAGAGAGCCAGGGCGCCGGAGACGGCGGCCACGGTGGCACGAATGCGCATGCATTCCCCCGATGGGAGAAGGGGCCCCGCGGCGGCGGTCGTTCCTCGCGGCTCGTCGGCGCCACGGGGCCCAAGTGATGGTGGAGTCTGTTGACTCAGGTGATCAGATCTCCGACGGGAGTACTTGGTTGTACGGATGACAAAGATTTTGTGAGGGAATTATCGAGATCGGTACGGGGGTTCAGTCGAACCAGCGGTCCCGGGCCAGTTCCTCCGTGCGGGACGGGTCCTCCAGCAGCGCCGCGACCTCGAACCGGCGCGGCCACTGACCGGCCGCCCAGGCCAGCCCCGCGGCGACGCCTTCGAGGGTCGAGGCGTGCAGCACCCCGTCGTCGGCCAGCCGCCAGTCGATCTCCACGCCGTCGACGACGAGTTCCTCGTGCTCGACGTAGCGGTCGGGCGTGCGCGGGCCGAGCAGCACCCGCACCGGCTCCGGTACGTCGTGCTCGGTGCCGTCGGAGTCCACCCGGCCGGTGACGGACTCGCTCAGCCGCCGCACCTGGAACAGCTCCGCCAACTCGGCGGCCCGGGCGGGCCGTACGGGCAGCAGCGGGACGCCCTCGGTGAAGGGCAGCAGGTCGGGCGAGTCGACGACCACCGCGTCCGCCGCGTCGACGACCGTCACCCGCCCGTCGATCACCGCCCGCACCTCGTCCGGCAGGGTCACCTGTTCGGGGTCGACGTCGGCCAGCGCGCCGTACAGACCGTGCAGTTGGGCCGCGGTCACCGGGCGCTCGGGGTCGGCGAGCCGCTCCAGCAGTTCGGCGGCGCCGCCGGGCTCGTCGAGCAGCGCGGCGACGGAGGTCCGTACGCCGAGCGCGCGCAGCACCTGCTCGTCCTCGAAGCCGGTGGCGCCCGCCTCGTCGTACAGCCCGTGCAGCAGGGGGTCGCCGCCCGCGGCCAGCAGACCGGCGGGCCGGCGGCCGTCCAGGACGGGGTGCCCGCGCAGCCACCAGGCGGTGTACGGGCGTACGACCTCATGGGTGCCGTCGGGCAGCAGGATCCGCACCGGCTGGGTGAGCGCGTCGCGCAGCGGCGGCTGGGCGAGCAGGGCGAGGGCCTCGGGCCAGCGGTCGTCGTCGACGAGGTCGAGGTCGCGCACGGCGACGAGCTCGGTCGCGACCGGCGGTACGGGGCTGTCGGGGAAGCGGTCGAGAATGTCCTCGCACCACACGTCGACGGAGTCGAGCAGGCCCGCGTCGTCGGGCTCGGCGAAGTCGCCCTCGCGCGGCTCCAGTTCGTCCGGGTCGAGGACGACGTCCGTGGCGCGGACGAGGGCGAAGTCGGCGAGGACGCCGCACGCGGCCAGCGGCTGCTCACCCCACCGCTCGGCCAACTCGGCGTCCACGGACGCCAGTTCGTCCTCGCGGATGACCCGGGCGAAGGGGCTGCCGGGCAGCACCAGCTCGCCGGCGGGGGCGAGTTCGCCGTCCTCGTCGGGCAGCGCGAGGGCGCCGAGCCAGGGCTCGTCACCGGGTTCGAGGCCGGCGTCGCGGACGAGGGAGAGGACGGTGTCGGCCAGTTCCTCGGCGTCCGGGGCGTCCTCCTCCCAGAGCGCCCCGCCCTCGTCGTCCAGGGAGGCGGCGACGGCGGCGCGCACCTGCGGCGTGGTGAGGACGGCTCGCGGGGTCGCGGGCAGCGCGCCGAGCTTCTCCAGCAGCGGGTGGGTGGCGTCGGGGTGCGCGACCTTCAGTCCGAGCCGGGCGAGGACCTCCGGGTCGAGGCCGGCGGAGTCCGGGGTGGGGAGCAGGACCTGGCGCGGGCCGATCGTCGTACGGCGGTCGGCCAGCGGCACGGGCAGGCCGGACAGCCGGTCCGGGTCCACGCCGGCGAGGCTGTCGTAGAGCCGCCACCACCAGTCGGCGTCCTTCTCCAGCCCGGCCAGGCGGTCGATCGCGTCGGCGAGCGAGAGGCGGCCGACGCCGAGCGTGCGCAGTTCGGGGCGGCGTTCGAGACCGGCCGGCAGGAGGGTGGGCAGCACCTCGGCGAGGACGCGGACGGTGTCGTGGCCGGCACCCTCGACGACCTCGGCGTCCCGCGGGCGCAGGGCCTCGGGCAGGTCGGCGTCGTGGCCCTCGGCCACCACGGCGGGCGGCAGGAAGGCGGTGCGCGGCAGCCGCTGGAGGATCGCCTGCCGCAGCGCCCCGTCGAGCTCGCCCTTGCCGAGCGGGCCCGGTACGAGGTCGATGATGCCGTCGGTCACCGGGCGCCAGTCGGCGAGGAGCCCGGCGTACGCGTCCGCCGCGCGCTGCACCAGGAAGTCGGTGAGCGGGCCGGGGGCGGCGTGGCGGCGGGTGGAGTCGAGCGGGAAGGAGGCGATGAGCAGGGCGGGGATGCCAAGGGGCTCGTCGCTGGGGGTGGGGGCGTGGACGACGGGGGTGGTGCGCGGGCGGGCGGGGGTGCCGTCCGGGTCGGGCACCGCCCAGGTGACCGACCAGTGCGGGCGCAGCCGCTCCTCGAGCGGGCGGTCGGCGAGCAGGTCGGGGGTGAGCGGGCCGTGCGCGGTGGCCGTACGCCAGCGGGTCGTGCCGTCACGGGAGTCCGCTACGACGGTGAAGGCGCCGTCGGTGTGCCGGCGCAGCGTGCGGGGCTCCTCGCCGTTGATCTCGACGACCACTTCCTCCAGGCCGGGCAGGGCGAGGAGGAGGGCGTCGTCGACGGCGTGCAGGAGCCGTTCGGCGAGGTCGGTGGCGGCGGTGTCGCGCAGCGGGAGGATGACGACCGTGTCGTACGGGTCCGGGGCGGTGCCCTCGGCGGCGAACGGGAGACGGAGGAGGGGGACGTGCCCGTCGCGCCGTCGGACCTCGTCCCCCAGGCCCGGGCTGTGGCGGGCGGTCTCGGCGGCCAGTTCGCGGGCTTCGGCGAGGGACCAGCGGACGCCGCCGTGCCGGCCGACGACGGCGGGCTCGTCGGTGACGGCGAGGACGGCGGCGAAGCCGACGCCGAAGCGGCCGACGGTGGCGTGGGGCTGCGGCTCGTGCTGCGGCTGCGGCTGGGTGTCGCGCTTCGCGGAGGCGCGGAGGGTGGAGAGCGACTCGACGCCGACGGCGTCCAGCGGGGCGCCGGTGTTGGCGGCGAACAGGACGCCGTCGCGGAGGGTGAGGCGCAGCCGGCCGGGGACATGGGCGCGGGCGGCGGCGTCGGCGGCGTTCTGGGCGAGCTCCACGACGAGGCGGTCGCGGTAGCCGCCGAGGACCAGGTCCTCCTCGGCGTTGGCGTCCTCGCGGAAGCGGGCGGGGCTGGTGGCCCAGGCGTCGAGGACCCCGCGACGCAGACGTGCCGTTCCGAAGGGGTCGGCTCCTTCGGCCGCGGGCCGCACGAACTTGCTCACGTTCACCTCTTCATGGTCGCGTGTCGATGACCGTACCGTGCCACTGCGCTCGGCCCACCCACCCGGCCGGTCGGCCGTGCGGTGCCCCCCTGGGGCTGCGCCCCAGACCCCGGACCTTTCTTGCCCACCCACCCGACTCGGCCGGCTGAACAGGAACCACCCCAGGGCTCGGCCCCAGACCCCGCCTCGCCTCGCCCACCCACGACTCGGTTGGCTCGGCAGGAACCCTCCCGGGGCTCCGCCCCCTGCACCGCGCCCCTGGGGGCTTGCCCGACTCGGTGACTGAACGCGAACCCCTCGGTACCCCTGCGGGTTGGGGCGCTCGACTCGGTTGGCCGGATGGGGGACCTTCCCGGGGCTTCGCCTCCAGCACCCGCCGGGATCCCAGGACTCCGCATCCAACAGCCCTGCGGGGTGGGTGCCCACGGTTGGCCGATGCGAACCGCCCCGCGGGCCCCGTCCCGAACCTCGGCGGAGGCCCTGCCTCGAACGCCTGTGCGGGATGGGTGACCACGCTTGGCCGGATGCGAACCCCCAGGGCTCCGCCCCCGATCCCTGCGAGGGCTCCGCCCCCTCACCTGCGGGATGAGCCCCAACTCGGTCAGCCGGGTGCAATCCGCCCGGGCCTCGCCCCTACCCCGGCGCAGGCCCCACCCCCAGCGCCCTCTAACGGGATGGGTGCCCGATTCGGTTGACCGGATGGGAACCCTCCCGGGCTCCGCCCCGAACGCCCCCACCCTGCGGGGCAGGCCGCCCGCCTCAGTCAGCCGGATGCAAACCCCCAGGGCTCCGCCCCCTGCACCCCGAGGCGTGGGTTGCTCGCCTCGGTTCACCCACCCCCCGGCTGCCGACAGAGCGGGCGTCACCCACCCCCCTCCAGCCCGTCCGGCGTTTGAGGACGAGGCCGTTCAGGCCGATGGGCGGGGGCTGAGGGCGGCAGCCCCGGGGGGTAGGGGGGCCAAGCCGCACAAGTAACCGCTCAGCCCGCGGAGCGCTACGCGTGGCCCAGTTCCGCCGTGTCGTCGTCGCTCGTCGTCGGTACCGAGCCCGAGTCCTGGGACGGGCGGAGGGGGAAGGGGTCGAGCCTGGTCTCGTCGATGACCGGGGCCGGGGGCTGGGGCGGCTTGGGCATGACGGCGGCCTCGGAGTGGGCGCCGCAGCCGTAGGCGAGGGAGACCACGCGGCCGTCCGCCGGGGAGAACTCGTTGGCGCAGATGCCGAAGGCCTGGCCGATGGAGCCGCCGAGGGGGACCAGGAAGGCGCAGCTCACGCAGGGCGCGGGGGCCGCCTGGGCCATGGGCGTCGTGGGGCCGAACGCGTCCTCCCAGCGGTCGGCGGCGATGCGCAGGCCGTAGCGGGACAGGACCCGGGCCCGGCGCATGCCGAGTTCCTCCGCCACCGACGCGATCGAGCCGCGGGCCGGCAGCGCCGGGAGCGTGGCCGGGGCACCCGGCGTGACCTCGGCGTCCTCCGCCTCCGCCAGCTCGGTCATCTCGCGCGACACCACGGCGTTCGGCGGCGGCTCGTCCTCGCCGGTGTAGCCGGGCTCCAGGCGCAGGTCCTCCGCCTGGGTGGGCAGCAGGTCGCCGGGGCCGAGGTCGCCGGGGCGCAGACGCTCGCTCCACGGCACCCATTCGGGGGCGAGGAGGGCGTCGGGGCCGGGCAGCAGGACGACCTCGTCGAGCGTCACGATCTTCGCGCGGGAGGCGCGGGTGACCGTCACGGCCCAGCGCCAGCCCCGGTAGCCGAACTCCTTGCACGCGAAGAAGTGCGTGACGACACGGTCGCCCTCCGCCACCGTGCCGATGTGCTCGCCGACGACGCCGGGCGCGGCGGCCTCCTCTGCCGCGGCGCGGGCGAGGTCAACCGCCTCGGCGCACAGGCGGTCGGGGGTGCGGCTTCGCGTTGTCGCTGCGCTCACAGGTATCGCTTCTCTCCTACGCCGTCTCACGAGTGCGCCCCTGTGACGAGGACGAGGCGGACGGAGCGGACCTGAGGGCCGCGTCGACGTCCGCACCCGATCGCGCTCGGGCGCACCTACGCCATCCATTCTGCGGGATGGCCGAGAGGCGCGCGGCCGAGAACGTTCGCCACGGCGCGCTACGCACGCTACCTGTTCACCGGCGTTCGGCCTACACCGACGGGTCGGTTCGCCGCAGTGCGGTGATCTTTTCTCACTGCCCGTGACGGTGCACCGCACACCGAAAGCCACCCGGTTCCGCCCGCTTCGCACCCTCGCCGGGCCCGACTCGCTCCCCCGCAAACCGCACTAGGCACAGGTATCTCGGGGCACTATGAACGTCGTGGCAGCCGCGAGGTCGCCCCTGCGTGCCGCCGGCGGCGGTGCGGGCAGGGTGAACAGGCGAGGTGGCGGTGCGGGCCGCGTTGGCGGTGCCGTCCGTGCGGTGGGGCGTGCCCTGCACCTTCCGCTCACCGGCACGGCCCGCGGGATCCGCAAGGCCACGCACGCGCACGGCGCCGGGGAGTCGGGGCTCGGCAAGCTGATCGAGCTGCACGCCGTCAACGGCGCCGGCGACGTCATGATCACCGTCGCGCTCGCCTCCACGGTGTTCTTCTCGGTGCCGACGGACGAGGCGCGCGGCCGTGTCGCGCTCTACCTCGCCATCACCATGGCGCCGTTCACCGTCCTCGCCCCCGTGATCGGCCCCCTGCTCGACCGGCTGCCGCACGGCCGGCGCGCCGCGATGGCCGGCGCCATGCTCGCCCGCGCGCTGCTCGCGCTGATCATCTCGGGCGCGGTGGCGAGCGGCGGCCTGGAGCTGTACCCGGCCGCGCTCGGCGTGCTCGTCGCCTCCAAGGCGTACGGGGTGGTCCGTAGCGCCGTCGTGCCCCGGCTGCTGCCGCCCCGGTTCTCCCTCGTCAAGGCGAACTCCCGGGTCACGCTGGGCGGACTGCTCGCCACGGGCATCGCCGCGCCCGCCGCCGCGGGGCTCCAGGCCGTCGGCCCCCGCTGGCCGCTCTACGGCGCCTTCGTCATCTTCGTCGGCGGTACGGTCCTGTCCTTCTCCCTGCCGCCGAAGGTCGACTCCGCCAAGGGCGAGGACACCGCGCTGCTCGCCGCCGACGAGCAGCATCTGCACGGGCCGCAGCGCAGGGCGCCGAAGCGTCCGGGGCTGCGGACCGTCGGGACGGCCGTCACCCACGCGCTCGGCGCCAACGCCGCCCTGCGCTGCCTGTCCGGGTTCCTGATCTTCTTCCTCGCGTTCCTGCTGCGCGAGCACCCGCTCGCCGGCCAGAGCGCGGCGCTCTCCCTCGGGATCGTGATCGCCGCGGCCGGCACGGGCAACGCGCTGGGCACCGCGGTCGGGGCGTGGCTGCGCTCGCGGGCTCCGGAGATCATCATCGTGACCGTGGTCGCGGTGGCGCTGGGCACGGCGGTCCTCGCGGCGGTGTTCTTCGGGGCGTTCCTCGTGGCGTGCCTGGCCGCGGT
The DNA here is from genome assembly GCF_030817495.1 of Streptomyces sp. V3I7. Classification (NCBI taxonomy): domain Bacteria; kingdom Bacillati; phylum Actinomycetota; class Actinomycetes; order Kitasatosporales; family Streptomycetaceae; genus Streptomyces; species Streptomyces sp. V3I7. The sequence continues at coordinate 3,015,029 of NZ_JAUSZK010000001.1, forward strand.
CGCCGGGTTCGCGCAGGCGCTGGCCAAGCTGTCCCTGGACGCGCTGATCCAGCGGGACGTGCCGGAGCAGGTCCGTACGTCGGCGTTCGCGCGCTCCGAGACGCTGCTGCAGATGGCGTGGGTCTTCGGCGGCGCCATCGGCATCGTGATGCCGCTGATCGGCCCGCTGGGGCTGGCGGTGGCCGCCGCGATCGTCGCCGCCGGCTGGCTGACCACCCTGCGCGGGCTGCTGAGTTCCGCCCGGCACGGCGGCCCGGCCCGGCCGCGAGTGGCGTAACGAACCGGGCACGTCTCACCCCACCTGGAGGGCGTGCCGAAGGCGCCCGATAGCCTTCGCCCCATGACCTTGCGATCCGCACCGCGACGCCGCCGCGCCGTCGCCGCCGCCGGCGCCGTTTCCGCCGGACTGCTCGTCCTTTCGGCCTGCGACCAGCCGACGCCGATCTCGACGATCACCGTCGGCTCGAGTTCGGTCAACTCCGAGGCCACCTGCTACGACGACGGCGCCGACCTCAAGACGGCCGACCTCGCGAAGTGCCTGAAGAGCACCGACCTCGCCTCCATCAAGGTGGACCCGGACGAGACCGTGCGCTTCGGCGTCGACCCGGCGATCGCGGACAGCGGCTGGACCATCCTGATGAACGGTCAGCCGCTCACCGACTCCAGCAAGAAGACGTACCGCACCATCCCGGGCAGCGTGTTCTTCAACGCCCAGTACGGCGCGCAGGGCAACACCACCACGGTCTCCATCAAGGAGGGCGAGAAGACCGTCAAGGGTCTGTGGTCCTTCAAGTTCGAGAAGGATGCCTGACACGTTCTCCGTTGGGGTATCCCCTGCTCGAGCGAAGTCGGGAGCTTGGGGAAGCATCCTGGTAGCCACCGCGGTCCCCGCCGAACGGGACGCGGTGGCTCGGGCGTTCGCGCGGCCGGTGCGTGAGCTCCCGCTTCCCGGGGCGATCCTGCACCGGATCACGCTCGCCGACGAGCGGGGAAGCGGCGGCCGGCTCGTCATCGACCTGCTCGCCGCCGGGGTCGGGCCCGCGCTCGCCGCGGCCTCCACCGCGACCGCCCTGACCGCCGCCGCCCTCGACGGCGCCCCCTACGACCTGGCCGTCTCCGCCGGGATCGCCGGCGGTTTCCAGCCCGAGGCGCCGGTCGGCTCCCTCGTCGTCGCCGACGAGATCACCGTCGCCGACCTGGGCGCCGAGACGGCCGACGGCTTCCTGCCCGTCACCGAGCTGGGCTTCGGGACCGTCAGCCACCGTCCGCCCGAGGCGCTGGTGGCACAGGTGGCCGCCGCGACCGGGGCGCGCGCCGGTGCCGTCCTCACCGTCTCCACCGTCACCGGAACGGCCGACCGCGCGGCCGCGCTGCGCGCCCGTCACCCCGGCGCCCTGGCCGAGGCCATGGAAGGCTTCGGGGTGGCCGAGGCCGCGGCGGCGCACCGCGTGCCCGTGCTGGAGATGCGCGCGGTCTCCAACCCCGTCGGTCCGCGCGACCGCGCCGCCTGGCGCATCGGCGACGCCCTCGCGGCCCTCACCGAGGGGTTCGGGAAGATCGGGCCCGTACTGGAGAGTTGGAACACGCATGACCAGTAAGACCAGCAAGGCCAGTAAGACCGGTAAGGCCAGCAAGCCCCTGCAGATCGCCTACTCCCCCTGCCCCAACGACACCTTCGTCTTCGACGCCGTCGCCCACGGCCGCGTCCCCGGCGCGCCCGCGCTGGACGTGACGTTCGCCGACATCGACATCACCAACGGCATGGCCGAGCGCGGCGAGTTCGACGTGCTGAAGGTGTCGTACGCCGTCCTGCCGTACGTCCTCGACGAGTACGCGCTGCTGCCCTGCGGCGGTGCGCTGGGCCGGGGCTGCGGGCCGCTGGTACTGACGCGGGAGCCGGGGGCTGGGGGCACCTCCCACGCTTTCGGCAGTGGGGGACTCACGGGCCGTACGGTCGCGGTGCCGAGCGAGAAGTCGACGGCCTACCTGCTGTTCCGGCTGTGGGCGGCGGACACCCTGCCCGGCAGGGTCGGCGAGATCGTCGTCATGCCGTTCCACGAGATCATGCCCGCCGTGCGCGACGGCAAGGTCGACGCCGGTCTCGTCATCCACGAGGCCCGCTTCACGTACCAGAACTACGGGCTGCACAAGCTCGCGGACATGGGCGAGCACTGGGAGCGCACCACCGGGCTGCCGATCCCGCTGGGCGCGATCATCGCCAAGCGGTCGCTGGGCGAGGAGACGCTGAACCGGCTGGCGGCGTCCATCCGTACGTCGGTGCACGCGGCCTGGGACGACCCCGAGGCCTCCCGCCCGTACGTCATGGAGCACGCCCAGGAGATGGACCCGGCCGTCGCCGACCAGCACATCGGGCTGTACGTCAACGAGTTCACCTCGGCGCTCGGCGACGACGGCTACGCGGCGGTCCGGGGGCTGCTCACGCGTGCGGCGGCCGAGGGACTCGTTCCGCCCCTCGGACCGCAGGCACTGGATTTCCCCTGACGGGGGCTTGACGGGGGCTTGACAGGCCCTAAACGTCCAGCTGGTCGGCGACCGCGCGGAGCAGTCCGGCGATCTTCTTGCCCGAGGCCTTCTCGGGATAACGGCCCTTCTCGAGCATCGGCGTGATGTTCTCGAGGAGGGTCGTCAGATCCTGGACGATGGAAGCCAGTTCGTCGGGCTTCTTGCGCTGCGCGGCGGCGACCGAGGGAGTCGGGTCGAGAATCGTCACGGAAAGCGCCTGATCACCGCGCTGACCCGCGACCACTCCGAACTCCACGCGCTGTCCCGGCTTGAGTACGTCGACTCCGGCGGGGAGAACCGAGGAATGGACGAAGACGTCACCGCCGTCGTCGCGGGAGAGAAAGCCGAAGCCCTTCTCACTGTTGAACCACTTGACTTTGCCGGTGGGCACGTCTGTCCTCGTCCTCGTACTCGTCGGGAAAACTGCTCGGAAACCGCTCTGGATAGCACTGGGGCGGGTCGAGCACGACCCGCCGGTACCAAGGCTAATGGTCTTGGGGCCGGTGACAAGACGTCGCCCGCTTGTTCCTTCGCGCAGGGAACTACCCTGGTCCGGTGCGTGACAAAACCCAAACGAATTCCGCCGCGCCCGGTGACGGACTGATCCGTGCCGGTGTCGTCGTCTTCTTCATCGGCGCCGTGGCCACTCTCGTCACGGTGACCCCGCTGTTTCTCGGGACGACGCCTTTTCCGACGTACATGTTCGGCCTGAGCATGTTGATGGGGATCGGCTTCCTCATCGCCGGCGCGGGTGTGCTGCGCCAGATCTCGGCCGGGCGCCGTCAGGCGCGCGAAGCGGTGCGGTAGCCGTCCAGCCAGGCGGGGAACGCGGAGAGGTCGTCGAGGACGACGTCCGCGCCCGCGGCGCGCAGTTCGTCCGTGTCGCACGGGCCGGTGGCTACCGCCACGGACAGGGCGCCGGCGGTGCGGGCGCCGCGTACGTCGCCGATGTGGTCGCCGACGTAGATCCCGGCCCCGTGCTCGCGCAGCGCCTCCGCCTTCTGCTCGGCCCACAGGTCGCCGACGACCGCGTCGGGCTCGATGCCGAGGTGGGCCAGGTGCAGCTTGGCGTTCGGCTCGTACTTGGCGGTGACGACGATCGCCCGCCCGCCGGCCTCCCGCACCGCGTCGACCGCCTCCCGGGCGCCGTGCATCGCGGGCGTCGCGGCGACGGCGTACGCCGGGTACATCTCGCGGTACTGGTCGGCCATGGCGGGGATGCGCTCGGCCGGGAACCAGTGCGCCAGCTCCTCGGCGAGCGGCGGCCCGAGCCGGGTCACCGCCAGGTCGGCGTCGATGTACGTCCCCGTCCGCGCGGACAGCTCCAGGTAGCAGGCGCGGATGCCGGGCCGGGAGTCGATCAGGGTCATGTCGAGATCGAACCCGACGGTCAGCGCACGAGGAGCCATATGGGCCATTGTGCCCAGGGCGTACGCCGTCCAGCCCGGACGGGGTTGTGACCTCGGCAACCCCGGCGCGCGGGGCGGGCTACCGCTGCACTACCGCTGCCGCTGGGAGCGCCAGACCAGGAACAGCGCCGAGGCGACCGCGGCGCCGCGCACCATCCACGGCCAGGTCTCGGTGAGGGCGGCGCTCATGTGTCCGGCGGCGACGGGGTCGCCCCAGCGGCCCTCGGTCCTGCCCCACAGCCAGGTCACGCCGGTCGCGACGGCGAGGCCCGGGATGCCCATCACGGCCAGCTTGGTCTCCGCCTGGGTGAGCCGGCGGGAGCCGTACGCGATGAGCCAGCCGAGCAGCAGCGCGAACCAGTTGCCGAGCACGGCCCCGGCGACCAGGGCGGCGGCGGCGAGCAGGAGCAGCGGGTTGGTCCAGCCCGTGACGGGCCGGGGCAGGGAGAGGCGGCGGCGCCGGGTGGGGGCGTCGGGCTCCGGAGCGGCCTCGACCGGGGCCTCTTCGCGGCGGGGCTCCTCGGGGTCGCTCTTCGGCGGCGGCGGCTTGAGCAGGTCGGCGATCTCCACGCCGCCGACGAAGCCCGGCACGTTCTCGCCGGGGCCGAGCGGGGTGGTGTCCACGCGCCACCAGTCGCCGTGCGCGCCACCGAGTTCGTCCTGTCCGGCGAGGTGCGGCGGCGAGGGCGCGGGGGCGCTCGGCTCGGCGGGGCGCGGGCGCGGCACGAACCGCTGGAGCCCCTTCGCCGGCGCGGGGCGGGGCGGTTCGGGCTGTACGGGGACGGAGGCGGCCGGGGCCTGCGGGGCAGCGGCGGTGCCGCTCGCGGCCGCGACGACCTCGTCCGGGGTGCCGAGGCCCGCCAGGATGCGGCGGACGGCGGCTGGGCTGTCGACGGTGGCCTTGGCCCGGCTCCGGTCGATCTCGTTCCGCAGCTCCGACACCAGCCGCATCCGGGTGGCCGACGGCAGCTGCCGCTGCTGAGCCACGTCGCCGACGCGGCTCAGGTACTCGTAGACGACCTGGTCGCTCTCAATACCCACGAAGTCCCCTCCGGGGCGCACGCGTTGTCACTCCGCCGCACGCTATCGCAGCCCACACCCACCTGTACCGCCCGCCGCCCGACGCAGACGCATGGGCGGCGGTGAACGATGCCCGGCGCGGCGGCCCCGGGCGGGAGGCCACGGGCAGGAGACCACCGACCGGCGCCGCGCCGCGGGCCGCCGCAGGAGCGCCCCAGGGACAAGGCCACGAACCGGAGGCGTCCCAGGCCGGGCGCCACGGGCAGGAGACCACCGACCGGCGCCGCGCCGCGGGCCGCCGTAGGAGCGCCCCAGGGACAAAGCCACGAACCGGCGGCGTCCCAGGCCGGGCGCCACGGGCAGGAGACCACCGACCGGCGCCGCGCCGCGGGCCGCCGTAGGAGCGCCCCAGGGACAAAGCCACGAACCCGGCGGCGTCCCGGGGCCGGGCGCCACGGGCGGGAAACCACCGACCGGTGCCGCGCCGCGGGCCGCCGTAGGAGCGCCCCAGGGACAAAGCCACGAACCGGCGGCGTCCCGGGGCCGGCGCGCGGGCCCGGGCCGGCCCCGGCCCGGCAAGCGGGTCCGCGCCGGAGGGGCGCAGCCCGTGGACGGGCCGGAGGCAACGAACGGCAGGCCACCGGCCGAAGCCGCCCCGCCGGCCGCCGGTGGAGCGCCCCAGGGACAAAGCCACGAACCGGCGGCGTCCCGGGGCCAGCGCGCGGGCCCGGGCCGGCCCCGGCCCGGCAAGCGGGTCCGCGCCGGAGGGGCGCAAGCCCGTGGACGGGCCGGAGGCAACGAACGGCAGGCCACCGGCCGAAGCCGCCCCGCCGGCCGCCGGTGGAGCGCCCGGGCCAGGGCGACGGACGCGCCGGCACAAGGCCACGGACGACGCACCCGGGCCGACCGGGACGGGCCCCGAAGCCGACGGGACCGCCGACGGCGCAAGCCGGCCACGAACCCCGGGCGTCGGACCCAGGCCGCATCCCAACCCGCAAGGGCCCGCGGCAGAAGGGCGCAGCCCTGGGAGGGGACCCGCTAACGTGGGTCAGATGAGCACCGAGGACCGTCCGGCGCACCGTTCCCTCGCGGAGGCGCTTCGGGCCAGGGACGACGCCTCCCTGGCCGCGCTGCTGCGCAGCCGCCCCGACCTCGTCACGCCCGTCCCCACCGACCTCACCCAGCTCGCCACGCGCGCGGGCACGCGTGCCTCGGTGCTGCGGGCGATCGAGCGGCTGGACCGGTTCACGCTCCAGACGGCCGAGGCGCTGGCCGTGGCGGGGGACCCGGCGACGTACGACGAGCTGCTCGGTCTGATGGCGGGCGACCAGGGGGACGCGGCCGTCGCCGCGGCGCTCCCGGGCGCGCTGGCCGTCCTGCGCGAGCAGGCCCTGGTCTGGGGCGGCGACGACCGGCTGCGGCTGGTGCGCACCGCGCGTGAGCTGCTCTCGCCCTCCGCGCAGCACCCGTCGCCGACCGGGCTCGGCCCGACCGTGCGGGAGGCGACCGCGGGCATGTCGCCGGGCCGGATCCAGGAGATCGTCACCGCCGTCGGCCTGCCCTCCACCCACGACTCGGTCTCCGCCGTGGACGCGCTCACCGCGCTGTTCACGGACCGCGGACGCATGGCGGCCCTGCTCGCCGGGGTTCCCGAGGAGTCGCGGGAGGTGCTCACCCGGCTCGTGTGGGGGCCGCCGTACGGCCAGGTCACCGCCGAACCGGCCGCCCATCTGCGCCGGCTGCTGGACCGCGGCCTGCTGCTGCCGACGGCGCCGGGCACGGTCGTCCTCCCCCGCGAGGTCGCCCTGCACCTGCGCGAGGGCCGCGCCCACCGCACACCCGAGGCCGTACCGCCGCCGGTCGAGGCGGCGACCACGCACCGTCCGGACATGGTGGACGCGACGGCGGCCGGGCAGGCGCACACCGCGCTGGCCACCGTCGAGGAGCTGCTGCGGGAGTGGGACGAGGGCGGGCCGGCGGTGCTGCGGGCCGGCGGGCTGAGCGTGCGGGACCTGAAGCGGACGGCCGTCGCCCTCGACGTACCGGAGCCGATCGCGGCCTTCTGGGTCGAACTCGCCTACGCGGGCGGCCTGCTGGCCGCCGACGCGGAAGCCGACGAGCGCTACGCCGCGACCCCGGCCTACGACGAGTGGCTGGAGCAGCCCCCGGCCGACCGCTGGGCGCGGCTGGCGCAGGCGTGGCTGACGGCGACCCGTACGCCCGGGCTGATCGGCGGGCGGGACGCGAAGGACCGCACGCTGTCGGCGCTGGGGCCCGGTCTGGACCGCTCGGCGGCGCCGGAGGTACGGCACCGGGTGCTGAGCCTGCTGGCCCTGCTGCCGGAGGGCGGCGCGCCGTCGGCCGAGGCCGTGCTGGCCCGGCTGCGCTGGGAGCGCCCGCTGCGCGGCCCGCGCCGGGACGGCGAGGATCTGCGCTCGCGGCTGGCCCGTTGGACGCTGTCGGAGGCGGAGCTGCTCGGGGTGACCGGGCGCGGCGCGCTGTCCGCGCACGGGCGGGCGCTGCTGGGTGCGCCCGCCGAGCCGGTGGCCGCGCAGGCGGCCGAGTCCTCGGGGCCCGGTGACAAGCTCCCCGTGCACCACCGTCCGCACGGCCCGCTCGAACCCCTCTCCCCGACCGAGCAGGCCGTCGCCACCGCCACGGCCGTCCGGCTGCTCGCCCCGCTGCTGCCGCCGCCCCTGGACCATGTGCTGCTCCAGGCCGACCTCACGGCGGTGGCGCCGGGCCCGCTGGAGCGCCCGCTGGCCGACATGCTGGGCGTGCTCGCCGATGTGGAGTCCAAGGGCGGCGCGACCGTCTACCGCTTCACGCCCACCTCGGTACGCCGGGCCCTGGACGCCGGCCGCAGCGCCGTGGACCTGCACGCCTTCCTCGCCGCGCACTCCCGGACCCCGGTGCCGCAGCCGCTGGCGTACCTGATCGACGACGTGGCCCGCAAGCACGGACACCTCCGGGTGGGCGCGGCCTCCGCCTACGTCCGCTGCGACGACGACGCCGTCCTGAACGAGATCCTCGCCGACAAGCGGGCCGCCGCCCTGCGCCTGCGCCGGCTGGCGCCGACCGTGCTCGCGACCCAGGCCGATCCGCCGACGTTGCTCGCGGGCCTGCGCGCGATGGGTTACGCGCCCGCGGCCGAGTCCGCCGAGGGTGACGTCGTGATCGCCCGGGCCCACGCCCACCGCACCCCGCCCCGCACGGCCCCCGAGCCCGTCCCGGAGGGCCCGCCCACCCCGGACGCCATGCTCCTGTCGGCCGCGGTCCGCGCGATCCGGGCCGGCGACCTGGCCGCCACGGCCCCGCGCAAGCCGTCCGGCGACGCGGCCCCCGCGGCGTACGGCGACCTCCCGCGCACCAGCGCCGCCGAGACGCTCGCCACGGTGCAGGCCGCCGTCCTGACCGGCGAGTCCCTGTGGATCGGCTACGTCAACGCCGACGGCGCCGCCAGCCAGCGCGTCATCGCCCCGATCCGCGTGGAGGGCGGCTTCGTGACGGCGTACGACCACACGGCGGACGAGGTCCGCACCTATCCGCTGCACCGGGTGACGGGGGTCGCGGAGCTGGCGGACGACTGACGGGCTGGGCCGGCGACGGGCCGTGATCACCTCCCGGTAAGGCAGACTGGAGGTTTGGCCGAACGAAAGGGTGCCCGCGCGTGAATGGTCCGCTGATCGTCCAATCAGACAAGACCCTGCTCCTCGAGGTCGACCACGAGCGGGCCGACGACTGCCGTCGGGCCATCGCGCCGTTCGCCGAGCTGGAGCGGGCGCCGGAGCACATCCACACCTACCGGGTGTCGCCGCTCGGCCTGTGGAACGCGCGGGCCGCCGGGCACGACGCCGAGCAGGTCGTGGACGCGCTGGTGCAGTACAGCCGCTACCCGGTGCCGCACGCGCTGCTGGTCGACATCGCCGAGACCATGGACCGGTACGGGCGGCTGACCCTGAGCAAGCACCCGGCGCACGGCCTCGTCCTGACCAGCACCGACCGGCCGGTGCTGGAGGAGATCCTGCGCTCCAAGCGGATCATCCCGCTCGTCGGCGCCCGGATCGACCCGGACACCGTGGCCGTGCACCCCTCCGAGCGCGGTCAGATCAAGCAGGTGCTGCTCAAGCTGGGCTGGCCGGCCGAGGACCTCGCCGGGTACGTCGACGGCGAGGCGCACCCGATCGAGCTGGCCGAGGACGGCTGGGCGCTGCGGCCGTACCAGAAGCAGGCCGTGGAGAACTTCTGGCACGGCGGCAGCGGGGTCGTCGTGCTGCCGTGCGGCGCGGGCAAGACGCTGGTCGGCGCCGGGGCCATGGCCGAGGCCAAGTCGACCACCCTCATCCTGGTCACCAACACCGTCTCCGCCCGGCAGTGGAAGCACGAGCTGGTGAAGCGGACGTCGCTGACCGAGGACGAGATCGGCGAGTACAGCGGGACGAAGAAGGAGATCCGCCCGGTCACCATCGCCACGTACCAGGTGCTGACGACCAAGCGGAAGGGCGTCTACCCGCACCTGGAGCTCTTCGACTCCCGCGACTGGGGTCTCGTCGTCTACGACGAGGTGCACCTGCTGCCGGCCCCCGTCTTCAAGTTCACCGCCGACCTCCAGGCCCGCCGCCGCCTCGGCCTGACCGCGACGCTGGTGCGTGAGGACGGCCGCGAGTCGGACGTGTTCTCCCTCATCGGCCCCAAGCGGTTCGACGCGCCCTGGAAGGAGATCGAGGCGCAGGGCTACATCGCGCCCGCCGACTGCGTCGAGGTCCGCGTCAACCTCACCGACACCGAGCGGCTGGCGTACGCCACCGCCGAGGCGGAGGAGAAGTACCGCTACTGCGCGACCACCGCGACCAAGCGGAAGGTCACGGAGGCGCTGGTGCAGCGCTTCGCCGGGCAGCAGATCCTCGTCATCGGCCAGTACATCGACCAGCTCGACGAGCTGGGCGAGCATCTGAACGCCCCGGTGATCAAGGGCGAGACGACCAACGCCCAGCGTGAGAAGCTCTTCGACGCCTTCCGCGAGGGCGAGATCAGCGTGCTGGTCGTCTCCAAGGTCGCCAACTTCTCCATCGACCTGCCGGAGGCGACGGTCGCCATCCAGGTCTCGGGCACCTTCGGCTCCCGCCAGGAGGAGGCCCAGCGCCTCGGCCGCGTGCTGCGCCCCAAGGCCGACGGCCACCAGGCCCACTTCTATTCGGTCGTCGCCCGCGACACCATCGACCAGGACTTCGCCGCCCACCGCCAGCGGTTCCTGGCGGAACAGGGCTATGCGTACCGGATCGTGGACGCGGACGAACTCCTCGCGGAGAGCTGAGGAGCCACCGGCGCCTGCACCGTACTCACCTGCGGTGCAGGCCCACTTCCTCGCCGTACTCGCCGAGGATCACGACGTCGAACGCGGCGCAGGCGTACACCCTGACGGCGCGGAGGGCGTCACCGAGGAGGTGGTGGTGGAGACCGCCGAGGGCTGTCGCGCCGGTCGGCCTCGCGCGGGGGCTGACGGTTGCTGCGCTCATGTCTCCATGATGGGACGCCGGGCACCGGACCGGAACGGATGAGAAATGCCAATCTCGGACATTTCCGCACGGTCGAAAACCATTGGCGCCATCCCGGACTCCTCACTAGAATCCCCGCTCTTGCCCGCCTCCTCCGCGGAGTGCCGCCGTCCGGCCGGTAACCGGACGGCACCCCGGTTCACGTCTCGGCTCACGCCACAGCTCACGTAAAGCGAGGCACTCCCTTGTCCACGCCGTCCGCGCCGTCCGCGCCGTCCGCACCCCTCGACGACCCCCTCGCCCGGGAACGCTCCCACCTCACCCGGTCCCGGGCCGCGCTGCGCGCCATGCGCGAGGACGCCGAGTCGCTCGACATCCGCGACGTCGCCGCGAACTGGGTGAACGCGCAGGTCCTCGCCCGCCAGATCGACGAGCGCATCAAGGCGCTGGCCGACCTCAGCGACACGCCGCTGTTCTTCGGCCGGCTCGACTACCTGCACGCTCCGGGCGCCGACCAGGCGGAGGGCGCCGAGGGCGAGCGCCCGCGGCCGGAGGCCGCTTATCAAACACTGCACATCGGGCGACGGCACGTGCACGACGTCGAGGGCGACCCGATGGTCATCGATTGGCGGGCGCCGGTCTCGCAGCCGTTCTACCGGGCGTCCAAGAAGGACCCGATGGACATCGCGCTGCGCCGCCGCTTCGGCTACACCGGCGGCGACCTCACGGCGTACGAGGACGAGCACCTCTCCGACCCCGCCGAGGCCGCGGCCACCAGCAAGCTGCTCCAGCAGGAGATCGAGCGCCCGCGCGTCGGCCCGATGCGTGACATCGTCGCCACCATCCAGCCCGAGCAGGACGAGATCGTCCGCAGCGGGCTCGGCGGCACAGTGTGTGTGCAGGGCGGCCCCGGCACCGGGAAGACCGCCGTCGGCCTGCACCGCGTCGCCTACCTCCTGTACGCCCACCGCGAGCGGCTCGCCCGCACTGGCACCCTGGTGATCGGGCCGAACAAGTCCTTCCTGCACTACATCGAGCAGGTGCTGCCCGCGCTCGGCGAGCTGACCGTGCGACAGGCCACTGTGGACGACCTGGTCGGCGGGCGGGTGGAGGTGCGCGGCACGGACGAGGCGGACGCCGCGACCCTCAAGGGCGACGCGCGGCTGGCGGAGGTCCTCCGACGTGCCGTCTACGCCCACGTGACGATGCCGACCGAGCCGGTCGTGGTGGTGCGCGGCTCCCGGCGCTGGCGCGTACCGGCGTACGAACTCGAAGGCGCCGTACGGGAGTTGCTGGAGCGCGGCATCCGGTACGGCGCCGCCCGCGAGGCGCTGCCGCAGCGCGTCGCGCACGCCGTGCTGGTGCAGATGGAGCGGGCCGGCGAGGCGCCGGACGACCGGGTGCAGGACGCCGTCGCCCGCAACAGCGCGGTGAAGGCGGCGGTCAAGGAGATCTGGCCGGCGGTCGACCCGGCCAAGCTCGTACTGCGGCTGCTGACCGACGCCGACTTCCTCGCCGAGCACGCGGAGGGGATCCTCACCGGGGAGGAGCAGAAGACGATCCTGTGGGCGAAGCCGGTGCGCAGCGTCAGGTCGGCCAAGTGGTCGCCCGCGGACGCGGTGTTGATCGACGAGGCGGCGGACCTCGTGGAGCGGACGCCGTCCCTCGGCCATGTGGTGCTGGACGAGGCGCAGGACCTCTCCCCCATGCAGTACCGCGCCGTCGGCCGCCGCTGCACGACCGGCAGCGCGACCGTCCTCGGTGACCTGGCGCAGGGCACCACGCCCTGGGCGACCCGTAGTTGGGACGAGGCGCTCACCCACCTCGGCAAGGCGGACGGCGTGGTGGAGGAGCTGACCGCCGGCTTCCGCGTCCCGACGGACGTCATCACGTACGCCTCCCGCCTCCTGCCCCACATCGCCCCCGGCCTCACCCCGGTCGCCTCGGTCCGTGAGAACCCGGGTTTCTTCGACCTCCGCCCGATCACAGATACCGCCGAAGTGGTCGCCGCCTGCGAGGAGTTGCTCCGCAACGAGGGCTCGACGGGTCTCATCGCCGCCGACGCACGGATCCCGGCCCTCGCCGAGGCCCTGACGGCGGCCGGGATCGCGCATCTCGCCCCGGGCGAGGAGACCACCGCGCGGACCCGGCTGACCCTGGTCCCCGCCTCGCTCGCCAAGGGCCTGGAGTACGACTACGTGGTCCTCGACGAACCGCAGGCGGTGGTCGACGGCGAACCGGACGAACGCACCGGCCTGCGCCGCCTGTACGTCGCCCTGACCCGAGCCGTCTCGGGCCTGATCGTGACGCACGCGACCGCGCTGCCGCCGCAGCTCGCGAAGTAGAAGTAGAAGTAGAAGTAAAAGTAGAAGTAGAAGTAGACGACTGCGGCGCCGCGGGCACGCTAGGCGCCGCAGTCCAGTGTCGCCCGCCACCGCGCGACGGCCTGCGCGCAGACCGGTCCCGTCCAGCCGTCGGGACGGGCCGCCCCGCCGATGTGGAAGGCCTCGATCCCGCCGGCCCGCAGCCGCGGCACATGGCCGAGCCGCAGTCCCCCGCCCGCCACGATCCGCTGCTCGTACCCGGGTTCGCCGCCGCGCGCCGCCTCGGCGACCAGCGTGTCGATCCCCAGCTCCACGCCGGACGCCGATCCCGCGGTGAGATAGGCGTCCAGGCCGGGCAGTCCGGCCAGTTGCCGTCGCAGGGCGTCGCGGTCGGCGGCCCGGTCGATCGCGCGGTGGAAGGTCCACCGGCACCCGTCCAGCGCCCCGACGACCCGCTCCACCGCTCCCAGGTCCACCTGGCCGCCGTCGTCCAGGAACCCGAGCACGAACTGATCGGCGCCCGCCTCCCTCAGCTCGCTCGCCACCCCCACCAGCCGCCCCACGTCCCCCGCCGCGAACCCGTCCCCGAGCCGCAGCATCACGCGCAGGTCGATGTCCACGGCCGCCCGGATCGCGGCGACCGTCCGGACCGAGGGACTCAGCCCGTCGGCCGCCATGTCGCGGACGACTTCGAGCCGGTCCGCGCCTCCGGCCCGCGCGGCGACCGCGTCCTCGGCGTCGAGGGCGATCACCTCCAGGAGCGTCTACAGGTCTAGGCCAATTCGCCACCGTACGCCCGTACCCACCGCGCCCGCGAGATCGCCTCGCCGCGCGACAATGACCCCATGGCCGACCTCGACACGTTGCGCACCCGCTGGACCCGCGCCCTGGACGGAGCCCGCGGCTCCGCCGAAGGCCCGGACCCGGCGCCGTACGCCGACCACCTTCTCGACCGCTGGCAGGAGCCGCAGCGGCACTACCACTCGCTCGCGCACCTCACCGCCGTCCTCGACCACGTCGACGCGCTGGCGGAGTACGCGGACGACCCGGACCTCGTCCGGCTGGCCGCCTGGTTCCACGACGCCGTGTACCTTCCCGAGCGCTCCGAGAACGAGGAACGCTCCGCCCGCCTCGCCGAACGCGCCCTCACCGAAGCCGGCGTCCCGGCCGGGAAGGTCGCCGAGGTCGCCCGGCTCGTCCGGCTCACCCGCACCCACGACCCGGCCCCGGACGACCGCAACGGCCAGGTGCTGTGCGACGCCGATCTCGCGATCCTCGCCGCGCCCCCGTCGGCGTACGCGGCTTACACCGTGGCCGTCCGCGACGAGTACCACTTCGTCCCCAACGACGCCTTCCGCACCGGCCGTTCCGCCGTCCTGCGCGAACTCCTCGATCTCCCCCGGCTGTTCAGGACGCCGTATGGCGAGGAGAAGTGGGAGGCGACCGCCCGCTACAACATGAACGCCGAACTGGAAATGCTGTCGACCTCCGACGAGCCGTCCGCATAGGGTGCGGGCCATGCGTGCCATGGGCGGGGAACAGGTCGAAGAGGCGGTCGCGGACTGTACGGCGCTGCTGCGCACCGCGGTGGAGCGGGACTGGCGGGCGGTGAAGGCCGGGCGGCTGGACTGGAGTTGCCGCGAGACGGCCGAACACATCGCGAGCGACCTCATCGCCTACGCCGGCCAGCTCGCCGGGCGCCCCCAGGACGCCTACGTCCCCTTCGAGATCGCCCTCGACGAGGGCACCGGCAACGCGGGGCTGTTGCACGTGATCGAGACGACCGGCGCCCTGCTGGCCGCCGCCGTCCGCACCACCCCGCCCCTCGTCCGCGCCTTCCACCCGTACCCCTTCCGCAGCGCGGACCGCACCGGCTTCGCCGCGATGGGCGTCGCCGAGGCGCTGCTGCACACGCACGACATCGCCGAGGGCCTCGGCCTCTCCTACGCGCCCTCCGACGAGCTCGCCGAGTCCGTGCTCACCCATCTCTTCCCGCACGTCCGGCCCGGCCCGGCGCCCTGGCCGACCCTGCTGTGGGCCACCGGCCGCGGCGAACTGCCCTCCCGCGCCCCGGTCACCGAGTGGCGCTGGAACAACAACCTCGTCATCCCGGCCGAGCGCCTCACCCTGGTCGGGGTGCGCCCCGCCGCCGCGCGCGATCTGCGCATCGGCGGCGACGGCGGGTTCGACTGGATCGAGGACGGGCCGTACGAGGGCACGCGCGACGCCGCCGGCATGACGGTGAAGGCGTACGAAGAGGGCGTCCACCGCCCCGAGTTCGGGATGTTCGCGCTCGTCCGGCACGAGGACGGCCGCGCGGTCGGCGGCATGGGCTTCCACTCGGCGCCGGACGAGGACGGCCGCGTCGAGATCGGCTACGACCTCGCCGAGACCGCCCGCGGCCAGGGCTACGCCACCGAGGGCCTGCGCGCCCTGGCCGACTGGGCGCTGGCGCGAGAGGACGTACGGCAGCTGTTCGCGGTCGTCGAGCGGGCCAACATCCCCTCGCAGGCGGTCGTCCTGCGGGCGGGCTTCCGGCAGGTGGGCGCGGGCGAGGAGTTCCTGACGTACGAACTCCAGGGCGGCGGCGACCAGGTCGGCCAGGGCCTGTCCTAGCCAGGGCCTGTCCTAGGAGTCGCGGCCCGGCACCATCAGTCCCCGTCGGACCAGTCCCTTGGGGCGGCGCAGACCGGCGCGGCGCAACAGCCGTACCACCTCGCGGCTGCTGACCTCCACCGCGCCCGCGGCCACCGCGTCGGCGTACCGGCGTGCGGGGATGTCGTAGTGGTCGCGCTCGAAGGCGCGCCGGGGCACGTCCAAGGCGGCGGCGAACGCGTGCAGTTCGTCGTACGAGACGTCGCTCACGAGGTGCGACCACAGCCGTCCGTGGCCGGGCCAGGAGGGCGGGTCGATGTACACCGTCACGAGCGCCTCACGAGATCGCGCCCCCGCCCGGGGCGCGGCCCGTGGCCTGCCCCAACTCCCCCACCGGCGCGACCTTCACGCCCGCCTGGTGGCACACCCAGTGCGGGTCGGGTCCGAGCTCCGGTTCGACCTCCAGCGCGTGCGGGTCTCCGGAGCCGCACACCGGGCACAGCGGCCAGCGTCCGTACCGGTCGAGCAGCGCGTCCTGCACGTCCTGCGCGACCAGTCCGGCCAGGTACGCCGAACCGTCCGGCCACTGCTCGACCCACCACCGCCGCTGGACGACGGAGTCCTCGACCAGGGAGACGACGTCCGCCTCGGCGACATCACCCGCCATCAGATCGGCGAGTACGAGGGCGCGCGCGGCGTGCAGTGCCAGCTCCAGGGGACTTACGGGCTCCATGGTCCCATTGTGCGCGCTCTTGACCCCGGCACCGAGCCGAAAATATCTTTCACAGGTGACCCAGGACGTGAAGGAAATTTTCGGCACCCCGGGCGGTCCGAGCGCCCCGGGCGCCCCCGGCCCCCACAGCACGCCCCCGGCCCCGGCCGCCCTCGCCGCCAAGGTGCGCACGCTCGCGCCGTCCATGACCCGCTCCATGCAGCGCGTCGCCGAGGCCGTCGCGAAGGACCCGGCGGGCTGCTCCGCCCTGACGGTCACCGGCCTCGCCGAGCTCACCGGCACCAGCGAGGCCACCGTGGTCCGCACCGCCCGCCTGCTCGGGTACCCCGGCTACCGCGACCTGCGCCTGGCCCTGGCCGGTCTCGCCGCCCAGCAGCAGTCCGGCCGCGCGCCCGCCCTCACCACCGACATCGCCGTCGACGACCCGATCGCCGACGTGGTCGCCAAGCTCGCCTACGACGAGCAGCAGACCCTCGCCGACACGGCCGCCGGCCTCGACACCGCGCAGCTCGGCGCGGCCGTCACCGCGCTGACCGGCGCCCGGCGGACCGACGTGTACGGGATCGGGGCCTCGGGACTGGTCGCCCAGGACCTCACCCAGAAGCTGCTGCGGATAGGCCTGATAGCCCACGCGCACAGCGATCCCCACCTCGCCGTGACGAACGCGGTGCAGCTGCGGGCGGGCGACGTCGCCATCGCGATCACGCACTCCGGGTCGACCGGCGACGTCATCGAACCGCTCCGGGTCGCCTTCGAGCACGGGGCGACCACCGTCGCGATCACCGGCCGGCCCGACTCGCCGGTGACGCAGTACGCCGACCACGTGCTGACGACGTCCACCTCCCGCGAGAGCGAGCTGCGGCCCGCCGCGATGTCCTCCCGGACGAGTCAGCTGCTCGTGGTGGACTGCCTGTTCATCGGGGTGGCGCAGCGGACGTACGAGTCGGCCGCGCCGGCTTTGGCCGCTTCTTATGAAGCCTTGGCACACAGGCACCGGAGTTCGCCGCGATAGACCGTAGGGGTAACTGCTGTGTGGATCTGCGGGTCCGATGTGGCTGGTCGGGCAGTTCCCCGCGCCCCTGAGTTGGCTGCACCGACCCGCACTTGAATGCCCACCCGAGAGAGCCGCCCCATGACTTCCACGTCCCACCCTCATGGCCTCCGCGCCGAGTTGGAGTCGCTGACCACCGAGGCGTTCCGGCCCGAGCTCGCCGAGATCGACCGGCTGCCCACCGTCGAGATCGCGCGGCTGATGAACGGCGAGGACACGGGCGTCCCCGCCGCCGTCGCCGCGCGGCTTCCGCAGATCGCGGCCGCCATCGACGCCGTCGCCGCGCGCATGGCCCGCGGCGGGCGTCTGGTCTACGCGGGCGCGGGCACCGCGGGCCGGCTCGGTGTGCTGGACGCCTCCGAGTGCCCGCCCACCTTCAACACCGAGCCCGCCCAGGTCGTCGGCCTGATCGCGGGCGGCCCGCAGGCCCTGGTCACCTCGGTCGAGGGCGCGGAGGACTCCCCGGAGCTGGCCCGGAGGGACCTCGACGGGCTGGGCCTCGACCCCGACGACACGGTGGTCGGCGTCTCCGCGTCCGGCCGCACCCCCTACGCCGTCGGCGCCGTCGTGCACGCCCGCGCCCTCGGCGCCCTGACGATCGGCCTGTCCTGCAACGAGGGCAGCGCGCTCGCGGCGGCCGCCGAGCACGGCATCGAGGTGGTCGTCGGACCGGAGCTGCTCACCGGCTCCACCCGTCTGAAGGCCGGGACGGCGCAGAAGCTGGTGCTCAACATGCTGTCGACGATCACGATGATCCGCCTCGGCAAGACGTACGGGAACCTGATGGTCGACGTGCGCGCCTCGAACGACAAGCTCCGGGCCCGCTCGCGCCGGATCGTCGCCCTGGCCACCGGCGCGGCGGACGAGGAGATCGAGGCGGCCCTCACCGCGACGGGCGGCGAGGTGAAGAACGCGATCCTGATCGTCCTGAGCGGGGTCGACGGCCCGACGGCCGCCCGCCTTCTGGAGGAGAGCGGCGGCCATCTGCGCGCCGCGCTGGCAGCGGCGACCGGCTGAACCGCACCCTCAGGGGGTGCGCACACCGGACAACATGGACAGCAACGACAGCAAGGACAGCCTCACTGCCGAGGCGATCCTCCCCCTCGTCGGCGGCCCCGCGAACGTCGTCTCCGTCGCCCACTGCATGACCCGGCTGCGGCTGGGCCTGCGGGACAGGGGCCTGGTCCGGGAGGAGGCGCTGCGCGCACTACCCGCGGTGCTCGGCGTGGTCGCGGACGACGAGACGTACCAGATCGTGCTGGGCCCGGGGACGGTCGCCCGGGTCACCCCGGCCTTCGAGGCACTGCTCGCGGCGGAGCCGCCCGGGACGGCGGCCGAACTGGCCGCCAAAGGCGCGTACTTGCGAGCGTCCCAGCGTCAGCGCAACGCCACGCCCGGAAAGATCCTCCTCCGCCGCATCGCGAACATCTTCGTCCCGCTGATCCCGGCCCTGATCGGCTGCGGCGTGATCGCGGGCCTGAACGGCCTGCTGGTCAACCTGGGCTGGCTGCCGGGCGTCACCCCGGCCCTCGCCGCCATCGCCTCCGGTTTCATGGTGCTGATCCCGGTCTTCGTCGGCTACAACACGGCGAAGGAGTTCGGCGGGACGCCCGTGCTCGGCGGGGCGATCGCGGCCATCATCGTCTACGCCGGGGTGGCGAAGGTGACGGTGTTCGGCATGACCCCGGCACCCGGCCAGGGCGGCGCGCTCGGCGCACTGGCGGCGGCACTGCTCGGGACGTACGTGGAGCGGTGGATCCGCGGCCGCCTACCGGACGCGCTCGACGTCCTGGTCACCCCGACCGTCACGGTTCTCCTCACCGGCCTGGTCACGCTCTACGGCCTCATGTACGCGGCGGGCGAGCTCTCGGCGGCCATCGGCACGGGGGCGAACTGGCTGCTGGACAACACGGGTGTCCTGGCGGGCCTGATCCTGGGCGGCCTCTTCCTCCCCCTGGTGATGCTGGGCCTGCACCAGGCTCTCATCCCCATCCACACCACCCTCATCGAGCAGCAGGGCTACACGGTTCTGCTGCCCATCCTGGCGATGGCGGGCGCGGGTCAGGTAGGCGCGGCTCTTGCCGTCTACGTCCGCCTGCGCCACGACACCTCGCTGCGTACGACGATCAAGTCGGCGCTCCCCGCAGGGTTGCTGGGCGTCGGAGAACCCCTGATCTACGGCGTCTCGCTCCCCCTGGGCCGCCCCTTCGTCACGGCGTGCGCGGGCGGCGCGGCGGGCGGTGCCTTCGTCGGGTTCTTCTCGATGCTCGGCGACAAGGTCGGCTCCACCGCCATCGGCCCCTCGGGCTGGGCCCTGTTCCCGCTCCTGTCCGGAAACCAGGGCCCGGCCCTCGCCGTCGGGATCTACGCGGGCGGCCTGTTCACGGGGTACGCGGTCGGCTTCGCGGCCACGTACGTCCACCTACAGCCGGGCACGCTCCACCCCTCGGAGCAGGGATGAAGCGCGGTGGCGTCTCAGCTTCTCGGAGACGGCGTCTCAGCCAAGCTGGAACGTGGCCTCGACCGGGTAGTGGTCGCTGGGCGCGTTCGTGTCGGTCTGGCCCTCGGTCCAGCCGCTCTGCGGGTCGAAGTCGGCGACGACGCGGGGAAGCGCGGCCGGGGTGGGACGGCCCGGGGCGTTGAGGTAGCCGATGTAGTCGAGGCTGTCGTGGTAGTCGCGCGGGAAGGACTCGACGCCCGACATGTACTGGCACCACCCGGAAACCCGGCAGTCCATGGTCATCAGGGTCTGGGTCGGGTCGGTGGCCGGAGTGCCGAGCGGCCCGCCGACGGCGCTCTGCGCGTTGGCGTAGTCGCCGCGCGCCTGGCCGCCGTAGTACTCGACGTTGAGGTCGCCGCCGAGGAGAACCGGCGCGGACGTACCGGCGATCCCGTCGACCCAGCTTCGGATCTCACGCAGTTGGGCGAGGCGTGTGGCCTGGGTGGTATCGGTGGAGGCGCTCGACGTCTGGTCGGCCTGGAGGTGGGTGCCGACGACCCAGGACTTCGTGCCGTTCTTGTCGATCTGCGCCAGGACCCCGCCCTTGTTGGCGTTGTAGTCCCACGTTCCGGAGGTGGAGTTGGTGAAGACGTGGGCGTACTGGGCGGTGATCGGGTACTTGGACAGGATCATCGTCCCGCCGTTGAAGACGAGGGGGTTGTTGGAGCAGTCGCCGCTGATCCCGTTCCATCCGCCGCCCGAGCAGACCTGCCCCACGACGGGGGTGCGGTACGGGTAGAGGTCCGCCAGCTTTGCGTTGATGTCGTCGGTGGAGGTGTGGTTGAACAGCTCGTCCAGCACGACGACGTCGGCGTTGTGCTTACGGACGATGTCCTCGATGACGGGTGTGCGCTCCGCGGCCTTCCCCTTGACCGCGGCGTCGACGGCCTCGGGCACGAGGTCGACGTTCCAGGCGAAGACGGAGAGTGAGGAGCCGGCGGTCGCGGCGGGTGCGGCGCCGGCCGTCTGCTGTAGGGGCTGGGCCTGGGCCGACTGGGCGGCGAAGCCGCCTACGAGCAGGGCTGTCGCCGCGAAAGCGGTGGCGAGCCTGAAGCGACGCGTGGTCACATCTGCCTCCTGGGGTGAGGGAAACCCGGGGCCGCGGGTGGGGGCCCACGGGTTTACGGCATACGGACGGTAGCTACGAGTCGGTACGTCGGGGTGAACACCAGGGTGTCGCCGGGCACCGACATGCCCATGACTTGTTCAAACAAGTCATGGGCATGGCGAGTATAGGGAGGGGCAGCGGGGTGGCGGTACTGTCGGTGCCCCATGCGATCGTGGACCCATGAACCACGCACAGCTGACCGCCCTCGGCCGGGCCCTGCGCCTACTCGGCGAGCACGGGGAGACCCTGACCGCCGAGACCCCCGACGCGAAGCTGCACGAGGTCAAGGCGGACCTCAAGCGCGCCCTGGACCTGCTCGACGAAACGGTGACCACGGCCGCACCCACGACCCGCTGCCCCGAGCACCCGGGCGGACCGGTGGACAAGGACGCCCCGGACCTGTGCCTCCTCTGCGAGACCCGCCGCCGCTCCGCCCGCCGCAGCGAGGTCAACGACACCTACGCCCGCCCCCGCGCCCCCGAGTCGGCCGAGCGCACCCAGTCCCGCTACGGCCTCAGCGCCGACCGCCCCCAGCCCCAGCAGCGCTGGCTCCCGGAGGTGTGGAACGGCCAGTCCTGGCAGCTCTGCGGCACCCCCCGCCGAGACCGCCAGGAGGCCGAGCGCTACCTCACCGCCGAGCGCAGAACCCCCCGCTCAGGCATGGCCTACCGGCTGGTCCACGAGTTCACCGACTACGAGGTACTCCGCGTCTGGGGGACGCCGGTGAAGGTGGACATCGAACCGATGGGGAATATGTAGCCGCCCGCCCGGCGGTCACGGCAGCCTGCCCTCCCAGTTGACCCGCCGCACCCGCGCCCGCAGCACGTCCCCCGGCGACGCCTCGCCGAGCGCCTCCGGGGGACAGTCCCACTCACACCCGCCCCCGACGGGCCGCAGTTGCACGTATCCGCCCTCGCGCCCCATGACCTGGCCAAGCCGCCCGTCCCGTACGTCGATCACGTACTCCTCGGTCACGCCTCACCGCCCGCGAGGCCGCGCAGCACGGCGGTCAGTCTCTGCGCGGTGCCGACATTGCAGCGCCCGAGAGAGACCAGGGCGAACGGCTCGTCGCTCGCGCCTGTGACCGGGTCCACGGTCAGCGACGGCAGTACGACGCCGACCCCGGTGAGTGCCGCCCGCAACTCCTCGACCACCTCCTCGGTGGGCCGTACTCGCTTACTCGACGTCATCTCCATCCGCGACCACCTCAACGCTGAGTATTGAAATTCACCACCCAGCGTGTCCGACCCGGCTCTAACCTGGCCAGATACGGCGTTCCAACAACCCTTCCTGTGTGACTGGGAGTTGCCATGCCAGGACCGAAGGACCTCGATCCGTCGTCATCACCGCGCGCCCTGCTGGGTGCCGAATTGCGCCACGCTCGCGAACGGAAGGGGCTCAGCCAGGCCGAACTGGGCGAACCGCTCTTCGTGAGCGGGTCGTTCATCGGTCAGCTGGAGACCGGGACGCGGCGACTCCAGCTCGAACTCGCGGTCCAGATAGACGAGATCCTCGACACGGGCGGCTTCTTCGAGCGCAACTGTCGGGCTCTCGCCAAGAGCAAGTACCCCGACCACTTCGCGGAAGCGGCGGAAGCCGAGGCGGTCGCCACTTCGATCAGGCAGTACGCGCAGCTCCTGATCCCGGGGCTACTACAGACGCGGGCGTACGCGGAGGCGGTGTTCCGCGCGTATCAGCCGACAGCGCCGGACGCCGTCATCGAGACCCTCGTGGTGACCCGACTCGAACGCACACACCTCCTCGACGATCCAACAACCCCCTTGTTGTGGGCGGTCCTGGACGAGGCCGTGCTCCGACGGGAGGTCGGTGGCGGTGCGGTGATGGCGGAAGCCTTGTATCACGTGGCGGACCTGGCGCGCCGGCACCGGATCATCATGCAGGTGCTGTCATTCGGCGCCGGGGCGCACGCAGCAATGCACGGCACTCTGAAACTCATGGAGTTCGAGGATGCGCCCCCGCTTTCCTTCGCCGAGGCGCCTGACATGGGGAAGCTGCTGGACGACCCGGCCACGGTTGCACGTCACCATCTGATGTTCAGCCTCCTCCAGGCAGCCGCCCTTTCACCGCCAGACTCCCTGGCCCTGATCGAGTCGGTGGCGCAGGATTACGAGCATGGAGAACACCACCCATGAATACGAGCTGAGCACGGCCACTTGGTACAAGTCGACGTACAGCGGCGGCGACGGCGGCGACTGCCTGGAAGTCGGCTCCGGCCACCCCACCCTCGTCCCCGTCCGCGACTCCAAGAACCCCCTCGGCCCGAAGCTCGCGTTCCGGGCCGAGGTGTGGACGGCCTTCGTCGAGAACCTCAAGCACGGCTGACCGACCACCGCCCCGAAGCTCAAGCCCCAAGCCCCGAGCCCTCTTTGTTTGGAATGGGCGGTGGGCTTCAACCCACCCACCCTCCCGGCGAGTTGACTTGACGCGACCGGCTTGCCACGCACAGTCACTAGCGGCTAGCGTGCCGCACAAGAACGCCCCCGTCAGGTGCTAGCAACACCTGCGGGGGCTCACCGACAAGATCGAAGGACAATTTCGATCCCATGGCTGTTACCCAGCTTAGTGCTGCCGTCCCTTCCGCGCACGCCCTCCCGCACCCGATGGCCAACCCCGGCTACGGAAAGCGCACGGCACCCGGCCAACTCCCCGGCACCGCGACCGACTTCGCGCACCTCCCACCCCGCGAAGCCGCCATCGCTGCGTACATCGACCGCCTCCCCAACGGCGCCGACGTATCCGTGAAGACGCTGGCCAAGCACCTCCCGTACGGCCAATGCGCCCTGCGCACCGCCCTCAACAACCTTCAGCGGGCAGGCCACTTGCGCCGAGGTCGCGAGCACCTGGCCGACTCGGGCAGCCAGCACTGGATCACCCGAACGTGGTGGTCCCGCACCGCACGCGACGACGGCTGGTGGGCGGCGTTCACCCGGGGCGCCGTACCGCAGGAGCCGCCACCTACCCGGAGGCCCCCTACCCGGTCCCGCGCCTACGTCCTCCTCGCGGCCCTCGGCCGCAGCGCCCCGGTGCTGTCGCTGTCCCATGCCTCCTGCTCGGAACTCGCACCTCTCGTGGTCGAGTGGTTCACCCGAGGTGCCACCGAGGACGACGTACTACGCGCCCTGACCGCCGGCCTGCCCACCCCAGTCCACAGCCCAGCCGCCCTCGTGGCCCGCCGCCTGAAGGACAAGCTCCCACCCGAACCAGAGCCCACCCCACCCCCACCCCTCCGCGTACTGGAGTGCGCGAAGTGCGGAACCCCGGGCCGTCCGGAGGCCCTGCCGGGCGGCATCTGCGGCGTATGCCGGGGCGATACCGCCGCCCTGCCCCGCCCTTCCGCTCTGTCCTCCAAAGCCGTTCGCTCCCACGCCGCCGCGGCCCGCGCAGCCATGGTCGACCGCCGAGAAAGGCCACGCCTATGACCGCTCCAACGGTCGGGAAGCAAACAGCCGGGGCACGATGGTGGGAAGGAGGCGAGCCCACCATGACCTTTGGCACCCGGCACCCGCAGATGTCCCGAGAGGACTTCGAAGAGCAGCGCCACTCGATCACTTCATCGCCCAGGGCGGCGAGTGGGCCGACCCGGATGGCGTTCTCATGGTCGTCGAAGTCACGTCGCGCGACCGCGACACCGACCGGCGCGACCGCGTCGACAAGCCCATCGGCTACGCGGAGGCCGACATCCCGGTGTACCTCCTCATCGACCGGGACCACCTCGCGGTCACCGTGTACAGCGAGCCGAAGGACGGCCGGTACCAGCAGGCCCTCACCTACACCTGGGGCGCGATCGTCGAACTCCCCACCCCCGTGAACATCACCCTCGAAACCGAGACGCTCAAGAAGTACGCCGGCTGACACCCCGAGCACCACAGGGGCGGCGCCCACCGGTCCCGGGGCGCCGCCCACGTACACACAGCACACTCAGCTCAGCGAGCGCAGCGCCCCCGCGTCGTACGCCGCCAGTTCGTCGAAGCGGCCGGACAGGACCTTCGCGGCCCACTCCGGGTCCTGGAGGAGCGCGCGGCCGACCGCGACCATGTCGAACTCGTCGCGCTCCAGGCGGTCCAGGAGGTTGTCGATGTTCGCCGCCGGGGCGCCCTCGCCCACGAAGGCCTTGATGAAGTCGCCGTCGAGGCCGACCGAGCCGACGGTGATGGTGGGCTTGCCGGTCAGCTTCTTGGTCCAGCCTGCCAGGTTGAGGTCGGAGCCCTCGAACTCGGGGACCCAGTAGCGGCGCGTGGAGGCGTGGAAGGCGTCGACGCCGGCGGCGGCGAGCGGGGTGAGGATGGCCTCCAGCTCCTCCGGGGTCTCGGCGAGCCGGGCGTCGTAGTCCTGCTGCTTCCACTGCGAGAAGCGGAAGAGGATCGGGAAGTCGGGGGAGACCGCGGCGCGGACGGCGGCCGTGATCTCCGCGGCGAACTTCGTGCGGGCCACCGGGTCGCCGCCGTAGGCGTCGGTGCGGCGGTTGGTGCCCTCCCACAGGAACTGGTCGAGGAGGTAGCCGTGGGCGCCGTGGAGTTCGACGCCGTCCATGCCGATGCGCTCGGCGGCGGCGGCGGACTCGGCGAACGCGGCGACGACGTCGTCCAGGTCCGCTTGCGTCATGGCCTTGCCGGTCACCTCGGCGCCCGCCTTGAACAGGCCGGAGGGACCGACCGCGGGAGCCTCGGCGAACGGCGGTTCGCCCGCCCTGCGCACCATGCCGACGTGCCACAGCTGCGGCATGATCGTGCCGCCCGCGGCGTGCACCGCGTCGGCGACCTTCGCCCAGCCCGCGAGCTGCTCCTCGCCGTGGAAGCGAGGGACGCGGTCGCTCTGGCCGGCCGAGTCGTGGCCGACGTACGTGCCCTCGGTGATGACCAGGCCGACACCGGCGGCGGAGCGGCGGGAGTAGTACGAGACCACGTCCTCGCCCGGGACGCCGCCCGGGGAGAACTGACGGGTCATCGGGGCCATCGCGATGCGGTTGGGGACCGTGAGTCCGTTGAGCGCTATCGGGCGGGACAGGATCTCCGCGGCGCGGGACGCGGCGGCGGGCGTGGTGACGGTCACGTGGGGGCTCCTCGTGAGTGCGGGGGTTGCGGAGTTAACCGGCGGGTATGTGCGTGCGCATTGTTGCACCCTCTTAAACAAGTTCAACCGCCGGTGCGGTCCCACGCATTCCGCGGCCCGCGCACGTCCCCGTGTGATGCCGGACACGACCCTGACACGACCCCGGACACGCCCGAGGGCGGCACCCCCTGTCCTGTTGGACAGTCAGGGGGTGCCGCCCTCGAAGCGATAAGGACGCCGATCAACCCTCAGGTCGATCAGAAGTCCATGTCACCGCCCGGCATGCCGCCCGGAGCGGCCGCGCCGGCCTTCTCGGGCTTGTCGGCGATGACGGCCTCGGTGGTGAGGAACAGCGCGGCGATGGAGGCGGCGTTCTGCAGCGCGGAACGGGTCACCTTCGCCGGGTCGATGATGCCCTCGGCGACCAGGTCGACGTACTCGCCGGTCGCGGCGTTCAGACCGTGGCCGACGGGCAGGTTGCGCACCTTCTCCACGACGACGCCACCCTCGAGACCACCGTTGACGGCGATCTGCTTGAGCGGGGCCTCCAGGGCGAGCTTCACGGCGTTGGCGCCGGTCGCCTCGTCACCCTCGAGCTCCAGCTTCTCGAAGACCGGGGTGGTCTGCAGCAGGGCCACGCCACCACCGG
Organism: Streptomyces sp. V3I7; assembly: GCF_030817495.1. NCBI lineage: Bacteria > Bacillati > Actinomycetota > Actinomycetes > Kitasatosporales > Streptomycetaceae > Streptomyces > Streptomyces sp. V3I7. The sequence goes on from NZ_JAUSZK010000001.1 coordinate 3,041,506, forward strand.
CGACGATGCCCTCCTCGACGGCGGCCTTCGCGTTGCGGACGGCGTCCTCGATGCGGTGCTTGCGCTCCTTGAGCTCCACCTCGGTGGCGGCACCGGCCTTGATGACCGCGACACCGCCGGCGAGCTTCGCCAGGCGCTCCTGCAGCTTCTCGCGGTCGTAGTCCGAGTCGCTGTTCTCGATCTCGGCGCGGATCTGGTTCACGCGGCCCTGCACCTGCTCCGAGGAGCCGGCGCCGTCGACGATCGTGGTCTCGTCCTTGGTGACGACGACCTTGCGGGCGCGGCCCAGGAGGTCCAGGGAGGCGTTCTCCAGCTTGAGACCGACCTCCTCGGAGATGACCTCGCCGCCCGTGAGGATGGCGATGTCTCCGAGCATGGCCTTGCGGCGGTCACCGAAGCCGGGGGCCTTGACGGCGACCGACTTGAAGGTGCCACGGATCTTGTTGACGACCAGGGTCGACAGGGCCTCGCCCTCGACGTCCTCGGCGATGATCAGCAGCGGCTTGCCCGACTGCATGACCTTCTCCAGCAGCGGGAGCAGGTCCTTGACCGAGGAGATCTTGGAGTTGGCGATCAGGATGTACGGGTCGTCGAGGACGGCCTCCATACGCTCCATGTCGGTGGCGAAGTACGCCGAGATGTAGCCCTTGTCGAAGCGCATGCCCTCGGTGAGCTCGAGCTCGAGCCCGAAGGTCTGCGACTCCTCGACGGTGATGACGCCTTCCTTGCCGACCTTGTCCATGGCCTCGGCGATGAGGTCACCGATCTGGGTGTCGGCGGCGGAGATGGAGGCCGTGGAAGCGATCTGCTCCTTGGTCTCGACATCCTTGGCCTGCTCGAGGAGGGCGGCGGAGACGGCCTCGACGGCCTTCTCGATACCGCGCTTGAGGGCCATCGGGTTGGCGCCGGCGGCGACGTTGCGCAGGCCTTCCTTGACCAGGGCCTGGGCGAGAACGGTCGCGGTGGTCGTACCGTCACCGGCGACGTCGTCCGTCTTCTTGGCGACTTCCTTGACCAGCTCGGCGCCGATCTTCTCGTACGGGTCCTCGAGCTCGATCTCCTTGGCGATGGACACACCATCGTTGGTGATCGTGGGGGCGCCCCACTTCTTCTCGAGGACGACGTTGCGGCCCTTGGGGCCGAGCGTCACCTTGACGGCGTCCGCGAGCTGGTTCATGCCGCGCTCGAGGCCGCGCCGCGCCTCCTCGTCGAACGCGATGATCTTGGCCATGTGAAGTGGTCCCTCCAGGACTGGGGGTGATTACTTCGGACCGCGCCCGCGCCCGCGACGGACGGCTCGCATGCCGCGTGGTTCCTTGCCCCACCCGGCCTGCGGGCCTCACCGACCCGGTCCTTCGTTGTCACTCTCACCTTCAGAGTGCTAACGCAATGATTAGCACTCGGCATGGTCGAGTGCAAGCGGCTATCGGTGTTTGAGGCGCACTCAGTCACGCACCCCGGCGCGTCGGCCGACGGCGGCACGGCAGGGCGGGCACGACGAGGTGGGCACGAGGCGGGCACGAGGCAGGTACGACGAGGCGGGCACGACGAAGGGCCCGCACCCACCCGGGTGCGGGCCCTTCGCGACAAGAATGTTCAGGCGGTGACGCGAACCATGTCGGCCTGCGGACCCTTCTGGCCCTGCGAGATCTCGAACTCGACCCGCTGGCCCTCTTCCAGGGTGCGGTAACCGTCCATCTGAATGGCGCTGTAATGGACGAAGACGTCCGCACCACCGTCGACCGCGATGAAGCCGTAGCCCTTCTCCGCGTTGAACCACTTGACGGTGCCCTGAGCCATGCCTAACTCCCCTATTACTGGCCCTTGCACAGATCCACCCTTCGCGGACCCGGGTCAGACCTCGCCCCCCAATCGGTCGGGGGCGTGCGCCGGAACGCGTCGACCGCGGCTGAATGTATCTGCCCAACTGCCGTCTGCAACAGGTCAATCGGACGAGAATTCTGGACGGACTCGATCCGGAATATGGCGAGAATTCCCTGGAATTCAGGGCAAGTCGGACCCCGCGAAAGTCACAAATGCCGCGAAGAGTAAGTGCAGTTTGGCTGCTTCTTGTCGGGTGTGCGGCAAGAATCCGGGGCTTCTGCCCCGGGCGGGCGGGAGTGCGTTCCCCAACTGTACCGCGCTCAATCACGCGGAATTGCCCCCTCCGTTTCTCTCACGGAGGGGGCAATTCGCCGCACGGCCGGTAACCGGATCAGCCTCCGGCGACGGCGGGAATGATGGACACTCCCGCACCCTCCGGGGTCACCGTCTGAAGGCCCTGCTCGAAGCGCACGTCGTCGTCGTTGACGTACACGTTGACGAAACGGCGCAGCTTGCCCTGGTCGTCCAGGACGCGGGCGGCGATGCCGGTGTGGTTCTTCTCCAGGTCGGCGATGACGTCGCCGAGGGTGGCGCCCTCGGCGGCGACCTCGGCCGCGCCACCCGTGTAGGTGCGCAGGATGGTGGGGATGCGAACGGTCACGCTCATACGAGGCCAGCCTCTCGGAAGGAGTCCAGGTCAGGACGGATCGTCGCGGTGAGCCCCGTGCCGGCCACCGCGTCCAGGGTCTTCAGTCCGTCGCCCGTGTTGAGCACGACGGTGGTCTTCGCCGGGTCCAGCAGGCCGGCCTCGATCAGCTTGCGGGTCACGCCGACCGTGACGCCGCCCGCCGTCTCGGCGAAGATGCCCTCGGTCCGGGCGAGCAGCCGGATCGCGTCGACGACCTGCTCGTCCGTCACGTCCTCCACGCCGCCGCCGGTGCGCCGCACGATGTCGAGGACGTAGGGGCCGTCGGCCGGGTTGCCGATGGCGAGGGACTTGGCGATGGTGTCCGGCTTCTGCGGCCGGACCACGTCGTGGCCCGCCTTGTAGGCGGTGGACACCGGTGAGCAGCCCTCGGCCTGCGCCCCGAAGATCTTGTACGGCCGGTCCTCGACCAGCCCGAGCGCGATCAGCTCCTTCAGCCCCTTGTCGATCTTCGTGAGCTGGGAGCCGGAGGCCACGGGGACGACGATCTGGTCGGGCAGCCGCCAGCCGAGCTGCTCGCAGATCTCGTACGCCAACGTCTTGGAGCCCTCGGCGTAGTACGGCCGCAGGTTGACGTTGACGAAGCCCCAGCCCTCGCCGGCCGGGTCGCCGATCAGTTCCGAGCAGAAGCGGTTGACGTCGTCGTAGTTGCCCTCGATGCCGACGAGGTCGCCGCCGTAGACCGCGGCCATGACGATCTTGCCCTGCTCCAGGTCGTGCGGGATGAACACGCAGGAGCGCAGGCCCGCGCGGGCGGCGGCGGCGCCGACGGCACCGGCGAGGTTGCCCGTGGAGGAGCAGGACAGGGTGGTGAAGCCGAAGGCGCGGGCGGCCTCCAGGGCCTGGGCGACGACGCGGTCCTTGAAGGAGTGCGTCGGGTTGCCGGAGTCGTCCTTGACGTACAGCCCGCCGGTCACGCCGAGTTCGCGCGCCAGGTTGTCGGCGCGGACGAGCTTGGTCCAGCCGGGGTTGATGTTGGGCTTGCCGGCCACGTCGGCGGGGACGGGCAGCAGGGGGGCGTAGCGCCAGATGTCGGCGGGGCCGGACTCGATACGGGCGCGGAGTTCCTCGGTGTCGTACGCCGAGAAGTCGTAGGCGATCTCCAGCGGGCCGAAACACTCCTCGCAGGCGAATACCGATCCGAGCGGTACCCGGTGGCCGCATTCGCGGCAGCTCAGCGCTTCGGCGGGACCGAGGTCGACGGACGATGTGGTGGTCGCGACGGTCTGCACAGCCATAAAGGCGAGGCCCTTTCTCCTCATCTTCCTCACGACGCATCTCGCCGTGAGACGGATTTGGCACCTTCCCTAGCCGGGAGCCTCGCCGCATGAGACGAGTACCGACTGGAGGGTTGCCGGGGCTTCATCGGGCCGTGTCCCTCTGCCCCTCTGGATGAGCTGTATGCGGTTGTGAACGGCGGAGACCCCCGACATGCGATGGTCATCCGCGTTGTTCAAGACTGTAACCGAAGGCCAGGACAGTTGAGATAGTCGTCCGAACCGCGAGATGGATCGCTATGGATCAATGAGATCACCAGGGGGTGATCACGAAAGTGAGGAGGCGCGCACCGTGCTGGAAGAAGTCGAGCGCTGGCTGAGCACCCGCTCCTGGGCCGCGAGCGACCGCCCGCTCCGCCACCTCCTGGCGGCGAAGCAGCGCACGGGCCAGACGGTGTCCGTCGTGCTGCCCGCGCTCAACGAGGAGGAGACGGTCGGCGACATCGTCGCCGTGATCCGGCACGACCTCATGGAACAGGTCCCGCTCGTCGACGAGATCGTCGTCGTGGACTCGGGGTCGACCGACCGCACCTCGGAGGTGGCGGCCGAGGCCGGGGCCCGGGTCGTGCACCGCGACGAGATCCTGCCGCGCATACCCGCCGTCCCGGGCAAGGGCGAGGTGCTGTGGCGCTCCCTGCTGGTCACCGGCGGGGACATCGTCTGCTTCATCGACGCCGACCTGAAGGAGTTCTCCTCCGAGTTCGTCTCGGGGATCGTGGGCCCGCTGCTGACCGAGCCGGACGTGGGCCTGGTCAAGGCGATGTACGACCGTCCGCTCGGCTCGGCTGCCGGGCAGGGCGGCCGGGTCACCGAGCTGATGGCCCGTCCGCTGCTGAACCTGCACTGGCCGCAGCTGGCCGGTTTCGTGCAGCCGCTCGGCGGCGAGTACGCGGCGCGCCGCTCGCTGCTCGAACAGCTGCCGTTCCCCGTGGGGTACGGGGTGGAGCTGGGCATGCTGGTCGACGCCCTGCACCTGGCCGGCCTCGACGCGCTGGCCCAGGTGGACGTCGGGGTGCGCAAGCACCGGCACCAGGACGGGCAGGCGCTGGGCCGGATGGCCGCCGCGATCTACCGGACCGCGCAGCTGCGGCTGGCCCGCGGGCATCTCGTCCGTCCCGCGCTCACCCAGTTCGAGCGGGGCGAGGAGGGCTTCGAGCCGCGCACCTACTCGGTGGACACCGAGGAGCGGCCGCCGATGGTGGAGATCGCGGAGTACGCCTCGCGCCAGGTGGCCTGATCGCCGACGAGCGGCCGTATACGAGTTTGAGGGTTTACGGGCCGGGCTAGGTTGACGCGTATGGCTTCAACGCACGGTGCCGAGGTGCTGGTCGCGTCCAACCGCGGCCCGGTTTCGTACACGCTCGAGGAGGACGGCTCGCTGCGGGCCAGGCGGGGCGGGGGCGGACTGGTCTCCGGCCTCTCCACGATCGGGCCGGACGCGGACGCGCTGTGGGTGTGCGCCGCGCTGAGCGAGGGCGACCGCGAGGCGGTGCGGCGCGGGGTGTCCGAACCCGGCGTACGGATGCTGGACATCGACGCGGCGGTGTACGACGACGCGTACAACGGCATCGCCAACTCGGTGCTGTGGTTCGTGCACCACATGCTCTACCAGACCCCGCTGGAGCCCGTCTTCGACGCGGAGTTCCGGCGGCAGTGGGCGTCGTACGAGGCCTACAACCGGGCGTTCGCCGAGGCGCTGGCCGAGGAGGCGGCCGAGGGGGCGGCGGTCCTCGTGCAGGACTACCACCTGGCGCTGGTCCCCCGGATGCTGCGGCGGCTGCGTCCCGATCTGCGCATCGGCCACTTCTCGCACACCCCGTGGGCGCCGCCGGACTACTTCCGGATGCTGCCCGACGACATCGCGGCCGAGCTGCTCGGCGGGATCCTCGGCGCGGACCGGGCCGCCTTCCTCACGCACCGCTGGGCGGACGCGTTCACCGACTGCTGCCACGCCGTCCTCGGCCCCGGCATCCCCTCGGGCACCCGGATCGGAGTGCATGGGCTGGGCGCGGACGCGGAGTTCCTGCGCGAGCGGGCGCACCGGCCGGACGTGATCGAGCGGATGGCGGCGCTGCGGGCGGAGATCGGCGAGGGGCGGAAGGCGATCGTCCGGGTGGACCGGACCGAGCTGTCGAAGAACATCGTGCGCGGGCTGCTGGCGTACCGGCGGCTGCTGGAGGACCACCCCGAGTGGCGCGGGCGGGTGGTGCACGTCGCCTTCGCCTACCCCTCGCGGCAGGACCTGGCGGTGTACCGCAGGTACACGGACGAGGTGCAGCGGGTCGCGGACGAGATCAACGCCGAGTACGGGACGCCGGGTTGGACCCCGGTCGTGCTGCACGTCAAGGACGACTTCGCGCGCTCGCTGGCCGCGTACCGGATGGCGGACGTGGCGCTGGTGAACCCGATCCGGGACGGCATGAACCTGGTCGCCAAGGAGGTGCCGGTCGTCTCCGACGAGGGGTGCGTGCTGGTGCTGTCGCGGGAGGCCGGGGCGCACGAGGAACTGGGCGAGGACGCGATCACCGTCAACCCGTACGACGTCCAGGGCACGGCGGACGCGCTGCACCGGGCGCTCGGCATGCCGGCCGGCGAGCGGGCGGAGCGGACCAAGCGGCTGGCCGCCGCGGCGACCGCACTGCCGCCGGCCCAGTGGTTCCTGGACCAGCTGCAGGCGCTGCAGGACGACGGCAGTCAGCCCAGCTGACCGGCGAGCGGCTGCGGCTTGCGGATTGCGGATTGCGGATTGCGGATTGCGGCTTGCGGCTTGCGGCTTGCGGCTTGCGGCTTGCGGCTTGCGCAGGCGTACGCCACGCATGCCCTCGACGCCGGGCCGGTCAGCCCAGCTCATCCACCAGCGCCTTGAGCAGGCGTACGTCCCTTTCCGGCCAGAGCCCCCACGGGTCGACGGCCGGCGGCCACCCCACCTGCCGCATGCCTCGCCGCCGGTCAGCTCAACTGATCCGCCAGCGCCGCGAGCAGGCGTACGACTCCTGCCGGGCCGTCCACCACCAGGTCGGCGCGTTCGGCGAGTTCGGCCACCTCGGAGCTGCCGCTGCACACGAGCAGTCCGGGGACGCCGTCGGAGCGGAGCTTGTCGACGGCGGCGTAGGCGGGGAGGTCGCCGAGGTCGTCGCCGGCGTACAGGACGCACTCGGCGCCGATCTCGCGGGCGTACTCCAGCAGGGCGACGCCCTTGTCCATGCCGGGCGGGCGCAGTTCGAGGACCATACGGCCCGGCTCGACGATCAGGCCGTGCCGGGCGGCGAGGTCGGCGAGCGGTCCGCGCAGCGCCTCGAAGGCTGCCTGCGGGTCCTCGGCGCGGCGGGTGTGGACGGCGACGGCGCGCCCCTTCTCCTCGATCCAGGTGCCGTGCCAGGCGCCGATGCGGTCGAGGAAGCCGGGCAGTTCGGCGCGCACGGAGGCGACGCCGGGGTGCGGGGCGGGGGCGCTGACGGTGCTGGTGACGGCGTCCCAGCGCTCGGCGCCGTAGTGGCCGAGGACGACGAGGTGCTCCAGGCCCGGCACGCCCGCGAAGCCGCCGTTGCGCACGGCGACCCCGGCCGGGCGGCCGGTGACCACGGCGACGGAGGCCACCTTCGGGGCGAGCGCGGCGAGTGCTGGTACGGCGTCGGGGTGGGCGCGGGCCTGGTCGGGGTCGGCCACGATCGGCGCCAGCGTCCCGTCGAAGTCGAGCCCGATCACCGCGCGCCGCGGCCTGGCGAGCAGGGCCGCGAGGCCCTCCCGCCCTGCCTGGGTCACCGGTGTGGGCAACGGGTCCTTGCGGCCGGTCGAGTCCGTCGTATGGCTACCCATACGCCGACCCTATCCACCCCGAGCCCCACACACGCATGCCACGACGGGACTGGCCCGTGCCGGGCCGAGTGACGCCTGCCCGGCTGCGGCACCTCTGCCGGGAGGCGGCTTCCGCGCTGCGCGATCCGCACCGGCGGTCTGCCCTCGGCGTCCGGGCCGGGCGGGAGACTTCCGGACGCGAGGACCCGGGATCGCGGCGCGCGTCGGCGCTCGGGGCGGTGGGGCGGGCCGAGTGACGCGGACCCGGCTCCGCGCTGCACGCGTCCCGCGTCAGCGTTCCTCGCGGCGCTTGTGGCGGATGCGGCGTAGGCGGTTGATCGTGACCGGGTCGTGGGCGAGGGCGCGTTCGTCGTCCAGGAGGGCGTTGAGGAGTTGGTAGTAGCGGACCGGGGCCAGGCCCAGTTCCTCGCGTATCGCCCGCTCCTTGGCGCCGGGGCCCGCGAAGCCCCGGCGTTCCAGGGCGAGGATGTCCCGTTCGCGCCGGGGGAGGTCCCGCGGCCGGTGCCCTTCGTCCCGTTCCATGTCCTGAACGGTAACGCCGGGCACCGACAGCCGGCTCAGGACGCCGGGGCCGAGGCGCCGCGCGAGCGGCTGTCCGCGGCGGACGCGTCCGCCTGGAGGTCGCTGAGGACGGCGGCCGGGCCGGCCTTCGGGCCGACCGCGCGGCCGATGTTCTTCTTGATCTCGGCGCTGGTGTCCGCCCAGCTGGTCTTGCCCGCCGGGTAGAACGCGGCGATGGAGAGCTGGTCGAGGAAGGGGCGCAGGGCCTTGTCCTGAGGGGCGACGGACATGGCGTCGGAGCCCGCGATGGTGACCGGCAGCAGGCCGGAGCGGCGGGAGAAGTCCAGGACGTTCTTCTCGCTGTAGACGAAGTCCAGGAAGTCGCCGACCTGCGCGGTGTGGTCGTCCTCCTGCTTGAAGGCCATCATCCAGTCGCAGACGCCCAGCGTCGCCGCGGCCTTCCCGGTGCGCCCCGGCATGGGCACGGTGCCGAACTTCACGCCGTGCGCGGCGGCCTGCCGCATCAGCCCGGGGTGTCCGTCGATCATGCCGACCTGGCCCTTGGCGAAGGCGGCGAAGGCGTCGGCGCGGTTGAGCTCGCCCGGCGCGACGGGACCGGTCAGCCCCTTGCCGACCAGGTTGTCCTTGAGCCAGGTGAGGGTCCGGACGTTCTGCGGGGCGTCGATCGCGTAGGTGCCGATGTCGTTGGTGTAGCCCGGGCTGCCGCCGCCGAGCAGCCACTGGAGGGTCTCGGCCTGGGCCTCCTCGGGGCCGAGCGGCAGCGCGTACGGGTAGGGCACACCCTGGCCCTTGAGCGCCTCGGCGTCGGCGGCCAGGTCGTTCCAGTCGGTGGGCGGGGTGATGCCGGCCTTGCTGAAGAGGGACTTGTTGTAGAAGAGCACGCGGGTGGAGGCGGCGAACGGGAGGCCGTACTGCGCGTGGTCCACCTCACCCGCCGCGGCGAGCTGGGGCAGGAAGTCGGCCTGCACGGGGATGGACAGCAGGTCGGAGACGGGGTACAGCTTGCCCGTGGCCGCGTAGTCCGCGTACGAGCCGATCTGTGCGAGGTCGGGGGCCTCGCCGGCGTCGACCATCTCCCGGACCTTGCGGTCGACCTCGTTCCAGGAGTAGACGCTCACATCGACCGTGACGCCGGGGTGCTTGGCCTGGTACTCACGGGCCAGGTGGTCCCAGTACTTCCTGGTGCTGTTGGCGGGCGAGTCGCCATAGTCGGCGGCGACCAGTCTGAGGGTCACATCGGACGACGCGTCCGCGCTGCCGCAGCCCGTGAGGCCCACCGTCATGCCGAGCGCGGACACCGCCGCGATCATTCCTGCCCTGCGTCGAGCCACCGTTGCCGCCCCACCCTGCTTTTCTTTACGACTAAACCAAAGGCACTCTAAAGGTCTGCACCAAGAACGCCAAGAAAGTGGACTAGACCTCTTCGGGTCGGCGGTCCACACTGTCCCCGTGAGACATGTCATCGCTCTCGACGTGGGCGGCACGGGGACGAAGGCCGCCCTGATCGGTCCGGGCGGCGAACCGCTGCACCAGGACCGGCGGCCGACCGGACGCGAGCACGGACCCGACGCGGTGGTCGACGGCATCCTCCAATTCGCCGGTGACCTGAGCGCGTTGGGCGCGGAGCGGTTCGGCGAGCCACCGGCCGCCGTCGGCGCGGCGGTGCCCGGCATCGTCGACGAGGTCCGCGGCGTCGCCGTCTACTCGGCCAACCTGGGCTGGCGCGACGTCCCCCTGCGCGACCTGCTCGGCGAGCGGCTCGGCGTGCCGGTGGCCCTCGGCCACGACGTACGCACCGGCGGGCTCGCCGAGGGCCGCATCGGCGCCGCCAGGGACGCGAGCCGCTTCCTGTTCGTCGCGCTCGGCACCGGGATCGCCGGCGCCATCGGCGTGGACGCCCGGGTCGAGGCGGGCGCGCACGGCTTCGCGGGCGAGATCGGCCACATCGTCGTACGCCCCCGGGGCGCCCCGTGCCCGTGCGGTCAGCGCGGCTGCCTGGAGCGGTACGCGTCCGCCGCCGCGGTCGGCGAGGCGTGGGCGCGGGCCTGCGGGGACCCGGAGGCGGACGCGGCCGACTGCGCGCGGGCCGCCGCCTCCGGCGACGCCGACGCCGTACGGGTCTGGGGCGAGGCCGTCGACGCGCTCGCCGACGGGCTGGTCACCGCGCTCACCCTGCTGGACCCGGGCACGCTCGTGATCGGCGGCGGGCTGGCCGAGGCGGGCGAGACCCTGTTCACCCCGCTGCGCGAAGCCGTCCGGCGGCGCGTCACCTTCCAGCGGGTCCCGTCGATCGTCCCCGCGGCCCTCGGGGACGGCGCCGGCTGTCTGGGCGCGGGCCTCCTCGCCCGGGATCTCCTGACCCGTACTTCTACGACCGCGGAGGTAACCCCCTGATGGCCATCGAGCGAGAGCGCCGCACCCCGGGCGAGGACGCCCCGTGGATCCTGACCGGCGCTCAGGTGGTGCTGCCCACGGGGGTCGTGCCGGGCGGGCAGGTGATCGTCGACGGCAGCCGCATCGCGGACAGCGCCCCGCCGGGCGCCGCGACCCTCGACGTCAGCGGGCACTGGCTGGTCCCCGGCTTCGTCGACCTGCACAACCACGGCGGGGGCGGGGCCTCGTTCAGCTCGGGCACCGCCGAGGAGGTCCTGCACGGCATCCGCACCCACCGCCGTCACGGCACCACCACCCTGGTCGCCTCCACCGTCACCGACGACATGGACATCCTGGCCGCCCAGGCGGGCCTGCTCTCCGAACTGGCCGAGCAGGGAGACCTCGCCGGCATCCACTTCGAGGGGCCGTTCATCTCCCCGTGCCGCAAGGGCGCGCACGCCGAGCGCCTGCTGCGCGACCCGGACCCGGCGCTGGTGCGCAAGCTGATCGACGCGGCGCGCGGCCAGGCCCGGATGGTCACCCTCGCCACCGAACTGCCGGGCGGCATCGACTCCGTACGGCTGCTGGCGGAGCTCGGGGTCATCGCCGCCGTCGGGCACACGGACGCGACGTACGAGCAGACGGTGGCGGCGATCGACGCGGGCGCGACGGTGGCGACGCACCTGTTCAACGCCATGCCGCCGCTCGGCCACCGCTCCCCCGGCCCGATCGCCGCCCTCCTCCAGGACGAGCGGGTCACCGTCGAGCTGATCAACGACGGCACCCATCTGCACCCGGCCGCGCTGGAGCTGGCGTTCCGTCACAAGGGCGCGGAGCGGGTCGCGTTCATCACCGACGCGATGGACGCGGCCGGCGCCGGGGACGGCCGCTATCTGCTCGGCCCGCTGGAGGTCGAGGTCCGAGGCGGCGTGGCGCGGCTGGTGGACGGCGGCTCCATCGCGGGCTCGACGCTGACGCTGGACCGCGCCTTCCAGCGGGCGGTGACCGTCGACGGGCTCGCGGTCGAGGAGGCGGTGGCCGCGCTCTCCGCCACCCCGGCCCGGCTGCTGGGACTGGACGACCGCGTGGGCTCGCTGGAGCCCGGCAAGGACGCCGACCTGGTGCTCCTCGACGAGCACTTCGGCCTCAAGGGCGTGCTGCGGCACGGGAGATGGGTGGTCGATCCCCAACTGACCTGATCCGTACCCCTTCCGGGACACGGTGGCCGATCCTGGGTCTGGGCCGGTCGCCGTGTCTTTGGCATGATCGGGGCCCGAACGCGCGGCAAAGCGCACGCAATCCAGGGAGGTCGGACCGGGTGATCCTCACGGTCACACTGAACACCGCTCTCGACCTCACCTATCGGGTGCGCGCCCTGCGGCCCCACACCACGCACCGCGTCACCGAGGTCGTCGAGCGGCCGGGCGGCAAGGGCGTGAACGTGGCCCGGGTGCTCGCGGCGCTCGGCCACGCGGTGACCGTCACCGGGTTCGCGGGCGGCGGCACGGGCCGGGCGCTGCGGGAGGGTCTGAGCGGGATCTCCGGAGTGGTCGACGCGCTGGTGCCGGTCGTCGGCGCGACGCGGCGGACGGTGGCGATCGTGGACGAGCGCACCGGCGACACCACCCAGCTCAACGAGCCCGGACCGCAGATCGCCCCGGCCGAGTGGGCCGCCTTCCAGCGGACGTACGAGGATCTCCTCGGCCCGGCCTCGGCGGTGGCGCTGTGCGGCAGCCTGCCGCCGGGCGTGCCGGTCGGCGCGTACGCGGGACTGGTGCGGACCGCGCGGGCGGCCGGGGTCCCGGTGCTGCTGGACACCAGTGGGGAGCCGCTGCGGCGCGGGGTCGCTGCGCGCCCGGACATCGTGAAGCCGAACGCCGGGGAACTGGCCGAACTCACCGGATCCCACGAGCCGTTGGGCGCGACGCAGGACGCGCGGCGCCGGGGTGCGCACGCCGTGGTGGCGTCGCTGGGCGCGGAGGGTCTGGTGGCCCGTACCCCGGAGGGCCGCTGGCGGGCCGTCCCGCCCGGCCGGGTGCGCGGCAACCCGACGGGGGCCGGCGACTCGGCGGTGGCGGGACTGCTGTCGGGCCTGGTGGAACGCCTGTCCTGGCCCGACCGGCTGATCCGCGCGGTCGCGCTGTCGGCGGCGACCGTGCTGACGCCCACGGCGGGCGAGTTCGACCAGGCGGCCTACGAGGAACTGCTGGGCCGGGTCGCGGTGACCGGCGAGGTCAGCGCGGCCTGACCCCGCCCGGGGTCAGGACTTGGGCCAGCCCTTCACCAGCCAGAGCCGGTCGATGAGGGCGTCGCACTGGTTGCCCTGCTCGCAGGAGAGCTTGATGGTGTTGGTGCCCTTGTTGAGCTGGACGTAGTTGTAGGTCTTCGTCCAGCCCTTGGCGTAGTCGCCCGCGGGGGCCTGCGCCCAGTTCTTCAGGTTGACCGGCGTGGTGGAGGGCGTGCCGTTGACCGAGAGGGTGGCGGTGGCGTCCGTGCCGGGGACGCTGTAGCCGACGTACACCGTGTACTTGCCGGACTTGGGGATGCCGTTGACGTTCCAGGTGAGCGAGGCGCCGGGCGCGTTGAAGCCGTTGACATAGGTGCCGCCCTCGGCCTGGGCGCCCTTGACGTCGGAGGCGGGGACCGCGCCGCCGCCCAGGGTCAGCGCCTTGGCGTCGGCCTTCGGCAGCTTGTCGGGCGCCTTGGCGCCGGTGGGATCGCTCGGCTCGTCGCTCTGCGACTGCGCCGCCGGCGTGGTCGGCTGGTCGCCGGCATCGTCGCTGTCGGAGTTGCCGTTGAGCATGGCCACGCTGATGCCGATGACGACCGCGGCGACCACCGCGATGGCGCCGATCAGCAGACCCTTGGTGTTGGGGCCGCGGCCACGGCCGGCGCCCCGCCCGCCGCCCGGCATCGGCTGGTGGGCCGTCGGGGCGCCACCCGGCATCGTCTCCGGAGCCTGGTAGTGCGCGTTCGGCTGGCCGAAGGCGCCCTGCTGCTGCGGGACGGACTGCTGGCCGTACTGGCGCTCGCCGACCGCCCGCACCCTGCTGACCGCGTTCGGGTAGCCGTAGCCGCTGGACGGCGGCTGGGCTCCTCTGGCCTGCCCGTCGGCGTACAGATAGCCGAACGGGTCCTCGTCCTCGGGCGTGCTCGCGCCGTTGTTGCCGGGCGTCATCCCTAGGTACTCCTCAACAGTGCGGGCCGATGCGTTGTACGTGCGGAAGGGCGAGCCTACCCGCTCTCCGTGGCCCAAACGGGTGACCCAGATCGCTTCAGCCCGCTGACCTGCGGATCATCCGGCGCGACGATGTTGTTTGGGACGAGATCGTTTCTCGACGTACATCCGCTCGTCAGCGGATTTCAACACTTCGTCGGCCGTCATGCCGCAGTGCGCCCAGCCGATGCCGAAGCTGGCGCCCACCCGGACGGCCCGGCCCTCGGCCTGGATCGGCTGGATGATCTCGCCGCGCAGCCGTACGGCGAGATCCTGGGCGTCGGCCTTGCCGAGCCCGTCGGCGAGGATCACGAACTCGTCGCCGCCGAGCCGGGCGACCGTGTCGCCGTCCCGTACGGCCCGCGACAGGCGCCGGGCCACCTCGATGAGGACCGCGTCGCCCGCGTTGTGCCCGAAGCGGTCGTTGATCGACTTGAAGCCGTCGAGGTCGCAGAAGAGCACCGCGAGGCCCTTGGTGCCGTCGTCGCGGTCGCCCGCGGGGGCGACCACGTGCACATGGTGGTCGAAAGTGTCGTACGTCTCCGGGCCGGACGCGAAGTCGAAGCCGTGGCCGTCGGCGGTGTGGACGGGATGGACGGGGTGCCCGTAGGCGGCGTCCAGGGTGTCGACCGCGCCGGCGAGGGCAGCGCGGCGGCAGATGCGGCCCGACAGGCGCGCGCGCAGTTCGGCGGAGTTCGGCAGGCCGGTGAGGGAGTCGTGGGAGGCGCGGTGGGCGAGCTGGAGCTCGCGGCGCTTGCGCTCCTCTATGTCCTCGACGTGGGTGAGCAGGAAGCGGGGCCCGTCGGCGGCGTCGGCGACGACGCTGTTGCGCAGGGAGACCCAGACGTAGCTGCCGTCGCGGCGGGCGAGGCGCAGCTCGGCGCGGCCGCCCTCGGCGGAGGTACGGAGCAGGGTGCTCACGTCCTCGGGGTGGACCAGGTCGGAGAAGGAGTAGCGGCGCATCGCGGCGGCGGGGCGGCCGAGGAGCCGGCACAGGGCGTCGTTGGTCCTCAGGATCCGGCCGTGCTGGTCGCCGCCCATCTCGGCGATCGCCATGCCGGAGGGGGCGTACTCGAAGGCCTGGCGGAAGCTTTCCTCGCTGGCACGCAGGGCCTGCTGGTCCCGCTCCAGGCGGACCAGGGCGCGCTGCATGTTGGCGCGCAGACGGGCGTTGCTGATCGCGATCGCGGCCTGGAAGGCGTACATCTGGAGCGCCTCGCGCCCCCAGGCGCCGGGGCGCCGGCCGTTGCGCGGGCGGTCCACGGACAGCACGCCGAGCAGTTCGCCGCAGGTGCCGCCCTGGCCACCCGGGGTGTACATGGGTGCGTAGAGCCGGTCGGCGGGGTGCCACTCGTCCTCGAAGCGGGGCGCGGGCCCGTCGGTGTACCACTGGGGGACGTCGTCCTCGGCGAGCACCCAGCCCTCGGTGTGCGGGATGAACCGCAGGTCGCCCCAGGCCTCGCCCATGGTCAGGCGGCGCTCCCAGGAGGCGCGGGAGCCGACCCGGCCGGTGATGAGGGACTCGGCGGCGGAGTTGCCGGCGAACGCGGCGACGACGAGGTCGCCGTCGTGGCGGACGAGGTTGACGCAGGCGATCTCGTAGCCGAGGGCGTCGACGACGCCGTTGGCGACGGTCTGCAGCGTGTCCGCCAGGCTGCGTGCCGTGTTCATGTCCGCCATGACCTGGTGCAGCTGCCGCAGGGAATCAAGACGGACGTAGGGCTCCGACTCGGTCTCCATGCTCGCCCTCCCCCCGAGACCTCGCAGCGAATCAAGGGTTCTCTTCGGCGCTGGTGTCCGGTGGTGCAGTCGCGGTGTTCAGGTTCCCCGCCACTGAATCACAGCGCGCTGCCCACTCGGTACACAGGGTCAACAATTCATGGCTCTTGTGACTCAAGTCACAGCAGAACATGAACAATTGAGGGGAGATTCTGCATTTTCCTGCCCATTCTCCGAACGCAGAATTTGCGCGTGTGCGGACTTTCCGTGCGCTCGTTCCCTGGGCCTAGGACCCGTCTCGGCCAGAGGCCCGATGCGGTTCCCTCGGCCCGGGGATTAGCGTTTTCGGCGTGCTGAACCCTTCCGCTTCCCTCCCCGCTCCCCCTGCCGTGGCCTCCCTCGCGCAGGGGGACGCGCCCTCCGGGCATGCTGTGGGGGTGAGCAACGACAAGTTCCGGGCCGCCATGTCCCGGCTGGCCGGGGGCGTGGTCCTGGTGACCGCGCAGGAGCCGCCGCTGGACCCGGACGACCCGGGGGCACCGGCCGGCGAGGACGCCGGCATGACCGCGACCGCCTTCATGTCGGTCTCGCTGGACCCGCCCCTGGTCCTGGTCAGCCTGCGGGAGGGCTCCCGCATGGACGATCTGCTCGCCGAGCAGCCCCTGTGGGCCGTCTCCGTCCTGTCCGAGAACCAGCGCCAGATCGCGGGCCGCTTCGCCATGAAGGGCCGCATCAGCGACCGCCTGCTCTTCGCGGACATCCCCTACGTCCGCGGCGAGGCCTCCGGCGCCCCTCTGGTGGACGGCGCGCTGGCCACCCTGGAGTGCCGCACGGAACAGCGGGTGCCGGCGGGCGACCACACCCTGGTCATCGGCCACGTCCTCACCGCCGGCCTGCCGAGCGGCAGCGCGGATGGTGGCCCGCTGCTGTACTTCCGCGGGCGCTACCGGCAGTTGAGCTGAGCCCCCGCCTGAGCAGTCACCGGGCTCAGCCCCAGTCCCGGCCCGAGCGGCCCCTCTTGGTGTCGGAGCGCTGCTTCTTCTCGCGCAGGCGGCGCTCGTTGATGCCGCGGGGGATGCGGGTGGCCCGGCGCGGCTTGGGTGGGGGCGCGGTCGCCTCGGCGAGCAGCGCCGCGAGGCGTACGGCGGCGGTCTCGCGGTTGCGCCACTGGGAGCGGTGCTCGGAGGCGCGGACGGTGACGACGCCGTCGACGAGCCGCCCGCTCAGCCGCTCCAGCGCGCGCCGCTTCCACACCTCGGGCAGCGCCTCGCTCCGCGCGAGGTCGAACCGCAGCTCCACCTGCGAGTCACTGGTGTTGACGTGCTGTCCGCCGGGCCCGGAGGACCGGGAGAAGCGCCACATGAGCTCGGCCTCGGGGAGCGAGACGGAGCCGCGGATGACGTGGGGACCGGACATGTCGTCCATGGTCCCGCATCACCGTGTCCCGTGTCGCCCCGTTATCCACCCGGGAGCCGCACGGGTAAAAAAGGTAAAGGAACCCGGAACCCGAAGGACCCCCGTCGGCGTTGTGCCGGGTGAAGGTAGCTTCGTCCCCAGTGCGAAGCCCGTACGTATCGAACGATGTGCGTACACAACGAGGGAAGGAACTCCCAACAATGGCTGTAAGCCTGTCCAAGGGTGGCAACGTCTCGCTCACCAAGGAGGCTCCGGGCCTGACCGCCGTCACCGTGGGCCTCGGCTGGGACGTCCGCTCCACCACCGGCACGGACTTCGACCTCGACGCCTCCGCCATCGCGGTCAACGGTCAGGGCAAGGTCGCCTCGGACGCCCACTTCGTCTTCTTCAACAACAAGCAGACCCCGGACAGCACGATCGTCCACACCGGCGACAACCGCACCGGCGAGGGCGCCGGCGACGACGAGGCGATCAACGTCAACCTCGCCGCCCTGCCCGCCGACATCGAGAAGGTCGTCTTCCCGGTCTCCATCTACGACGCCGAGAACCGCGGCCAGAACTTCGGCCAGGTCCGCAACGCCTACATCCGCATCGTCAACCAGGCCGGCGGCTCCGAGATCGCCCGCTACGACCTCTCCGAGGACGCCGCCACCGAGACCGCCATGATCTTCGGCGAGCTCTACCGCAACGGCGCCGAGTGGAAGTTCCGCGCGGTCGGCCAGGGCTACGCCTCCGGCCTGGTCGGCATCGCCCAGGACTTCGGCGTCAACGTCTGAGTCGCCGTATGACGCCCGCACCCCCGGCCACCGGGAACCGGCCGGGGGCTTCGGGCCGCCCGAGGCGGAGCGGACCGCCCGCAGGACGTCAGCTCCCGTCCGAAGAACGGGTGTTCGCCTTACCGTGCCCCCGTGATTCTCCAGCCCCTCACCGTCGCCCCCGGTCACGACATCCCGGCCCCGCTCCTCACCGAGCTCACCGCCCTCTACGCCTCCAACCGGGCCTTCCATGCCCTCAGCGGCGACTTCCCGGACCCGGACGACGTGACGCCCCAGCAGGTGGCCGTGGCGCTGGCCGGCGAACTGGCGCACCCCGGCGCGGAGGTGCTGCTGGCGCGCAGCATGGGCATGAGGCGGCTGGTCGGCGTGGTGATCACGCTGAGCCGGCATCCCGATCCCGCCGACCCCGATCCCTGGATCGGGCTGCTGATGGTGGACACGGCCGTGCAGCGGCAGGGATACGGACGGCGCATCGCCGAGGCCGTCGAGGACCGCTTCCGCGCGCAGGGCCGCAGCGCCGTACGCCTCGCCGTGCTCGACGACAACACCCAGGGTCTCGCCTTCTGGACCGCCCTCGGCTACGAGGCCATCGGCCATCGCACGGACCGTCAGCTCGGCCGCCCCTGCTCCGTGTTGCGCAAGACCACGATCATGTAAATTCTTGACGACGCTCTGTCAAACTCCGGTCGTGGATGCCACTCTCTTCTCGCTCGCCGCAACCTGTGCATCCCCTTTGCCCGTCTGAGCCTCACCCAAGAGGCCAGTCAAGAGGAGACCGAGTGAGACAGCAGGCCCGCTCCACCCGCACTTCCCGCACGACCGCCGTACGCGCCGCCGCGCTCGTCGGCTCGGCGGCGATGGTCGTCCTGGCGCTCCAGAGCGGCGCTGCCGCCACCGCCGCCCCCGAGCGCAGCCCCGGCGCCATCGCCGCCCCGCTCTCCGCCTCCGCCCGCGCCGCCGCCCTCAAGTCCGCCCAGGACGAGGCCGGTTCGACAGCCGCGAAGCTCGGGCTCGGCGCGCAGGAGAAGCTGGTCGTCCGGGACGTCGTGAAGGACGCGGACGGCACCGTGCACACCCGCTACGAGCGGACGTACGCCGGACTGCCCGTCCTCGGCGGCGACCTGGTCACCCACTTGTCCAAGAGCGGCGCGCTCAAGGGCGTGACCAAGGCGGCCAAGGCCCGGATATCCGTGGCGTCGACCGACGCCGCCGTCTCGTCCGCGGCCGCCCGGAAGAGCGCCCTCGGGGCCGCCGACTCCACCAAGGCGACCGTCACCAGCGCCCGCAAGGTCGTCTGGGCGGCCGGCGCCAAGCCGGTCCTCGCCTACGAGTCCGTCGTCAAGGGCGTCCAGAAGGACGGCACCCCGAGCGAACTGCACGTCATCACCGACGCCACCACCGGCAAGCAGCTCTACTCGTACGAGGGCATCGACACCGGCACGGGCGCCAGCGAGTACAGCGGCACCGTCACCCTCGGCACCACCGCCTCCGCGGGCGGCGGCTTCGACCTGATCGACGGCGGCCGCGGTGGCCACAAGACGTACGACCTGAACGGCGGTACGTCCGGCACCGGCGCCCTCTTCCACGACGCCGACGACGCCTGGGGCGACGGCACCCCGGCCAACCGCCAGACCGCCGGCGTCGACGCCGCCTACGGCGCCGCCGTCACCTGGGACTTCTACAAGTCCGCCTTCAACCGCAACGGCATCGCGGGCGACGGCAAGGCCGCCTACTCCCGTGTCCACTACGGCAACGCGTACGTCAACGCGTTCTGGTCGGACAGCTGCTTCTGCATGACGTACGGCGACGGCAACGGCAACGCCCACCCCCTCACCTCGCTCGACGTCGCCGGACACGAGATGAGCCATGGTCTGACCGCCGCCACGGCCGGCCTCAACTACCGCCGTGAGTCGGGAGGTCTGAACGAAGCGACCTCCGACATCCTCGGGACCTCGGTGGAGTTCTACGCCAACAACACCGCCGACCCCGGTGACTACCTCATCGGCGAGAAGATCGACATCTACGGCAACGGCAAGCCCCTGCGCTACATGGACCAGCCCAGCAAGGACGGCAACTCCGCCGACTACTGGTCCAAGACGGTCGGAAGCCTCGACGTGCACTACTCCTCGGGCGTCGCCAACCACTTCTTCTACCTGCTGAGCGAGGGCAGCGGCGCGAAGACGGTCAACGGGGTGGCGTACAACTCCCCGACGTACGACGGCTCCACGGTCACCGGCATCGGCCGGACCAAGGCGTACCAGATCTGGTACAAGGCCCTGACCACGTACTTCACCTCGTCGACCGACTACGCGGGCGCGCGCACCGGGACGCTCCAGGCGGCGAGCGACCTGTACGGAGCGGGCAGCGCGGAGTACAACGCGGTGGCGGCGGCCTGGAAGGCCGTGAACGTCAACTGACCGTACCCGTAAGACATTCGGCCGGGCCGTCCGTGATCCGTCACGGGCGGTCCGGTCTGCCGTCGCCGTACAGCCAGTCGTCCCAGATCCCGCGGAAGTCCTTGTCGGGCGCCGACTTCTCGACGTACGCGGTGAACTCGGCGGTGCTCGCGTTGCCGTAGCGGTGCTCGGCGACCCAGCCGCGGGCGATGCGGAAGAAGGCGTCGTCGCCGGTCTTCTGCCGGATCTTGTGCAGGACCATGGCGCCCCGGTGGTAGACGGGATCGTCGGAGATGTGCGCCGCGTCGGTCGGCTCAGCGGGCGGGAAGGCCCACAGGTCGCCGTAGTTCCGCTCGCCGTGGTCGTAGTACGCCTGGAACGTCTGCTCGGCGCTGCGCCCGCCGTGGTCCTCCCGCCACAGCCACTCCGCGTACGTCGCGAAGCCCTCGCTGAGCCAGATGTCCCGCCAGGTCCTGGGGGTGACCGAGTCGCCGTACCACTCGTGGGCGAGTTCGTGGACGACGAGGAGGGTGTCGGGGGCGCCGGGGAAGACAGGGCGGCTCTGGGTCTCCAGCGCGTAGTCCGCGTCCCCGCCGCGCTCGACGATCGCGCCGGTGGAGGCGAAGGGATAGGGGCCGAACTTCTTCTCCGACCAGGCGAGGATCTCGGGGATCCGCGCCAGCGCCGTCCTGCTCGCGCTGCTCTGCGTCGGGTCGACGGCCGTGTACACCGGCAGCCCGTCGGGCGTCCTGGAGCGCGTGACGTCGAAGCGGCCGACGGCGACCGTGGCGAGGTAACTGGCCATCGGCCGGCCGGTGTGCCAGGTGAAGGACGTCCGCCCGCCGGAGTCGGTCCGCCGCGTCAACTCCCCGTTGGACACGGCCTCCAGACCCTTGGGCACGCTCACCGTGATGTCGTACGTCGCCTTGTCGGAGGGGTGGTTGTTGCCCGGGAACCAGGCCATCGACCCGACGGGCTGCCCGAGGGCCACCGCCCCGTCCGCCGTGCGCAGCCAGCCCTCGCGGGAGCCGTCGGTGTCGGTGATCGTCCTCGGCACACCGGCGTAGCGCACGGTGGTGCGGAAGGTCTGCCCTGTGTCCAGGTCGCGTTTCGGGCGGACGGTCAGTTCCTGCCCGGCCCGGTTCCAGCGCGCGTCGTCGCCGTCGACACGGACCGACTCGACGTCCAGGCCCTCGAGGTCGAGGTCGAAGGCGGACATGTCCTGGGTGGCACGGGCGGTGATCACCGCCTCGCCGGTGAGGTGGTGGGTGTCCGGGGTGTAGGAGAGGTCCAGGTCGTAGTGGGTGACGTCGTAGCCGCCGTTGCCCGCCTTGGGGAAGTACGGATCGTGCACGCCCGCACCGCCGGGAGTCCCGTACACCCCCGAGGCGCACCCCGTGAGCGTGAACGCGAGCAGCAGGGCCGCGGGCGGCACAAGGCGCGCGGATCTGGACATGTCAGCAATCCTAGGGCGCGGGCCCGGCCACCGCGCGGGAGCGAGAGGGCGCGGGCCCGGCCACCGCGCGGGAGCGAGGGCCCCCCGCGCGTGACACCATCTCGTACGTGCTCGACATCGGTTACGCCCTCTCCAACCGCTTCCCGGACCCGCCGCAGACGGACTACCGGCGTGCGGACGTGCGTGCCCTGCGGCACGACCTGTTCTGCGGGGACGTCTACCTCGCGGAGACCAAGTCCGACCGGGAGTTGTCCACAGCCTGGGGATGGGTGCCGGTGCTCGACTTCGCGTGGGCGCTGTGCGACATCGTGGAACAGCTGGACCAGGACCCGGCGGGCTCCCGCGCCTCCCGGCCGCAGCGGGCGGAGCTGGACTTCACCGAGTCGACCGACCGCATGCTCTTCGAGCGCCGCTTCGGGTGGGTGGACGTCGAGGCCGACTGGATGCCCGCCGAGGAGCCCCCGCTCACCTTCTCCCACGCCGAGCTGCGCCGCGAGGCGCGGGACTTCCTGCACGACGTGATCGCCGACCTGACCGACATGCACGAGGGCCTCGCGGACAACCCGGCGATCTGGGCCCTCCAGGCCCGCTTCCCGCGCGTGCCGTGACGGAGGGCGCGCCGGCGGTTCGCGGCCGGGCAGGCCCGCGTCCTGGGCGCGCGGCTGACCTTCCGCAACGCCCGGCCCGCCGACGCCCCCAGCGCCTCACTCCACCCGGATCCCCAGCGCGCCCGCCAGCGCCGGGGCCAGGTCGAGCAGTTGGGCGGGGCTGACCACCGCCCCCGCCAGCCGCTCCACGCCCCGTGCGATCTCCAGCGGCGCGGCGCCTCGCAGGTCCACGTCCGTGAGCGTCGCCCCGCCGAGGTCCGCCCCCTTCACCGCGCAGTCGGCGAACTCGACCCGCTCCAGGCGCGCGCCCGCGAAGTCCGGCTCGAGAAGGACGCAGCCCTCGAAGACGACGTCCTTCAGCCGCGCCTTGCGCAGGTTCAGGTAGTCGATCTTGCCGCCGCGGATGAGCACCCGCTCCAGCACGGCCCCGTGCAACTGCGTGCCGCCGAGGCGGGCGTCGGTCAGCTCGACATCGCGCAGGGTGGCCCCGGCGAGGTCGGTGCCGACGCCGCGTACGCCGGTGAGCACGGTGTCGAGGAAGCGCGCGTCGCGCAGCCGGGTCTCGTCCAGCACGCAGTCCACCAGCGCGCAGTCCATGAAGCGCGCGCCCGCCCCGCCCTGCCCGGCGAGGTCCGCGTCCCGGAACTCCACGCCGTCGTAGTCCCCGTCCGGCTCCAGTTCCCGCCCGCCGTACGGCTCCAGCGCGGGCAGCCGCACCTCCGGTCGCCGTGCCGCCCGCCGCGTCCTGGCCCCTCCGGCTGCGCCGGTCCGTGTCGTCCTCACCATGCCGTCATGCTGCACCCCGGCACTGACAGTCCCGGGATGCGATGCCTGCCGATCCATGGTCTTCTGACCGAATGAGTCTCACCCGAAAAGGTGAACCCTCTGTGCCCTGCGCAACGGCCGGACACCGCCGCTGGTGGGGACTGGTGATCATCGCCCTCGCCCAGCTGATGGTGGTCCTGGACGCGACGATCGTGAACATCGCGCTCCCCTCCGCCCAACGCGCCCTCGGCATGACGGACGGCAACCGGCAGTGGGTGATCACGGCCTACACACTCGCCTTCGGCGGCCTGCTCCTGCTCGGCGGCCGGGTCGCCGACCTGGTGGGCCGAAAACGCACCTTCGTCTTCGGACTGATCGGCTTCGCGGCCGCCTCCGCGCTGGGCGGCGCGGCCACCGGCCCGGCGATGCTGTTCGGCGCCCGCGCCCTGCAGGGCGCCTTCGCCGCCGTCCTCGCGCCCTCCGCCCTGAGTCTGCTGACCACGACCTTCACCGACCCGCGGGAGCGCGGGAAGGCCTTCGGTGTCTACGGCGCCCTCGCGGGCAGCGGTTCGGCGATCGGCTTCGTCCTCGGCGGCCTGCTCACCGAATACCTCAACTGGCGCTGGTGCCTGTACGTCAACGTCCCCATCGCGGCCGTCGCGGTGTGCGGTGCCTTCGCCCTGCTCCACGACCGGCCCGGCCACGCGGACGCGCGACTCGACGCACGCGGCGCGGTGCTCGGCTGCGGCGGACTCGTCGCGATCGTCTACGGCTTCAGCGAGGCGGAGCCGCGCGGCTGGACCGACCCCGCGGTGCTGGCGCTGCTCGCCGCTGGCGTACTGCTGCTCGCCGCCTTCGCCCGGTGGCAGGCCCGCGCTCCGATGCCGCTGCTCCCGCCGCACATCGTCCGGGACCGCACCCGCGCGGGCTGCTTCCTGACCATGGGGCTCGCCGTCATGGGCATGTTCGGCCTGTTCCTGTTCCTGACCTATTACCTCCAGGTCGTCCTGGGCTACTCGCCGGTGCGCACGGGGCTGGCCTTCCTCCCCCTCACCGCGTCGATCATCATCGGCTCGACCCAGATATCCGCCCGGCTGCTGCGACGCGTCGCCCCGCGCGTGCTCATGGTCCCCGGCCTGCTCCTCGCGGCGACCGGCATGCTGATCCTCACCGGCATGACGGTGCACTCCTCGTACGCCTCCGACATCCTGCCCGGCCTGATCCTGCTGGGCCTCGGCATGGGGACGACGTTCATGCCGGTCTTCGCCACGGCCACCGCGGGCATCGCCCCGCGCGACTCCGGTGTCACCTCGGCGACCGTGAACACGGCGCAGCAGGTGGGCGCCTCGATCGGTACGGCCCTGCTCAACACGATCGCCACCACCAGCAGCACCGCCTACATCGCCGCCCACCTGCACTCCCCCGCCCAGCGGGCGGCCGTGGTCCCGGTCGGCGTCGTGCACGGCTACACGGTCGCGATGTGGTGGGCGGCCGGCCTGCTGCTCCTCGCGGCCCTGACCGCGGCGCTGCTGGTCCGGGCGAAGGCGCCGGGCCCCAGCGCCCCGGCCGAGGCCCCGGTGCCCGAGTCAGTGGGCTGAGCGGCCCAGCTCCGCCAGCGGCCCGTCGGTGAGCCGGTACACCGTCCACTCGTCCTGCGGGCGGGCGCCGAGGGACTCGTAGAAGCCGATCGCGGGCCGGTTCCAGTTCAGCACCGACCACTCCAGCCGCTCGTACCCGCGCTCGACGCAGATCCGCGCCAGCCCGGCGAGCAGCGCCCGCCCGTGCCCGCCGCCGCGCGCCTCGGGCCGGACGTACAGGTCCTCCAGATAGATCCCGTGCACCCCGCGCCAGGTGGAGAAGTTAAGGAACCACAGCGCGAACCCGACCGGCTCCCCGCTCCCCTCCTCCACCGCCAGGTGCGCGAAAGCCGCCGGCCGCGTGCCGAACAGCGCCTCCCGCAACTGCTCCTCGCCCGCCCGGGCCTCGTCCAAGGCCTTCTCGTACTCGGCCAGTTCACGGATCAGGGCATGGATGACGGGAACGTCGACGGGCGTCGCGGCACGAATCATGAGGGGGAGGGTAGCCAGTGGCTCCCCTCCCCCTGTCACCCGGTGTCCGGCCGGATCAGGCGACGACCACGCCGGTCGGCGCGCTCAGCGCGAAGCCCTCCTTGTAGCCGGTGCGATGGGCGGTCACCTTCACGGTGATCTTCTTGCCCTTCTGGGCCGTCGTCAGCGCCACCGCGGACTTCGAGGCGCGGGGGATGGCCTTGCCGTCCGCGTACCACTGGTACGAGTACCAGCTACGGCGCGAGGGCGAGCGGGGCACACGGCGGATCGTCGGCGCGCGCCGGCGCGGCCCCGGTCAGGGATGTCAGTGAGGTGAGCAGCGAGACGAGTACGGCGACTGCGGTGAGCCGCCCGGGTCTCGCCGCCGTACTGGAGTCGCCGGACAACGGATCCCCCTGGATCAACGGACGTTGGTGCGATGTTCGCACACAGGTGGGACACATGACCCGCGAGTTCGGTTGTCGTCCGCCGTCCGTCTCAGTGCCGTCCCGTCACCCGGTCCGCGATCCGCGCCAGCCGGGAGGGCTCCGCGCTCGGGTGGAGGTGTTCGCGGTGGTCGGCGGTGCGGTAGGCGGCGTAGAGGGCGTGGACGCCCAGCCAGCGCAGCGGTTCGGGCTCCCACTTGCGGACCTTGGAGATGCCGCCGTTGACGACCCCGCTCACCGCGCTGCTCATGCGCGGACGTCAACCCCTGAGCGCGGCCAGTGTCTCTCTCGGGTCCCAGGTTCTTCCCCGCCCGCGGACCAGCGGCAGGCAGGCGAGTCCGATCAGCACCGAGATGAAGTGCCCGAAGTCGGTGAAGGTGGGCCCGCTGGTGAGCGGCAGCCCGAACAGCACCAGCACCACGGCGAGATACGGATAGCGCCAGGGCGCCGCGATCCGGTAGGCGAGCACCCCGACCACGCCACCGAGCGCATAACTCACGCCGATGTCGAGGGAGTTGACCGCCGAGGGCGGCGCCATCCCGTCCTGGATCGCGAGCAGCAGCGCGAGTTCGCTGATCAGCGTGGCCAGCACATGCGCGGCCGCGCACACCGCGAGCCAGCGCACCGTGCCCATCCAGCGCTCGGCCTGGGCATGGAAGACGCTGTACAGCACGGCGTACGGCAGCCAGCGCCCGCCGTCCGTCCACATCGCGCTGGTGATGAGCACCCGCACCGGGTTCTGCGACAGCTCGTGGATGTTGGTCGACCGCTGCCGCAGGAACTCCCGCTCGAACCCGGGCGACATGTGGTGCAGGGCGACGGTCGTGACGAAGAGGATCAGCAGCCAGACGTACGTCCCCGGCGCGCTGCGCACATAACCGGCCGCGGCCCTGAGCAAGCGCCGGCCACCTCGGATGACCCCGTTCACATCCGCCAGTATGGTCGGAAAGCTGATCAAAGTGCCCGGCGAACTGGCCGCCTCACAGGAAAGGTGGGGCGGGGCGGCGGGCACGGCGCGTGCGCGTTGCTCCGGAAGCCCGGGACTCCCGGGACTCCCGGGACACGCCACCGAACGGACCATCCGGGCGGTGCGCGGCCCTTCGGGCCGTAGCGTACAGAATATGACGAAATGCCATATCGCGTACCTCGCGTGCACCGCGGTGGTCCTCGGGGCGGGGCTGGGGGCCGCGCCGCCGGTCGCCGCCCACCACCACACCCATCTCGTCCGTCCCGGGCAGTCGATCCAGAAGGCGGTGGACGCGGCGAAGGCCGGTGACACCGTGCTCCTGGCGGCCGGCACCTTCCGCGAGAGCGTGAAGGTGACCACCCCCGGGCTGACCCTGCGCGGCGCGGGATCGCGCACCGTGCTCAAGCCGAGCACCAAGAAGGTCACCGGCAGCTGCGCCAAGAACGGCAACGGCATCTGCGTGCTCGGGACCAAGAAGCGCGACATCAAGGACGTCACCGTCGCCGATCTGAAGGTCACCGGGTTCAGCCACGCCGGCGTGTTCGGCATGGCCACCGACCGGATGACCGTGCGGGGCGTGACCGCCGCGAAGAACGGGGTCTGGGGCATCGCCCAGGAGCGCTCCGTGCGGGGCGTGATCAAGTCCAACCACGCCCGGAACAACGGTGACGCGGGCATCTTCCTCGCCAACACCATCACGGAGGAGGCGGGCGCCCAGGACACGCGGGGCACCCTCGTCGCGAAGAACCGCCTGGAAGGCAACCGGACCGGCGTCACCGTACGGCGCCTGCGCGGGCTCACCGTCGACGACAACTACCTCACCGGCAACTGCGCCGCCGTGTTCGTCGTCGGCGACGAGAACAAGCCGAAGGCCGGCGCGCTGACCGTCCGCGACAACTGGATGGACCGCAACAACAAGTACTGCCCGAAGACCGCCCGGCTGCCCGCGATCCAGGGCTCCGGCATCGTGCTGACCGGCGCCGAGGACACCCTGGTGACCCGCAACCTCGTCACCGGCAACGCGGGCAAGTCGCCGCTGTCGGGCGGGATCGTCCTGTTCAAGAGCATGGTGGGCGCCACCAGCGAGCGGAACAGGATCACCGGCAACGTGCTGCGCGACAACGCCCCCGCCGACCTCGTGAACAACGAGAAGGCCAAGAGCGCCAACACGTTCACCCACAACAGCTGCCGCACCTCCAAGCCCGCGGGACTGTGCTGACCCGCACGCGGACCGAGAAGGCCAACGTCAGGAAGGAAGGCGGGACATGACGACCGCACCTACTGCCCCACCGCCGTCCATGCGGCTGCGCGAGCTCGTGTTCGGCGCGGCATGTGCCGCCGCCGTCCGGGCCGCCGCCCGGCTCGGCGTCGCCGACGCCCTCGGGGACGCCCCCATGGCCGCGGAGGACCTCGCGGCCGCGGTGAAGACCGAGCCCAAGCCGCTGCGCCGGCTGCTGCGGGCCCTGTCCTGCTACGGCGTCTTCGCCGAGGAGGGCGACGGCACCTTCACCCACACCGACATGTCCCGGCTGCTGCGCGAGGACGACCCCCACAGCCTGCGCGACATCGCGCTGTGGTGCACCGAGCCCTGGACCTGGGACGCCTGGCCCCGGCTGGACGAGGCCGTGCGCACCGGCCGCAACGTCGTCCAGGACCTGTACGGCAAGGAGTTCTTCGAGTACCTCAACGAGGACGCCCCTCAGTCGGCCGACGTCTTCAACCGGGCCATGACCACCTCCAGCGAGCAGTCGGCGCGCGACGTCGCGGCCCTGCTCGACCTGTCCGGCTGCGCCTCGGTCGCCGACCTCGGCGGCGGCCAGGGGCACGTGGTGGCCTGCCTGCTGGACAAGTACCCGCGGATGCACGGCAGTCTGCTCGACCTGCCCCGCGTCGTGGAGAACGCCCTGCCGCGGCTGCGCGAGGGCGGCGACCTCGCCGACCGCGCCCGGATCGTGCCCGGCGACGTCCGCGCCGCCGTACCGGTCAAGGCCGACGCCTACGTCATCAAGAACATCCTGGAGTGGGACGACGAGAGCACGGCACGGCTGCTGGGCAACGTCATCGCCGCAGGCGGTCCGGGCACCCGGGTCGTCGTCATCGAGAACCTCGTCGACGACACCCCGTCCATGCGCTTCAGCACCGCCATGGACCTGCTGCTCCTCCTCAACGTCGGCGGCGCCAAACACACCACCGACTCCATGGTGAGCCGGCTGACCGGCGCCGGACTCGTCGTCGACGACATCCGCCCGGTCAACCCCTACCTGCACGCGTTCGACTGCCACGTACCGCAGTGACGCGCAACGACGGGTGAGGCGAAGTCACCCCGAACGCCACCGGTCGCCGGACCCGCAGTACGGGAACGGCGACCGGTGGCATGTGCGGCGCGCGTCGGTGCTCAGCCGCGCTCCCAGAGGTAGAAGCGCTGCGCCATGGCGTCCTTCGGGGAGCGCCACGTCTCGGGGTCGTACGCGCTGACGTACGCCGACAGACGCTCGCTGATGCCACGGAACTCGGGGTGGTCCGTGACCCTGGCGATGGCCGGGCCGGGGTCCTGCTCGGACTCGACGAGGTGCATGTACACATCGCCGAACTGAAACAGGCTGCGCCGGGTGACCCCGACGAGGTGCGGCAGCTCTCCCCGGTCGGACTCCGCGAAGATCTTCGCGATGTCCTGGGCCGAGCCGGGGGCCATACGGGCGACGATCAGGGCCTGGTGCATCGGGCTGACCTCCTCCGCCCGGCTCAGTCGGCCAGCGCCGGCGCGGGCCGGTGACCGGCGGCGGCCTGCTCGATCTTGTCCCGGATCAGCGCCATCTGGGTCTTGGAGTTCCGGTTGATGTTGTCGGTCATCCAGTCGTCGTCGACCGGGGCGTCCGGCTTCATCTCGAAGTCCTGCGTCCACACCATCCGGGTACCGGCGGGCACTTCCTCGTACCGCCAGTGGATGTTCATGTAGGCGAACGGACCGGTCTCGACCCGGCGCGCCTTCACGGTGAGCGAGTCGCGGTCCGGCTCACGCTCCGAGACCCAGCTCCAGACGGTGCCGTTCTCGTCCGGGAACATGGTCAGCCGGAACTTCGTCTTGTTGCCCTGCTGCGAGATGATCTCGCACGAGGCGTACTCGGTGAACAGCTGCGGCCACTTCTCCAGGTCGTTGGTCATGTCCCAGACCAGGTCCAGCGGCGCGGCGACGGTGATCTCGTTCTGTGTGTGTCCTGCCATGATCAGGCTCCTGCCATGAGGGTGCTGTTGACGAGGTTGAGGAACTGCCGGGGGGTCTTGCAGCGCTCCGCGTCCGGCGGCATCGGCGTGCCGTGCCGGTTCTCCAGCTCGCCGACGATGCCGAGCAGGCCGAGCGAGTCGATGCCGAGGGCGTCGAAGCCGACGTCGGTCCGCTGCTCCAGCTCCTCGGGGGCGACGGTGATCCCGGCGGCCTTCTTCATGAGGCCGGCCAGCTCTTCCACGGTGATCTGGGCACTCATCCCGTTTTCTCCTTTGCTCCGGTTCCGCTTCCGGGTCCGGTTCCGCTTCCGGGTCCGGTTCGTGCGCCTACGCCGCTGCGTGCCGCAGCACGAGCGCCGAGTTCGACCCCATGAGGCCCCGGCTGAGGACCAGCGCGGTCCGCGTCTCGGCGGCGCGGGCGCGGCCGGTCACGAGGTCGAGGTCGTGGCAGATGTCGAAGACGTTGGGGGTGGGGGGAATCAGGCCGTGCTCCATCGCGAGGACCGCCGCGGCGACGTCCAGCACGGGCGCCGCGCAGTAGCCCCGGCCGATCCCGGTCTTCGGGGCCGTGACCGGCACCCGCCTGCCGTGCGCGCCGAACGCGTCGGCGATCGCCAGCGCCTCGGCACGGTCCGCCTCCGGCACGCCCAGGGCGTCGGCGAAGACGACGTCGATGTCCTCGGGGGCGCAGCCGGCCTCGTCGAGAGCCCCCTGGATCGCCCGGGCCAGTCCCGCACGCGAGGCCTCCCACCGGGAGGCCCCGGTGAAGGTGGCCGCGTGTCCCGCGATCACGGCCCGCACCGGCGCGCCCCGCTCCCGGGCCGCCTCCTCGGCCTCGACGACCACCATGGCCCCGCCCTCGGCAGGCACGAAACCGCAGGCCGCCGAGGTGAAGGGACGGTACGCCCGCTCCGGGTCGGCCTCGCGGCTCAGCTCCTGGTAGCCGAGCTGGCAGACCATCGAGTACGGGGCCAGCGGCGCCTCGGTCGAGCCCGCGACGATGACGCCCGTACCGCGATGCACGGCCCGGGCGGCGTGCGCCAGGGCGTCGAGACCGCCGGCCTCGTCCGCCGCGACCACCGAGCAGGGGCCCTTCAGCCCGCGCCGGATGGAGATCTGGCCGGTGGAGGCGGCGTAGAACCAGGCGATGGACTGGTACGGGCCGACGTACCGGCTGCCCTTGCCCCACAGCCGCTGCAGCTCCCGCTGCCCGAACTCGCCGCCTCCGGAACCGGCCGCGGTGACCACGCCGATGGAGAACGGATCGCCCTCCACGTCGGCCTGACCGAGCCGGGCGTCGTCCAGCGCGAGGTCGGCCGCGGCCATCGCGTAGTGCGTGAACCGGTCGGTCTGGACGAGGTAGCGCTCCTCGACCGCCGCCGCCGGATCGAAGGAACGGACCTCGCCGGCCACCTTCAGCGGCAGGTGCTCACAGCCCTCGCGGGTGATCCGGTCGAGGACGCTGAGCCCCTCCTGGGTGGCCTTCCAGAAGGTGTCGGTGGTGGTTCCGTTGGGTGCGACCACACCGATGCCGGTAAGGGCCGCGCGCCGTTCGTGGGGTGCTGCGCTCATGTGTCCTCTCCCTATTCCCTTGGCCGGGTCAGGATCACGGCGGACTGGAAACCGCCGAAGCCGCTGCCCACCGAGAGCACGCTGTTCAGCCTGCGCTCGCGGGCGGCACGCGGGACGTAGTCCAGGTCGCACTCGGGGTCGGGGGTCTCGTAGTTGGCGGTCGGCGGTACGACCTGGTGGGCGAGGGCCAGCACACAGGCCACCACCTCGATGGCACCGATCGCGCCGAGGGAGTGCCCCACCATCGACTTGATGGAGCTCATGGGGATGTCGTACGCGTGATGCCCCAGGGCCCGCTTGACGGCGGCCGTCTCGTGACGGTCGTTCTGCCGGGTGCCGGAGCCGTGGGCGTTGACGTAGTCGATGGCACTGCCGTCGAGCCGGGCGTGGCCGAGGGCGTACTCGATGGCCCGCGCCATCTCCAGGCCCTCACTGGTCAGTCCGGTCATGTGGTAGGCGTTGCCATAGGTGGCGTAGCCGCTGAGCTCGCAGTACACATGGGCGCCGCGGGCCCGGGCGTGCTCCAGCTCCTCCAGGACGAGCACCGCTCCGCCCTCACCCATGACGAAGCCGTCACGGTCGTTGTCGAAGGGCCGGGAGGCGTGCGCGGGGTCGTCGTTGTTCGGGGACGTCGCCTTGATCGCGTCGAAACAGGCCATGGTGATCGGAGAGATCGGCGAGTCCGACGCGCCGGCTATACAGACGTCGGCCCGGCCCTCCTCGACGGTGTGGAAGGCGTACCCGACCGCGTCGAGCCCGGAAGTACAACCGGTCGAGACGGTCTGCACCGGACCGCACGCACCGAACCGCTCCGCCACCGCGGACGCCAGCGTGCTGGGCGAGAACGCCCGGTGCAACTGCGGCTCGGCCTCGCGGTGATCCACGTCCCAGCGCTCGCCCTGGTGACTGACCAGCACGTAGTCGTGCTCCAGACGGGTGGTGCCGCCGACCGCGGTCCCCAGCGAGACCCCGACCCGCCACGGGTCCTCCCGGGCGAGGTCGAGACCCGAGTCCCGGACCGCCTCGTCCCCGGCGACCAGCGCGAACTGTATGTACCGGTCCGCCCGCTCGACCTGCTCCGCGTCCAGCCCGTACGCCGCCGGGTCGAAGTCGCACTCGGCGGCTATCCGGGAGCGCAGCCCCGAGGGATCGAAGAACGTGATCCCCCGGGTCGCCGTACGACCCGCCGCCAGCAGGTCCCAGAACGCTCCCGTCCCGATGCCGCCCGGGGCGACGATGCCTATGCCCGTGACCGCCACCCGCCGGCTCATGACGGCACCTGGTCCTTCTCGGCCTCCGTGGTCACCGCCGCGGCACCGATCACCTCGGTCTCCTCCGTGTCGACGTGCCCCAGCTGAGGGCGCGGCGCGAGCGGTCCGAGATGGAACACCAGGCGGGCCTCGGTGTCCCCGACGTTGCGGAAGCGGTGGCGGACGTACGCGGGGATCATCAGCCCCTGCTCGGGCCGCAGCTCGTGCGCCTCACCGTCGAGATCCACCTCCAGCTCGCCGCAGACGACGTACACGAACTCCTCGGAGTACGGGTGGTAGTGCTCGCCGATACGGTCGCCGGGCTGGACCAGGGCCAGCCCCATGAAGCCGCTGGTGGAACCCACCGTGGCCGGGGTGAGCATGGCGCGCAGATCGCCGCCGCGCCGGGTGTTGGGCTCGGTCTCGCTGAGGTTCACGATTCTGGGACGCGGTTTGATCACGACGTTCCTCCGTTGATGTGCTGCGTCGTCAGGTGAGCGGGCCGCCGGATCAGGCGTCCGGCGAACGGCGGTCGGTGATGAGGTCCATGCGCACGGCCTCGCCGTCCAGCAGGGCCGTCAGCTCCGGCGTGACGGGGACGGCCCCCAGGTCGCCACGTACGTCGACCAGCCGCACGACGACGTCGTCGCGCTGGAAGATCGTGCTGCGCAGGACCGGGCTCCTCGGGTCCTCGGCGGCCGCCTCGTCCTGCTGGGCGAGCAACTCCGCCAGGCGCATCCCCTGGCCGGGGCGGGCCGGGTAGCACAGCGCGTGCCGCTCGCCCTCCTGGAGCTCGTCCGTCGTCACGTGGTGCACCGCGGGCAGCGCCGCCCGGGTGAAGAACATCCGTGCCGACTCCTGGTCGTTCAGGTCCCGCTCCTGCTCCAGGTACGGGTTGATGGCCTCCTCGACGGCCCGCACCTCCGGCTGGCGGGCCACGTGCCGCAGAGCCGCCAGCAGGTCGCCGCGCACCTCGATCGCCCGCACGACCCGGTTGCCGTGCATGAACAGCGAGGTACGGCACAGCCGCGTGGTGTCGTCGACACGAGGCTCGGGCGACGCGTAGTCCGCGAGGATCTTCGCGACCTCCGGCTCACTGCCGGGCCGGACCGTGAACGTCAGCGCGTGCCGCAGCACACCGTCACCGATCCGCGGCTGGGACTGGAGCCGGCGCTGAGCGGCCTGCGCGCCCGCGGCCTCGCCACCCGTCTCCCGCACGACGTGGAAGCGCAGCGAACGCGTGTCACGGACGCAGCTGTGCAGCGGCTCCACCATCCGTACGTGCTCCTCGCTGTTCACCCAGGCGAGGAACGGCGGGGCGCTCTCCCACTCACTGGTGATCAGCCACTGCGAAGGGTTCTCGATCGACTGGCACAGCTGGTCGCTCACATGCCCGGGCACCGAAGCCACCTGCTTGCCCAGCCGCTCGTACGCCTCCAGGAACTGCTGCTGGGCGCCGTCGTAGACGTCGACCAGCAGGACGACCCGGAGCCGGGACCCGTCGAACACGGACTGGGAGACACGTTTCGACACCTGTCGCGTCTGCGATTCTGAAACACGCTCAGAGGTAGTGGTCATCCTGCGAACAACTCCTTCACGGGGCAGAGGCGGACATCGGCCGCGAATGACGCGACGTCAGCGTTCCTTGATCCTGCGGCGGTCCCCAGGAGTCCGCGACTCGTATGAACCACGTGGGTGATTGGGCCCTCACGGGGGTGATTGGGCGCACCGAGCCGGTCCCGGAAGACCCAGCCGGGCATGGAAGGTCACAGGTGCCCCACGCGCTCACCCCTGCCACTGGAGGCTTCGATGCATCAGAAAGCCGACCACCGGGTTCCCGTCCTCATCGTGGGCGGCTCACTCGTGGGCCTGTCCATGTCCCTGTTCCTGGGCCGTCTCGGTGTGCGGCACATGCTCGTCGAGCGACACTCCGGCACCTCCGTCCACCCACGCGGACGCGGCAACAACGTCCGCACCATGGAACTCTTCCGGGTGGCCGGCATCGAACCGGACATCAAGGAAGCCGCCTCACTCCTCGCCGACAACCACGGCATCCTCCAGACACCGACCCTCGTCGGCGACGCCGGCGAATGGCTGTTCAAGAACATCGACCCCGGCGGCGGACTGGCCCGGTTCAGCCCCACGGCCTGGTGCCTGTGCAGCCAGAACGACCTCGAACCCGTCCTCCTCGACGGCGCCCGCCGGCTCGGCGGCGACCTGCGCTACTCCCACCACATGGAATCCTTCGAACAGGACCACGAAGGAGTGACCGCGCTCGTACGCGACCGCGTCACGGAGGAGCGGTACACCGTCCGCGCCGACTACCTCGTCGCCGCCGACGGCCCCCGCAGCCCGGTCCGCGAACACCTCGGCATCGGCCAGAGCGGCCCCGGCGAACTCTTCGCCAACGTCAGCGCCACCTTCCGCTCCAAACTCCTCGCCGAGACCGTCGGCGACCGCCGCTTCATCTGCTGCTACCTCACCGACCCCGAGGCCGACGGCGCACTGCTCCCCGTCGACAACGAGGAACGCTGGGTCTTCCACGCCCCCTGGCACCCGGAGCGCGGCGAGACACTGGAGGAGTTCACCGAGGAACGCCTCGCCCGGCACATCCGCCGGGCCGTCGGCGTCCCCGACCTCGACGTCGAGATCACCGGCAAGGCGTCCTGGCGCGCCGCCGAACGCGTCGCCGACCGCTACGCCGACGGACGGGTCTTCCTCGCCGGCGACTCCGCGCACGAGATGTCCCCGACCGGCGCGTTCGGCTCCAACACCGGCATCCAGGACGCCCACAACCTCGCCTGGAAGCTCGCCGCCGTCCTCGACGGCTGGGCCGGCCCGGACCTCCTCCACTCCTACGACACCGAACGCCGCCCCGTCGCCGTCGCCACCAGCGCCCGCGCCTCCGCCCGCTCCGTCGAACACAGCCACCCCGGCTTCGCCCCCGCCCCCGGCGTCGGCGGCGGCAGACGCGGCGGCATCCTCAACGTCGTCCTCGGCTACCGCTACCCCCAGGGCGCCGTCATCGGAGCCGACGGAGCCGACCTCGACCAGCCGGTCGTGCCCGACGGCCTCGGCCTCGACGGACGGCCCGGCAGCCGCGCCCCCCACATGTGGCTGCGCCGCGGCACCGAACGCGTCTCCACCCTCGACCTGTACGAGCGCTCCCTCGTCCTGCTCACCGACGCGCCCGACGACGCCGGCTGGCACGCCGCCGCCCGCACCATCGCCGAGCGGGACGGCGTACGCCTCGACGCGTACCGCATCGGCCCCAGCCCCGACGCCGACCTCACCTACACGGAGGACCAGCCCTCGGCCGACTGGGCGCAGGTCCACGGCATCACCCCCGACGGCGCGGTCCTCGTCCGCCCCGACGGCTTCGTGGCCTGGCGCGCCTCCGGCGCCGTACCGGACCCGGAGGCGGCACTGCGCAAGGTGCTGACGGCACTGCTGCGGACCGGGTGACTCCCCGCCCGTTCACGACGAAGGCCGCCCGGACACGGGCGGCCTTCGTCGTACGGGGAGTGCCCCCGTCAGCCGAACTGTCCGGGCTGGTAGGAGCCGGCGGGCTGCTGGACCATGACGTTCATACGATTGAAGGCGTTGATGAGCGCGATGGTCCACACGAGGGCCTCCAGCTGCTCCTCGTCGTAGTACTTGGCGGCGTTGGTCCAGGCCTCGTCGGTGATGCCACCGGCCGCGTCGGCGATGCGGGTGCCCTGCTCGGCGAGCTCCAGGGCGGCCCGCTCGGCCTCCGTGAACACGGTGGCCTCGCGCCAGGCGGCGACGAGGTTGAGGCGCTCCCAGCTCTCCCCGGCGTGCACGGCGTCCTTGCTGTGCATGTCGGTGCAGAAGCCGCAGCCGTTGATCTGACTGGCGCGAAGTTTCACCAGCTCCGCGGTCGCGGCGGGCAGGGACGACTCGTCGACCGCCTTGCCGGCGGCGACGAGGTGCTTGAGGGTCTTGCCGGTGAGGGGGCTGCCGAACAGGTTCAGACGGGGTTCCATGGTGCTCTCCTCGGTGCCGTTGCTGGCGGGTACACCTGGGTGACGGATCGGACCGCCCAGATGTGACACGAGGACGCGCCCCCACGCGCGTGACCTGGACCACACGCAGCAAAAGGCCACCCGTACCGGTGAGGTGCGGGTGGCCTGTCTCGCTCAGAGCCCCCTGTCGGATTCGAACCGACGACCTTCGCTTTACAAGAGCGGCGCTCTGACCAGCTGAGCTAAGGAGGCGTGCGCAGGACGCTCGTGCAGTGTACCCAGGCGCGGCCCGCGGCCTGTCGAAAATCCCGGCGAAGTTCGCCCTCGCCAGGTACTGACAGACCCCGACCCGCCAGGTACCGTCCTGACCCAGTCCACCCGCGTGGACTACACCACCACCTTCCTACAACGGATCGTCCGGCACGTTCCTGCCGGTAGAAGGGGGCCCATCCAGCATGGCCACTGTTTCGTTCGACAAGGCGACCCGCATCTACCCGGGGTCCGACAAGCCCGCCGTCGACGCGCTCGACATTCAGATCGAGGACGGGGAGTTCCTCGTCCTGGTCGGTCCGTCCGGCTGCGGCAAGTCCACCTCGCTGCGGATGCTCGCGGGGCTCGAGGACGTCAATGGCGGCACGATCCGCATCGGCGACCGCGACGTGACCCACCTGCCGCCCAAGGACCGGGACATCGCGATGGTGTTCCAGAACTACGCGCTCTACCCGCACATGACGGTGGCCGACAACATGGGCTTCGCGCTCAAGATCGCCGGTGTCAACAAGGCGGAGATCCGGCAGAAGGTCGAGGAGGCCGCGAAGATCCTCGACCTGACCGAGTACCTGGACCGTAAGCCCAAGGCCCTGTCCGGCGGTCAGCGTCAGCGGGTCGCCATGGGTCGCGCGATCGTGCGTGAGCCGCAGGTGTTCCTCATGGACGAGCCGCTGTCCAACCTGGACGCAAAGCTCCGCGTCTCCACGCGTACGCAGATCGCCTCGCTCCAGCGCCGTCTCGGCATCACCACGGTCTACGTCACCCACGACCAGGTCGAGGCCATGACGATGGGCGACCGCGTGGCGGTCCTCAAGGACGGGCTGCTCCAGCAGATCGATTCGCCGCGCAACATGTACGACCGCCCGGCCAACCTCTTCGTCGCCGGCTTCATCGGCTCGCCCGCCATGAACCTGGTCGAGGTGCCGATCACCGACGGCGGGGTGAAGTTCGGCAACAGTGTCGTCCCGGTCAGCCGGGAGGCCCTGGCGGCCGCCTCGGACAAGGGCGACCGCACGGTGACGGTCGGCGTCCGGCCCGAGCACTTCGACGTGGTCGAGCTCGGCGGCGGCGCCGCGGCCTCGCTGTCGAAGGACTCCGAGGACGCCCCGGCCGGTCTCGCGGTATCCGTCAACGTCGTGGAGGAGCTCGGCGCCGACGGATACGTGTACGGCAGCGTCGAGGTCGGCGGTGAGACCAGGGACCTGGTGGTGCGCGTGAACGGGCGTCAGGTGCCGGAGAAGGGCGCCCAGCTGCACGTCGTCCCGCGTCCGGGCGAGATCCACGTGTTCTCGACCTCCACCGGCGAGCGGCTCTCCGACTGATCCGGA
The DNA here is from genome assembly GCF_030817495.1 of Streptomyces sp. V3I7. Classification (NCBI taxonomy): domain Bacteria; kingdom Bacillati; phylum Actinomycetota; class Actinomycetes; order Kitasatosporales; family Streptomycetaceae; genus Streptomyces; species Streptomyces sp. V3I7. The sequence goes on from NZ_JAUSZK010000001.1 coordinate 3,079,466, forward strand.
GCCGAATCGGCGATACCGGGTAATTCACCCAGGTTGACGAAACGGGCCTCGCGGGCTGCCGCGGGGCCCGTTTCGTTGTCGACAAATACCCCGGCAAACGAGGGCATTTCACTCCCGGGGCGTCAACCCCTTACCCAGAAAAAGCCACTTCCCCATCCCCCGATCAGGTGACCAAATGTCGCCATATCATTACCGGGCGCTACCCTCACAGGCGTGAAGCACTCCACCACCCCTCAGACGCGACGCGGCCACCGGGGCCCTGCCCGCCGGATCGGCCGCACCCTCGCTCTCGTCCTGCCCGTCGTCCTGGTGCTCTCCGGGACCCTCGCGGTCACCCGAGTCAACTGGTCGGGGAATTCCTCGAACTCGGTGCTCACCGCGTCGGACGTCGCCCCGGCTGGCGTCACCTCCCGGGCCGCCTCGCGCGCCCCGCAGACGGTGCTGCGCGACCAGCTGCTGGCCGAACTCCAGGAGCGGAACCCGGGCGTCGCCCTCACCCACCTCCAGCAGGCCGTGAACGGCCACCCCTCGCTGGCGAAGCACTGCGGCTCCATCGCGCGCGCCCTCGGCCGTGCGGCGGTCCGCGTGTACGGCGCCTCGCGCGCGCAGGCGTACGCGCGCCCCGTCTGCGACACCTCCTTCGCCTCCGGAGTGCTGGCCGCACACAGCTGACCGGAGGCACGCTCACGGTCGAAGGCCCCGAGTGGGGCGCGACGTACAGTTCGGGCATGACCCATCCGAACGCCGCGTCGCGCCCCACTCAAGCCGTGATCCTGGCCGGCGGCCAGGGCTCCCGGCTGCGCCCGTACACCGACGACCGGCCCAAGCCGATGGTCGAGATCCCCGGCACGGGCACTCCGATCATCGGCCACCAGTTGCTCTGGCTCGCCGAGGAGGGCGTCACGGACGTGGTGGTCTCCTGCGGCCACCTCGCCGAGGTCCTGCAGAAGTGGCTGGACTCGGTCGAGCTGCCTCTCGCCGTCACCACCGTCGTGGAGAACGAGCCGCTCGGCCGCGGCGGCGGACTGAAGTACGCCGCCGCGCACCTCCCGGACCCGGACCAGCCCTGGTACGCCACCAACGGCGACATCTGGACCCGCTTCTCGCTGCGCGACATGGCGGACTTCCACACCGAGCGCGACGCGGTCGCCACCCTCGCGCTGGCCCGCCCCCGTCTGCCCTGGGGCGCCGTCCGCACGGACGGCTTCGGCCACATCACGGACTTCATCGAGGCCCCGCCGTCGACCTTCGAGGTCAACGCGGGCGTCTACGTCTTCTCGCCGGACTTCGCCGGCCTGCTCCCCGAGCGCGGCGACCACGAGCGGACCACGTTCCCCCGTCTGGCGCGCGAACGCCGACTGTCCGGCTTCCCCCTCCCGCAGGGCGCCTACTGGCGCGCCATCGACACCGCCAAGGACCTGACGGAGGCGGCCAAGGAGCTTGCGGCACTGGGGCGTTGAGCGCTCCCTGTCCGGTACGACGACGAGGTCCCGCACCCGTGAAGGGCGCGGGACCTCGTCGCGTCGGGTCAGCCGGTGGGCGGTGCCAGGATGCCGCCCACCGGCCCGGCTACCCCAACAGGCCGCCCACCAGCCCCGGGTTGCCCGAGGACGGTGCGTTGTCGCCGGGGGCGCCGGACGAGCCGGTGCCGCCGCCCGGGCCGCCGGTGGTGGCGCCCCCGGAGGCCGGGCCGGAGGTCGTGCTCGGCGCCTGACCGGCCGGCGCGGACCGCTGCGGCGGGGCCTGCCCGACGGTGCCCTGCGTCTGGCTGGGGGCGCCGCCGGTGGCGGCGGAGGAGCCGGACGAGTGGGCCGCGCCCGGGGTCGTCGCGGCGCCGGACGGTCCGGTCCCGGCCGAGGTGCCGCCGCGCGGGGTGCTGGAGACGGACGGGGTGTGCGTCGGCTCTCCCGGGAGCGGTGAGCCGGGCAGGTTGTTGCGCGGCGCCTCGCCGGGGCCGGGCACGACCACGCGGCTGGAGTCGCGGACCGCGCCGCCGAGCAGCGAGCCGAGGAGCAGCGTGAGGCCGACGACGACGCCGGTGACGAGGGCTCCGCGGCGCAGGACGTACCGGCGCAGCTCCCAGATGTCGGAGCGCGGCCCGAGCCGCCGCCAGGCGCTGCCCGCGAGGCGGCCGTCCACGGAGTAGACGGGCGCGCCGGCGATGATCAGCGGGGACCAGGCGGCGAGTTGGATGATGTCGGGGGTGTCGTAGACCGGGACGGTCTTCCAGCTGACGGTGACGATGAGTGCCGCGGAGAGCAGCGCGCCGACGACGGCGGCGACCCGCTGCCAGCAGCCGAGGATGGTGAGCACACCGACCACGACCTGGAGGAAGGCGATCACGAGCCCGGAGCCGACGGGGTGCTGGAGGGCGAACTCCCGCAGTGGCTCGGCGACTTCCCAGGGGTGCAGCGTGTTGAGCCACTTCACCATGGAGCCGCGCTCGCCGCCGTCGAAGTAGACGGGGTCGCAGAGCTTGCCCATGCCGGCGTAGACGGAGATGAAGCCGAGGAAGATGCGCAGCGGGAGCAGGACGACGCCGAGGTTGAGCCGGCGGCCCGGGTAGTAGGCGTGCCGGGACGGGTCGTCGCCGTGCCGCCTGCCCGTCGCTCCGGCCGGCGCCTCCTCCGGGTCCTCGTACTCGTCGTAGTCGTCGTAGTCGTCGTAGCGGTCGGACGGCCCGGCGTCCTCGCGGTATCCGTCGTGCTCGTCGTACTCGTCGTGCCCGTCGTAGGCGAACTCCTCGCCGGTGAAGGCGGGTTCGTCGTAGGCGCTGCCGACGGTGCGCATCGGGGGCAGGAGCGGGGTGGCGGTGGGTTCGGCGGTGCGCTGCGGGCCGACGACGGGGTTCTCGACCGTGCGCTCGAGCTCGTCGTAGCCCTCATAGGGCGGGTAGCCGCCGCGGCCGCGGTCCTCGACGCGCGGGATGACCCGGGTGGCTCCGGCGTCGGCGGTCGGCTCGTCGGGGTGGCGGACGCTGCCGCCGCGAACGGCCTGGAGCAGACGGTGGGCGCCGGTGTCGTCGGGGGCGGACCAGCCGCTCCAGACGACCGCGCGGCGCCGTGGCCGCGCCGCGCCCGCCCCACTCGCGGCGCCCGCGAGCGGCATGCGGGCGGTGTCCTCGGCGGCGCCCACGTGCCGGGCGACCCGCGGGGACTGGGTGCGCCGTGTCGAGGTGCCCAGCTGCACGCGGAAGCTCGCGTGAGTGACGATGACCTGCGCCGGGTCGCTCGGCACCTTCACCATGCTCAGCGCGGGAGCGTCGTCGAATCCCGACGAGCGTTCCCCCGTGGGTGTGCGGGGTGTTCTGGTGTCCACACTCATCTAACCGAGTGACAGCGAGTTTGGACACTGCCTGACCCGGCCGGATGTGTCCGGACCGCGTCAAAGAAACCCAGGACGCCTGAATCACCCTGTACGGGGGAACGTACGCACGTCCGTTCAGCCGCGTCGGCGCGCCGCCTCGTACAGCACGATGCCCGCGGCCACACCGGCGTTGAGCGACTCGGCGCCGCCCGGCATCGGGATGCGCACGCGGTGGTCGCAGGTCTCGCCGACCAGTCGGGACAGGCCCTTGCCCTCGCTGCCGACGACGATGACGACGGGACCCTCCAGGGCCTGAAGGTCCTGGACCTCGGACTCTCCGTCGGCGGCGAGACCGACGACGGTGACGCCCTCCTTCTTGTACGCCTCCAGGGCGCGCGTCAGGTTGGTGGCGCGGGCGACGGGCGTACGGGCGGCCGCACCGGCGGACGTCTTCCAGGCGCCCGCGGTCATGCCGGCCGCGCGCCGCTCGGGCACGACGACGCCGTGGCCGCCGAAGGCGGAGACGGAGCGGACGACGGCGCCGAGGTTGCGCGGGTCGGTGACGCCGTCGAGGGCGACGATCAGCGGGTCCTCGCCCTCGTCGTAGGCGGCGCCGGTGAGGTCCTCGGGGTGGGCGTACTCGTACGGCGGGACCTGGAGGACCAGGCCCTGGTGGTTGAGCCCGTTGGTCATGCGGTCGAGCTCGGGGCGCGGGGCCTCCATGAGGTTGATGCCGCCGCGCTCGGCGACGAGCTGGAGCGCCTCGCGCACCCGCTCGTCGTTGTCGATGAACTGCTGGACGTACAGCGTGGAGGCGGGCACGCCCTCGCGCAGCGCCTCGACCACGGGGTTACGGCCGACGACCAGCTCGGACGTGGACTTGCCGCCCCGGCCACGCGCCATGGGTCGGCGCTGCACCTGCTTGGCCTTGGCGGACGCGATGCGGTTCTTCTTGTGCCCCTTGCGCATCTCGGCGGGCGGGGTCGGACCCTTGCCCTCCAGCCCCCGGCGCCGCTGGCCGCCACTGCCGACCTGTGCGCCCTTCTTGCCGGACATGCGGCGCTTGCCTGCGGCCATGAGTTACCTGCCCCTGTGAGCTGTTCGTACGTATGTATGCAGTGTGCCGCCCGGAGGGCCGGGCGGCACAGTCGATCTTGGTGTTGCCTAGCGCTGACCCAGGCTCCAGCGCGGTCCCTGCGGGCTGTCCTCGATCACGAGGCCGGACTGTCCGAGCTGGTCGCGGATGGCGTCCGCGGTCGCCCAGTCCTTGCGGGTCCGGGCGGACTCGCGCTGGTCGAGGACGAGACGGACGAGGCTGTCGACGACGCCGTGCAGGTCCTCGCTGCTCTCGCCGCCCTCGGCGGCCCACTGGGCGTCGAGCGGGTCGAGGCCGAGGACGCCGAGCATGGCCCGCACCTCGGCCAGTCGGGCGACGGCGGCTTCCTTGTCGTCGGCGGCGAGCGCCGAGTTGCCCTGCCGGACGGTCGTGTGGATCACGGCCATCGCCTGCGGGACGCCGAGGTCGTCGTCCATGGCCTCGGCGAAGGCGGGCGGGACCTCGGTGGCGGGCTCGACGGTCCGGCCGGCCATCTCGGTCGCGCGCTGCACGAAGCCCTCGATCCGCGCGAACGCCGACTCGGCCTCGCGCAGCGACTCCTCGCTGTACTCGATCATCGACCGGTAGTGCGGGGTGCCGAGGTAGTAGCGCAGCACGATCGGGCGCCACTGCTTGACCATCTCGGAGACGAGCACCGAGTTGCCGAGCGACTTGGACATCTTGTCGCCGGCCATGGTCACCCAGGCGTTGTGCACCCAGTACTGGGCGAAGTCGTCGCCGAAGGCCTTGGCCTGGGCGATCTCGTTCTCGTGGTGCGGGAAGACCAGGTCGAGGCCGCCGCCGTGGATGTCGAACGCGGAGCCCAGGTACTTGTGGGCCATCGCGGAGCACTCCAGGTGCCAGCCCGGGCGTCCGGGGCCCCACGGGGTCGGCCAGGTCGGCTCGCCGGGCTTGGCGGACTTCCACATGGCGAAGTCGCGCGGGTCCCGCTTGCCGGTCTCGCCCTCGCCGGAGGGCTGGAGCAGGTTGTCCAGCTCCTGCCGGGACAGCTGGAGGTAGCCGGGGAAGGAGCGCACGTCGAAGTAGACGTTGCCGTCCGCCGCGTAGGCGTGGCCGCGCTCGATGAGGCCCCGCATCATCTCGACCATCTCGGTGATGTGCCCGGTGGCCCGCGGCTCGTACGTCGGCGGCAGGCAGCCCAGCGCCGCGTAGGCGTCGTTGAACGCGCGCTCGTTCTCGTACCCGATCGACCACCAGGGCCGGTTCTGCTCGGCGGCCTTGACGATGATCTTGTCGTCGATGTCGGTGACGTTGCGGATGAACGTGACGTCGTAGCCGCGGTACGCGAACCAGCGGCGCATGATGTCGAAGTTCAGACCGGAGCGGATGTGCCCGATGTGCGGGGCCGCCTGCACGGTGGCGCCACACAGGTAGATCGAGACACAGCCCGGCTTGAGCGGGGAGAAGTCACGGATCTGCCGGGCGCTGGTGTCGTACAGGCGAATAGTCACCACACCAGGGTAGTGGGCGCGGGGCAGTGCCTCAGCGCCCATACCCCGATACGTGGGGTCAGAAGGCGTCAGAGGTTCCCGATGACCTTCTCGGGGCTGATGCGCAGGACGACGCGCTCCGCGTCGTGGACCGCGGCGGGGTTGAAGTCGGCGTACTTCTTGCCGGTGTACTTCCGCGAGAGCTCTTGGATCAGCTCCTCCGCGCCCTGCGTGGTCTGCTCCACGGTGCCGCGGATCTCCGCGTACTCGTAGGGCGAGGCCGGGTCCTGGACCACGACGCTCACGCGTGCGTCGCGGTCCAGGTTCTTCTTCTTGCGCCGGTCGACCGTGGTCGAGACGAGCAGGTCGTCGCCGTCCCGTTTCACCCACACCGGGGACAGCTGCGGGCTGCCGTCGGGCTGGACGGTGCCGATAACGACGAAGACAGGGGTGTCGAGCAGGGACTTCAGCCGGTCGGACAGGGCGGCGGACATGAGGGGTACCTCCGGAGCTCGGTCACGGGTCGTGCGTCACACGTCGCTCTGCGGGTACCCTCGCACGCCCTCAGCTCACACGCACCACGAGCGCGGTGGCGATGGCCATCAGTCCTTCGTCGCGGCCCGGGAAGCCGAGCCCGTCCGTCGTGGCGCCGGAGACGGAGACCGGGGCCCCGGCCGCCTCCGACAGGATCTTCTGGGCCTCGTCCCGGCGCTTGCCGATCTTGGGGCGGGGGCCGACGACCTGGACCGCGACGTTGCCGATCCGGAAGCCGGCCTCGCGCACGATGCGCGCCGCCTCGGTCAGCAGCGTGACGCCGGAGGCGCCGGACCACTCGGGGCGGCCGGTGCCGAAGTGCTGCCCGAGGTCGCCGAGGCCGGCGGCGGAGAACAGCGCGTTGCACGCGGCGTGCGCGACGACGTCCGCGTCGGAGTGGCCGGCCAGCCCCGGGCCCGCTCCCTCCCACTTCAGGCCGGCGCACCACAGCTCCCGGCCCTCCTCGAAGGCGTGGATGTCGGTGCCGATGCCCACCTGGGGCAGATGGGGCAGTTGCTCAGAAGCCATCGGTGATCCTCCTGCGGGCCAGGACCGCCTCGGCGAGGATCAGGTCCAGCGGGCGCGTCACCTTGAAGGCCTCCTCGTGGCCGGGGACGGCCACGACGGGCAGACCGAGCTGCTCGATCATGCTCGCGTCGTCGGTGACGTCGTCGGTGACGGTCTCGTGCGCGCGCACCAGGGTCCGGCGGTCGAAGCCCTGCGGTGTCTGGACCGCGCGCAGCCGGGCCCGCTCGGGCGTGGCCACGACCGGTTCCGGGGCGCCGGGCTCCGCCGCGGGCTCGACCTCCTTGACCGTGTCGGCCAGCGGCAGCGCGGGGACGACGGCCGGGGCGCCGGCCCGGACCGCCTCGATCACCGCGTCGACGGTGTCCACCGGGACCAGCGGGCGGGCGGCGTCGTGCACGAGGACGATGTCGCAGGCGGGCGGCACGGCGTCGAGGCCGAGCTTCACCGACTCCTGGCGGGACTCGCCGCCCGGGACGACCACGAAGTCCGTACGTTCGGGCAGCGCGTGCGCGTCGAGCAGCGACTTGACCTCGGGGGCGCCGTCGGGCGGGGCCACGACGACGACCAGGGAGACGGCGCGGGACGCGGCGAGCGCGCGCACCGCGTGGACGAGCATGGGCGTGCCGTTCAGGGTGCGGAGCGCCTTGGGGGCGCCCGGTCCGAGGCGTACGCCTCGGCCGGCGGCCGGGATCACGGCCGCGACCTGGGACGGTGCGGGCGAAGGGCGCGAATCGTCAGACATCGGTTCCTGTCAGGTTTGTGTGCTCGGCCGACGTGGGTATGGCCTGGAGGAGTGCCGGGCGCGACGCCTTGACCGGACCCTTCCGTGACACCGGTCGAGCCGACTGCCCGGGCCCGGCACGCCAAGTATCGGGGGCGTACGACATCCAGGCACTGCTGTCACACACGTTCATATCCAGGTCGGCACGCATATCCACCAGCGGGTGGGGCAGGCATCTCCGGGGACGCGAACATGCCGCAGCGCCCGGCGACAGGGAAAGTGTCATCGGGCACCGCGGCATTCAGTGTGCAGAGCCGAGCAGGCGTCGCCTGCTGGGCGTCAGGACGCGAGTACCTCGTCGAGCAGGGCCTCGGCCTTGTCCTCGTTGGTGTTCTCCGCGAGGGCGAGCTCGCTCACCAGGATCTGGCGGGCCTTGGCGAGCATGCGCTTCTCACCGGCGGACAGTCCGCGCTCGCGCTCGCGACGCCACAGGTCACGCACGACTTCCGCGACCTTGATGACATCGCCGGAGGCGAGCTTCTCCAGATTTGCCTTGTAGCGGCGCGACCAGTTCGTGGGCTCCTCGGCGTACGGCGCGCGCAGCACCTCGAAGACCCGGTCCAGCCCGTCCTGACCGACCACATCACGCACGCCGACGAACTCCGCATTGTCCGCTGGCACACGTACCGTCAGGTCACCTTGGGCGACCTTCAGCACCAAGTAGGTCTTGTCCACGCCTTTGATCTGGCGAGTTTCGATGGCCTCGATCAGCGCGGCCCCGTGATGGGGATAGACCACGGTGTCGCCAACCTTGAACGTCATGTGACAGGTACCCCTTCCGTGGCTATCCAGGGTAACACGGATACGCCGTCTTCTGAATGGCGTTTTCGCAGGTCAGGGCATATCTCGGGGCTTGACAACAGCAACAGGAACGTGCTGCGCAAGGGCAGCGGAACCAGGTATTCGCAGGTCGGAGCCACTCTCCGAGGGCACCGAAACGCTCGGGCAACACGCCCCGGAAGCCCTCTCCGAGTGACCGAACACCCCCATTTGTCCGGTTCCAGGCGTGCGACTTCCGCTACTCCGTTCGGCGTCCGGCGCCGGGTGCGAGGGGAATCCGGAATTGATCACGAGGGCTCGCCGGAACCGGCGGGTGATCAATATCCGGGGTGATCGCGCATTCCTTCCCGCACGTTTTGCACAGGGTGTTGCAAGCCGCCACGAGCCGTCTTATGTGAATGCCGGACGAACGGCAGCGAGATTGTGACTCCGGAGTCAGTTCCAAAGTGACTCGTGAGTCACCAGTGGAAGACGAGGTCCGCGACGGCCGGCCGCTTCCGGGCGGAAGCCCCCCGCCTGGGGAGGGTCGGGTGCGGCGGCGCGGGAGTCGGTCGGTAACCTGAGGCCGCTGACAGACACCTAGGGCGGCTTTATCAGGGGTCGCCCCTGCGATCAAGGAGTTGCCGCCGCCGTGAGCAGCAGCCTTCGACGCGGCGCCCTCGCCGCCTCCGCCATCGTGTTCTCGATCGCCTCGCTCTCCGCGTGTGGCGCCGGCAACGACTCCCAGACCCTGGAGATCAAGCCGGACAACGCGGCCACGAGCGTCGGCGACGTCAAGATCCAGAACGCCGTCGTCGTCACCCAGCCCGACGCCGAGGCCAACGGCCCGGCCGTCATCTCGGCGACCCTCTTCAACAACGGCAACAAGGACCAGACCCTGGAGTCGATCAAGGTCGACGGCGTCAACGAGCCGGTCAAGCTCTCCCCCGCCAAGGGCCGGTCCCTGACCGTCCCGGCCCACGGCTCGCTGATCCTCGGCGGCAAGGACAACGCCTCCGCCACGCTGGACAACAGCCAGGCCTCGGTCGCCAACGGCAACGCCCAGAAGATCACCTTCACCCTGAGCAGCACCGGTGACGTGAGCCTGCGCGCCTTCGTCGTGCCGGCCGTGAGCTACTTCAGCTCGTGGGGCCCGAGCCAGGTCCCGTCGGCGCCGGCCGCCGCCTCGGCGACCGAGGACGCGGGCGCGAAGCCGGGCGCGAAGCCGGGCGCCAAGCCGGGCGCGAGCGGCAGCGCCAAGCCGTCCGACGCCGCCTCCAAGGCCGCGGCCACCCCGAGCGACTCGGCCTCCGCGTCCGCCAAGCACTGAGCCACGGCGCGCGTCGCGTCGTACCGGCGTACGCGCACGTCGCGTCGTACCGGCGTACGCGCACGTCGCGTCGTACCGGCGTACGCGCACGAGCGGGCGTACCAGCAGGCGTACCGGCGTACGCGTACCAGCGGGCGTACCGGCGTACGGAAACACGCGGAAGGGCGGCTTCCCCTCGGGGATGCCGCCCTTCGCCGTACCGCCTGACTACCCGCCCGCCGACTACCCGCCCGCGGCCTACGGCTCGAACTTGTAGCCGAGGCCGCGGACCGTCACCAGGTAGCGCGGCGCGCCCGGGTCGGGCTCGATCTTGGCGCGCAGCCGCTTGACGTGGACGTCCAGCGTCTTGGTGTCACCGACGTAGTCGGCGCCCCAGACGCGGTCGATGAGCTGCATACGGGTCAGCACGCGGCCCGCGTTGCGCAGCAGCATCTCCAGCAGGTCGAACTCCTTCAGCGGCAGGTCGACCTTGGAGCCGGAGACGGTGACCACGTGCCGGTCGACGTCCATGCGGACCGGGCCCGCCTCCAGGGCGGCCGGGGTGACCTCCTCCGGCTCGCCGCGGCGGCGCAGCACGGCGCGGATGCGCGCGACCAGCTCGCGCGAGGAGAACGGCTTGGTGACGTAGTCGTCGGCTCCTATCTCCAGGCCGACGACCTTGTCGATCTCGCTGTCCTTGGCGGTGACCATGATCACCGGGACGTTGGAGCGGCCGCGCAGCTGGCGGCAGACCTCGGTACCGGGCAGCCCCGGCAGCATCAGGTCGAGGAGGACGAGGTCGGCGCCGTTGCGCTCGAACTCGTCGAGTCCGTCGGGGCCCGTGGTCGCCACGGCGACTTCGAAGCCTTCCTTGCGGAGCATGTACGACAGGGCGTCGGAGAAGGATTCCTCGTCCTCGACGACGAGCACTCGGGTCACGGAAGGACCTCCGGGGAAGGAAGCGTTTCGCACGCGTTTGATTCGGGGGGTTCTTCGGGTGATGCGGAGGGGGACCGGTCGTCCTCTTCGTCGAGGCCGGGGTGCTGCTGGGCGCGGTCTCGGGCCGCACCCGCCTCCGGGAGTCGCAGGGTGAAGGTGGAGCCCTGGTTCTCGGCGCTCCACACCGTGACCTCCCCGCCGTGCGAGGCGACCACGTGCTTGACGATCGCGAGGCCCAGGCCGGTTCCGCCGGTGGCGCGGGAGCGGGCCGGGTCGACGCGGTAGAAGCGCTCGAAGATGCGCTCCTTGTCCTTGTCGGAGATGCCGATGCCCTGGTCGGTCACGGCGAGCTCGATCATGTCACCACCCGGCGCGGTGACCCGACGGGCGGCGATGCCCACCCGGGTGTGGGCCGGGGAGTAGTTGACGGCGTTCTCGACCAGGTTGCCGAGGGCGGCGGCGAGCTGGCCGCGGTTGCCCCAGACGTACAGCTCGGAGGTGCCGCCCGCCCGTCGCCCGCCACCACCCTGATCGAGCCCTTCGGGCGCCCAGAGATTCGAGGCCATGGTGATCTGCTTGGTGCCCGCCTGGTGCCGGCAGCGGTCGATGGCCTCGGCGACCAGCTTGTCGACGCGGACCGGCTCGGCGTCCTCCAGCGGATCGTCGTTCTGCACCCGGGAGAGGTCGATAAGTTCCTGGACCAGGTTGGTCAGGCGGGTGGCCTCGATCTGCATGCGCCCGGCGAAGCGCTCGACGGCCTCCGGGTCGTCGGAAGCGTCCATGACGGCCTCGGACAGCAGGGAGAGCGCGCCGACGGGGGTCTTCAGCTCATGGCTCACGTTCGCGACGAAGTCGCGGCGTACCGCCTCGATGCGGCGGGCCTCGGTGAGGTCCTCGACCAGGAGGAGGACGAGCCGCGAGCCGAGCGGGGCGACGCGCGCGGAGACGGCGAGTGCCTCGCCCCGTCCGCTGCCCCGCCGGGGCAGATCCAGCTCGACCTGGCGTATCTCGCCGTCGCGCCGGGTGTCGCGGGCCATCTGGAGCATGGGCTCGACGGCGAGCTTGCCGCCCCGGACCAGCCCGATGGCGTACGCGGCGGAGCTCGCCTTGATCACGGTGTCGGCCTCGTCGAGGACGACGGCGGAGGAGCGCAGCACCGACAGCACGGTGTCCACGCCGGGCGGAAGCACCGCGTCCGTGTGGAGGGAGGTGCGCGTGGGGCGCTTCTGCTCCCGCTCGCTCCAGCGGAACGCCAGCATGGCGATGACGCCGGTGAGCACCCCGGCGATCGCAGCCGCTGCGGCGACCGCCGCGTTCACGTCCATGGTTCAAGGTTAGGCATGGGCTCCACCCTGGTCACAGCCATCGGGATGCGAGCTCGAACACTCGTCGCCCAGAGTTCACCGTCATGCCAGCACCGGTTCACTCGGGGTGGCGGAAGCCGACGTGTAGGGGCCGCAGCGTGGGAGCGTGGGGTTCGCAGCACCGGTTGCGCCGCGGGCTCGGCCCGCGACCGCGGAACCCCGGAACCCCGAGAGAACTCGTACGAGAGGAACCCTGATGCGGGACGCGTACCACGAGGAACTGGACTCGATCGGCGACGGCCTGGTGGAGATGGCCCGGCTGGTCGGCTCGGCGATCGGGCGCGCCACGACGGCGATCCTCGACGCCGACCTCAAGCTGGCGGAGAGCGTCATCGAGGCGGACCAGAGGGTCGACGAGATCCAGCACGACCTGGAGGCGCGGGCGATAGCTCTGCTGGCCCGCCAGCAGCCGGTGGCCACCGACCTGCGGATCGTCGTCACGTCGCTGCGCATGTCGGCCGATCTGGAGCGCTCCGGCGACCTGGCCCAGCACGTCGCGAAGCTCGCGCGCCTGCGCTTCCCCGCGCGCGCGGTTCCGCACGACCTGCACGCCACCATCCTGGAGATGGGCCAGCTCGCGCAGCGCCTGATGGCGAAGGCGGCCGAGGTGATCATCACGAAGGACGTCGACCTCGCGCTCCAGCTGGAGCAGGACGACGACGAGATGGACCGCCTCCACCGCACCCTCTTCCAGCACCTGATGGACGACCGCTGGAAGCACGGCATCGAGACCGCCGTCGACGTCACCCTGCTCGGCCGCTACTACGAGCGCTACGCCGACCACGCGGTGGCGGTCGCCAAGCGCGTCGTCTACCTGGTGACCGGCGAACACGCGGACGAACTCCAGCAGGACATCCAGCCGGTTACGGGGGTGGAGGGGGCGTAGTCCCCGCCGGGGGTCGGCTTCGTACTGTGCTCCGGCCCTGTGGGTAGCGGGGCCGGCCTCATGCTGGTGCCGGTCTCGTAGCGGTGGCCGGGTGGCACTCGTGCGGGTGCCCGGGGGGCCCTCGTAACCGGTGCCCGGTGGACCCTTGGGCCGGTGCCCGGTGGACCCTTGGGCCGGTGCCCGGTGGACCCTTGGGCCGGTGGCCGGTGGACCCTTGGGCCGGTGGCCGGGCGGGCGGCCCTCCTCGTATCGGTGCCGGCGTCGTAGCTGTGGCCGGGTGGCCCTCGACGTACCGGTGCCGTTCCCGTGCTCGGCCTCGCACCGGGCCCGGGCGCGCCCTCGGGCCGGTGGCCGGGTGGGCCTCGGGCGACGGCGGGGTGGGCCTCGGGCGACGGCGGGGTGGGCCTCGGGCGACGGCCGGGTGGGCCCGGAGGCCAGGGTTCCGCACGCCGTCGGCGTTCCCGGCGTGCCCGGCGCCTCCGTGCGCCGTTGATGCGCCCGGGGAAACGGGCATGCAATGGGCGAAGGCACCAGGCGCCCTTAGTCATGCCGTCATGCCTCATGCCTGATGCCTCAGTCCTCCAGGAGGGACCCATGGCCGAATCCCCCAGCACGACGCCCGACCCCACGCGGGACCGCGAGACCGAGCAGCCCGCCGAGATCACGAGCCTCCCGCTCATCGGCGCGTGCGGCTGCGGCTCGGGCTGCACCTGCGGATGCCAGCAGGGCAACCCCTGCCAGTGCGGCTGACAGCCCAGCCACTCAATACGCCGAGCCGACGCCGACGCCGACGCCGTAGGGCCCCGGGATCCGAGTTGGATCACCGGGGCCCTACGGCGTTCGCCCGGCACGTGAGGTCGGGCGCACCATGGAAGAAAGGGGGATCGGCAGGAAGGAGGTGCGACGCCATGGCCCAGTTCATGGACGTGCACCACGGAATGAAGGGCATCACCGCCGACCAGCTGCTGGAGGCCCACAACGCCGACCTCGCCATAGAGGAAGACGAGCACGTGCACTTCGAGCGAGCCTGGGCGGACCCCGCCTCCGGCGAGGTCTACTGCCTCTCCGAGGCCCCCTCGGCCGAAGCGGTCCAGCGGATCCACGAACGCGCGGGGCACCGGGCGGACGAGATCCACGAGGTGTCACTGATCGTCTGACCATTACCAGGGGGCGCGCGCTGAGGCGCGCTGCACCACCGAAGTGCTTCCTTCACTACCGCGCGATGACGGAACGCCCCTTCCACTTGCCAGGAAATCGCTGAAGTCTTGGCGGGCACAAGGAGGGGGGATTGTGAAGATCGATCCGTGCCCGCCGCAGACTCGTCACGCCTGACGGTGCATCACGGCACGCCTTGGACCTCACAGAAGACTGAAAAGTATCGACTTCATAACAAGGGCTCCATGCGTCGACTCCTTGTTGAACTCTTGAGGTCCACAAATGAGGGGGACTTGTGAAGATCTACAGGTGCGCTTCACGCACGTTCGGGCGGGGGGCCCGGACGCACCGGTAACACGCGGTGGCTCAACGGGAGTACGCGCCGCGACCCGACGGGGGGTCGTCCCGGCGCACCACTCCCCACTCTTTCTCGCACCACTTCTTGCACCGCGTCTTGCACCACTTCTGCACCACCCGACGCCACGGCTGACTGCTTCAGGAACAGGCAGCCGTACTTCAGGGGCGCCGTTTCCCGGCCCGCGCAGGTCCGCGGGCCGGCTAGAGGTGAGGAAAACTTCATGCGCATCTGTGTGCTCGGGCAGGGCTATGTCGGCCTGCCCCTGGCCCTGAGGGCCGCCGCAGCCGGACACACCGTGACCGGTTACGAACCCGACCGCCGGCGCTGCGAGTCGCTGGCCGCCGGATCGTCGTACATCGAGGACATCGGCTCCAACCGCCTGCGTGACGCACTGAGTTCGGGCGCCTATATCCCGACGTCGGACCCACGGGACCTCAAGGGCTTCGACGTCGCGGTCATCACGGTGCCGACCCCGCTGACCGACCGCGCCCCGGACCTCAGCTGCGTACGGGAGGCCGGCGAGCTGCTGGGGGCACTGCTGGAGCCGGGCGCGACCGTGGTGCTGGAGTCGACCACGTACCCCGGGACCACGCGAGACGTCCTCATCCCGCTGCTGGAGCAGGGCTCGGGCCTCGTCGCCGGACGGGACTTCCACGTCGGGTTCAGCCCCGAGCGCATCGACCCGGGCAACTCCGCCTGGACGCTGGAGAACACCCCGAAGATCGTCGCCGGGCTCACCGAGTCGTGTCTGGCACGGGTGAAGGCCTTCTACGACTCCGTCACCGAAGTGACCGTCCCTGCTTCGGGGTTGGAGGAGGCGGAGCTGGCCAAGGTGTTCGAGAACACCTACCGGCACGTCAACATCGCGCTGGTCAACGAGCTCTCCCGGATGGCGCACACCCTCGGCGTGGACGTGTGGCACACGCTGGACCTGGCGGCGACCAAGCCGTTCGGCTTCGCCAAGTTCCTGCCGGGACCCGGCGTGGGCGGCCACTGCCTCCCCATCGACCCCGTCTACCTCAGCCACCACGTCAAGGCGCGGCACGGCCAGACGTTCCGGCTCATCGAACTGGCCCAGGACATCAACGAGAGCCAGCCCGACTACGTGGTGCGCCGGCTCCAGGACGCGCTCAACCGCCGCTTCCGGCGCAGTGTGCACGGGGCTCGCATCCTCGCCCTCGGCGCCGCCTACAAGCCGGGCACCGCGGACGCCCGCCAGTCGCCGGCCGTCCAGGTCATCGACCGGCTGCGCGCGATGGGAGCGGACGTCACCGTCGTCGACCCCTATCTGTCCGACGGCGGCAGTACGAGCATCCCCTTCTCCGCCGGGACCGGGGCCGACACCGGTGTCGGGGCTGACACCCGGGCCGGGGCTGACACCGAGGCCGGCACTGGAGTCGAGGCTGACACCAGGACCGGGGCCGCCGTGAGCGTCGCCGACTTCGACGCGGTCGTCCTGCTCACGTCGCACGGCGAGTTCGACCTCGCGCGGGTCGCCTCCGAGGCGGCGTACGTCCTCGACACCCGCGGGGTCATGGAGCGCGCCCCGCACGTCGAGCGCCTCTAGATGTATTGATCACGAGCGTTGTTGACACTCGCAGGGCTTGATCATGGCGAAGACCTCCGGTGTGGTGGAGCTGTCTAGGACTGCACCGCACGGAGGTCTTCGTGTCCCACCGTAATGCCCGGCTGACCGTTCACGGCAGACGGCTTCTCGTTGAACGTGTCCGCGTAGGTCGCCCCGTTGCGCATGTCGCGGCGGAGATGGGCATCTCGCGGGCCACGGCTCACAAGTGGGTCCGCCGCTGGCGGACTGAGGGCGAGTCGGGCCTGCACGACCGTTCCAGCAGGCCGCGGACGACACCCCACCGCACGCCCGCGATGGTGGAGGCCCACGTGTGCCAACTGCGTCAGGCCCGCAAGCTCGGCCCGGCCCGCATCGGCCCCGCCCTGGGCATGCCCGCCTCGACCGTGCACCGCATCCTGGGCCGCCAGGCAGGCCGTGCCCGACGCAGCAGCATGGGCTTCGACTACGTCCACTCCGCCGTCGACGACCACAGCCGCCTCGCCTACAGCGAGATCCACCCGGACGAGAAAGCCGACACCTGCGCAGGCTTCCTCCGCCGAGCCGCAGCCTTCTTCGCCACCTGCAGCTCCGCGCAAAAGCCACGCGCCGCGCCCTTGACTGGCAGCACCAGACCACCACCAACCTTGCCCGCACCTACGGCACCGTGGTGGTCGAAGCACTCACCATCACGAACATGGTCAAGTCCGCCAAGGGCACCGTCGAAGAGCCAGGGGCGAACGTCAAGCAGAAGGCCGGTCTCAACCGCTCCATCAGCCAGGAGGCATGGGGGCGCACGGTCGCGATGCTGGCGTACAAACTGGAACGGCTCGGCGGTGTCCTGGTCAAAGTCCCAGCCCCCGGGCACCTCCCGGCGCTGCTCGGCATGCGGCCTCACCACGCCGGACAGCCGGGAAGACCAGGCCACGTTCGTATGCAAGAACCACCGGCTGCGGCTTCCAGGCGAACGCCGACTGGAACGCCGCCCGGAACATCTTGCACCTGTACCGGATCGGCACTGACGCACTTCTCGTCCCGCTGAGTCCGGACATAGCTCCGCCCCAGGAGGGGCGGGTCCCGGGGCGGAGAGCTTCAGCGCGGCGAGGAGACCGGATTCCTGTACTGCTGGATCATCAGGGTCGACTCATCAAGAGCATCGAACGTCTTGACGTGCATCGGCTCGCTGACGGCGGCCGCGTTCTCGGCAGGCCCAGCCTGGTGGCCCCGGGTACCCCAGTCATTCTCCCCCTCTTTGGCCTTCTGCCGGACCTTGGTGATGGACCAGTACTTCGCCGGATAGACGATGAAGAACATCATCAGCGCGTAGAGCGGGACCAGCAGCGGCGCCGTCGCGCGCTCCCACGTCTTGAGCCCGGGACGCAGTGCCGCGTAGAACAGCAGCTCCGCCAGAAGGAAGACGGACGCCGTGGCGAAGAGCTGAGGCACTACTGCCCACGTGTCGCTGCGCCAGATGGTGACCCCGACGCCGATGTACAGGATGGGCAGAAGGACCTCGGTACAGATCTCGATGACCCGCGTCACGAGCGGCCCGCCGTCGAGGTTGATCAGCTCCCAGGGGATGAACCGCCAGCCGGACTTCCCCCAGCGCCTGCGCTGCTTGTAGGCACTCGTGATCGTGGACGGCATGTCCGTGATCACGTATGCACCGGGAACGGAAACCACCTTGCCGCGCATGAGCGCGTAGTCGCACAGCTGACGGTCGTCGCCGTCGGTGCCACCGGACAAGTAGTGGTCCAGATTGTCCATGATCACCGGCGTTCGGTACAGAGAGAGGGCCCCGGAGGTAGGGTTGACGACCCCGATCGCAGATCGCAGGCCCCGGCTGAGATAGCAGAAGATGAAGAGGTTCACGTCTGCCAGCCGGGCCAGAATGGACTCGCTGCGGTTGCGGACCAGCACGATGCCGGTGCAGGCCATGACCCGGCGCTTATTCATCTCCCGGAGCATCAGCCACAGCGCGTCCGGCTCCAGCTCCGAGTCGGAGTCGACAGTGAGGATGTACTCGAACTCCTGCCGCATGCCGACCGCCGCACACAACGCGGTGACCTGAGCGGCCCGCTTGCCGCCGTTCTTCTGCCGGTGCCAGGTGACCAAGGGGTGAGAGAACCCCCGGAGCGGCGTCTGAGACCCGTCATCGACAACGTGGATGTAGTCGGGCCTCCGCTTCTGGTTGAGAAGCGAGTGGACGGTCGCATGGACGGCCTCGTCCGTCTCGTTGAACGAGGGGATGACCGCGAGGACTCGGCCCTTCACCGCCCGCCGAAAGCGAGAGCGCACAGGGAAGGCAGCGAGGGCCATGTAGGCCAGCACGGCCAGGGTCAGAAGGACGTAGTAGACGCCGAGGAAGAGCCCCGAGACGTCCTTGAAGGAGCGGGCGGAAGCGGCCCAGTAGGCCACTCCCGCCATCACCACCACGGTCGCCGCGCTCTGCACCAACCGCCGAAGCGCCCTAGTCGGCATACGACTCGCCCTGAGCCCCAGCGTTCCGGCCCACAGATGCGCCCCCGTTCCCCACAGCGAGGTTGTAGTGGCCGGGGCTGTACCGCTTGGCCCGGTTGGCCGCACGGTAGATCCAGAGGCCCACCACCAGCAGGAGAACCACTCCGGCAGCAAGCATGCTGAGCGAGAACTGGTAGCCCAGGAAAGTCAGGCCGACGCCGGTGGCAGCAAGAGTGCCCTTTCCGTACATGATCAATCCCTCCCCTATGCAGCTCGACGGCTGCTCAGTACGGTTTCGCGGGAACGAGCCTCAAATGACCAACTCGCCCCGGGTTGCGCCTTGGTGGGACACGCTCCCCCAGTGAAGAAAATGTGAAAATCTCTGGCAGGCGCGCTCATCATATGGGGGATTCACCCCCTGGCGCATGCTGTCGCTACATCTGCGAACTACCGCAAGGACTGAAGGAATTCGTCCGTATGCGGAGGCGCTTGTGAGCAGCAGGATCGAGCGCGGCGCGCGCCTGGAGCACCGGGCCCTGGGCGTGCAGCGTCTCGCAGTGCGCTCCGAGGACTACTGGGACTACAAGCCGAGCAGCGAGTCCAGACCATCGACGGCTTCACCAGCGCGGTCAAACATGTCGAGGACGGCCCCTTCCCCGGCTCCGTAGAGTACGAGGTCGTCCTAAACAGTCGGCCGATACACCGCCTCCCAGCTCCGCCCGGCGCCCATCACCACTGCGGCCATGGAGCAGATGGCGGCCGCCGACTACCCCGAGCTGGCCCAGATTCTCGTCGAGCGGCCCGACCAGGCCCTGTTGTCACGTCACGGCTGCCAAGGACGACAACCCCTTCGCCGACGACAGCGACGACGACTCCGACGAAGACTCCTCGGACGACGACAGCGGCGACGCACCGCCGTGGGCAAAGAAGGCCCCCGCGCTGTTCTCCGACCTGCTGGTGACGGCCGCGACCGAACCCGACTTCCGCTTCCACGTCACGGCCGCCTGGCGCGACGTCGTGGCGAGGCCAAGCGGATCCGCGCCGAGGGCCGCCTGCGCGTCACCCCTCGGCTCCGACGGCATGTGGTCGGCTCATGCCACCGAGGCTTGTCCATATGTGGGCGGGCGTCGGCATAGCCCGGGCGGAGCGGGCCGAAGGCAGGAGCGGCGCCCCGAGCGGAGCCGTGAAGCCGGCCCGGTGTTGGCGCTTCCCGTGTTCCTGAGCCAATCGCCGCCGCCAGTAGGCGTGCCCAGTGTCAGCCGAGGTACGGCGCTTCCCGGTCCCCCAAAGCATGCTGCAGCCGGAGCCGTTGAGTGTGGTGCATGGGCAGCTTCTCCAGCTCGCTCGGGTCGACCCAGCGCAGCTCTGTCGACTCGTCCGAGATGGTGAGTTCGCCGCCGGTCACGCGGGCGCGGAAGCACACGTTGAACTGGCGGCGCACTTCGCCGTCGCTGTAGGCGATCACATGGCGTGGGTCCGTGTACGTCCCGACCAGCCCGGTGATCTCGACGTCCAGGCCGGTCTCCTCCTTCACTTCGCGTACCGCCGTGCCGGGCAGGGAATCGGTCATCTCCATGCAACCACCCGGCAGCGCCCACAGATCGTTGTCCCGGCGGCGCTGGAGCAGAATGCGGCCCTCGTCATCGATGACGACCGCCGAGGCCGCGACCACCAGCGAGTTCGGTGTCGGCGCTGCGGGGTCGTCGTAGTACTCGGTGCGGCGGGACATGTGCCTATTTCTCCACTGGTCGGGCCGTGTTCCACACGGCATCAATGCTGGCGGCATAGGTGTCGAACATGCCGCCGTCCTCCGCACGCCGCAGGTGCCATACCGGCGTCCCATAGGCGTTCACACCCAACACGTGTCCGTTCACGAGCATTTGGTCGTCCGCTCGGTAGATCGAGTTGTACAGCGTCGTCGCGTGCGTACGGACCTCGATGCCCGGGACGGTGAGCAGCGACCGGTAGTGCATCAATGCGAGGCGGCACCGTGACTCAATGCCATGCCCGAACCGCTCTTCCCCGCCGCGCTGCCGTACAGCCGCACTGTCGGCGTCCCCGACCGCGATACGGATCGCGCACCCGGCGGCCGCTCGCTCCTCGAGCAGCGCGTTGAGCCGCGGGTAGCCCTCGTGCAGGAACAGCCCGGCGTACACAAGGATGTCGAGCCGCTCGCGTGCCTGCGCGAACAGCTCGGCGTAGGCAGCTACGGGCAGGTCGGCGCGGTGCGGGTAGAGGGCGACCAGCTCGGGGCTGATGGCACGGGCCTTCCGCGGCTGCCACAGCGCCGGCCACAGGACGTGGACGTCCTCGCCGAGCAGCTCGGCCGCGCGCAGGGCGGTCACCTGCCGCGGCACCCGGTCCTTGTTCACCCACCGCTCCACGCTCTTCGGATCGATGCCGACCTTCCGTGCCAGCGTCTCGTGGGTCCAGCCCCCGGCGGCCATAACTGCTCGCAGGCGCTCGTTCGGCATCACGACTCCTCCCCGTCCGTCCAAGCGCGGTAGGGACGTTCTACCCCCTACAGGACGTCCTGAAGTGGAAGTTGGGCGAGGTTCCTACGTCCTGGTCGCGCAGAGGACGATCGCCACACGTAAATGCCTTGGCGGTCGAGGCACGGCCCCGGGGACGCGACCAGTTGGAGCCGAGATGCCCGAGACCACGCAGCCCGCGGCCGCCTCGACGGCACCCACCGACGATGTGGACGTACGCAAGCTTCTGCCGCTCCCCGCGATCAACGGCCTGTCCCAGCAGCAAGTCCGCGGCATGACCTGCGTGTGGGACGGCATCGCCCTCACCGGGGCCACCGCCATCGACCTCGGTCCCCGCCGTCTGAGGTGGTGCGGCCATGTGATCCAGTGGTTCCCTCGCGGCTGCCGACCGTGCGTCCTGCCGCGAGCCATGGAGAAGCTGCACCTGCACACCCAGTCGTGCGAGCAGTGCGTCTACGACTTCACCCAGTGCGCCACCGGCCGCGGTCTGGTCCGGCTCATCCGGGAGACCCGCCGATGACCGTCTGTGCGCTCCGCGACAAGCCTGTCAACGGCAAACCGGTCGAGTGGGCGCACATCTGCCCGTCGGGCCCGGGCATTACGGTGTACGTCTTCCCGACACCATGCAGGCCTGAGCAGCCGACGGCCCAAGTGCAGCAGCCAGCCCCCTGTCGGCGGCGAAACCCGCAGGCAGGGGGCTGGCTCAGTACGGCTTACTTCTTGCCCTGGTTCTTGTCGGGGATCTTGGTGAGCTGGGTTTTTGCTGGTCAGGCGCGGTGGGCTCGTGCGCCTGGTGGTCGTCGTTGGTCGTCTTTGACCACTGTCGAGCGCCCTCGGACGGTCCAGAGGCGGCCCAGAAAGGGGCTCCTGGGCTACCCTCACCTGCGGCACTCGGACTATCGGGGGGACCAATTGGCCGGGCTCATACCTTGGATCGCGCCAACATTCGCGCTCGCCGGCGTGGCGGTCGGGGCCTTCCTCAATCCCTGGGGAACTCGTCGCCAGTCCTGGCAGACCGCACGTCGTGAGGCCTTCGATCGAGCCATTTCTGCTACCAAGGCAGCAGACTTTGCCCGGCACTACCCGCGGCACGTCGACCCAGGTGAACTGGGTCCCGATCGGCAACGGGCAGACGACTTCAATGCACAACTCGCCATCCGAGGGTTCGAGCGACTGGCAGAGGCCATGCACGAGATGCGCCAGCAACTAGCGGCCCTTGAGCCCTACTTCGAGCCCGAGTGGGACGACAACCAGTGGCCGATCACGGACGAAACCGCAGCGTCGCTCCTGGCCCAGCTGAAGCGCGAGCGACAGCGTGTCCCTCTGCGCATAAGGCAAACCACTACCCGGTGAGATGCCTACCTGCGTACTGAGGTTCAAGCCGCGCTGACCCCCGCTTTAGGAGTTCGATCACCCTGCGGAGCGGCGTGCCCAAATGGGGCTCGGTGGTGGCTAGTCGATCCGGCTGCGGCCGCTTCGGTGCGCCATCGTTCGCCGCCGTTGATGTCAGCTGGAGATGTCAACCCGCCGGCCTACGCGCTGATGGGCAACTCCCGTGCCCGCTGGCGGGCTTCGGCCCTCAGGCCCTTGAGGCGGCCGTGGAATGCGTTGTGGCGGTTCTGGTCCAGGTTCAGCGGCAGGTCGAGTTGAGAGATGAGCTCCGACTCCAGCGCCCACGGCTCGCCATGCTCGATCCAGCACACTCGCGCGTTCTCTGCCATCCACTGACTGAGGGTGGCTTCCCCGGCCTTGCCGAAGGTCATGCGCTTGCCGCTGCCCACGCGGCGAAGTTCAAGCCCGAGCAGGCAGCCGAGTGTGAGCCGCAGCGTCGATCCGGCCGCGTTGCCTCGGTAGTGGTACCGCACGCGCTTCCGCAGGTTCTGCGTGCTGGTCTTGTTCGCCATGTATCGCGGGGCTATACCGACGTAGAGCAGACGTCCGACGTCCAGGTCCTGGTGGGGTGCCTGCTTGAAGTGCCACCCGTAGACCCCCGCCACGGCTGGAACGGGGCTCGGGCGCATCAAGACCTGCTGCGCCGACCACAGTCGGTCGGGACTGGTGAGAGCAGTAGCTTCCACGAAGCCTCCAGGTGCACCACGGCTGACAGCCAAAGGCTACTGGCTGATGACAGGGCATGTTCGACCTCTCGGCTGCCACAGACCCTCAGCTTGGGAAGCTGCGTGCATTTGGGGCTGGCTCCTGCTCTGACCTGGGTGAACGCCTCGAACGGAGCCTTGTCGGTGCCACTTGCCTTCACCGTGGTTCCCCGCTGTTCCCTGCTCGATCTGGTGCGACGGTGAGCGGAGCGCTGTCGAGTGCCGCTCCGAAGTGCACGCACGCCTTCACCCGCCGAGCGGCGCGCGCGTCCTCGGCGTCGAGTGAGACAACAACCAACTCTTGTGCATCACACCGGGCTCCGACACCTGACATGTCCGCGTGCGGTCAGCACTGCTGGTACCTGGGTGGCGCCAGAGATGAATGGGCATGATGTCCCCCTAGCAACAGGGCGCTACTGATGGGCAGCGCAGCTCTGCGCTGTGTCAAGGGGGATGCATGTCCGAACCGTTCTTCGGGGGGTCTAGCCGAGCGGAACGAGAGGCGGCCCCTCGTGCAGCGCCCGGACCCGCTCGTGGTGTATCCGATCGGGAGGCTTTACGGCGAGCCGGGGCTGTTCTGGGTTGGCGAGGACTCGTTGTGCCTCGCCGATCTGTGACACTACGTGTCGACGTTGATTTCCCTAGCTTTGGCGATCATTTCTCAGGCGTCCTAGAGATAAGCGGCTCGGATGGTCGCCTATCGCATGCAGAAGCGAAGAAGATTCAACATGCGAGGACCGCAGCTGGCCGTCTCCCGGTCCCTAGGGAATCGGCCACCTCTGTTCAGAATAGAGTTCGTGTGTTTAAGAGCACGAGCGAAGCGATCGACTTCTTCATCTCGCTGACTTCAGACCTGCACGGCAGCCTTTCGTCAGACCGTGAGCGCCAACTCGTTGGCCTGCTGTATAGCAGCGAAGCCTTGGTGCCGAGCTTCAACTCCCCGCCCTCGGTATGGGTGCCCTTGAGAAATGCTGCGGAACAAGCCTCCGCAATCGGTATTGGGGTCACATGGGGTGGTGGTAATATTCCAGCGCTACTTGGAGCCTATATTGGGGGACTTTTTCTCGTTAAGTTTGTTACCCCAATAGTTTCCGAAGCTGGTAATGCGACAGCTGCCGGAGTTGGAACGAAAATCCGATCAGCCTTTGGTGTCGCTCCGCCACTATCTCCGCAGACACCAGCCGAGGAAAACGCGGATGATCCGGCGTCGCCACCTGAGACGCCAGCGGGTGGAGCGCAGGAAGGCTCAAGTTGACAGTGGTGGGCCGCAACCTCGGTGCCCAACTCGCACGTGAGGTCGAGTGACCTACGGCGAGGCAGTCCGGAGCCGTCGTTGTACCCGTGGCCAGTCCCCGCTGTTCCCCGTGGTTCCTCGCACGATCTGGCTCGCGAATGGCACGAGCCGCTCGCTCCGAAGAATCCTGGGCGGAAGCTGAGCCCTGGAGGTCTGAACCTCAGCCGACGACAGTCAGCCACGATGGCGGATCCGTCGTCCAACCAGGCGCGCGTGTGCCTCGCCGCACCCCACCGGCCTCAGCCACGCTATCCAGGTTTGTCGTCGGCCAGAGCAACCCGCGACGGCCGGCCCGCGACAATGGCGGACCCCTCAGCTTGGAAAGCTCGGGTTTCTCGGCGGTGGATGCTGCGCCGACCTGCGGCGGAGTGGCATTGGAGTCCTGGTCGCACCAGGGCAAGTTCCCGCTGTTCCCCGTGGTTCCCCGCCGGATCTGGCAACGCGAATGGCACGGCCCCTTCGCCTCGAACGTCCCTTGGCAGAGCTGGGCCCGGGGTCTCTGAGCCTCAGCCGACGACAGCCAGCCAGCCACGATGGCGGGTGCGCCGACCGACCACGCACGCGTGTGCCTCGACGCACCCCTACCAGCCTCAGCCACGCTGCCATGTCGTCGACCAGAGCAAGCCGCGCCAACGGAAGCGCTAAGAGTCATGCCTGCTCCGCGCCATGTCATGGGCTCGTACGCCGCGTGCCGACAGCGAGGCCCTTATCGGATCCCCAGTCGGGACGAACGATTTTCGGGAACTCATTCCATTGAGCACCGGGCGCATGCTATCCCTATGGGATGGCCGACTATCAACTAGCCCACCCTCTCTACCTCGACGTCCAGATGATGGTCAGTTTTCTTGCCTATTTGGAAGGCGGCGTATACGTCACCAGCGAAGAGACTCTCCAAAGAGAGAAGAGCAGGGACAATAAGGTCGGCGGCTCCGGAAAGATGAAGCTACCTTCATTGGGGGCCCTCCTTGGGCTTGAAGCGTCATTGAACGCCGAAATTGGAGGGCACACCGGAGAGACCGCAGAGACTCGGGTCGCACGACACCACACTGCCGCAAGTCTATTTAACGGTTTGTATGGATTCCTGCAAGAGGATGGTGCGATAAAACTCCTGGAAACTCGCGAGGAGCTTGCGGGCGTGAAGCCCGGAGAATTCGTAAAGCTGTCGGGTCGTTACAGCGGGAATCCGCTTGAGGAAACGCTCGCAATGATGAGCCAGATCATGGCTTACATGGAGGAGATGTCCCAGGGTGTCGCAGGGGCTCGAACTCAACGCTCAGCGAACCGCCGCTCAGGCAACCCTCAGACCCGCGAGCAGGCCGCGCAGGCGGAGCCACACCCGCTTGCCGAGATCGTTGAGCAGTTTAACCAGTTTGACCAAAGCATCGAATTCAGAATTCTCAAAAAAATGAAAGAGGAGCTGGAATCGTCCCCGATCCATGATGTCGTTCTCGAAACCTCGGCGGGCGTGAAAGCTGTCCTGACAGTCGCTTCCGAATACTACGACAGCACTGTCGCCGAAAAGCTCAGCTCGGGCGATTTTATCGTCCTCGGAAAGGTTACCCGAGTGCTTCGCGAGGGCGAATCCATCAACCTGACTCGCCGAACCGTAATGGGCAAGATGGGGGAGGATAATTTTGCGAGCTCAGTGACAAGCATTCCGGGGTTTTCTACGGAATCCAATGACCCAGTCGTCCATCACCCAGCGGTACAGATTTTGCCCATGGCCATCTTCGTCTGAGGGTGCCGCCTGGGTCGGCGGAGCTGCTTTGGCGCGAGTGCTCATGGCCTCGTAAGCTTGCGGCGCGTCGGGCAATCTGTGGACCTGCCCGGTAAAGCACGACGTTGGGGCCATGATCTTCGAGGCTCGCGCCAAAGTGGCTGCGTAAAGCCGTGGAGCTAACCGCCCCAGCCGCGACGTACCCCTTCTCTGACGTCAGCGGCTCATTGCTCAGTGCGCGGCACGGGCGCCGGCCGGGCTGGAGCGGGGCGGAGACAGGAGCGCAGGCCCGGCCGGGGGGCCGGGCCGCGCGCGGTGAGCGGAGCGAGCCGCCTTGACCCCGTAGAGAAAGTTGTAACTCAGTCGGACGCGTGGGGCGTGAATTCCTGTGTGCACGCTGGGAGTTCGATGCCCTGTCGGTGGGTGAGTGGCAGGAAGAGCACTGGTCGGATCGTCCAGGTGATGCGGGTGCTGGCCTGGGTGACTGACACCGTGCAGGGCTGGGTGTGTAGGAGGGCTCTCCTGGTCTCGATGCGGCCGCTGTAGAGCCAGTCCCATGCCTCGTCGGAAGCGTTGGGGTCGAGTGCCGGTGAGATGGTGCGGAGTGCGACCGCGACCCATCGGTCCGCCTGCGGTGCCGAGTATGCGTCGAAGGATGCCCGGAGTACCGGCCGCTTCCCCTCAGTGAGCCTCTTCGAGTTGGCCACCGATCGGGTGATGGGCCGTGTAGCGCAACGAGCGAGGCCCCCGGGCTGTTGATCGAGATGTCTGACGTCTCAATCACGTTGCTCGGGGGCCTCGTTGGTCATCCATGCTGCCGCACTCGACCTGCCGCATGCACTCGTGGAGTGGGTCACCATGCTGATCATCACCCGTGAGGGCGACCGGCGCTGCAAGCTTCGTCCGTCCCAGCGCGCGATGGTGGCACTGGTGTACCTGCGCGAGCACACCACTCTTGCGAAGATCGCCGCCGGGTTCGGGATCAGCGAGTCCACCGCCCACGCCTACACCAGCGCGGTCATCGACCTGCTCGCCGAACGTGCACCAGGCCTCCTGAAGACGCTGCGCGAGCACGAACCCGAGTTCGTCCTGCTTGACGGCACCCTCGCCGAGTGCGACCGGGTCGGCGACGGCCGGGCCGACTACTCCCACAAACACCGGCGCCACGGCGTGAACGTGCAGGTCGTCACCGACCCCGGCGGCCAGTTGCTGTGGCTCTCGCCCGCCCTGCCGGGCCGCACCCATGACCTGACTGCCGCCCGCACCCACCGGATCATCCGGATCTGCGAACGCCAAGGCGTTCCCATCCTGGCCGATCTCGCCTACCAGGGCGCCGGCCCATGGCTGACCACCGGCATCAAACGCAGGCCCCTGCAGGAACTCACCCCCACCGAAAAGTCCCGCAACCAGGCACTGGCCGCAGCGCGAGCGTCCGTCGAACGCGGCGTCGCGAGGCTGAAGTCCTGGCGGATCTTCCGCAGGTCCCGGTGCAGCCCCAACCGCATGACGTCAATCGCCAAGGCCATCCTCACGCTGGAGCGGCAACGCTGAAGAAGCTCAGTGAGGTCTTCGGTCCAGCACTCGCACCAGTAGCCGCGCTGTGGCTTGTCCGTCAGCATCGGTGGCCTCCCGGGCGGGTGGCCGTGAAGGGTTCCGCGGTGACCGTGTGGCCGCCGTCGCTGTTGTGGACCACGATCCGGTGGGCGATCGCGCTGACCATGCCCAGGCCTCGGCCGTGCTCGGCCTCCTGGTCCTGGCGCTCGACCTTGGGAGTTGCGCCGGTGCCTCCGTCGTCGGTGACCGACAGTGCGATGACCTGCGGCGAGAAAAGACCGCTGGTACAGGACCGAGACCGGCCCGGACGGCAAGTCCCGCAAGGTCAAGACCGAGCGCTACGGCACGGGGATGCGCTACCGCGCCCGCTATGTCGGCCCGGACGGGACCGAGAAGTCGAAGAGCTTCCCTGACCGGCAGAAGCGGCTCGCTGAGCAGTGGCTGGCGCACATCGAGGCGGATATGACGCGCGGGCAGTACATCGACCCGCGAGCGGCCCGGATCACCTTCCAGCAGTACGCCGAGAACTGGGTGACTCACGCACCGGACCCGAACACTCAGGCTTCGATGGAATCGCAGCTCCGGCTGCACGCCTTCCCCTACCTGGGCTCACGTCCGCTCGGCTCCTTCCAGCCTGCTCACATCCGTGACTGGGTGCGGCAGCTCCAGCAGAACGGCGTCCAGGGCTCGTACGCTCCAATGATCTACTCCAACGTTCGTGCCGCCCTGAGTGCAGCCGTGGATGACGGGCATCTCCCGCGCAACCCGTGTGCGGCTCGCTCGGTCCGGCCGCCCACGATTGATCACGAGCGTTGTTGACACTCGCTGGGCTTGATCATGGCGAAGACCTCCGGTGTGGTGGAGCTGTCTAGGACTGCACCGCACGGAGGTCTTCGTGTCCCACCGTAATGCCCGGCTGACCGTTCACGGCAGACGGCTTCTCGTTGAACGTGTCTTAGGGATCAGCAGCCAGGGGCCCCGAGGGAACTCGCCGGGGGCGACGGGCGAAGGAGAGATGAAAGCCCAAGCCTTCGAAGCTTTCCCCACGACGAGAGGAGCCCCGATGACCGTCGAGCCAGGCATCCGCACGGGGGCGGAGAGAGATGCCTCGGTAATTGCGCGGTCCCGGGATGAACCCGAGGAGTTCGCCGTGCTCTTCGACCGGCACGCGGATGCGGTACACCGCTATCTGGCCCGTAGGCTCGGCGGCGAACCGGCCGACGACCTCATGGCGGAGACCTTCACCACTGCTTTCCAGCAGCGGCACCGGTACGACCCCGCGCGGGCCACGGGCGACGACGCCCGGCCCTGGCTGCTCGGCATAGCGACCAACCTGGTCAGCCGGCACCGTCGGGCCGAGGCCCGCCGGTTCAAGGCCCTGGCCCGCATCCCGGCTCCCGCCAACCTCGAGGGAGCCGCTGGCCGACAGGGCTGCGGCCCGGGTAGGGGCACAGGCCGTGCGCCGCGAGCTGGCGGCGGCACTGGCCGCACTGCCCGCGCGGCACCGGGACGTGCTGCTGCTGGTGGCGTGGGGCGGTCTCGGCTACGAGGAGGTGGCCCAGGCCCTCGGTGTCCCTATCGGCACGGTCAGATCACGGCTGCATAGGGCTCGCAGCAAGCTACGCGAAGCGTTGGGCGGGTCCGATCCGACGACACTGCGAGAGGTATCCGGTCATGACTGACGAACTCGAACTCCTGCGGGACTGGAACGCGGACGCGTCCCCGCTCACCGAACCGGCCCGAGCGCAGGCCCGCCACCGACTGCTCAACACGATTACGCGCACGGAGCGACACCCCGATGCCGCACCCAGCCGCCGCCACGCGCTGCGCCTCGCGACAGCCGCCGTGGTCACTATGGCGGTTACGGGCGCGGCGGTACTGATCACCGAGGACGGCGCCGACGAGGGCGGCCGCACCGACCGCGCGGGCACGAACGCTCCGCAGATGCGCAACGCCGCCGCCGTGACGGTGCTGAACGGAGCGGCAGCGCGGGCGAGTAAGCACGAGAAGCCCGTGGCGCCGCGCGACGACCAGTTCATCTACTCGAAGCGGATCATCAAGGAGACGGAGCGGAAGACCGGCGCGGTCAAGACCTATGTGGACGTGAACTGGGACTCGGTGGACGGCTCCAAGCGATCTTTGACCATGGAGCTCGGCCGGGTGATCTGGGAGGAGCCCATGGGGAAGAACGAGGGCGTGTGGCCGCCTCGGGAGTGGAGCAAGCTGAAGAAGCTGCCCACCGACCCGGAGAAGCTCATCCAGGGCATCATCGGCGTCGGCACGTCCGACAAGTCGATCGACGCCTTCACCGCGTGGGACTGGTACGAGGCCTACTTCATGCTCGGCGAGCTCCTGAAGTGGCCGGTGCTGCCCGAGGGACTGCGCCCCGCTGCGTACGAGGCGCTGGCCCTGGTGCCCGGGGTCAAGGCGACCCCGGGGATGAAAGACTCCGCCGGGCGCACCGGGGTGGGGATCTCCTACCCTAAGCGCGCGTCCGAGAAGGGCAAATACCTCATCTTCGACCCAGAGTCGTATGAATTCCTGGGCTTCCGCGCCGAGCGGACTTCGCGTTCCGGGAAGAAGACGTACATCCAGCTGTCGCACATGGCGGACTGGGCGATCGTCGACCGCTTGAAGCAGCGCCCCTAGGCAGTTTCGTTTGGATTGGTCGGTCTTTGGTCCGGGTGTGCCGCTAACAGATGCGCAGTGGGCGCGGATCGAGCCGTTGCTCCCGGACCGGACGCCGAAACGTGGTGGTCGGTGGCGGGACCATCGTCAGGTGATCGATGCAATCGCCTTCAAGTTCCAGACCGGAACGCAGTAGGTCCATCTGCCGGAGCGGTACGGCAACTGGCGAGGTGTCTATAACCGGCTGCGGATGTGGGCCGTCGACAGCACCTGGGAGCGGGTTTTCACCGCGCTGATGGCTCAGGCCGACGCCGACGAGGACCTCGACTGGGCGGTCTCGGTGGATTCCACGATCGTGCGTGCCCACCAGCACGCGGCCGGGGCCCGCAAAATGGGGCCCCGGCCGGCGACGAGCCGGCCGACCATGCCGTCGGCCGGTCCCGTGGCGGACTGACCACGAAGATCCACCTCGCCGCGGACGGTCGCTGCCGTCCGTTGGCACTCGTTCTCACCGCCGGGCAGGCCGGCGATGCTCCGGCATTCTCAGACGCCATTTCCCGTCTGCGCGTTCCCCGTCGCCGCGGTCGGCCCCGCACCAGGCCGGACGTGGTCTTGGCCGACAAGGCGGATTCCTCCCGCGCGATCCGTGACCACCTGCGCAGACGCGGCATCCGCGCAGTGATTCCCGTCCCGGCGGACCAGCGCGGCCACAGGCTGCGTCGAGGCAGCCAGGGCGGCAGGCCGCCCGCCTTCGACCGTGAGATTTACAAGCAGCGCAACACCGTCGAACGGTGCATGTGCGCCACGAGGCGCCTTGTTGTATCCCCGGCTCAGCCGGGAGGAATTGGAGGGATATTCCTGGGCCTGATGGCTCACCTGGATCCGAAAGGTGATGGGGACCAGAGCATGCCAGAGAATCAGCGACCGGGCTCAGTTGCCAGGGACGGTGCGCTGAGGGGCCCGCGTGATAAGGCGAAAGCTGGATTGCCTGAACCCCAATCTCCAGTCGATGAAAGTTCGCATCCATCGGAAAGGCTACTGAAACCGATGCCATGTCCTGTGACGGCTTTGATGCATGGCCGACACACCTTCCGAGACATGGGGCGATGTCCAGTGAGGACATTGAAGGAGATGAGTGGGGCGCCTACGTCACGCTATGACGTACGACAAGTACGAACGTGGGATCGCCTACGGGGTGCGAACCCTAAGGTGACGGAGTGCCCGTAGTAGTCGTAGGAGTAACGAACTACCAAGGAGAGCGGGAAAGCCGCTCGCAGGGCGAAGGGGCACAGGTGAAGAAACGGCGCAAGACTCTGGTTGTCTGCATCGGTTGCCATGACACGATCCACTCAGGAAAGCCAACCAGCAGCGTCACGAAATAGGTCACTGGAGAGCCCGTTACGGGGAAACTCGTACGGCGGGTTCGGAGGGGGGCCGCGGGAAAAAGGGCTTGCACATGGCAAGCATCTCGTCGCGCGGCCTACCCAACCAACCGCCTCAAGCAATGGCGCGGCATCGCCACCCGCTACGAGAAGACAGCCACGATCTACCTGGCCGGACTCCATGTCGCGGGCATCTTCCTCTGGTCCGCTCGGTGATCCGAACGAAAGCCCCTAGCCTCCGCTGGCACTCGAACCGTGATACTCGACCGGGGAGGGTCTTATGGGGTCCATGGTGCGCACGTTCCACATCGGCACGATGAGTCTGGGGGTGGGGGCCGCTCTGGCACTGGGCATGGCACCGGCCCCGGCGGTGGCCGAGTCACCGCGCCCCGCGGCCACCGGTGTCGCTCAGGCGCCGGCCGAGGCGGCCCCCGCCCCTACGGGGCTTACCTACACGTACGACACGACCACCCAGACCGTCACGGTCACCTGGGACCCCAAGGCCCCGACGGACACGATCACGCACAACTACCGCCTGGGCAACTGCGGCCCCACGCCGCAGTAGCCGTGCTTCGTCGCCCCCGACGTCATTCTGGGTAACGCCTTCTCCTTCAAGGTGATCCCCGGCGCGGCCCCCAGGTACCTCAAGGTCTACGCGGAGACCGCCACCCACCAACTGACCAGCTCTCAGGTGCTGGTGGTGACCCTCTGAGGGGCAAGGGCAGGCCCGGCTGGGGGGCCGGGCCACCCGCTATGACCGGATCGAGGCGTCTTGATTCCGTGAAGAGAGTCGTAACTCAGCCCGACGCCGCGCCCGCGGCTTGAAATCGTATGCGCACGCAGGGAGTTCCGAACCCTGCCGATGAGCCAGTGGCAGGAAGAGCGCCGCGCGGATCGTCCAAGTGATGCGCGTGCCGGCATGGGTCACGGAGACCGTGCAGGTCTCAGAGCGCAGGAGCGCGCGTCTGGTCTCGATGCGGCCGTTGTACAGCCAGGCCCATGCCTCGTTCGAGGCGTCGGAATCGAGGGCTGGGGAGATCGTGCTGAGCGTGACCGCCACCCAGCGGTCCGCCTGGGGCGCCGAGTAGGCATCGAAAGACGCACGCAGCCTCGGCCACTCCCCCTCGGTGAGATCTTCCGTCCAGCATTCGCACCAATAGCCGCGGCGTGGCCGGCACTCGTCCGTGGTCAGACCCGACGTGTCCCTCCATCCAACGTCGTTGTAACCAGTGTTCTGAGCCTGGGTATCGTCCACCTGGTGGGCGTCTTGCTCGGCGTTCAAGCACACGATGTCGACTCCCGGCGGTTTACCTGGACCCGAAGTTCGGCGGTTACGGTGCGGCCGGAGTCGTCGCCGTGAACCGTGACGCTGTCAGCGAGGGCAGTGACCATGGCGAGGCCGCGTCCATGGGTGGCGTTGAGGGGTGGATGTTGGACCTCGGGAGCGGTCTTCGTGCGTCCGGAGTCCGTCACCGCGATCGTGATGGCTAGGTCAGAGACGATGAGGGCGATGTGGAAGGCGCCGGCGTGGTCACCACTGACCGTGTGCCTGAGTGCGTTGGTGCCGAGTTCGGTCACGATCAGCGCGGCATCTTCGGAGTGGGGGTGACCGTCCAGCGCGGCGTGGATCCAGTCGCGCGCTGTACGAAGCTCTCTGGGATCCCCCGGAAAAGTACGTCGGTGTGCGGGCATGGCGTCCTCCATGGCCGTGACCTGTGATTCTCGATATCAGCCGCAACAGACGGCTGACACGCGCCCCCCAGGGCCGTACTTTTAGTACTGGCACCGTACCGAATATGCGCACACCCGGAGTGCGAGTCCGTACTTTTGGTACGAGTGCGAGACGTCATAGCGTGCGTCGTGTGCTCTGGTGCTGGCCTGGATGTCCACGGAGAGAGGACCCTCGTGTTCGGACTGTTTGTACGTTTCACGTGCAAGGACGAAACAGCCGCAGCCGCGTTCGACGAGCTGGTGGCCCGGACTGGCGAGCAGATCCACGCGAACGAACCCGGGACGGTGGTCTACGCCGTGCACCGCGTTGACGGCCGTCCGCTGGAGCGCGTGTTCTACGAGCTCTACCGGGACGAAGTGGCCTTCGAAGAGCACGAGTCCAAGGACTATGTTTGTGCCTTTCTTTCCGACAGGGAGCAGTACCTCGCTGCCACGGAGGTCGACCGCTTGGGCTTCGTGTCCGGCAAGGGGGTGAGCCTTGAGCACTGAGTACCAGAAGGCACTCGGCCGGAAGATCGCCTTCAACCGCAAGCGCCGGGGGCTCTCGCAGAAGGAGTTCGCCGGCCTGCTGGAACGCTCGGAAGCATGGGTGTCCCAAGTGGAGCGGGGCGTACGGCGTATCGACCGGATGACCGTGCTGGAGAAGGTCGCCGACGTCCTGAGCATGCCGATCGCCGAGTTGGCGGCCGAGGCACCTCTCGTTGCGTCGGCGGCCCAGGGCGAACCGCCGGGTGCGAGCCGACTGCGGTTGGTACTCAGCGCCGCGCACTCGCTCAAGGCGGTACTCGGTCCGCAGGACGCTTCCCCCGATGTGCCGGGGCTCCGTAGTGAGGTCGACCGCGCGTGGTCGCTTACCCATCAGGGCGACTACGCGGACTTGGCGGAGTTGCTCGAAGGGCTGATTCCTCGGCTGGAGGCAGCCACACGATCGGTTCCTGGGCCCGACCGACCCGAGCTGTTCCGGCTGCTGGCGGCCACGTACCACACGTGCAGCAGCGCCCTCGCGAACATGGGGGAGCTCGACTCGGCCTGGGTCGCCGCCGACCGCGCGGTGGTCGCTGCCGAACGCGCGAATGACCCACTGCTGATGGCGGCCGGTGAGTTCCGGCTGTCGCTGGTCTTCCTCGGCGCACGCCACTTCGAGCAGGCGGCTCAGGTGTCGGGGAGCACGGCTGAGGCGCTGCGGCCTCTGGCGGACTCCGGGCAGGTCGAGGCGGTAGCACTGCATGGAGCTCTGACATTGCAACGGGCGATCGCTGCCGCCCGGTTGAACAAGGCTGATGAGGCGTACGACCACCTTCGCGAGGCTCGCACGGCGGCCGCACAGGTCGGCGAGGGACGTAACGACTACAACACCGAGTTCGGACCGACCAACGTCGACTTGCACGAGGTGTCCGTCGCCGTCGATCTGGGTGACGCCGGAGTCGCTCTGCGGGCTGCGCAGGCCGTTGACGCGTCGGGACTGTCCGCGGAACGGCAGACACGATTCCAGGTCGATGTGGCCAGAGCCCATGCCCAACGGCGGCAGACCTACGACGCGGTCGCAGCACTGCTGAGGGCGCAGGAGTTGTCGGCCGATCTGCTGCGATCCCTGCCGATGGTGAAACAGCTCACCGCAGACCTGCTCACCATGAGCCAGGCACCGTCTCAAGAACTGCGTGACCTGGCAGAGGAGCTGGGCGTCTACGGAACATGGACTGGCAGCTGAGGCTCCAAAGGCGCTTGCAAGTGGGGAGCGCCATGGCAGATGAGTACGTCTTGCTGGTGGGCGACGACGTGCCGCACGACGTGGTGCTCACCAAATCCCGGCAGCCGCGTCCTGGACGCCGCTCAGGTCGTACGTCGGCTGACGGGGCTGAGTCTCTGGCGCCGCAAGCGTCTGCCGGCGCACAGCCGGAACCGGACCTCCGCACGCCCTGACGAGCAACCTCACCCAACTCTGGTGTGCAGCAACACGTTTCGCGTTCCTCTAGGCAGGTGGAGCAGTGGAGCAGATACTCGTCAGCCTCGTCGCCGATCGTCGGCGCACTGCTGGGCGCCGCGCTCGGTTACGTCTTGTGATCCGTGCCCCGTGAGCCGCGTGGATCGGCTACTCAGGAAGCGTCCCGGCGTCAGTCACGTCGGCCGCGCTCTAAAAGGGCGGACTCTGTGAAAGCAGGCACTACTCGGAAACCACAGCGTGGTAGCTGAGCCCTGCCTACGCTGCTGGTCATGCAATGGACGGCGATTGTGGCAACCGCGTTTGGTGCGGTCATCGGCGTTGTAAGCACGCTGACGGTAGACCGTGTCCGTTGGGGGCGTGAGTTGTCCGAGCGGGACAGAGATGCCATGCGAACCTCCTACGCGCTGTACGTAGAGGCACTGACCCAGGCACACGATGACATCACCCAGGTCAGTCGTGATCCGGGTCCTTCAGCCGCCGAGCGGGCGGAGTCGGTACGGACCGTGATCGGGAGGCATGGCGTGTACGCCAAGCAGCACCAACTCGAGCTCACATCCCCGATGATCGTTGTCCGACTCGCCCTCAAGGCTGCACACGAGCTGGCGGGCTATCGAGACAGCGTCATCAGTGGTTACACCCGAGCAGATGCTGAATGCACAGCGGCACGGGCAGCCTACCGAGAGGCCAGATACAGCCTGATCGACGCCATGCGCTCAAGCTTGGAGCGCCGGTAACAGCGGTGATGACCATGCCGTGACAGGCACGGTCTCTCCTGAGTGCGCGACGACGGCAGGCAGAATGATCAGGTCACTGGAGGCGAACGCTATGTTGTGTCACGGCAGCGCACCTAGCGGAGCGCCCATGGCGGGCTGAACGACATAGCAGCAGCATGCTCCCACTCGGCCGATCTCCCGAATGGTCCGCTCACGCGCCCGCATCCGTGACGGCGACGGTACGGCGACCCCCCGGCACGGGAATGCCGAAGCGGGTGAGGAGGGTTGGGGTGTCGCGTCGGACACGCTCCACGTGGTCCAGCAACTCAAGCTGAGCCGGAGCAAGGCCGTGGCCGCCGTCTTCGACACGGTCGGTCGGGGGCCGTCCCGCACCTGACGGCCCAAGAGGCGGCCCATCACAGCGACAAGGCCTCTACCTGCGACGAGTGCGCAGGTAGAGGCCTTAATCCTTCAGCGTTACTTCTTCTTGCCCTGGTTCTTGACCGCCTCGATCGCCGCCGCGGCCGCCTCCGGGTCGAGGTACTTGCCGCCGGGGGTGACCGGCTTGAAGTCGGCGTCGAGTTCGTAGCAGAGCGGGATGCCCGTGGGGATGTTGAGGCCCGCGATGTCCTCGTCGGAGATGCCGTCCAGGTGCTTGACCAGGGCGCGCAGGCTGTTGCCGTGGGCGGCGACCAGGACGGTGTGGCCGTCGAGGAGGTCCGGGACGATGCCGTCGTACCAGTACGGCAGCATGCGGTCGACGACGTCCTTCAGGCACTCCGTGCGCGGGCGCAGCTCCGGCGGGATGGAGGCGTAGCGCGCGTCGTCGGCCTGGGAGAACTCGGCGTCGTCCGGCAGCGGCGGGGGCGGGGTGTCGTACGAGCGGCGCCACAGCATGAACTGCTCCTCGCCGAACTCGGCGAGGGTCTGCGCCTTGTCCTTGCCCTGGAGGGCGCCGTAGTGGCGCTCGTTCAGGCGCCAGGAGCGGTGCACCGGGATCCAGTGGCGGTCGGCGGACTCCAGCGCGAGCTGCGCCGTGCGGATCGCGCGCTTCTGGAGGGAGGTGTGGACCACGTCGGGGAGCAGGCCGGCGTCCTTCAGCAGCTCACCGCCGCGGACCGCCTCCTTCTCGCCCTTCTCGGTGAGGTTGACGTCCACCCAGCCGGTGAACAGGTTCTTCGCGTTCCACTCGCTCTCGCCGTGGCGGAGGAGGATCAGCTTGTACGGTGCGTCGGCCATGCCTCAGAGCGTAATCCACCGCTTCGGACGGCCAACGGAGTGCCCGGCTCGCCGAAGCAGAAGCGCGTCTACGCGCCCGCCCCCAGCCCGACCCTTGACCGGTTCTGTTAATCGAGTAGCCCGGCGACCCCCAGCCCGCGTAAGTTGCGCTTAGCGCTTGAGCCGCTTACACAATTGCCTGATCTGGGGGAAGCATGCCCATCGTCGCCGTGAGACGCGCCGCCCGGGAAGCCGTGAGCGGGTTGCCCCGCGAGTTCTGGTGGCTGTGGACCAGCACCCTCGTCAACCGGCTCGGCGGCTTCGTCGCCACGTTCATGGCGCTCTACTTGACCCTGGACCGCGGGTACAGCGCGTCGTACGCCGGTCTCGTCGCCTCGCTGCACGGGCTCGGCGGGGTCGCCTCCTCCCTCGGCGGGGGCGTCATGGCCGACCGGCTCGGGCGGCGGCCCACGCTGCTCATCGCGCAGTCGGCCACCGCCGTCGCCGTGGCGCTGCTCGGGTTCGTGAGCCACCCCGTCGCCATCGCGGCCGTCGCCTTCCTCGTCGGCATGGCGTCCAACGCCTCCCGGCCGGCCGTACAGGCGATGATCGCCGACCTCGTCCGGCCCGAGGACCGGGTCCGCGCCTTCTCCCTCAACTACTGGGCGATCAACCTCGGCTTCGCCGTCTCCTCCATCGGCGCGGGCTTCATCGCGGAGGTCAGCTACCGCGCCGGCTTCCTCATCGAGGCCGGCATGACCGCGGCCTGCGCCCTCGTCGTCTTCGTCAAGCTGCCCGAGTCACGGCCGGTGCGGACCGCTCAGGAAGCCGCGTCGGAGACGAAGGACATCGGCCTCGGCACCGTGCTGCGCGACCGCCGGTACATGGCCGTCGTCGGACTGTCCTTCCTGGTCGCGCTCGTCTTCCAGCAGGGTGCGGTCGGTCTGCCGGTCGCGATGGGGACCGCCGGGTTCGCGCCCGCCGACTACGGCACCGCCATCGCCGTCAACGGCGTGATCATCGTCGCCCTCCAGATCCCGCTCACGCGCTTCATCGAGCACCGCGACCCGCGGCTGCTGCTCGTCCTGTCGTCCCTCCTCGCCGGGTACGGCTTCGGGCTCACCGCCTTCGCCGGGTCGGCCGGGACGTTCGCGCTGACGGTGTGCGTGTGGACGCTCGCGGAGATGGTCAACGCGCCGACGCAGACCCACCTCGTCGTGCGCCTCTCCCCCGTCCACGGGCGCGGCCGCTACCAGGGCGTGTACACGCTCTCCTGGTCCGTCGCCGCGCTGGTCGCCCCGCTGGTGTCCGGCGTCGTCATCGACCGGTTCGGCGCGGTGTGGCTGTGGGGGATGTGCGCGGTCGTCGGGACGGTGGCCGCGGCGGGGTACTGGGGGCTGATGCGCCGGCTTCCTGCCGTACGGCCCGCAGCCCCCTCTCCTGCTCACGCGGAAGCGGATGCCACGGCCGAACCCGAGGTCCGTACCGCCTGAGACGCGAGACCGACCCGGCGCACCGGCAGGGCGTACGTCAGTCCCCCACGCCCCGCGTCAGATGCGCGAACGCGTCGAGGTTCCGCGTCGGCTCACCCCGGGAGACGCGCCACGCGTACTCCTTGCGGATCGCGCTCGCGAAGCCCAGCTCCAGCAGCGTGTTGAAGGCGCCGTCCGCCGCCTCCAGGACCTGGCCGAGCACGCGGTCGATCTCGTCGGCGGTGACGGAGGCGAGGGACAGGCGGCCGGTGACGTAGATGTCGCCGAGCGGGTCGACGGCGTAACTGACGCCGTACAGCTTGAGGTTGCGCTCCAGCAGCCAGCGGTGGACGCCCGCCTCGTTCTCGTCGGGGTGACGGATCACGAAGGCGTTGAGCGAGAGGGAGTGGCGGCCGACGATCAGCGAGACGGTCGTCGACAGCTTGCGGGTGCCGGGCAGCTTCGCCACGTACGTACCGGGCCGCGGGCTCTCCCACTCCAGCTCGGCGTCCTTGAGCGCGTCCTCGACGACCTGCGCGGCGGCCTGCTGCGCCGCACTCATGGCATCACCCATGGGGGGAGCGTACGCGACGGCGGTGGGACTGGGTCGCGGCCGTGTACACGTCGGCGGTGGCCGCGGCCGAGGCGTCCCAGCCGAACGACTGCGCGTGCGCGGCGGCGGCCACGCCCATGCGCGCCGTCAGGGCCGCTCCGCCGTCGGCGTCCGCGAAACGGCGCAGTACGCGCGCGTAGTCCGCGGGTTCGTGGCCGGGGACCAGGAAGCCGGTCTCGCCGTCCCGTACGGCCACCGGAAGGCCGCCGACCGAGGCGGCGAGCACGGGCGTGCCGGCCGCCTGCGCCTCTATGGCGACCAGGCCGAAGGACTCGCTGTACGACGGCATGACCAGCACGGACGCGGCCCGGAACCAGTCGGCGAGCCGGTCCTGGCCGACGGGCGGGCAGAACCGTACGACGTCCGCGATGCCGAGCCGGGCGGCGAGCTTCTGGAGCCCCTCGGGCTTGGCGAGGCCGCTGCCGCTGGGGCCGCCGACGATGGGGACGAGGATGTTCGAGCGCAGCTCGGGGCGCTCGTCGAGGAGGACGGCCACGGCGCGGAGCAGCACGTCGGGCGCCTTGAGGGGCTGTATGCGGCCCGCGAAGAGCGGGATGAGGGCGTCCTGCGGGAGGCCGAGGCGGGCGCGGGCGGCGGCGCGGCCGTCGCCGGGGCGGAAGCGGTCGAGGTTCACGCCGGGGTGGACGACGGCGACCTTGGCGGGGTCGGCGGCGTAGTGCCGTACCAGCTCGTCGGCCTCCTCGGCGGTGTTCGCGACGAGGCGGTCGGCGGCGGCGACGATCTGGGTCTCGCCGATGACGCGGGCGGCGGGCTCGGGGGTGTCGCCGACGGCCAGGCTGGCGTTCTTGACCTTGGCCATGGTGTGCATGGCGTGCACCAGGGGGACGCCCCAGCGCTGGGCGGCGAGCCAGCCGACGTGGCCGGAGAGCCAGTAGTGGGAGTGGACCAGGTCGTAGTGGCCGGGGCGGTGGCCGGCCCAGGCCTGCATCACGCCGTGCGTGAAGGCGCACAGCTGGGCCGGGAGGTCCTCCTTGGCGAGGCCCTCGTAGGGACCGGCGTCGACGTGCCGGACGAGGACGCCGGGGGCCAGTTCGACGGTCGGCGGCAGGGCCCCGGCGGTCGAGCGGGTGAAGATCTCGACCTCGATGTTGATCGCGGCGAGGCGCTGCGCGAGCTCCACGATGTAGACGTTCATGCCGCCGGCGTCGCCGGTGCCGGGCTGGTGGAGCGGCGAGGTGTGCACGGAGAGCATGGCGACACGGCGCGGCCTGCGGTGCAGCCTGAGACGCGCAGGCGAGGCCGGGGAGCGACGCCCGAGCCTGCTCACGTACTGGCTCACGTGGCGTTCCTCCTCGCTGCGGGCCTGCCGGACGGAGGATGTGGGGTGCCCTCCACGGGGGTGCAACAGTGGAGGAAGCAGCTCCATTTCCTGATCATGGGCATTTACTCAATCATTACCCGTGATCGCTCAACCGTTCGGCACGGGTCTGCCCGCACCGGCGCGCCCCGCGCGTCCGCTTCGCCCCCTTACCCTCGTAACCATGACAGCCCGCGCAGCCGCTCTTCCCCACTCTCGGCTTCGCTCCCACTCTCGGCTTCGCTCGGGCGGGGGCACCCCCATCGTGGGAACGGTGACGCGCGGGACCACGAATCCGAACCGTCTGCGCCGTATGGACCGCTGGATCGCGGCCACGCACGGCGCCGAACTGCGTCGCGCCGGCGACCCCGTGGCCATCGACCTCGGCTACGGCGCCGCGCCCTGGACGGCCGTCGAACTCCTCGGCCGGCTCCGCACCGTCGCGCCCCGCGCGCGCGTGGTCGGCGTCGAGATCGAACCGGACCGGGTCGCCGCGGCGAAGCCCTACGAGCGCGACGGGCTCGAATTCCGGCACGGCGGCTTCGAGATACCCGTCGCCGGGCGGCCGCTGCTCATCCGGGCCGCCAACGTCCTGCGCCAGTACGACGAGGCCGAGGTCGCCGCCGTGTGGGAGCGGCTGCGCGCGCGGCTCGCCCCGGTGGGGCCGCACTCCCGCGGCGGGCTGCTGGTCGAGGGGACCTGCGACGAGATCGGGCGCCGGCACGTGTGGGTGGCGCTCGGCCCGGAGGGGCCGCGGACGGTCACCTTCGCCACCCGGCTCGGCTCGCTGGAGCGCCCGTCCGACCTGGCCGAACGCCTGCCCAAGGCGCTCATCCACCGCAACGTCCCGGGCGAGCCGGTACACGCCTTCCTCCGCGACTTCGACCGCGCCTGGGCCGCCGCCGCGCCCTACGCCTCCTACGGCGCCCGTCAGCGCTGGATCCGGACGGTACGGGACCTCACCGCCGACTGGCCGGTGACGGACTCGTCGGCGCGATGGCGGCAGGGGGAAGTGACGGTGGCGTGGGGGGCGTTGACGCCCCGGTACTGACGCCGGGCCGCCGCCGCGTATCGGCCCCGGCCTGCCTCTCCCGCAGATCACCCGTTCGTGGAGCGAGGCGGGGAACGATCACCGTGAGTCGTTCGTCACACAGGCGGAGGGATCGTCATGCGGGGAGGAGAAGAGGGGCAGTCAGGCATCAGCCGCCTCTGTTGTCGCACGCGTCGTCATGACACGATCCCTCTGGGGGATTTGCGCGTTCCGTGACGTTGTATCAGCTTTGGGGGTAGGGGTATGGGACCGGGCAAGCGGAGCCTGCTTCCGGGCAGGCGCGGCGTCCTCGCGGCGGCGGTGACCGTGGTCTGTGCGGTGACGGTGCTGGCGGTACCGGGCGTGGCGTTCGCGAACTCGGGCTCGATAGCGGCGCCCGCGTCGAGGCCCGGCACGGCGGCACAACTGCCCCCGTCACCCTCGCCCAGCGCCTCCACGGCCTCGCCGACTCCCCCTCCTGACAAGGACCTTGAGGCCGTCCGCGTCAAGCTCGACGAGCTCTACCACGACGCGGCCGTCGCCACCGACGCCTACAACGCGGCCGAGGAGAAGTCCCGCAAGCAGTCCGCCGAGATCGACGAACTGAACAAGCGGATCGCCAAGGGCCAGGCGCGGCTGGACGAGTTGCAGGACCGCATGGGGGCCGCGGCCCGTGCCCAGTACCGCTCCGGCGGGCTGCCGCCCGAGGCCCATCTGCTGCTGAGCGACAACCCGGAGAACTTCCTGGACGGCGCGCGGCGCGTGATGGAGGGACAACGGGCCACCAGGGGGCTGCTCTCGGAACTGACCCGGACCCAGCAGGACTTGGAGCAGTACACCGAGGACGCCTCCGCCCGGCTGGAGCAGCTGGAGGCCAACCGCAAGGCCAAGGACGCCGCCAGAAGGAAGATCAAGAAGCGGATCGCGGCCGCCGAGAAGCTCGAGTCCCGGCTGGAGAAGGCGCAGAAGAAGCGGCTGGCCGAGCTGGAGGAGGAGGCCGCGCTCAGGGCGCAGACCGCGTGGCTCGGCACCGGGATACTCGACGAGCTCGGCGGCACGGCGTCCGGGCAAGGCAGGAAGGCCGTGGCGTTCGCCACCGCCCAGCTGGGCAAGCCGTACGTCTGGGGCGCCGAGGGACCCGACACGTTCGACTGCTCGGGGCTGACGTCACAGGCCTGGGCGAGCGCCGGACACCCCATTCCGCGCACCTCACAGGAGCAGTGGAAGCGGCTGAAGCACGTGGCCATCGAGGACATGCGCCCCGGTGACCTGGTCATCTACTTCCACGACGCCAGCCATGTCGGGATGTACGTGGGCCACGGCACGATCGTCCACGCGCCGCGCCCCGGACGGACGGTGACGATCACGGGCGCGGGCACCATGCCGATCCTGGGAGTCGTCCGCCCGGACGCGGGGGCGCACGAGTGATGTCCGCCACGTGACCCACTCCACGCGGGACTGCCCCCCAAACCGGGGCAGGGCGTGAGCTTCGTCATCCCGGTCGGGCCGCCGAGGTGTCCAACTGCGGTACGGATCGCGGCATATGACACTGGCCAGCGGCAGAGCGACGCGGCTCACACCATTCCGCTGCGGTGGCCTGTGCGGCTATGGTCCCCGTCGGGTGGGTCGAGGTCCCTCGCCCCGCCATGCCCTCGGGGGGAGGGAAGGAACCCAACAGAATGCCCGTACCCGTACCGCGGCAGAGAGCGATCCCGGCCGTGGAGAGTGGTCAGGCGCAGGCCGTGCCCGCAGTCGGCGGCCCCCTCAAGGAAGAGGTCCACCACACGGAAGCCGCCACCGCCAGCACCCATCACGTGTCCGGCACCGCTCTCACACTGCTGCTGATCGAGGACGACCCGGCCGGCTCGCCGATCGTGCCCGAGCTGGTGGACGCATCCGGCAAGCCGATCCGCGTCCGCAACGCCCGCAACCTCACCGAGGCCGAGCGCCTGCTCACCGACGACGTGCACTGCATCCTGCTCGACCTGGCGCTCCCGGCGCCCGCCCGGGCCGGCGCCGGTGACGACGACGAGCTCGCCGTGCTCAAGCACGTGCTCGAGCTCGCGCCCCGGCATGCCGTGCTCGCGCTCACCGCGTCCGGTGACGCCGAGCGCGGTGCCCAGGCCGTGCGCGTCGGCGCCCAGGACTACCTCTTCCGGGACGAGCTGGACGGACGGCTGCTGAGCCGTGCCATCCGCTACGCCGTGGAGCGGAAGCGTTCCGACACGGCCGAGCGGCGTCTGGCCGAGGGGCGCCTGCGCGCGCAGGAGAACCGTCG
The DNA here is from genome assembly GCF_030817495.1 of Streptomyces sp. V3I7. Lineage (NCBI taxonomy): Bacteria > Bacillati > Actinomycetota > Actinomycetes > Kitasatosporales > Streptomycetaceae > Streptomyces > Streptomyces sp. V3I7. The sequence goes on from NZ_JAUSZK010000001.1 coordinate 3,123,434, forward strand.
CCTGGAGCGCGGTCTGCTGCCGACGCCGCTGCTGGACGGCTCCGCCCTGCGGTTCGCCGCCCGCTACCGGCCCGGCCGGTCGCGTGCCCTGCTCGGCGGCGACTTCTACGACACCGTCCGCACCCCGGACGGCACCGTGCACGCCATGATCGGCGACGTCTGCGGCCACGGCCCGGACGAGGCAGCGCTCGGCGTGGAGCTGCGCATCGCCTGGCGCGCGCTGACCCTGGCCGGGCTGTGCGGCGACGAGCTGCTGCGCACGCTCCAGGAGGTGCTGGAGCACGAGCGCTCCGACGAGGAGATCTTCGCGACGCTGTGCACGGTGGACATCTCCCCCGACAACCGCAGCGCGGGACTGTGCCTGGCCGGCCACCCGTCCCCGCTGCTGGCCCGCCCGGGCCACCCGGCACAGCTGCTGCCGTACGACAACAACGGCCCCGCCCTCGGCCTGCTCCCGCGCGCCCGCTGGCCGCGCATGCAGGTGGAGCTGGGTTCCGAGTGGAGCCTGATGCTCTACACCGACGGCCTGATCGAGGGCCGCGTCGGCACGAGCGGGGAGCGTCTGGGCCAGGACGGCATGGTGGACATGGTCCGCCGCCAGCTGGAGTCGGGCCTGCGCGGCGAGAACCTGCTGCGCGCCGCGGTCAACGAGGTCCGCGAACTCAACGGGGGCGAGCTGGCGGACGACGTGGCGGTGGTCCTGCTGGACCGGTTGGCGTCGTAGTACCGGCGTCGTAGTAGTTACCGGGTGCCTGCCGGTGGCGGTCAGCGCCCGCCGTTGTACGGCCCGTAGGGACCGTCGCTGCTGCTGCCGCGGCGGCGGCCCCAGCCGCGGCCGCCGGAGACCTGCGTGAGTGCGGGGCGCACGTCCACGAAGAAGACGATCGAGGCGACCAGCCCCGCGATCTGCAGGAAGAGCATCGGCACCAGCAGGTTCACCGCGACCGTGATGCCGAGGATGATCAGCCAGAAGCCCTTGTTCTGCTTGCCGGCCGCACGGTAGGCATCCGCACGGAACAGCGCGGCCATCACGAACGCCACCACCGCCATCGCCAGCATGGCGAGGTAGAGCAGCCACATGAACCCCGCGAACCCCTGCATCAGCACAACGTCCACCACCCGAATCGGCTCATTGGTACGACCACGGTACCCATACAACGGGCCGGACACCCCAAGGGTGCCCGGCCCGTGACAGTCACCGCCGAGGCGCGCGCCTCACTTGGCCGGCGGGGTGGTCTTCTTGGCGGCCGGCTTGCGGGCGGCCGGCGCCTTCTTCGCCGCGGGCTTGGGCGCCGGGGCGGGCTCGGTCTTCGCGGTGGCGGTCTTCGGCTCGTCCTTGACCTTGACGGACTCGGGCTCGACCGCGACGGCGAGCTCCTCGATCTCGTCGGCGGCCTCGCCGCGCCAGGTCCGCACGGCCTGCTCGCCGTGCTCGGCGACCTTCTCGTACGTCTCGCGGGCCTTCACGGCGTACTCGGCGGCGACGCCGACACCGCGCAGGGCGAAGTCCTGGGCGGACTCGCCGAACTTCTTCAGGTCGGCGTCGATCGTGCTGCCGAACTTCTTCAGGTCGCCGTCGAGGGCGGAGAGGAACTCGTTGGCCTTGGCCAGCAGGCTCTCCTGGGCCTCCTTGGCCTTGGCGCCGGCCTCCTTGGCGCGCTCCGTGGCCTTCTCCTGCACGGCCTTGGTGTCGGTGTTGCGCACGGCCTCGATCCGCGCCGGGGCCTCGGCCCGCAGCTGGTCGACGAGGGCCGGGACCTTCTTGGCCTGCTGGAGGGCCAGGTCGGCGGTACCGGCGGCGAAGTAGAGCGGGGTCGGGTCGCTGAAGGTCTTGCGCAGGTCGTCGGTGATGGCCATGGTGATGGTCCTCCCGGATTCACATTCGGCTGAGGGGTCGTGTGGTCCGCAGCGGGTCGGCCGGTGGCTGACTTTCCCAGGTACGGCTCAATCGTCCGTCCGCTGCGGGCCGGCATCGCTGCCGTCGTCACTGGAGCCGTCGCTCCCGAATCCGTTCTCCTTGCGGAAGGACTCGTAGATCTGCAGCAGCACCTGCTTCTGCCGTTCGTTGAGCGTGGGATCGGCGAGGATGGCGGCGCGCGTCTCCACCTCGTCCCGCCCGCGCTCGGCGTCGAGGATTCCGGCCCGCACGTACAGCGTCTCGGCGGAGATCCGCAGCGCCTTGGCGACCTGCTGCAACACCTCCGCGCTCGGCTTGCGCAGCCCGCGCTCGATCTGGCTCAGGTACGGATTGGACACCCCGGCGGCATCGGCGAGCTGCCTGAGCGACAGCTGCGCGCTGCGCCGCTGCTCGCGCAAGTACTCACCGAGATTGCCGACGTTGAGCGATGCCATGCCCCCACCATGCCCCACCCACGCTAACAATTGCAAGCACTTGCTTGCAGAAGTGTGCTTGGGCGTGTCGGGGGGTGCGGATGCGCACTGGAGGGGCGGGCGAGGCCGCCGGAAGCGGTTGCCAGGATGGACGTACGAGTGACGAGCTGGACGACGTACTGGCGGCCCCCACACGGCTGTTGACGGCGGATCGGGCCGCGATACGCGACCGTGTCGCCGCCGACGAGAGCGTCGAGTGTGCGGCGCGGGAGGTCTTTCTCCAGGCCGAGGCGATCTTCGGTGAGGCGGACGTACCGCCCGCCGAGTTCGCCTCCTGGCTGCACTTCGCGGCGAAGGCGACGGGCCAAGAGGAGTACGCCGAACGGGTCACGGCGGCCGGGCCGGATGCGGAACGAGTGGCCGGCGCCGGGCCGGTCCCGGAGGCGCCGAGCGGTCACGCCTGGAGCTGGTTCTACGCGGGCGTCACCTCGGACGTCTTCCGGTTCGCCATGAAGACACCGGGGGGCGCGGGAATGTGACATCGGGCGTTGCCCCTGGCGTCGCCGTGCCACGAACACGAACTCCCTCCCGGGGCGGTCGGGCGCGTCGCGTACGTCGTCCAGCGCGAATCCCTGGGCCGCCAACTCCGCCTCGACCGCCTCCAGTTCACGGAAGCGCAGTCACAGCCATGCGGCCGAACGTACGGCAGCGGTCTGCCCCGCGTCTGCACCGCAGACCCGGCCCCCGACCCGCCTCAGCCGCGCCCCGGAGTGCCACTCCCGTACATCCCCAGCCAGTCCTCCAGCCGTGCGAAGTCCGCGTCGGTGAGCCCGAATTGGTGCTCGACGCGGTGGAGGAGAGCGGGGCCGGGGTGGTGCGCCGCGACCCAGCCACGGTCGGCCTCGGTGATCTCGTCGTCGATCCAGACGAACGGCTCCTGGCCGGCCCGGTCGACCAGCGGCCTGGTCTTCCAGTGCAGCAGCGAGGGCGGCTCCTCCTCGTCCGGCCACTCCACGACGGGCAGCGGGGGCAGCCCCAGCCAGGGCGAGACAAAGGTGTTCGCGTCGTGCATCCAGGTGGTCGCCCAGACCAGGTCACACCCCAGCCCTGCCAGCCGCGGTCCGAGCGCGGGGTCGATCCGCGCGAGCAACGGGTGGCCCTCGGCGGACCCCGGCAGACCTGCGACCGGCTCGTACTCCGGATACGGCCGGTCCGTCGCCCCGTACGGGATGAGCGTCCCGTCGATGTCAAGGAAAAGAAGCATCACGGGACAGGATCGGGCATGGGGGCCGGTCGCGGTGGGAATCGGGGGATCGGTGACTGGCGTGCCGCCCACGTCCCACGGTGCGGTCGGCGTCCCCTATGCCAGGGCGCGGGCGAGATACGGGTTCGCCGTCGGCCGGACGGGAAGCCCCAGTGACCCCTTGGCCGCCGCCAGGGTCATGGCGTACGAGTCCACCGCGCGCCGGACGTTGGGCGCGTCGAGGCTCGCGCCGGTGACCAGGCGGTCGAGGTCGACGTAGGCGGAGCGGACGATCTCGATCCAGCGGTAGACGCGCCAGTCCTGACGCCAGTCGACGGTGTACTCCTCGGGCAGTTCACGCTCCCAGCGGCGGAACATCCGGTCGCGGATCTCCGGCCGGGTCGGCGTGAGGTGCATGTGCCGCACCAGGTCGTAGAGGGGGTCGCCGACGATCGCCATCTCCCAGTCGATGATGGTCAGCACCTTCGCGTCGTCGCGGCGCACGAGGTTCCAGGGGTTCAGGTCACCGTGCAGCAGGCTCGGCTTACGGTGGCTGACCCGGTGGCGGGCCAGCATCTGGCGGAGGCGGGAGGCTTCGGGGAGTCCGAGTAGACGGGCCAACTGCTGGGATTTCTTGGGGAGATCGTCCACCAGGCAGACGAGCTGCTCGCAGAGCCAGGCGTAGAAGCAGAAGCCCTTCTCACCGGCCGCCGGATCGAGGGCCGCGTAGTCGACCTGCGCCAGGGTGCAGAGCTGCTCGACGAGCCGGTCCGCCTCGTGCGGAAGCAGGCCGTGCACCGGGTGATCGGGCGGCCGATGGGTGTCGAACGGCCCTTCGTAGGTGTGGATCGCGAAACTGTCCTGCCGGAATTTGGTGGGATAGCTGTCACCCAGAGCGAGAATCCTCGGCGCCGCCACCGGGACGCCGGATTCCTCGATGGCCCGCAGCACGGCATGCTCGCTGAGATAGCTGGGTTCACGGCGGCAGACGTTCGCCACTTTTCGTCGCACCACGACGGGAAAGTCCACGCCCGGAACACGGACCACGGAATTCAGGTGCCCGGTTCCCTTGAACACCCGACCGGCCGGAGCGGCACCCTCGGCGTGCAGAGCCGCGTGCACGGCGGAGTAGGGGAAATGCGGATGCTCTGACACCCGCTTGTCCGGTTTCCAGGTGATGTGGGAAAGCGGGGGAACCGGCCTCTCACACGATTCACCGCGCGAGATCCGCCACCGGAACAGAATCCGTTCGATCTCCGCCTCGCCGGGCAGGCTCCGCAGATTCAGCGGCCCCTCGGCCACCTCCAGGGCCCGGCGCACCTCGGCCGTGGCTTCGTCCAGCCCCTTCTGGTCGAACGATTCATCCAGGGAGGTGGCGGCCCGCATGACGTCCGGGTAGACCGACTGCGCCTGCTCGAAGGCGACGTAGTGACGAAGGTCCGCGGCGACGCCGTTGACGGCCGCCGGACGGATCCGCTGCATCGCCTCCGCCCAGGCGTCGATCACCTCCGACCACTGCCGACTGGGATATCGCATGCGCACCAGGTGGGTCGCCAGGTCGTGCAGCGGATCGCCGTACGTCGCCAGCTCCCAGTCGACACAGATGAGGGGCGGATCGCCCCCGTACGTCATGATCAGGTTGTCGCGATGCAGGTCCGCGTGGAGCAGGCTGTACGGCCGCCTGGCCATGGCGGGCACCCGCGCGGCCAGCTCACCCAGGGCGTTCTCCGGGATGCCGAGGGCCGCGAACAGCCCGCCGAACGCGGCCAGGTTGGGCCGGCGGATCTGGCGGTCCGCCATGTGCGCGAGCGTACGCAGGAAGCCCTGGCTGTCCTGGTCGTTGCTGGGCCAGGCGGCCGGCAGCGGCGGCAGCGCGCCCCGGCGCACCTGGGCCATCTTGGCGAGCAGGTCGGCGAGCGCCTTGATGAGCAGCGCGTCGACGGGTTTGCCGTTGCCGCAGACGCTGGAGAGCGGCACCCCCTCCACGTAGCGGTGGATCGCGTATCCGTCCCCCTCCACGACGCATTCGGGCACGTGGGGCAGGACCCCCTTGATCGCCCGGAGGATCCGCGTCTCGTTCGGCCAGGTCCTGATGACGACAGGCAGGGCCTCCGCGCGCCGGATCCGCACCATCACGGACGCGCCGGCCTCCAGCCCGAGCCGGTGCGCCGTGGGCGCGGTGAGCGGCAGCACGTAGTTCCTGTTGTGATGCCCGTTGGCCGCCACGCCCTGTGCGGTGGCGTATTCCACGAATTCCTCATGAAAGGCGGGAAGGTCATCCGAATGGGCGCGATTCCCTCGAAAGGGAGGAAGGACGGGAGATGCACCCACTGGTCGCTCCGGAATTGCATGCGCGGGCTGGAAATTACGGCAAAGGGTAAACGGGCGTCACGGTCCGCACGACCTGAAGCAAGCCATAAGGGGTAATTCGGCGCTATGTACGTCAGGGCGTTCCGAGAATGGTGTTGACCATCTCTGGCATGGATGGGAGCGGTGGCTCACACGGTGCGGGCATGCTACAGCACCGCGCCCTCCTTCGATTCGGAACTTCCTCGAGAATTACTCCGCGAGCAGTTTCCACACCGAGTCGAACCACGAACGCATGCTCGACACGAAGACGGAATCCGGCGAGTTCGGATCCTCGTCCGCGACGTGGTGCAGCAGCGTGGCCCCCAAGCCGAGCACGTCGAGCGCCTCGACCTCTTCGCCCGTGTCGAGGATGACCGGCCGCTCGGTGACCTCGTACAGCCCCTGCAGCGCCTCGACCTCGTTGATCACGTAGAGCTTGAAGGCCGGCGTGATCCGCACATGTCTGATCTGGACGTCGACGGACGGCACCAGCCGCTCGGCCTGCAGCTCCCTGAGCACCAGGAGCAACGAGTCGGTGTGCCGCTCCGTGATGTGCGCAGCCGGGCCAGTAGTCGCGGGTCGTCCTTGTCGTGTCGTGCCCGGGGGTAAGGCAGGGGCAGTTCGGGGTGGGGCAGCAGCATGCGGAGGGCGATGCTGCGGGGGGCTATGACGCCCGCGCGGATCCGCTCCGCCTGGAGCCGGATGTGGGTGTCGAGGGACTCGCAGGTCAACGTCCAGACGTCCATGGTCACTTCGGGGCGTTCGAACGCCTCGCTGATGAGCGGTCCGAGCATCATCCCCTGGCGCGACCGGGTGGCCTTGGCCGTCGCGGACTGGACGCGCTGGACCTTGACGACCCGCGCGCCCTTCCCCTGCCGGGACTCGATCCAGCCCTCGTTGCCCAGCTCGCGCACCACCCGCTGCACGGTGTCCCGGGAGACCCTGAACTCCTGGGCGAGTTCCCGCTGCGACGGCAGTTGGGCGCCCAGCGCATACGTCCCGTCGGCCATCCGCTCCCGCAGGACCTCGGACACCTGCCGGAAGGCCCTGCCGCCACCGTCGCCCGCCTGCCTGGCCGTCATACGGCGTAGTTTCCTCGGACAGCAGGCCGACAAACCGGCGGAACCCCAGGACGAGCCTCCGTCAGCCCCGCAACGCCCCCAGCAGCGGCTCCAGCGACTCCACGACGTCCTTCGCTCCGGCGTCACGCAGCAGGGCGGCCTTGCGTTCGTTGCGCGCGTAGCCGAGGAAGGGGACACCGGCCTGGAGGGACGCCTCGTAGTCCGAGGGGGCGTCGCCGATCATCAGGGCGGTGGCCGGGTCCGCCCCCATGGCGGCGAGGGCGCGGTTGAGGCAGTGGGGGTCGGGTTTGAGGCGGTGGAGGTCCTGGGTGCGGCCGTAGACGTGGGGGGCGAAGCAGGCGGTGAGGCCGCGGCTCTCCAGGTACTTGGCCACCACACGCGGGGAGTTGTTGGTGGTGATCGCCATGCGGGAGCCCACGGCCGTCCAGGTGCGGATGAGCGGGTCGGCGTACGCGGTCGGCATCGCCGAGGAGGCGGCCTTGAGTTCCTCCGCGGTGAGGCGCTCCTCCAGTTCCGCGACCAGGTCGCTGCCGGGGTGCCGGCGGTCGACGGCACGCAGGACGATGTGCGGGTCGAGGGACTCGCGCTCCCCCGCCGTCAGCAACCCGTGCAGCCCCTGCGCCTCCAGCCACTCCACCAGCCCCTCGGCCACCCGTTCCGCCGCGTGGCCGGCGAAGAGGCTGCAGATGGGGCCGTCGAAGTCCCAGAGGACGACCTGTGCGTCAGTGATCAGTTTCCAGAGCCTTCCCGTCGCGTACTCGCTCTCGGTGGCCACCGATTCGGTCTGCGTCGTGTCAGAAGTCACTAGGAGAGTGTCAGGTCCGTGGTGATGGTTTCCCAGAGGGCGTCGAACCACTTCTGCGATTGCTCCACGAACGCGGCGTCCTGCTGGCCCCTGTTCCGTTCGAAGGAGAAGAGCAGGGACTTGGAGCCGAGCGTGTCGTACATCTCCAGCGTGCCCGTGTCCGTGGGCTCCTCGCGGCGCGTGATCATGTAGTAGCCGATCAGCGCCTCGGTGCCGTTGAGCAGGTAGAGCTTCACCGGGGGCGTGAACGGCAGCGCGCGGAACGTCACGCGGACGTCGATGTCGTGGGTCGAGCGCAGGGACTGGAGGTTGTAGCGCAGGACCTGCCCCTGGGCGTTGCGCATCGCCAGCCAGCGCTCGTGCACCGGGTCGTCGTCACCGCGGCCGTCGACCGGGACCGGGAAGGCGAGGTTGATGTCGCGGGACGGCAGCAGTATGCGGACGTCGAGTTCCTCGGGGCGGATGCGGCCCTCGTGGATCTGGCGCAGGGGTTCGCTGATCGCCAGCATCAGGGTCTCGGCGGTGAGGCAGACCGCGTCGACGCGGACGCGGGGTGCCGAGAAGGCCTCCGCCAGGCGGGGGCCGAGGCCGACCATCGTCGGCTGGGGTTCCTCGGGGGCGAGCGGTGCCTGCTCGGCGATCCGCGGCGGGCTGCCCTTGCTGACGTTGCTGAGGAGACCGTCGTCCTGGAGGGCGCGCAGGGCCTGGCGCACGGCGCCGCGCTCCACGCCGAACTCCTCGGCCAGTTCGGCCTGGGTGGGCAGGCGGTCGCCCGCCTTGAGCTCGCCGGCGCGGATGCGCTCGCGCAGGGTGTCGGCGATCTCCTGGTGCGTGAGCCTGTTGCTGCCGTTCACTGCCACGTTCTCTCGGTTCACGACCAAACGCTACAACCTCGGTCCATCTATGGGGAGTTACCGTCGAGTTGTTAGATGCCAAGTGGGGACAACTTAAACAGAGTTGGTTGCCAACTCGGTTGAGTTGGCGGAAGTTTTGCCTCCTGGCTTCGGCCTCGAACCCCCGCCCCCACCGCACCGTTCCGTCCCACCGGCAGCCCGAAGGGGGAACCACCGTGCCTGCCCTCGCCCTTGTCTCCGCCGTCTTCGTCGTCGGCTTCGAACAGCTCGTCCAGTGGAAATACGGCCCTGTCGGCATCCTCGGCCTCCTGCTCCTCACCGTGGGCAGCAAGGCGAAGAGCCAGGCGATCAGCTCCGCCGGAGCACTGCTGCTCGCCGTACTGCTGGCCGGTCCCGTCCTCTGACCGCCGGCGCCCGACTGGCGCGAAGTACGGCTACGGCGTCAGCTGGAGATCCGAACTGATCGTCTCCCACAGCGCGTTGAACCACAGATGGGACTGCTCCACGAACGTGGTGTCCCGCAGCCCCGCCCGCTGTTCGAAGGCGAACAGCATCGACCGTGTGCCGTCGGAGTCGTACAGCTCCAGGTGCTCGTGCTCGACCTCCCGCTCGCGCCGGGTGAGCGTGTAGTACGCGAACAGCGCCTCCGCCCCGTTGAGCAGGTAGAGCTTGACCGGCGGAGTGAACGGCAGCGCACGGAACGTCACGTGCACGTCCATGCCGTGCGTGGCGCGCAGGGCCAGCAGGTTGTGCTGGAGCACCTGGCCCTGAGCGTTGCGCATGTCCAGCCAGCGCCGGTGCAGCAGGCCGGTGCCCGAGCCGTTCACCGCGGCCGGGAACGCCAGGTCGATGTCACGGCTGGGCAGCAGGACCCGGACAGTGATCTTGGCCGGTTTCAGACGGCCGGCATGGATCTCCCGCAGGGGCTCGCCCAGCGCCAGCGTGAGCGAGACCGAGGTGAGACACAGGGCGTCGATCTCCACGTGCGGGGCCGCGAAGGCCGCCGACACCCGCGAGGCGAGGCCCACCATCGTGGGCTGTGGCGGCGCCGCCGGCCCGAAGAGGACCGGGCCCGGGCCAGGATCCTTGGCCACGATGGCGGGGGCACCCTTCGAAACGTTGGTGAGCAGGCGCTCCGACTGGAGGATGCGCAAGGCCTGCCGCACCGCCCCGCGCTCGACGCCGAACTCGTCGGCCAGCTTGGCCTGGGTGGGCATGCGCTGCCCCGGCCGCAGCACTCCGGACCGGATCCGGGCGCGCAACTCCTCGGCCACCTCGTGATGGGACTTCTGTGGCCGTTGTGACCTCTTCCGCCCACTGGCGGAGGCGTGTTCCGGGTCCACGGCAGAACCGTACAACTTCCCGCCATCTTGCGGCAGTTCACGGAAAGGTGGTTATGAGCCGGTTCCAAACGGAGATAAGTACAGTGAAGTTGGTCGCCAACTTGTGCAACATGGCCAAACGTCCAGACGGTTGGCCGAGCGAGATCCCATCCGGAGGGGAGCCGGGAGCCCGACCGGCCCGGCGCGGCAGGCATCGTCCCGCCGCCACCTGAGCACAGCCGGCACGCACAGCCAGCACAGCCAGCACAGCCAGCACAGCCACAACCTCACAGCGACAACTGAACACCGACAAGTGAACAGCGACGGCGCGACATCGTCGCTCTCAGCACAGCCACAACTTCACAGTCGCTACGGATCAGTTCGCAGACCAGTCCGCGAATCCGCGGATCAGCCCGCACAGGCACACGCGGCCGGCCGGGAGGAGGAAGCCTCAGAAGACGTCCGGGCACCACGGTCGCCTGGACGTGTACAGCAGGGCGTCGGCCACCCGGGCGGCGCCCGCTCGTTCTTCCCGGACCCGGCCCAGCGCCACCAGCCGCGTCGCCGGCTCGTCACCGAGCCACAGCGCGGCCAACTCGCCCACGTCCAGGGTGAGATCGGCGCCCTCCGCGGTCACCGGCGTGCAGGAGGCACCCTCCGGGGACGCCTCCAGCCGGTAGCGGCGCCGGCCGCCGCCCGTCAGCCCGTCCCGGTCGGCCACCTCCAGCACCAGCGTCCCGGTCCCCTCGTACGTCCGCGCCTCCAGGGCCCGTACGACATCCAGGATCCGCACCCACAGCCAGTCCGCCCGGACGGTGATGCCCGCCGCGCGCGGGTTGGGCAGGAGGTGCGGGAGCAGATCATCCGGGGCACGCCGGTCGCTCTTGACCTTCGTGATCCAGTCGATGGAGCAGAGGTGGTGCCACAGGGCGCGCTCGGCCGCGGGGGTCGCCGCGATCAGCGACCTCACCTCCGCCGTGTGGTCCGGCTGCTTGTCGCGCCAGGTGCCGTCGCACGTGTACGCCACCAGGCCCTCGACCTCGCCGGACGGGGCGCGGTAGACGGCGTAGAAGGGCTCGGTCCACTCACGGTCGTGACGTACGACGCCCGTGTGCATCTGCCACCACAGGTCGTCGCGGCTGATGGCGCCCGCCTGGGCACGGCGTACGCGCTCGTGCAGCTTGGGGCCGACGTCACGGACCTCCTCCCCCTCCACCAGGTCGACGCGGCCGCCGCACTCGGGGCCCGACCAGCGCGGGTCGAGGCCGGCGCGCGGGACGTCGACGGTCCACTCGGCCAGCGAGGTGGCGGGGCCGAAGCCGTAACGGCCGTAGATCGGGTACTCGGCGGCGATCAGGGTGGCTACCACGTCCCCGCGGTCCCGTGCCGCCGCGAGGTCCCGGCTCATCATGCGGGTGAGCAGGCCGCGGCGACGGTGGGTGGAGGTCACGCTGACGTTGGTGATCGCGTCGGCGGGGACGGTCGCCCCTCCCACGGCCGTGAGCTCCTGGTCGAAGGAGCGGAGCGTCGCGACACAGCGGTCGCCGTCGAAGGCGCCGAGGAGCCGCCCGCTGACGAACTGCCGCCGTCGCACCTCGAGTTGCTCGCGCGTCAGCCTCCGCTCGCGCAGGAACCCGGTGTTCAGGGCCCGTTGCCACTCGATGAACTCGGCCTCGGTGACGGGACGGACGTCGACGTCCGCGGCGGAGGGACTCATGGGATCACGGTAGGCACGGTACGCAACCCTGTCGCGGCATTTTCACCACGCACCACGCACCACGCACCACGCACCACGCACCACGCATCCTGCCTGCCTGCCGATGCGTCACATCAGCAGGTCGTCCACCTGTGCCTCGCCCTCCCGGTACCGGCGGGCGATCTCCGCGCTGGACTCGTCGGCCGTGCGCTGGAGGAGCTGGCGGCGGCCGGAGACCTGTTGCTCGTACCGGACGAGACGGCCCATCGCCGTGTTCAGCTCCAGGTCCGTGCGCGCCCTGAGGTCCGACAGCTCGACCTCGGCGAGCATGTCGGCGGCCAGGCGCCGGTACTCCTCCCCCTGCGGGGTGCCGACCGTGACATGGCGGGCCGAGGAGCGGTTGCGGGCCGGGGCGTCGGTGAGGATCTCCGGGAGCCGATCCATGACGGAGACGTCCGCGGGACGCACGAGACAGGCCGGTCCGCGCCGGGCGAGCTCCGCGCGCAGGATGTCGATACGGCCCTGCAGAAGCCGCCGTACATAACTGAGGTCGGCCTCGTCGCGCTGGGCGTCCCGGCGCAGGACGCGCAGCTCGGACAGGCTCAGCAGGGCCAGGTCGGGAGCGGCGGGATCGGCCGGGAGCGCCGGGCTGTCGCTGCGCTGGGTGGGCGGCCGGTGCGCCTGCGGGGCGCCCGCGCGCGTGGCCGCGACGGCACCGGGCGGCTGCCCCGTACTCGGTGTGCTCATGTGCCTCTACCGTCCCCTCGACCGGCTACGGGAGCATCGTGCCACCCCAACCGGCCGCTATGTGACCGAGTGCCCCCGAACGGCCCCAGATGGGGGGTTAAAGGTTCAAAAACAGCCCCCTGGCCCTACCCTCGACGGCCGACCCGCGCCCGCCCACCACCGCCGCACGCCCCGCAGACCCCGTACACGGCACACCCGGGACACCCGGGCATCATGGTCCCCATGCGTGCAGTGGTGCAGAGAGTGGACGGCGCGAGCGTCGTCGTGGACGGCGAGACGGTCGGGGCGATCGAGGGCGAGGGCCTGTGCGTCCTCGTCGGCGTGACGCACGACGACACCAAGGAGAAGGCGGCCCAACTGGCCCGCAAACTCTGGTCGATCCGCATGCTCCAGGACGAGCGGTCATGCAGCGACGCCGACGCCCCGCTGCTGGTCATCAGCCAGTTCACGCTGTACGGGGACGCGCGCAAGGGGCGCCGCCCGACCTGGAACGCCGCCGCCCCGGGCGAGGTCGCCGAGCCGCTGGTCGACGAGGTGGTGGCCCAACTCCGCGCGCTGGGCGCGACGGTGGCGACGGGGCGGTTCGGCGCGCAGATGCGGGTCTCGCTCACGAACGACGGCCCGTTCACCGTCCTGCTGGAGATGTGAGCCGGTCCTGCTGCCGGAGACGTGAGCCGGTCCTGCCGGAGACGTGAGCCGGTCCTGCCGGAGACGTGAGCCGGTCCTGCCGGACCGGGCGGCCCTCAGGGCTCGACGATGACCTCCTGGGCCGCCGCCGTCTCCCCCGCCAGCAGGGGCGCGTCCGCCGGTACGTTGCGCTTGACCAACGCGAGGGCGACCGGTCCGAGTTCGTGGTGACGTGCGGACGTGGTGATGAACCCGATCCTGCGGCCGTCGGGGCCCTCGTCGGCGCGGCGGATCTCCGTGCCCGGCGCGGGCAGGTGGACATCGCTGCCGTCCAGGTGCAGGAACACCAGCCGGCGCGGCGGCCGGCCCAGGTTCTGCACGCGGGCGACGGTCTCCTGGCCGCGGTAGCAGCCCTTCTGCAGATGCACCGCCGCGCCGATCCAGCCCAGCTCGTGCGGGATGGTGCGGTGGTCGGTCTCGAAGCCGAGGCGGGGGCGGTGGTGTTCGACTCGCAGGGCCTCGTGGGCGAGGATCCCGGCCGCGGGGCCGGACTCGGCGGCGTACGCCTCCAGGTCCGCGCGCGGCAGGAAGAGGTCGCGGCCGTACGGCGTCTCGCGCACGACGACGCCCTCAGGGGCCTCGGCGATCGAACCGGCCGGCAGGTGAACGACCGCGAAGTCGGCGGTGCGGTCGGCGACTTCGACCCGGTAGAAGAACTTCATCGACTCCAGGTACGCCAGCAGCGCCTCCTGGGTGCCGGGCTCCACGTGGGCCCAGACGGTCTCGCCGTCGTCCACCAGGTACAGCGCGTGCTCGATGTGGCCGTGGGCGGACAGGATCAGCGCCTCGGTGGCCTCGCCGACGGGCAGATCGCTGACGTGCTGGGTGAGGAGAAGGTGCAGCCAGCTCAGCCGGTCCTCGCCGGAGACGGCGATGACGCCGCGGTGCGACAGATCGACGAAGCCGCTGCCGGCGGCGAGGGCGCGCTGCTCGCGGAACAGGTCGCCGTAGTGGGCGGCGACGCCTTCGTCCGCGCCCTCGGCGGGGACGGCGCCGGGCAGGGACAGCAGGGGGCTCTTCATGGGCACAAGCCTACGACGTGGTGCTTGAGCTCTTGAGGGAGATCTTGCGCGAACAGTCCGCGCAGCGGCCGAAGATCGCGAAGTGCTTCATGTCGGTGTCGAAGCCGAAGGTCTCGCGCAGCTTGGCGGTGAACTCGGCGGCCACCGAGACGTCCGCCTCGATGACGTTCTCGCAGTCCCGGCAGACCAGATGGATGTGATGGTGGCGGTCCGCCAGGTGGTACGTCGGCGCGCCGTGCCCGAGGTGGGCGTGGCTGACCAGCCCCAGTTCCTCCAGGAGTTCCAGGGTCCGGTAGACCGTGGAGATGTTGATCCCCGACGCCGTCTTGCGCACTTCGCAGAGGATGTCGTCGGGGGTCGCGTGCTCCAGGGTGTCCACGGCTTCGAGCACGAGTTGCCGCTGCGGCGTCAGCCGGTAGCCGCGCTGCCGCAGGTCGCTCTTCCAGTCGGTGCTGTCTGTGCTCACCACACTGAAAGTCTAGGACCCCGGCAGCGCGGAGCCGCCTACTTGAAGAAGGCGATGCCGTCGTCGGGCATGTCCTCGGGGAGGGCCTTGGCCCAGCGCTCGACGTCCTCGGGGGTGACGACCTTCTTCAGGTGCGCCGACATGTAGGGGCGCAGCTCGACCTCGGGAGTCTGCTTCTCGCCGACCCACATGAGGTCGCTCTTGACGTAGCCGTACAGGCGCTTGCCGCCGCTGTAGGGAACCGCGGAGGCCGTACGGGCCACGGCGTCCGTGGCGAGTTCGATCTGCGGCTTCTTGTCGGCGAGCTCGCCGTACCAGATCTCGACGACGCCGTCGTCACGGGTCATCGTGACCGTGACCTTGCGGTCTCCGTCGATCCGCCAGAAGCCGGCCTCGGACTCCAGCGGCCGCACCTTGTTGCCGTCGTTGTCGAGCACCCAGGTGCGCGACTCGTACGCCAGGAAGTCCCGCCCGTCGTGGGTGAAGGACGCCTCCTGGCCGAAGTTGCACTTCTCGGCGCCGGGGAAGTCGTACACGCCTGCGCCGACCCAGTTGCCGAGCAGGAAGGCGAGGGGAACCAGGTCCTTGTGGAGGTCTGACGGAATCTCGATCATGAGCGGTCGTTCCTAGCGTCCTGGGGTGAGGGTCAGCGCTGGCCCTGGTACAGCTTCTGCACGGTCAGCCCGGCGAAGGCGAGAACGCCGACGCAGACCAGGGCCAGAAGGATCTCGAAGAAAATCTCCACGGGTGCTCCTCGGATGAGCGTGGTGCAGGTTGCGTACACAGGACCGGGCCCCAGCTTACGCGGCCCCGGCCCGGCGCTCCTGGTGAGGTGGTACGTCGGGGTCAGCCGACAACTGGCCCTGCGGCGTCACGGTCTGCCGGCAGGCGGTGCCCTTTCGGGACTGCGGGATTGATTACGATCCAGGTATGGCGAAGAAGCTCGTGATCAAGGTGACGGCCGGGGCGGACGCGGCCGAGCGCTGCTCGCAGGCGTTCACGGTCGCCGCGGTGGCCGTGGCCAGTGGGGTCGAGGTCTCGCTGTGGCTGACCGGCGAGTCCGCGTGGTTCGCGCTGCCGGGCCGGGCCGCCGAGTTCGAGCTGCCGCACGCCGCTCCGCTGCCGGACCTGCTGGACTCGATCCTGGCGGGCGGCCGGGTCACGCTGTGCACGCAGTGCGCCGCCCGGCGCGACATCACGGAGAAGGACGTCATCGAGGGCGTACGGATCGCCGGTGCGCAGGTCTTCGTGCAGGAGGCCCTGGCGGACGAGGCGCAGGCCCTCGTCTACTGATGACGAACGACCCTAGCGGCGCTTCTTGCCGTCCAGTTCGTCCCACCACTCGTCGGACTGCGGGTCGCCCGAGGGGTCGTCCCACCAGCGGTCGTCGGGCCCCCGGCGGTTGGCGACGAAGGCGGCGACCGGCGGGATGACCATGGCCACCAGGCACATGACGACGGCCGCGGGCACCGACCACAGGCGCACGACGCCCCACGCCAGGACGAAGAGCACGATGCAGATCCCCATCATGACGAAGTAGACCCGCCGCCGCCGCGCGTACATGCATCCAGCGTAGGTCCGCACGGGGAGTTCGGCCCCAGCTCGGGAAGGCGGAACCGCGGGCCGCCCGGCGCCCGCCGCCCGAGCCGACGGCCGGAGGCCGGCGCAGCGCCCCGAAGCCTGCGCAGCAGTGCGAGGGGCGCATCAGAAAAGAGGGCCCCGCCGCCGCCGCGCGTACATGCCTCCAGCGTAGGTCCGCACGGGGAGTTCGGCCCCAGCTCGGGAAGGCGGAACCGCGGGCCGCCCGGCGCCCGCCGCCCGAGCCGACGGCCGGAGGCCGGCGCAGCGCCCCGAAGCCTGCGCAGCAGTGCGAGGGGCACGTCAAGAAGGGGTCGCGCCGAAGGGCCGCACCCCAGGTGTCCAACCCGGTGGGTGCGGCCCTTGGGCCGTTCGAGGGGGCGGTCAGACCGCGATCGCGACCTCGGCGAGGCCGCCCTGCTGGGCGACGACCGTGCGGTCGGCGCTGCCGCCGGGGACGAGGGCGCGCACGGTCCAGGTGCCCTCGGCCGCGTAGAAGCGGAACTGACCCGTGGCGGAGGTGGGGACCTCCGCGGTGAACTCGCCGGTCGCGTCCAGGAGACGGACGTAGCCCGTCACCGGCTCGCCGTCACGCGTCACCTGGCCCTGGATCGTGGTCTCGCCGGGCTTGATCGTCGAGGCGTCGGGGCCGCCGGCCTTCGCTCCACACATATGTCGATTCCGTCCTTGAGGGTGCCTGGGGCCGTGGGGGTTACTTGTTGGCGCCGAGCGCGATCGGTACGCCCACCAGGGAGCCGTACTCGGTCCAGGAGCCGTCGTAGTTCTTGACGTTCTCCACGCCGAGCAGCTCGTGCAGGACGAACCAGGTCAGCGCCGAGCGCTCGCCGATGCGGCAGTAGGCGATGGTGTCCTTGGCCAGGTCGACGCTCTCCTCGGCGTAGAGCTCCTTGAGCTCCTCGTCCGACTTGAAGGTGCCGTCGTCGTTGGCGTTCTTCGACCACGGGATGTTGCGGGCGCTCGGCACGTGGCCCGGGCGCTGCGACTGCTCCTGCGGGAGGTGGGCCGGGGCGAGCAGCTTGCCGCTGAACTCGTCGGGCGAGCGGACGTCGACCAGGTTCTGCGTACCGATCGCGGCGACGACCTCGTCACGGAAGGCGCGGATGGACGCGTCCTGCGGCTTGGCCTTGTAGTCGGTGGCCGGGCGCTCGGGCACCTCGGTGCCGTCGACCAGCTCGCGGGCGTCCAGCTCCCACTTCTTGCGGCCGCCGTCGAGGAGCTTCACGTTGTCGTGGCCGTACAGCTTGAAGTACCAGTAGGCGTACGAGGCGAACCAGTTGTTGTTGCCGCCGTAGAGGATCACCTGGGTGTCGTTGGCGATGCCCTTCTTCGACAGGAGCTTCTCGAAGCCCTCCTGGTCGATGAAGTCACGGCGGACCGGGTCCTGGAGGTCCTTGGTCCAGTCGATCCGGATGGCGTTCTTGATGTGGTTCTTCTCGTAGGCGGACGTGTCCTCGTCCACCTCGACGATGGCAATGGTCGGGTCGTCCAGGTGGTCCTGGAGCCAGTCGGCGTCGACCAGGACGTCGCTGCGGCTCATGCTCTCTCCTCCGGGGCAGGTGCGGCGGGGCGTGCGAGTGCGAGAAGTGCGGCTCCGTCGGGAGCGGCGCACGGTTGCCCTGAGCAGGGCAGCTGGAGATACACGGAAGTCGGGTCCGAAGTCGGGACCGGGGCGGATCGGCGTCGGGGACTGCCGCTCAGCAGGGGCGACAGAGCATGGCGGCGACGCGGCACAGGTCCACTGCCCGCCGCTTCGTGAGATCCGCCTGTCGCTTCATGGGCTCGATCGTAGGGACGGAGAGTGGGGCGTGTCACCGGCATGTCGCATGCTGAGATGCGATCGTCCACGTTACGGGACGAAGTCGGTGTCCAAGTGGGCGACGCGCCGCCTCCGGGTGCCCTCGCCGGTCACCGCATCTGCGGTGCGGACTCCGCCGTCTCGCCTTTCGGACAACAGCCGTAGGCCGGCCTGCCAGGGCCCTACCCCTCCAGCCGGACGTCCGAACCCTTCACCGTGATCTCGACGCCGTTCTTCGCCGCCCGCACGCTGCCCAGTTCGATGCCGCCGGGCAGCCGGTCGATGGCCTGCTGGAAGTCGGTGAGCTCCCGGATCCGGCTGTCGGAGAGGTCGAAGCCGGGGAGTTCCGGCAGGTCGTCGGCGTGCACCTGCACGCGGTCGCCACGGAGGGTGACGCTGCCGAGCACCTGGATGGGGTCGGGCACCTTGGTGCCGAGGACCGTCGCCTCGATCGAGACCTTGATCTTGCCGTCGCCGCCGTCGGAGAGGCCGACGACGCGGGCGGAGACGCCGGGGGCGACCTGCGCGTGCTCGGAGCCGATCGCCCGCAGCAGCTCGTCGTAGCCGATGGTCGCGGTGCCGGTGGCGGTGCGCGCGGTGGCGGAGCCGCGGTCGCCGGAGTACGTGACGTTCCTGAGGTCGGCCTTGAGTTCGCTGACGCGGATCTTCTCGGCGCCCTGGCCGGCGACTGCCTCGTAGTTCTTGATGCGGACCTCGACGTCGTCGAACGTGCCGTCGGCGACCTGGGTGAGGAAGGGGAAGCCGTTGATGGCGACGTCCGGGGTGGCGGCCAGGTGTTCCGTGTCCCGGATCCGGTCCGCGGCCTCGTTCTCGGCGAGGTGGACGGCCACCCGGTCCGCGATCACGAAGAGGCCGCCCAGGATCACGACGACGATCAGGACTGCGCGCAGGGCTCGCATGGTGAGGTTCCCCCCGGCTAGGCGGTGGCGCGGACGACCGCCACGGTAACGCGACGGGGCCCGGCCGGTGGCCAGGCCCCGTTTCTCCGAAGGGCATCCGGTGTCCTGCGGGTCCCGTCAGCCCAGGGCCCGTCCCAGCACCCACACCACTGGCGCGGCGGCCGACAGCGGCAGCGCGACACCCGCGGTGAAGTGGACGAAGCGGGAGGGGTAGTCGTAGCTGGCGGCCCGGTGGCCGATCAGGGCGCAGACCGCCGCGGCCGCGCCCAGCAGGGCGCCCTTCGCGCCGAGGCCGGTCATGTTGCCGACCGCGATGCCCGCGCCCGCCGCGGCGAGCAGCGAGACGATCACGGAGACGGCGGTGGGCATCGGCAGAGCACGGGCCAGCAGGGCCACGGCGACAGCGGCCGCGCCCACCGTCACCGCGTGCGGGTCGGCGCCGAGGTAGCCCGTGGCGATGACCGACAGCGCGGTCGAGGCGACCGTGGCCATCAGGCCGTACATCCGCTCGTCGGGGTCAGCCTGCGAGCGCAGCTGGAGGACCAGCGCGAGCAGCACCCAGACACCGAGCGAGCCGAGAATCGCCGCCGGCGCGTGCGCGCGGCCCGTCACCAGCAGCGCCGCGTCCGCGGTGAGCGCCCCGGCGAAGGCGAGGGCGATGCCCTGGCGGGCGGGCCACATGCCGTTCAGCCGGAACCAGCCGGCCGCGGTGACGGCCTGGAGCACCACGAGCGGTACGACCAGGGCATACGTGCCGAGCGCGGCCGCGCCGGACAGCAGCAGGCCGAGCAGCGCGGTCAGCAGCGCGGGCTGCATGCCCGGCTCGATGATCGGCGAGCGGCCCTCGGCGCGGGCGCGCTGCGCGTCGGTGACGCGGGCGTTCCCGGCGAGGGTGGCGGGACCGTAGGCCGTCCCGGCCGCGCTCTCCTCGGCCGGCGCGTGCTGTGCGGCGGGCGCGTGGGCGGCCGGGGCGGCGGCGGGTTCGTAGGCGTGCGCGGGCAGGTACGCCGTCGCATCCGCGGGCGGCGCGGCCGGGACGGCGGTGTGGGTCTGGGTCTCCCAGGTCTGCCCCTGCCACTGCTGCGTGTGCTGCTGCGCGTCGTACCCGGTCTGGTCGTACCCGGTCTGGTCGTACCCGCCCCGCCCCGGCCACGCCTGCGACTGCGACTGCGACTGGTGCGGGTTCTGCTGCCGGTACGGGTCGTACCCCTCGTACGGCTGGGAATGCCCGCCCTCATACGGCTGATCGGTCATCGCTCACCCTCCTGCGAACGGCGGGAGCACCTCGACCGTGCCGCCCTCGGCCAGCCGTACCGTCTCATGCCCGCGGGTGCCCACGGGGTCACCGTCGACGAGGAACGAGCAGCGTCGCAGTACACGCGTCAGCTCACCGGGGTGCCGCTCGCGCACCGCGTCCAGCGCCTCGGCCAGGGTCGCCGCGTCGTACGGCTCCTCGGCGGCACCGGCCGCGGCCTTGGCGGCGGCCCAATACCGCACCGTGACCTTTGCCATCTCGTCCCTCGAGTCCATCGGCGGATCGGCATCCGCACACCAACACGGGTCAGGCTAGCCCGCCCGCGAGGCCGCCCAGTCACCGATCCGGGCGAGCAGCGCGTCGTCCGCCGCGTGCTCGGCGTGCCCCATGCCGTGCTCCACCCACAGCTCCCCGTGCTCGCCCGCCGCTGCGGCCAGGGTGCGGGGATGGTCGAGCGGGAAGTAGGCGTCCTGGTCGCCGTGGACGACGAGCAGCGGGGTCGGCGCGATGGCCGGGACCGCCTCGACGGGGGACAGCGGGACCGGGTCCCAGTCGCGGTGGTGGATGCGGGTGCGCAGACCGTACCGGCCGACCAGGCGGCCCTCGGGCCGGGTGATCAGCCAGTGCAGGCGGCGCATGGGGGCGGTGCCCCGGTAGTACCAGCGGGCCGGGGCGCTCACCGAGACCACCGCGTCGACGCCCCCGGGGCCCCGGTGCAGCGCCGCGTGCCGCAGCACCACCGAGCCGCCCATGGAGAAGCCGACCGTGACCACGCGCGCGTGGCCCAGCTCCCGCGCCCAGGCCACCGCGGCCGCGAGGTCGAGCACCTCCCGGTCGCCCACGGTGGAGCGGCCGCCCGAGGCTCCGTGGCCGCGGAAGGAGAAGGTGACGACGGCCCCGTACCGCGCGAGTACCCGCGCCGCCCGGCGCACGTGGGGGCGGTCCGCATCGCCGGTGAAGCCGTGCGCGATCACGAAGACCGGGGCCTCGGCGGGCGGCGGTGAGCCGCCGTACGACGCCGGGACCGGCTCGTACACGGCGTCGATCGCGACCCCGTCCGCGGTGCGCAGAAACGTCCGCACCACCGTGCCTCCGCCCGTCTCGCCATGCGGACGAGCGGCGGAACGAACCACATGACCTGCCGAACCCACGCTCATGTCCGCTATTCTGCTGGGCAGAGGACTCGGGCAGCGTAGCCCCCGGGTCCTTTCGTGCTTTCGGGAGCGTTGTATACGACGCGGTACATACGACGTGGACGGAGGTACCCCACCGCCGGGACCGAGGAGGAACCAGACGTGAGTTCACTGCTGCTCCTGACCAACGCCCTCCAGCCGTCGACGGAGGTGCTTCCCGCCCTCGGCCTGCTGCTGCACAGCGTGCGCGTGGCCCCGGCGGAGGGACCGGCCCTCGTGGACACGCCGGGCGCCGACGTGATCCTGATCGACGGCCGCCGCGATCTCCCGCAGGTGCGCAGCCTGTGCCAGCTGCTGCGCTCCACGGGCCCCGGCTGTCCCCTCGTCCTCGTCGTCACCGAGGGCGGCCTCGCCGCCGTCACCGCCGACTGGGGCATCGACGACGTCCTGCTCGACACCGCGGGCCCCGCGGAGGTCGAGGCGCGGCTGCGGCTAGCCCTGGGCCGCCAGCAGCTCGGCGGCGACGACTCCCCGATGGAGATCCGCAACGGCGACCTGTCCGTCGACGAGGCGACCTATTCGGCCAAGCTCAAGGGCCGGGTCCTCGACCTCACCTTCAAGGAGTTCGAGCTGCTGAAGTACCTGGCGCAGCACCCGGGCCGGGTGTTCACTCGCGCACAGCTGCTCCAGGAGGTGTGGGGGTACGACTACTTCGGCGGCACCCGGACCGTCGATGTGCACGTACGGCGGCTGCGGGCCAAGCTCGGCCCCGAGCACGAGTCGCTGATCGGAACCGTCCGGAACGTCGGTTACCGCTTCGTCACGCCGGAGAAGCCGGACCGCGCCGCGGCCGAGGCGAAAGCGAAGGCGAAGGCCCAGACAAACCGGTCAAAACCGCAGGATACGGACGCTTCGGCGGCCCTCAGCGCGGCGGACGTCCCGGCCGAGGCATAGCCGGTGCGGCCGGGACGCATGACGGACGCCCGAGCGGGGCATTGCTTCCGCACAGACAAGCCCCGATACGCCCTGCCCGGAGCGGATCTCTCCGCGTAGACTCCGCGCGTGGCCAAGGTGACTCGGGACGATGTGGCACGGCTGGCGGGGACCTCCACCGCCGTCGTCAGCTATGTGATCAACAACGGACCCCGGCCGGTCGCCCCGGCCACGCGCGAGCGTGTCCTCGCCGCGATCAAGGAGCTGGGGTACCGGCCCGACCGGGTCGCCCAGGCGATGGCCTCGCGGCGCACGGACCTCATAGGCCTGATCGTGCCGGACGCCCGCCAGCCCTTCTTCGGGGAGATGGCGCACGCGGTCGAACAGGCCGCCTCCGAGCGCGGGAAGATGGTCCTCGTCGGCAACACCGACTACGTCGCCGAGCGCGAGGTCCACTATCTGCGGGCGTTCCTCGGCATGCGCGTCTCGGGCCTGATCCTCGTCTCCCACGCGCTCAACGACCAGGCCGCCGCCGAGATCGAGGCCTGGGACGCCCGCGTGGTGCTGCTGCACGAGCGCCCCGAGGCCTTCGACGACGTCGCCGTGGTCACGGACGACCTCGGCGGCGCCCAGCTCGCCGTACGCCACCTGCTGGAACACGGCTGCGAGTACGTCGCCTGCATGGGCGGCACCGCCGAGACCCCGGCCGTCGGCGACCCGGTCTCCGACCACGTCGAGGGCTGGCGCCGGGCGATGGCCGAGGCCGGGATCCCGACCGAGGGCCGGCTCTTCGAGGCGCCGTACAACCGCTACGACGCCTACCAGGTGGCCCTGGGGATCCTCGCCGCCCCCGAGCGGCCGCCGGCGATCTTCTGCTCCACCGACGACCAGGCGATCGGCGTGCTGCGAGCGGCGCGCGAGCTGCGCATCGACGTGCCGCGCGAGCTGACCGTCGCGGGCTTCGACGACATCAAGGAGGCCCCGCTCGCCGATCCACCCCTGACGACGGTCGCCTCGGACCGGCCGGCGATGGCGCGGGCGGCCGTGGACCTCGTCCTGGACGACGGGCTGCGGGTGGCCGGCTCGCGCCGCGAGCGGCTGAGGACGTTCCCGTCGCGGCTGGTGGTCCGCGGTTCCTGCGGCTGCGGCTGACGCCGACCGCACCGGACGTCCAGCCGGTCACGCTCCGCACATGAGGACTGACTGAGAGCCCTGAGCGCCCGGTGAGCGGCACCCAGCGCACCTCCCCCGCCCTCACCGCTCCGAGCTGCGCAAATGGTCATCATCCCGGTCACATGAGGTTCTGTCGGGCTTTTCAGCGGGCCCTCAGCGAGCTCTCATGGTCACGGGAAATGCTCCTTCCATGACCGACAGGAAGCACTCCCGTGGCCCGCTCGCCCTGCTGGCCGCCGTCGCGCTCGGCGCCGCGGCCGTGGGCGGCGGCACCGCGTACGTCTTCCAGGAACTGACCGCCGGCGACCGCGACACGGTCTCCTCGGTCGGGCCCAACGCCCAGGTCGTCCCGGCCGGTAAGCAGGGCGACGTCGGCGCGATCGCCTCCGCGGTCGCCCCGAGCGTGGTCGAGATCAGCGCGGCCCTCGGCAACGGGTCGTCCACCGGCTCCGGCGTGATCGTCAGCGACAAGGGCGAGATCGTCACCAACAACCACGTCGTCTCCGGCGCCTCCTCGATCAAGGTGCGCACCGGCGGCAGCACCACCTACCCGGCCGAGGTCGTCGGCACCGACAGCTCCAAGGACCTCGCCCTCATCAAGCTCCGCGGCGCCTCCGGTCTGCGGCCGGCGGCCCTCGGCGACTCCGACGAGGTGCGGGTCGGCGACTCGGTCGTGGCGATCGGCTCCCCCGAGGGGCTGACCGGCACCGTCACCAGCGGCATCGTCTCCGCACTGAACCGTGACGTGACCGTGCCGGCCGACCAGGACAAGGGCGACCTCCAGGATCCGGGCGAGGACGGGCGGTGGCCGTTCCAGTTCGGCGGCCGGCAGTTCAACGGCGACCCCGGCTCCTCGACCACGACGTACAAGGCGATCCAGACGGACGCCTCGCTGAACCCCGGCAACTCCGGGGGCGCGCTGATCGACGCGCGCGGCGACGTCATCGGCATCAGCTCCGCGATGTACGCGCCCGGCTCCGGCTCCTCGTCGTCCTCCTCGGGCGCGGGCAGCATCGGCCTGGGCTTCGCGATCCCCAGCAACACCGTCCGGTCCGACCTGGCACGGCTGCGGTCGGGCTCCACCGAGTGACAGAGCACGCGTGGTCGAGCACCAGTGACAGAACACCACGGTGACCGAACACGAGCGATCAAGTACCGAGCAAGGGAGTACGTCATGATCAAGCGGGTTTCGCACATGCTGGTCGACAACCACCCGGCCGACTTCGACCTGGCGCTGGAAGTGGCGCACGAGATCAACGCGCCCAAGCCGCCGCCCCGGGTCCTGGAGGTGTCCGCACCGCAGCTGATGGGCCTGCGCATCCGGGCGGAGCGTCCGCGCCGGCACAAGGTCCCGCTGCGCCGCCTGACCGCGGTGAGCTGCTGACCGCGGGCCCCGGAGGCGGGCGGCACCCGGCCCGGCGCACCTTCCGGAAACCGGCCGTAGGCCCGGAAACACCCGGAAACATGCGACGCTGAGGACGGCCCACCCACGCCCACCGCACACCGACCGAGGAACCGCGAGCGATGAGCCCCTCCGATGGCGACCGTGACCCCCAGCGCATCCTGATCGTCGACGACGAGCCGGCCGTGCGCGAAGCACTCCAGCGCAGCCTGGCCTTCGAGGGGTACGACACGGAGGTGGCCGTCGACGGCGCGGACGCCCTGGAGAAGGCCACCGCCTACCGCCCCGACCTCGTCGTCCTGGACATCCAGATGCCCCGTATGGACGGCATGACGGCCGCCCGCCGCATCCGCGGCTCCGGCGACACGACGCCGATACTGATGCTGACGGCCCGCGACACGGTCGGCGACCGGGTCACCGGGCTCGACGCCGGGGCCGACGACTACCTGGTCAAGCCGTTCGAGCTGGACGAGCTGTTCGCCCGTATCCGCGCACTGCTGCGGCGCAGCTCCTACGCCGCCCCGCTGCCCGGCGCGGGCCCCCAGGACGAGGCCCTCACCTTCGCCGACCTGCGCATGAACCTCGCCACCCGCGAGGTCACGCGCGGGGACCGGCGGGTGGAGCTGACCCGCACGGAGTTCACGCTGCTGGAGATGTTCCTGGCCCATCCGCGCCAGGTCCTCACCCGCGAGCAGATCCTGAAGTCGGTGTGGGGCTTCGACTTCGAGCCGACGTCGAACTCGCTGGACGTCTACGTCATGTACCTGCGCCGCAAGACCGAGGCGGGCGGCGAGCCGCGCCTGGTGCACACGGTCCGCGGCGTCGGGTACGTGCTGCGGCAGGGTGGGGCCGAGTGAGAAGGGTCGTCCGCCGGTTCCGGTCGCTGCCGATCCGCTCGCGGCTGTCGCTGCTCGTGGCGGCGGCGGTGGCGTTCGCGGTCGCCGCGGTCTCGGTCACCTGCTGGTTCATCGTCCGCGGCAAGCTGTACGACGAGGTCGACAACCGGCTGGCCAGTTTCGGCCGGGTGACCGCGGAGGACGCGACCGAGCTGGCCGCGAGCTGCACGCAGACCACGGACGACTCGTCGAACGACATGCAGCGCTCGTTCTTCTACGTCCAGCTGGTCACCTCGCAGGGCCGCTCCTGCGTGGCGCCCCGGTCCGAGGGCGTCCTGAAGGTCACCGCCCCGGACAGGGACGTGGCCGCCCACCCCAATCTGGGCCTGCGCACCTTCCACAGCACCACCAACACGGACGGCGACGACGTCCGGGTGATGACCGTCTCCGTGCCGGTGGCCCCCGGCCCGGACGCCCAGGCCTACCCCGACGTCGCCTTCATGATCGGCCTGTCCCTCAGGGACACCCGGAACACCCTCGACGACCTGGCGCTCATCCTGCTGCTCGTCTCCGGGATAGGGGTCTTCGGCGCCGGGGCCGCCGGCCTCGCGGTCGCCCGCGCGGGTCTGCGCCCCGTCGACAAGCTCACCGAGGCGGTGGAGCACGTCGCCCGCACCGAGGACCTGAGCATCCGCATCCCGGTCGAGGACGACAGCGAGGACGAGATCGCCCGCCTGTCCCGCTCCTTCAACTCCATGACCTCGGCCCTGACCAGCTCCCGCGAGCTCCAGCAGCAGCTCATCGCCGACGCGGGCCATGAACTCCGTACGCCGCTGACGTCCCTGCGGACCAACATCGAGCTGCTCACGCGCAGCGAGGAGACGGGCCGACCGCTGCCCACGGCCGACCGCCGGGCGCTGCTGGACTCGGTGAAGGCGCAGATGAGCGAGCTGTCGTCGCTGATCGGCGACCTCCAGGAGCTGTCGCGCGCGGAGGGCCAGCGGGGCGAGCGGGTGCAGGTGGTCTCCTTCCAGGACACCGTCGAGGCGGCCCTGGGGCGCGCCCGGCTGCGCGGGCCCGAGCTGACCATCAGCGAGGACCTGGAACCCTGGTACGTCCGGGCGGAACCGTCGGCGCTGGAGCGGGCGATCGTCAACGTCCTCGACAACGCGGTCAAGTTCAGCCCCGAGGGCGGCGCGATCGACGTGGCCCTGAAGAAGGGCGTCCTCACCGTCCGCGACCGCGGTCCCGGCATCCCCGACGAGGACCTCCCGCACGTCTTCGACCGCTTCTGGCGCTCCCCCTCGGCCCGCGCCCTGTCCGGCTCCGGCCTCGGCCTGTCCATCGTGGCCCGCACGGTCGAGGAGGCCGGCGGCGAGGTCACCCTCACCGGCGCCCCCGGCGGCGGCACGGTGGCGACGGTACGGCTGCCGGGGGCGCCGACGGCTCCGCCGGAGATGCCGTGAAGCACTGAGGGCGGCCGGTGAACCGGCCGCCCTCAGCTGTTCCTTGCGCCGTCCCGCTACTGCACGACCGTGATCCGGTCGGTCGCGGGCGGGGTGATCGGGTCACCGGCGGAGGAGTTCGCCGTCAGGTACTTCTCCAGCGCGGCCAG
This sequence comes from Streptomyces sp. V3I7, assembly GCF_030817495.1. Lineage (NCBI taxonomy): Bacteria > Bacillati > Actinomycetota > Actinomycetes > Kitasatosporales > Streptomycetaceae > Streptomyces > Streptomyces sp. V3I7. Next base: position 3,150,699 of record NZ_JAUSZK010000001.1, read on the forward strand.
ATCGTCCGTGCCGACCAGGTCGCCCGTGCCCTGTCCCAGCGTCGGGAAGCCGTCGCCGCCGCCCGCGAGGAAGCTGTTGGTGGCGACGCGGTAGGTGGCGGCCGGGTCGATCGGGGCGCCGTCCAGACGGATCGAGTCGGTCACCACGCGGTCGGCGCCGGACCTGGTCAGGTCCAGGGTGTACGTCAGCCCGGCCGACGGCTGGAGGATCTTCGGCGCCGCCGCGTTCGCGCCGCTCACCTGCTCCTTCAGCACCTGGACGAGCTGCGCGCCGGTGAAGTCCTGCAGGTTCACGGTGTTGGCGAAGGGCTGGACGGTGAAGCCCTCGGCGTAGGTCACCACGCCGTCGCCCTCGGCGCCCTTGGCCGCGTACGTCAGCCCGGCCCGCACGCCGCCCGGGTTCATCAGCGCGAGGTCGGTGCCGGCGTCGAGCTCCTTGCCGTACGCCAGCTGCGCGTCGGCGATCAGGTCGCCCATCGGTGACTCGGTGCCGGTGTTGGTGATGTCGGCGGAGATGTAGCCGATGGGGCGGTTGCCGATCGGGGCGGCGAGGGTGTTCCACCGGTCGATCAGCTGGGTCATGTCCGGCGCCTTGGCGACGTTCCGGGTGACCACGCGGTTCGCCGACTTCACGGCCGTACGCGCGATGTCGCCGGTCCGGCGGTCGTACGTCAGCGTCGTGTCCGTGTAGAGGCGGCCGAAGGACGCGGCCGAGGTGACCATGCGGGGGCGGCCCGACGGGTCGGCGATCGTGCAGGCGTAGGCGGCGTGGGTGTGGCCGGTCACCAGCGCGTCGACCGCCGGGGTGACGTGCCGGGCGATGTCGACGATCGGGCCGGAGATGCCGTCGCCCCCGCCCGGGGAGTCGCAGTCGTAGTTGTAGGACGACGAGGCCGGGAAGCCCCCCTCGTGGATCAGCGCCACGATCGACTTCACGCCCTGGTCCTGGAGCACCTTGGCGTACTTGTCGATCGTCTCGACCTCGTCCTTGAACGTCAGCCCCTTGACGCCGTCCGCGGAGACGATGTCGGGGGTGCCTTCCAGAGTGACGCCGATGAAGCCGATCTTGACGTCCTTCTTCTTCCAGACCCAGTACGGCTTCAGGATCGGCTTGCCGGTCTTCTCGTCGAGGACGTTCGCCGCGAGGTAGGGGAAGTCCGCCCCGGCGAAGCCCTGGTCGCTGTAGCAGCCGTCGGTGGGGTGGCAGCCGCCGTTCTGCAGCCGCGCCAGCTCCTTCGCGCCCTCGTCGAACTCGTGGTTGCCGACCGAGGTGACGTCCAGGTCCAGCTTGTTGAGGGCCTCGATGGTCGGCTCGTCGTGGAACAGGCCCGACAGCAGCGGCGAGGCGCCGACCATGTCGCCGCCGGCCGCGGTGATGGAGTACGCGTGGCCCTGGCGGGCCTGGCGCAGATGGGTCGCCAGGTACTCCACGCCGCCCGCGTCGATCGTCTTCGTCGTGCCGTCCGGCTGGAGCTCGGTGATCCGGCCGGAGGAGCCCGACGGGGGTTCGAGGTTGCCGTGCAGGTCGTTGAAGGACAGGAGTTGGACGTCCTGGTAGCGGCCCGCGAGCGCGTCCGCCGCCTGGTCGTTGTGCGCCTGCGCGGGGAGCGCGGCGGCCAGGGCACCGGCGGTGGCCAGTGCCGCGGCGGACGCGAGGAAGGCGTACGTACGGCGTCTGATGCGGCGGTGCGGCTGGGATGTGGTCGGCATGCGCCCCCCTGTGGTCGGCTGTGGCCAGTGGACCCGGCCCGGCGCAGCCTATGGTCAACGCGCGTAGCGGCACAGGGGGTTCGGGATTACATCCTGGTTTCCGTTCGCCGCCGTTCGCCGGCCCCTGCCTCCCCTCCCCCCCGTCCGACCCGGTGTCACCACTTCGGCCGCGCATCCCCGTACCCTCATACGCATGACCAGCGACGCCACCGGACGGTCCTTCGCCTCCCGCTCCATCGACACCCGCTCCACGCTCACCCCGGACCAGGCCGAGGCCGTCCTCGGGCTGCTGGCGGAGGCCGCGCGGGTCGACGGGCAGCAGCCGGTGTCCGAGCAGGGCCGGCTCCAGCTGCGCGGAGAGGCACGCGAGGGCGTCTCGCACCTGCTGCTGACGGCCGGCGGCGAACTCGTCGGCTACGCCCAGCTGGAGGACACCGACCCGGTGGAGGCGCCGGCCGCCGAACTGGTCGTCCACCCCGCCCACCGCGGCCACGGGCACGGCCGGGCGCTCGGCTCGGCGCTGCTCGCCGCGTCCGGCAAGCGGCTGCGGGTGTGGGCGCACGGCGGGCACTCCGCCGCCCGGCACCTCGCCCAGGTCCTCGGCCTGACCATGTTCCGTGAACTGCGCCAGATGCGGCGGTCGTTGACGGACCTGGAGCTGCCCGAGCCCAAGCTGCCCGACGGCGTCACCGTGCGCCCCTTCGTCCCCGGTCAGGACGACGAGGCGTGGCTCGCGGTCAACGCCGCCGCCTTCGCCCACCACCCCGAGCAGGGCTCCCTCACCCAGCGCGACCTCGACGACCGCAAGGCCGCGGTCTGGTTCGACCCGGCCGGCTTCTTCCTCGCCGAGCGCGAGGGGCGGCTCGTCGGCTTCCACTGGACGAAGGTGCACGCCGAGGAGGGCCTCGGCGAGGTGTACGTCCTCGGTGTCGCCCCGGGCGCGCAGGGCGGCGGCCTCGGCAACGCCCTCACCCTGACCGGCCTGCGCCACCTCGCCGCGCAGGGCATGCCGACGGCGATGCTGTACGTCGACGCCGACAACAAGGCGGCCGTGTCGGTGTACGAGCGGCTGGGCTTCGTCACCCACGAGACGGACCTGATGTACCGCACGGAGACGTGAACCATGGACCGCGCGGAGATGTGAACCTTGTCCCGCACGCAGACGTGAGCCGGACCGCGGGCGGCACGTGATCGTCACCTTCCGCACCGCGCTGACCGGCGCGGATGCCCCGGAGCCGCCTGCCGCTAGCCCGCACGTCATGTCTCCGTAACCGGTGATTCAGACGAGCTTGCGACGCTCGGGCAATGAAGCCCGCCGCGTCAGAGTCTTCGCCGCTGCCCGAGGGGCCCGGGGGAAACGGGGCCGCGCGGCTCCCGCGCGCGCGTTCCGACGCGCCCGTGGGCCTCCTCACGCGGAACAATGGGTTCATGAGCCAGCCAGAAACCCAGGCAGAGGTCCAGCAGGCGCAGCCCTCCGTGGGCTCCATAGCCGCGCATCGCCCGCGCACGGTGGCCGCGACGGTCTCCGACCTGGAACCCGACATCGACGCCGACCTCGACGGGTACGAGGAGTCGCAGGCCGGCGGGGCCGAGCTGCCGCAGGGTCGCTTCCTCGACCGGGAGCGCAGCTGGCTCGCCTTCAACGAGCGGGTCCTGGAGCTCGCCGAGGACCCGAACACGCCCCTGCTCGAACGCGCGAACTTCCTGGCGATCTTCGCCAGCAACCTGGACGAGTTCTTCATGGTCCGGGTCGCCGGTCTGAAGCGCCGTATCGCCACGGGCGTGGCCACGCGCTCCGCCTCCGGGCTCCAGCCCCGCGAGGTGCTGGAGATGATCTGGGCCCGCTCCCGCGAGCTCATGGCCCGGCACGCCGCCTGCTTCCAGGAGGACGTCGCGCCCGCCCTCGCGGACGAGGGCATCAACATGGTCCGCTGGAGCGAGCTGGCCGAGAAGGAGCAGGCGCGGCTGTTCACCCTGTTCCGGCAGCAGATCTTCCCGGTGCTGACCCCGCTGGCCGTGGACCCCGCGCACCCCTTCCCGTACATCTCCGGGCTGTCGCTGAACCTGGCCGTCGTCGTCCGCAACCCGGTCAGCGGCCACAAGCACTTCGCCCGCGTGAAGGTGCCGCCGCTGCTGTCCCGCTTCCTGGAGGCCGCGCCCGGCCGGTACGTCCCGCTGGAGGACGTCATCGCCGCGCACCTGGAGGAGCTCTTCCCGGGCATGGAGGTGCTGGAGTCCCACGCCTTCCGGCTCACCCGCAACGAGGACCTCGAGGTCGAGGAGGACGACGCCGAGAACCTGCTCCAGGCCCTGGAGAAGGAGCTCATGCGGCGCCGCTTCGGGCCGCCGGTGCGCCTCGAGGTCGAGGAGTCCATCGACCGCGAGGTGCTCGACCTGCTGGTGCGTGAGCTGAAGATCAGCGAGGCCGAGGTGTACCCGCTGCCGGGACCCCTGGACCTCACCGGCCTCTTCCGCATCGCCTCGATAGACCGTCCCGAGCTGAAGTACCCGAAGTTCGTCGCCGGCACCAACCGCGACCTCGCCGAGGTCGAGTCGGCGTCCGCGCCCGACGTCTTCGCCGCCCTGCGCACCCGGGACGTGCTGCTGCACCACCCCTACGACTCGTTCTCCACGTCCGTGCAGGCCTTCCTGGAGCAGGCCGCCGCCGACCCGGACGTACTGGCGATCAAGCAGACCCTGTACCGCACCTCGGAGACCTCGCCGATAGTCGACGCCCTCATCGAGGCCGCCGAGTCCGGCAAGCAGGTCCTCGTCCTGGTCGAGATCAAGGCCCGCTTCGACGAACACGCCAACATCAAGTGGGCGCGCAAGCTGGAGGAGGCCGGCTGCCATGTCGTGTACGGCCTCGTCGGTCTGAAGACCCACTGCAAGCTGTCCCTGGTGGTACGCCAGGAGGGCGACACGCTGCGCCGCTACAGCCACGTGGGCACCGGCAACTACCACCCCAAGACGGCCCGCCTGTACGAGGACCTCGGCCTGCTCACCGCTGACCCGCAGGTCGGCGCGGACCTGTCCGACCTGTTCAACCGGCTCTCCGGCTACTCGCGCCGCGAGACCTACCGCCGACTGCTGGTCGCCCCCAAGTCCCTGGCGCGACGGCCTGATCTCGCGGATCGACAAGGAGATCCAGCACCACCGCGCGGGCCGCCCCGCCTTCATCCGCATCAAGGTCAACTCGATGGTGGACGAGGCCGTCATCGACGCGTGCTACCGCGCGTCCCAGGCGGGCGTCCCGGTCGACATCTGGGTGCGCGGCATCTGCGCGGTACGGCCGGGCGTCGCAGGCCTCTCGGAGAACATCCGGGTCCGCTCCATCCTCGGCCGCTTCCTGGAGCACTCCCGGGTCTTCGCCTTCGGCAACGGCGGCGAGCCCGAGGTGTGGATCGGCAGCGCCGACATGATGCACCGCAACCTCGACCGCCGGATCGAGGCACTGGTCCGGGTCACCGACCCGGCCCACCGGGCGACCCTGAACCGGATGCTCGAAACCGGCATGTCCGACACCACCTCCTCCTGGCACCTGGGCCCGGACGGCGAGTGGACCCGGCACGCGACCGACGCGGACGGACAACCCCTGCGCAACATCCAGGAGATGCTCATAGACGCCCGGAGGCGCCGGCGTGGCACAGCGACACCCTGATCCGACGGACGTCCCCACGGCCGGGGCGTCCTTCCCCCACCTCACGACCGCTCCCCCGCCCCCGGCCCCGCAGGCCGCGCCGAAGAGCGACCCGGAGCAGGGAGGCACCCCCGTCGGGGACGTTCTGGCGGGTTATCTGCGCGCCCAGGCCACGGAGTTCCTCCGTGCGCTGCGCCTGCACCGGGAGACCGGTGGCGGGCTGCCCGCCCGGGCGGGCGCGCGAGCGGGGGAGCCGGGCGGCGCGAGCGGAGCCGGCGACGCGGCCCGCGCGCTGCGCCGGGCGGCCCGCCGCATCAGCGGCAGCCTGCACACCTTCCGCCCGCTCCTCGACGCCGACTGGTCGGACGAGATGCGTCCCGAACTGGCCTGGCTGTCGGGCACGTTGGGCCTGGAGCATGCATGCGAGGCCCGGCTGGAGCGGCTGCTGCTGGCACTCCAGCGGCTGTCGGGGGCGGGGGCCGCGGCGTTCCCGCCGCAGCCGGTGAGCTCCGCCGTCGGCGCCGGGGCGCCGGACACCGGCCCCGCGGTCCGGACCGCCCCGGACCGCAGCAATCTGACCGTGGGCGCGGCCAAGGCGGGCGCCCTGCTGGAACGCCAGCTCACCCTCGCCCGAACCCGGGCCCACTCCACCGCCCTCCAGGCCCTCGGCTCCGCCCGCTTCCACGCCGTCGCCGACCAGGTCGCCGTCCTGGCCAGCGAGGTCCCACTGGCGCCCGCGGCCGCCGGCGCCGACCTGCGCCCGCTGGCCACCGCCGCCGAGGAGCGCCTCACCGACGCGATCGCCGCGCTGCCGCTGGTGACCGCCGGCCACCCCTACAACGCGGTCGCCCTGGTCCACGGCCTGGCCCCGGACCCGTCCCCGCACCCGCAGGACGCCCCCTGGCACCAGGTACGCCTGCTGCTGCGCCTGCACCGCTACGCCCGCGAGGCCCTGGGCGGCGGCGCCGACCCGGTCGACGTACGCCTGCTCGCGGCCGGGCAGGCGCTGAACCGGCACCGCGACGCCTCGGAGGCGGCCGCCGCGGCGGCCCAGGCGGCCCGCACCCCGCGCATCGCCCCGGCGACGGCCTACGCACTCGGCGTGCTCCACGCCGACCAGCGCCACGAGGTGGAGGCGGCCCGCTTCGCCTTCCAGCAGTCCTGGCTGAAACGCCCGGTCCCCGCCCCCTGACTCACCACACGACGAGGGAGAACCGGTCGTGACCACCGCCGACGAAACCCCCGTCCTGGCCGCCGGCTGCGTCCTGTGGCGGCGGGAGCCAGGTGGCGGCGGGCTGGAGGTCTGTCTCGTTCATCGACCGAAGTACGGCGACTGGTCGCATCCCAAAGGGAAGCTGAAGCGAGGTGAGGACCCGCTCGCCGGTGCGTTGCGGGAGGTGGCCGAGGAGACCGGGTACAGCGCCGCGCCCGGCGGTGAGCTGCCCACCCAGCACTATCCGGTCGACGGCCGCCCCAAGCAGGTGCGTTACTGGGCGGCCGAGGCCCGCTCGGGGCGCTTCGTCCCCAACGACGAGGTGGACCGCATCCTGTGGCTGCCGCCCGGCGCGGCCCGCGGCCGACTGACCCAGCCGCGCGACCGGGAGCTCCTCGACGCTCTGGTGCGCCGGTTCGAGCGCCCCTGACAACCGCCCGGGCTCCCTGCCCGGACCCCCTCACGCCGCCGCGGCGTGCGCCTCCGCGTCCGTACGGGCCTGGCTGCGGGCGCGCCGCGCCGGGCCGCGCCAGCCGCAGCTGCACCGTGCCAGGCAGAAGCGCCCCTGCTCCTGGGTCGACGTGTCGTGTTCCTGCCCCTGCCGGGCTCGCTCCGGCCCGTCCTGCTGCGTCACGGTCACCACCGTAGTGCGCCCGGGCCCGGCGGATCACGGCCGCCCTCACCGGCACCCGCGAGCGCGCGTGACGGCACCCCCTACCCGTCGTTAACCGAAGCGACGGGGGCCCGTGACGGACGCGACCGGCTGGGGGTAGGACAAGCGATGGATCGGCGGCAGCACAGGCGCGCGGGTGCGACGGTCGGCGCGATGGTGATCACGGTGGGACTGGGCGCGAGTGCCACGGGATGCGGCAGCGGCGCCGCCGCCGAGGACGCGCGCGGCCCCTCCGACCCGGTGGCCACTCTCCAGCGCGCCGCCGGAGCCCTGCACGAGGCGGGCAGTTCCCGGGCCGGTACGTCGATGGAGATGGCCACCGGCGGCACCCGGGTCACCATCCGGGGCCAGGGCGTCTACGACTTCCGCCGCCGGCTCGGGCAGCTCACGGTCGTCCTGCCCCAGGACCCGACCGGCTCCGCCGAGCACCGCCCGATCACCGAACTCCTCGCCCCGGGCGCCCTGTTCATGAAGAACCGCGGCGCGGGCGTCCCCGCCGACAAGTGGGTCCGGGTCGACACCGCGACCCTCAGCGACGGCAACCTGGTCACCGGCGGGGCGACCGATCCGTACGCGGCGGCGGAGCTGTTGCGCGGGACGCGGACGGCGTCGTACGTGGGCCGCACCGAGGTGGGCGGCGTCGCGGTGCGGCACTACCGGGGCACCGCCGACCTGGCCACGGCCGCGAAACGCGCGTCGGCGGGCAACCGGGCGGCACTGGAGTCGGCGGCGAAAGGGTTCGCCACGGCGCGCGTCCCGTTCGACGCCTACCTCGACGGCGAGGGCCGCATCCGCAAGCTCCGGCAGCGGTTCAGCTTCGTCAACGGACGGCAGAAGGCCACCGTGGCGGTCACCTCGACGACCCTGCTCTACGGCTTCGGCGCCCCCGTCGACGTACGGCTGCCGCGGGCGCGGGACATCTACGCGGGGCGGATCGCGGAGGACGAACCGAAGGACGCACCGAGGGACGAACCGGAGAACGGTCCGGAAAACGGTGCGGCGGGCGGGGCGATGAACCGCTCGCGGAACTAGCCGGTAACCCTCTGGCGAACTAGCCCGTCCGTGCCATGCGCGGCGCGTGGGCCGCTGCCTACTCTAGGAAGCCGGGCACGCAGAGACGAGGTGATGCGCGTGGCTCTGGTCGGCGGTACGGCAGTACAGGACCACGTGGCTCTCGCCGAGATCGAGCTGTGCGGAGAGCTGATCATCGCCGCCTCGGCGGCCCGCGAGGACCGGCTCAGCCTGGAGAGCATCGACCGGGTGCTGAAGGTGACCGAGGAACGCGCCCCGGCCCCCGCCTGATCCCGACCGGTCCGCGGGGGCAGGACGGGCTCAGGTCCCCGGGGGCCGGACCGCTCAGGTCCGCAGCAGCCGCCCGATCGCCTTGGTGGCCTCCTCGACCTTCGCGTCGATCTCTCCGCCGCCCTTGACGGCCGCGTCGGCGACGCAGTGCCGCAGGTGCTCCTCCAGGAGCTGGAGCGCGAAGGACTGCAGGGCCTTCGTGGAAGCGGAGACCTGCGTGAGTATGTCGATGCAGTAGACGTCCTCGTCGACCATCCGCTGCAGACCGCGGATCTGCCCCTCGATCCGCCGCAGCCGCTTGAGGTGCTCGTCCTTCTGTTTGTGGTAGCCGTGCGTGGCGTGCCCGTGCCCACCTTGTTCGGCGGTGGGCCGGTTGTCCGCGTTTCCGGAGTTTTCGGAGGGCGCTGTCGCGCCGGCCTCGGTGGTCGTCATCGCGTCCTCCAGACAGATACCCCTGGCGGGTATATGGTAACCAACTTTGCTGGGTAAGGGCCTCTCGGGACGCCCCTGTGCCGATCACTGTGCCCGATGGGCGACACTGGAGGACGGCCCATTAGCCGTGGCCGGATGATGCGCCTAGCATCAGCCTGACCGAAACCGAAGCACCCCGAGGACCCCACGTGCGCTTTCGTCTGACCCCCAGGGAGACGAGCTTCTACGACATGTTCGCCGCATCCGCGGACAACATCGTCACGGGCTCGAAGCTCCTGATGGAACTGCTCGGAGCGGATGCCTCCGCCCGGGCCGAGATCGCAGAGCGCATGCGGGCCGCCGAACACGCCGGTGACGACGCCACTCACGCGATCTTCCACCAGTTGAACTCCTCGTTCATCACGCCGTTCGACCGCGAGGACATCTACAACCTGGCCTCGTCCCTGGACGACATCATGGACTTCATGGAGGAGGCCGTCGACCTGGTCGTCCTCTACAACGTCGAGGAGCTGCCGAAGGGCGTCGAGCAGCAGATCGAGGTCCTGGCGCGGGCCGCCGAGCTGACGGCCGAGGCCATGCCGCACCTGCGCACCATGGACAACCTCACGGAGTACTGGATCGAGGTGAACCGCCTGGAGAACCAGGCGGACCAGATCCACCGCAAGCTGCTGGCCCAGCTCTTCAACGGCAAGTACGACGCCATCGAGGTCCTCAAGCTCAAGCAGATCGTGGATGTCCTCGAAGAGGCGGCGGACGCCTTCGAGCACGTGGCGAACACGGTGGAGACCATCGCCGTCAAGGAGTCCTGAAGCGTCGATGGACACCCTCGCTCTGGTCGTGACCATCGGTGTCGCGCTCTTCTTCACGTATACGAACGGTTTCCACGACTCGGCGAACGCGATCGCGACGTCGGTGTCGACGCGGGCCCTGACGCCCCGGGCCGCGCTGGCCATGGCCGCGGTGATGAACCTCGCCGGTGCCTTCCTCGGCTCCGGCATCGCCAAGACCGTCAGCGAGGGCCTGATCGAGACGCCCCATGGCTCGACGGGCATGGCGATCCTCTTCTCCGCCCTGGTCGGCGCGATCGCCTGGAACCTCGTCACCTGGTACTTCGGTCTGCCGTCGTCCTCCTCCCACGCGCTGTTCGGCGGCATGGTGGGAGCGGCGCTCGCGGGCGGTACGACGGTGATCTGGAGCGGGGTCGTCGACAAGATCATCCTGCCGATGTTCCTGTCGCCGATCGTCGGTCTGATCTGCGGCTACCTGGTGATGACGGCGATCCTGTGGATCTTCCGGAAGGCCAACCCGCACAAGGCCAAGCGCGGGTTCCGGATAGCGCAGACGGTGTCGGCGGCCGCCATGGCGCTCGGACACGGTCTGCAGGACGCCCAGAAGACCATGGGTGTCGTGGTGATGGCCCTGGTCATCTCCGGCACCGAGACGTACGGCGACCCGATCCCGGTGTGGGTGAAGATCGTCTGCGCGCTGATGCTGTCGCTGGGTACGTACGCGGGCGGCTGGCGCATCATGCGCACGCTGGGCCGGAAGATCATCGAGCTGGACCCGCCGCAGGGCTTCGCGGCGGAGGCGACGGGCGCGGCGATCATGTTCACCACGGCGTTCCTCTTCAAGGCGCCGATCTCCACGACGCATGTCATCACGTCGGCCATCATGGGCGTCGGCGCGACGAAGCGGGTGAACGCGGTGCGGTGGGGTGTCGCCAAGAACATCGTCCTGGGCTGGTTCATCACGATGCCGGCGGCAGCGCTGGTCGCTGCGCTGGCTTACTGGATCGTGAGCCTGGCGGTTCTCTGACCGGCGGGCCAGCCAGCCTTTCCGAAAGCGAGCGCCGACCTCAGGTCGACGCTCGCTTTCACATTCGCCCACCCACCCACCCGACTCGGTTGGCCAAGAGGCCAGGTCCCCAAGGGACGGGGTCCCACTGTGACCGGGCGCTGCCATGAGGCGGGACTGACCGGGAAGTGGGCGCCGGGTGCGACCAGGCCTCCCAGGAGTCGCGCCGGCCACGGCCCCGCTCTGAGGCGGAGCCCAAGGTGGGGCCCGACTCGGCGATCGAGTCCGGGTCTGTCCCGAGCCTCGTCGGGGCTGCGACCGAGTCGGGCCGGCGGGTCGGCGAGACGGGGGGCCCGGGGCGGAGCCCCGGGAGCGGGACCCCTCAGCCCACCGAGACGGGCCGGGCGGGTGGGCAAGGGCCAGGGCTCCGGCGGAGCCCCAAGGCACGGAAGCAAAAGCAATGGGCCCGCCCCCGTCCAGGGGCGGGCCCTCTTGCTGCCTCGCGGCCGCACCGCCATGCAGCGCCGCGAGGGGTATGGCATCGGCCTAGGGGGTGTCCTAGCCGAACCGGCCCGAGATGTAGTCCTCCGTGGCCTGGACCGACGGGTTGGAGAAGATCCGCTCCGTCTCGTCGATCTCGACGAGCTTGCCCGGCTGGCCGACCCCGGCGAGGTTGAAGAACGCCGTACGGTCGGAGACGCGCGCCGCCTGCTGCATGTTGTGCGTCACGATGACGATCGTGAAGCGCTCCTTCAGCTCGCCGATCAGGTCCTCGATGGCGAGCGTCGAGATGGGGTCGAGGGCCGAGCAGGGCTCGTCCATCAGCAGCACCTTCGGCTCGACCGCGATCGCCCGCGCGATGCACAGCCGCTGCTGCTGGCCACCGGACAGGCCCGAGCCGGGCTTGTTCAGGCGGTCCTTGACCTCGTTCCAGAGGTTCGCGCCCTTCAGCGAGCGCTCGACGATGTCGTTCAGCTCGGACTTCTTGTAGCTGCCGTTCAGCCGCAGCCCCGCCGCCACGTTGTCGAAGATCGACATCGTGGGGAAGGGGTTCGGCCGCTGGAACACCATGCCGACCTCACGCCGCACCGACACCGGGTCGACGCCCGTGCCGTACAGGTCCTCGTCGTCGAGCATCACCTTGCCCTCGACGCGACCGCCGGGGGTGACCTCGTGCATACGGTTCAGCGTGCGCAGGAACGTCGACTTGCCGCAGCCGGAGGGCCCGATGAACGCCGTCACCGAGCGCGGCTCGACGGTCATCGAGATGTCGTCGATCGCCTTGTGGGAGCCGTAGTAGGCGGAGAGTCCGCTTACGTCGATTCGCTTGGCCATGTCTACTTCACTTCCAGAAATTCAAGCTCGGTCGCTGTGTGGCCGCGTCAGCGGCCGGCCGCGCGGCGGTAGCCGCAGATTGTCACCGCGGGGCCTTCCAGCGGGCGATGCCGCGGGCCACGAGGTTGAGGATCATCACGAAGGCGATCAGCGTGAGGGAGGCCGCCCAGGCGCGGTCGTACGCCGCGTTGGCACCGGCGCTCTGCGCGTACTGCTGGTAGATGTACAGCGGCAGCGACGACTGCGCGCCCTCGAAGGGGTTCGCGTTGATGAACGGGTTGCCGAACACCAGCAGCAGCACCGGCGCGGTCTCGCCCGCGATACGGGCGATGGCCAGCATGACGCCGGTGGTGATACCGCCGATGGAGGTCGGCAGGACCACCTTCAGGATCGTCCGCCACTTCGGCACACCCAGCGCCAGTGACGCCTCGCGCAGCTCGTTCGGGACGAGCTTGAGCATCTCCTCCGTGGAGCGCACGACCACCGGCATCATCAGGATGGCCAGGGCCAGCGAACCGGCGAAGCCGAACGGCTCGAGCTGGAAGATCAGCATCAGGCTGAGGATGAACAGACCGGCGACGATCGAGGGGATGCCCGTCATCACGTCGACGAAGAACGTGACGGCCTTGGCGAGCCCGCCCCGCCCGTACTCCACCAGGTAGATCGCGGTGAGCACGCCGATCGGGGCGCCGATGACGGTGGCGAGGCCGACCTGCTCCAGGCTGCCGAGGATGGCGTGGTAGATGCCGCCGCCCGGCTCGGAGTCGGCGACGACGCCCATGGAGTGGGTCAGGAAGTAGGGGTCGAGGACCTTCACGCCGCGGGCGATGGTCACCCAGATCAGGGAGACCAGCGGGACGAGGGCGAGCAGGAAGGACACCCACACGAGGGAGGTGACCACGCGGTCCTTGGCCTGGCGGCGTCCCTCGACGCCGGCGGTGATGCCGTACGTGGCGAGGACGAAGACGATCGCGGCGATCAGGCCCCACTGGACCGTGCTGTCCAGGCCGGCGCCCTTGCCGATGCCGACCGCGACGGCGATCGAACCGGCGGCGATGGCCCAGGAGGACCACTTCGGCATGCGCGCGCCGCGCAGCGTGCCGGCGCTCTTGTCGGTGACGGCTGCGGTGCTCATGCGTTGGCCCCCGAGTACTCCTTGCGGCGGGCGATGATGGCGCGGGCCGCGCCGTTCACCACGAGGGTGATGACGAACAGGACCAGACCGGAGGCGATCAGCGCGTCCCGGCCCTGCTCGGTGGCCTCACCGAACTTGCTGGCGATGTTCTGGGCGAAGGTGCCGCCGCCCGGGTCGAGCAGGCTGGCCTGGATGTCGTAGCTCGGGGAGAGCACGGTGGCGACGGCCATCGTCTCGCCGAGGGCGCGGCCGAGGCCGAGCATCGAGGCGGAGATCACGCCGGAGCGGCCGAAGGGCAGCACCGACATGCGGACGACCTCCCAGCGGGTGGCGCCGAGGGCCAGCGCGGCCTCCTCGTGCATCCGCGGGACCTGGCGGAAGACCTCACGGCTCACGTTGGTGATGATCGGCAGGATCATGATCGCGAGCAGGATGCCGACGGTCAGCATGGCGCGGGGGGCGCCGCCGTCCCAGGAGAAGACGCCGGTCCAGCCGAGGTAGGTGTCGAGCCAGCCGTACAGGCCCTGCATGTGCGGGACGAGGACCAGGGCGCCCCACAGGCCGTACACGATGGACGGTACGGCGGCGAGCAGGTCGATCACGTAGGCGATCGGACCGCGCAGCCGGCGCGGGGCGTAGTGCGTGAGGAACAGCGCGATCGCGACGGCGACCGGGACCGCGAGGGCCATGGCGATGATCGAGGAGACGACCGTGCCGAAGGCCAGGACCGCGATGCCGAAGACCGGCGGGTTGAGGTTGGTGTTCCACTCGAAGGTGGTCAGGAAGTTGCCGTGGTCCTGGCCGATCGCGAGCGAGGCGCGATAGGTGAGGAAGACCGCGATCGCGGCCATCAGCACGAGCAGCAGGATGCCCGACCCGCGGGAGAGACCGAGGAAGATCCGGTCACCGGGGCGGCCGGCGCCGCGGGCGGCGCGCTTCTGCTCGGCCACGGCGGGCTGGGGAGTGGGGGGAGGTGCGTCGGTTGTCTGCGTCTTTATGTCCATCGGGTTCTCCGGTCTGCTGAGCCGCTTCGGGTGGGCGGCTCGGTGGAACCGGACGCCGTCGTGAGGGGCGTACGGCTCCGGGCGGCGGTGCACCGGACGATGCGGCCCGACCCCGGTGGGAGCCGGGCCGCACACGGATCAGGTCAGTTCAGGCCCGCGATGGTGGTGCGGACCTTGCCTATGATCTCGGCGGGGATCGGGGCGTAGTCGTTCTCCGACAGGACCTTCTGGCCGTCCTCGCCGGCGATGTAGTTCAGGAACGCCTTGGTGGCGGGCAGGGTGTCCGGCTTGTTGCCCTTGTCGCAGACGATCTCGTACGTGACCAGGGTGATCGGGTAGGCGCCCTCGGCCTTGGTCGCGTAGTCGAGCTGGAGCGACAGGTCCTTGCCGGTGCCGACGACCTTGGCGGCCGCGATGTCGGCGGTGGCGGACTCGACCGACGGCTTGACCGGGGCCTTGGCGCCGGTGTCGATCGCGACGGTGCTCATGTCCTTGGCGTAGGACAGCTCGAAGTAGCCGATGGCGCCGGGGTTCTGCTTGACGCCCTGGGCCACGCCGGCGGAGCCGGAGGCCGCCTGGCCGCCCTTGGCCTGCCAGGCCTTGCCGCCCTCGTACTTCCAGTCGGCCGTGGCCTTGAGGTACTTGGTGAAGTTGTCGGTGGTGCCGGACTCGTCCGAGCGGTGGAACGCCTGGATCTTGAGGCCGGGCAGCTTCGCCTTCGGGTTCAGCTTCTTGATCGCCGCGTCGTTCCACTTGGTGATCTTGCTGTCGAAGATCTTCGCGAGGGTCGGAGCGTCCAGGACCAGGTCGTCGACGCCCGGGACGTTGTAGCCGACGGCGATCGGGCCGCCGACCATCGGCAGGTCGATGCCCTGGCCGCCCTTGCAGACCTTCTTGGAGGCGGTGACCTCTTCGGGCTTCAGCGCCGAGTCGGAGCCGGCGAAGGCGACCTGGCCCTGGTTGAACGCGGTGACGCCCGCGCCCGAGCCGCCGCCCTTGTAGTTGATCTGTACGCCACAGGCCTGGGAGAACTGCTTCACCCAGGCGTCGATGGCGTTCTTCTGCGCGGAGGAGCCGTCGGCCAGCAGCTGGCCCTTGGCGTTGTCGCACTTGACCGAGCCGGCGTTGGCCGCCTGCGAGGAACCGCCCGCCTTGCCCGTGTCGTCGGTGCCGCACGCCGTCAGGGCCAGGGCGCCGGAGACGGCGACAGCACCGAGGGAAAGGGCGCGCAGCCGGTTCTTGCGCTGAAGCATCACTTTCGTGGGTTCCTTCCAGGAGCCGCCACCGTCGGCGGCGTGCGGGTCGTCGTGGTGCGCGTGCATGCATCCGTCGTGCACCACACCGGGTACGGCCGAAATTAGGCAGAACAGGTGAAGCGGCTGAAGGCCGTAAATGAACGCCGAGTGAACCCCTGCCGTCGGCCCGGTGAGGTCACGGAATGCTCACGGTGAGGCCACGCCGGGATTCCGGCGACCTGCGCCGTCCGGGCGCTCAACTGGCTTGTTTCCCAGGGGTGTACGGCATGCGCGGGCCGCCGACTTGCGGCGGAACCAAGTGGCGTACGTCCGTATCGGCGCGGCACCACGGAGCGGCGCACGTCCGTCTCGGCGCAGCACCACGGAGCGGCGCACGTCCGTCTCGGCGCGGCGTGCCGAAAACGACGCCGTCCCCCGCGCTCAGGCGCGGGGGACGGCGTACTCCTGTCCGGTCCGCGGGCATCGCGTCCGCGGACCGGTCGGCGGCTCAGGCCGCCAGGTCGCGCTCCTCGGACGCCGCGGGCTTGCGGGTGCCGGGGACCAGTGCGTCGCCCTGGGCGAGGGACTCGCGGCTCCGGATCAGCCGGCCGGCCCTGGGCGAGCGGCCGATCGCCTTCATCAGCGGGGTGAGCGCGGCGGAGGCCGGCGGGGAGAGCAGCAGCGCGACGGCGGTGCCGAGCGCGAAGCCGCCGATGACGTCGGTCGGGTAGTGCACGCCCATGTAGACGCGGCAGAACCCTTCGAGCAGGGCGAGGGCGATGCCGGCGATGCCGTACTTGCGGTTGGCGACGAACAGGGCGACCCCGAGGGCCATGGTGATCGTCGCGTGGTCGCTCACGAAGGAGAAGTCGTCCTTGCCCGAGACGAGGACGGCGAGGTCCCGGTGGTCGACGAAGGGCCGGGGCCGCTCGACGAACCCGCGGATGGGCACGTTGACGAGGACGGCGATCCCCGCGGCCAGCGGCGCCCACACGAGCGCGGCGACGGACGAGGCGGCCTGGTCCGCGCTCGCGGAGCGGCGGCGCACGGACCACCAGCAGCCGAGCACGACCAGCACCATGCCGATGACGATGCCGAACTCGCCGACGAACTCCATGACGCGGTCGAACCAGTGCGGCGCGTCCTTGGCGAGTCCGTTGATGTCGTAGAGCAGTTCCACATCGGGGTTGGATCCGGATTCGGCGAGTACAGCCATGGTGCTGCGGCCCCTTCGTCGTTGTTCCGGACGCACCTCGCGTGCGTCACCGCGTCCACCCCCGTGGCGTGTAGATCCGCTTCGGTTCCGTACACGTCCGCTCGCCTACGTCAACAGGAACGCACAGCCCCTGCCACTCCGTTCCACAATCCACCGAACGATCACGGAGACGTTATCGAAGAGAGATACATCGTCGCAGTTCAGGGGGTAGACGCCTGACCGGTTCACACCGATGTGGGGAGCGCTTTCGCGCCATCCTCGGTGACCCGGGTCGCGCCGAAGTAGTCGGGTGTGTCGACCGGGTCGAACCGGATCACGGCGCCGGTCCTCGGCGCGTCGATCATGTACCCGCCGCCCACGTAGATGCCCACGTGCCGGATGGCGCGGGAGTCGGTGAGGTCGTCCGAGAAGAACACCAGGTCACCGGGGAGCAGTTCGCCGCGAGCCGGGTGCGGTCCGGCGTTGTACTGGTCGTTGGCGACCCGGGGCAGCCTGATCCCCACGCTCTGGTACGCCGCCTGCGTCAGCCCCGAGCAGTCGAACCGCCCGCCCTGCGCGGCCGTTCCGGTGCCGCCCCACAGATAGGGCGTGCCGAGCTTCTTCTGGGCGTACGCGATGGCGGTGGCCGCCTGCCGGCTGGGGTCGACCCGGCTGACGGGCGCGGCGAAGCTCTTCTCCAGGGTGCGGATGATCCTGACGTAGTTCTGGGTCTCGCGGATCGTGGGGACGCCGCCCGCCCTTATGACGCGGTAGGCGCCCGCGTTGTAGGCGGCGAGCATGTTGTCGCTGGTGTCGCCGGGCACGTCCCGGACGTATTTGGCCAGTTCGCAGTCGTAGGAGGCGGCGGACGGGATCGCGTCCTCCGGGTCCCAGATGTCGCGTCGGCCGTCGCCGTCGCCGTCGATGCCGTGCGTCGCCCAGGTGCCGGGGATGAACTGGGCGATCCCGCGGGCGTCGGCCGGGCTGACGACCTTCGGGTTCCAGCCGCTCTCCTGGTACAGCTGGGCAGCCAGTAGTGCGGGGTTGAGGGCGGGGCAGAGGTTGCCCCACTTCTGCACGAGCGACTTGTACGCCGCCGGTACGGCGCCCTTGGCCAGCCCGACACCGCCCGAGGCGGCGCCGCCCGCCTGGTTCCCGGCGACGAAGTAGACCCCGAGGACCAGCACCATCACCAAGCTCAGCGCGAGCCCGACCGCGGCCCCGCCGACCACCCAAACTTTCCGCACGGCTCAACCCTCCCCCACACGGGCCGTGTTCAACGCCATTTCGTCGAGAGTGGCGCCATTTCACAGCGCCCGCACGTCATATGACACAGGTTCAGCCACGGATGTACGCAGGTCAGCCGAGCAGCCGGCTCCAGGTGCGGGCGTCCACGACCCCGTCGGCGGGCAGCCCGTGCGCGGACTGGAAGGACGTCACCCCCGACTCGGTGGCGGCGCCGAAGCTCCCGTCGACCGCGACGAAGACCGAGCGGGCGGTCAGCTGGCTCTGCACGGCCTTCACCGCCTGCCCCGAAGCGCCGCGCGCGAGCGGCCTGTTGAGCTGCCCCCAGGTCTGCCTGCGCGCCACGCCGTCCACCGGGACCTTCACCGCTGTCTGGAAATCGCGCACGGCGGACTCGGTGGCCGCTCCGAAGGAGCCGTCGACGGTGAGCTCGGCGCCCCGGGAGACCAGCAGGTACTGGAGCGTGCGCACCCGCTCCCCGAAGTCGCCGCTGCGGACGACCGGCCAGACGGGCCCGGCCGGGTCGCCGCCGATGCGGTCGGCGAGGTCCTGGCGGAGCCGGGGCAGCAGGGCGTACAGACGGTCGCCGGGGCAGGTCGTGTTGGCGAAGTCCCGGTGCCCGTAGATCTGGTAGGCGCGCAGCCCGTACTGACGGCAGATCCGCTCGCAGAGACCGACGAGCGCGTCGTACTGCGCGCCGCGTGGCTCCACGGTGCTGTAGGTGCCCTCGTTCTCGATGCCGATGGCGACGGTGTTCTGGCCGGTGCAGTGCGCGGACTCGACCATCCGCGCGCCGCCCTGGAGGGTGGAGAGGCTGTGATGGCGGCCCTCCATGACGTGGGCGCCACGGCTGGTCAGGAAGTGCTGGCCGCTGTCGAGGAAGCCGCGGCTGTCCATGTGGCTCTTCTGGATGGCGCGGGCCAGCGAGAAGGCGTGGGCCTGGGAGTAGTCGGTGCTGTTCGCGGTGGCCGTGTGATGCACGAGGATCTTGTGCGGCCGGGCGGTCACGAGGTGCACGGGGCTGCTCGGCGAACGCGCGCCCCAGGCGGCGCACCCCGAGATCTCGGGCCCGGTGGCGGCGTGCGCCCAGCCGTCCGCGGCCAGCGGGGTGACCGCGGCGGCGCCGAGGGCGAGGGCGCCGGAGAGGAGGGCCCGGCGGTTCGGACGGCGGCCGTCGGCGACGTACAGGTCGGTGGATGCGTCGGTGGACACGTCGAGGGATGCGTCGAGGGATGCCAACGGTCGCTCCAATACGCGGGAGTTGGATGAGCCCACTGTGCTCACGAACGCGGCGCCCCTCCAGCCCATCACGGCCGGTGGGGCCCTCTCGTCCCCCGAACAGACGAGGAATTCCCCGGTACCGCCTGTACCAAGCGCTGGCCGACGGCTCCTCGACTGTGGGAGTCACCGGCACTCGGCCCACAGCAGCTTCCCGCCCTTGGAGGCGCCCAGCTCGCGCAGCACGGAGACCCCCCACGCGTCGGCACAGGCCTGCACGAGCTGAATCCCCCGCCCGCCCTCGGCATCGTCCGGCGGTACGACGACGGGCCGACCGCCCCTTTCGAACCCTGGCGGCACCCGAGGGTCCGTGTCCCACACGGCCACCCGCAACCGCCCCGGCTCCGCCGACCGCAGCCGCAGGGCGTACGGCCCCTCGGTGTGCCGATGCGCATTGGCGAGCAACTCGGCGGCCACCAGCTCCGCGGTCGGCGTCAGCGCGGAGAGCCCGTGAGCGGCGAGCACGGTCCGCAGCGTGGCGCGGGCGATCCCCGGTGCGCGTGGATCGTGCGGGAGTTGGAGGGTGTAGGCCCAGGGTGGGGTTACGGTGGCCATGAAGTCTCCGATCACTCAAGGGGGTTGAGGAGTGGCTCAGTGACGCGGCCGTCCCGTCGGACGGTGTACTTCTGAGCGAGGGGCCCGGATTCAAGCTAGCGACTTCCGAGTAATGCATTACTCGATTTCGCTAAAATCCATTGGCCTCCACCCATGTGGGTGACAACCGAGGCAAGGAGAGGGACAAGTCCGTGAGGACCAACCCGACGGGTCGGCAACTCCGCTTGGGCACGGAGCTGCGCAAGCTCCGTGAACGCGCTGGCCTGACCGCCACCGAGGCCGGTCAACTGCTGGGCTCCAACCAGACCCTGATCAGCAACATCGAGGCCGGACGGGCAGGGGTGAGCCCCGAGCGGGTACGCGCGCTGGCCTGCCATTACGACTGCCCCGACAAGTCCCTCGTCGAGTCGCTTGCCGGTATGCCCGGTGACCGCAAACGCGGCTGGTGGGAGGAGTACCGCGAGATCCTGCCCGGGGCTCTGCTCGACCTGGCCGAGGTCGAGCACCACGCTGCGCGTCTTTGCACGGCCATCACCGTGCACATGCCCGGCTTGCTACAGACCACGGACCACGCCCGCGAGACGTTCCGCCAAGTCGTGCCCGATCTCTCACCGCCCGACATCGAGCATCGCGTCTCGTTTCGCATCAAACGCCAGACCGTACTCTTCAGAGACCAGCCGACCCCGTACGTCGCCCTGATCCACGAGGCCGCCCTCCGTATGCAGTTCGGTGGCCCTGCTATCGCGCGAGCGCAGTTGCACCACTTGCTGACCATGAGCGAGCGGGACCACATCACCGTCAAGGTGCTCCCGTTCACCGCCGGAGGATTCCCGGGCTCTGGCCAGTCGATCTTCTACTCCAGCGGTCCCGTGCCTCAGCTCGACACCGTCCATCTAGACCAGTCCCACGGCCCCGTCTTCCTCGACGCAGAGGCTCAACTCGCCAAGTACCGCGTACTTCTTGAACGTATGGAGGCCAAAGCTCTCCCACCCCAGAAGTCGCGGGACCTCATCCACTCCGTCATCCAGGACTTGTGAAGGGAACCAAGATGTCCGAGCACACCTGGCAGAAGGCGTCCGTCTGCGGCGAAGGCGACTCTTGCGTCCACGTCGCCTCTACCGGCACCGCCATCCATCTCACCGAAAGCGCCGACCCCACCGAAGCGATACTCACGGCCACCCCGGCCTCCTTCCGCGCCCTCCTCTCCGTACTCAACGAGGACACGCACCGTGGCTGACATCCCCACCGACCTCACCTGGGAACGCGCCGCCCCGCCGGAGGCAACCGGTCCCGGCCCCTGGATCGAGATCGCCTTCGGCGAGGGCGACGGCCCCGAAGCGCCGGTCTACCTCCGCGAGACCAGCGACCCGGACAACGTGGTCACGACCAACCGCCGCAAGTGGGACGCCTTCGTTCTGGGCGTACAGGCGGGCGAGTTCGACCACTTCGTGGCGGGCGTACCGGATGACTTGGCACCATAACGCTCACCGGCCCTCGACATCTGACGCTGACGCTGACGCTCAGTAAGGGGACGCCGGATGCTGGGCGTTGATCAGGGCGTCGGCCTCCTCCTCGGTGGCCACGGCCGGCGGCGAGCCCGCGAGCGGGCGCTGGGCCGTCTCCCTCATCAGGTACACGCAGATCATGCCGACCAGCGCGGCCGCCATCGCGTAGTACGCCGGCATCAGGTCGGTGCCCGTGGCGCTGATGAGGCCGGTGATGATCAGCGGAGTCGTGCCGCCGAAGAGGGAGGCGGCCACGTTGTAGCCGATGGACAGGCCGCCGTACCGCACCTCGGTCGGGAACAGTGCGGGCAGCACCGCCGACATGGTGCCCAGCAGGCAGACCAGCGAGAAGCCCAGCATCAGCATGCCCACGGCCACCGCCGCGAGGCTCCCCTGCCGCAGCAGCAGGAAGGCCGGCAGGGAGAGGAAGAAGAATCCCGCCATCCCCGCCATGAGCAGCGGCTTGCGGCCGATCCGGTCGTTGAGCCGGCCGACGAAGGTGATGACGATCATCAGGACCACCATCATCACCAGCAGGATCACCAGCCCGTGCGTCTCCTCGTACCCGAGCGTGGCCGTCAGATAGGTCGGCATGTACGACAGCAGCATGTAGTCGTTGATGTTGTACGCCGCGACCAGCCCGAAGCACAGCACCAGCGCCCGCCACTGATCCGCGAAGATCCGCCGGAACTCCTTGCGCGGGACCGCGTCCGGGTTGCCCTGCTCCAGCGACACCGGCGCCGTGTGCTCGGCCTCCAGCTTCAGATAGGCCGGCGTCTCGTCCAGCTTCAGCCGCAGATACAGACCGATCAGCCCGAGCGGCCCGGCGACGAGGAACGGCACCCGCCAGCCCCAGTCGTTCATCACGCCCGTACCGAGCACCGCGGTCATCACCGTGACCAGGGTCGCCGCGGCCACGTACCCGGCGAGCGTCCCGAACTCCAGGAAGCTGCAGAAGAATCCGCGCCGCTTGTCCGGGGCGTACTCCGCCATGAACGTCGCCGCACCCCCGTACTCGCCGCCGGTCGAGAACCCCTGCACCAGCCGGAAGAAGACCAGCAGCGCGGGCGCCCAGTTGCCGATCGTCGCGTGACTGGGGATGAGCCCGATGCAGAAGGTGCCCAGCGCCATCATGATCATGGTCGCGGCGAGCACGGTCCTGCGGCCGATCCGGTCGCCGAGCGGCCCGAAGAACAGCCCGCCGAGCGGCCGCACCAGGAACGCGATGGCGAACGTCGCGAACGAGGAGAGAAGACGGGTGGTCTCGGAACCGCCGGGAAAGAAGACGTTGCCGATGGTCACCGCGAGATAGCTGTAGATCCCGAAGTCGAACCACTCCATGGCGTTTCCGAGGGCCGCCGCCTTCACCGCACGCCTGACCATGCGTTCGTCGGTCACGGTGATGTCGCTGCGGCGCAGCCGCGGATGGGTCCGGCGGTGGACCGCGCGGAACATGTTCCGGTGGCGCCTGCGCGCCTGCCACTCGTGCTCGCTGATGGATTCCGCGTCGTCCGCGTCCACAGGTCCTGCCTCTCTCCCGGTCAGTCCCTGAATACCTCTTAGCGGTCACTTTTCAGCACATGCGACACGTCGTCACGACTTCATGGACCAGTGGGAACATCGTCTCGGCGCCTCACCCGACCAGCCGTCAGAAACCGTTCCAGGCCGAAAAAGGGTCAACGACGGAACCACAGGACAGGTTCTGCCCAGGTGTCGTTGCCCGCGGTGACCTGCCGTGATACACAGAGTGACCGTACGCGATACGCGTACGAAACCCGCCAATCAATGACGCCAAGTCGACATGCGACCACGGCATCGTCGGCGAGAATGAGGCCTGACCTCTGCAGACCGCAGGGGATGCGGAACTACCCACCAGGGGCGGTGACTTACATGCTCTTTGCAGCCGACAAGGGAGACATCAACACCATCATCGGCGGGATCGCTCCGGACTGGGGCCCCTTCGGCAGCCTGGGCAACGAGGCGAAAGTGATGATCGAGGTGGTGATGGCCGTGGCCATCCTGCTCTGCCTCGGCATCGCGGTCTGGGGCGCGGCCAAACAGCGTATCGGCGCGACGGCCCTCCGGGACACCTTCAGCGCCGAGCAGGGCAAGGGCCTCATCATCGCCGGCCTGACGGGCGTCTTCATCATCGGCTCACTCGGCACGCTGTTCACCATCGTGTACGGCATGGCCGTTTAGCCGCCCCGGGTTTCCTCATGTCCCCCTCCGGGTGCGCCCGGTACCCCCTAGCCCACCCGCCCGTCGTCGTGCCCACCGGCTGAGGTTGCGTTTCCTGATGTCGAGTCACCACACCGCGCCCGCGCGGGAACCAGCACGGCTACCGTCGTATGCCTACGCGGTCCGATACGAGGTGTTCCTGTACGACGTCGAGGGGGCGTACACGGCATGAGTTCCGGAGACGAACACGGTTCCTCCGAGGGTTACCGCGACACGACGAACGCGACGCGCACGCGGCTGCCGGACGGCGACCCGTACGGCGGCGCCGCGCGCCGCTCGTCGCGGTCGTCCTCGCGGAGCCTGGTCACGGTCGTCGGCGTGGTCGTCCTCCTCGTCGCCGCGATCGCGTTCGCGAACCGCGGCGGCGGGAGTGGGGGCGGGGCCGGGTCCGCCTCCGGCGAGGACACCGGCGACAAACCCGCCGCCTCGGCGACAGCGGCGAGCGGCGTACGCCCGGTGAAGTCGAAGAGCGGGACCATTCCGACGGGGTTCGCGCACGACGAGCAGGGGGCGGCGAGTGCGGCGGCCAACTACGCGACGATGCTGGTCTCCGCCGACATCCTCAAGCCATCCCGGCGCGCCGAGATCGTGCGTCAGGCCTTCGTCGCCGACCAGCAGGCCGCGCTGACGCGGAAGTTCGGCACCGCTTACTCCAAGGAGTTCCTGAGCAACATCGGCCTGGACCAGAACGGCAACGCGACCAAGGGCCACACCTACGTCTCACGCACCGTGCCGATCGGCACCAAGGCGAAGGACTACTCGGCCACTGCGGCGACCCTCGAAGTCTGGTGCACCGGGCTGTACGGCACGGCGGGCGCGGACTCGACCAACCCGGTCACCAGCGACTGGTTCACCATGACGCTCCGGCTGCGCTGGGCGGACGACGACTGGAAGATCGACAGCTTCTCCCAGAAGGACGGCCCGGCGCCCGTTCCCGGCGACGACAAGGCGTCCAACGCGGACGAGATGGCCAAGGCAGTTAAGGAGTACGGAGGCTTCACCTATGCCCGGTAGCCCGCGCCGCGCGCTCAAGGTCACCGCCGCCGTCGCCTCCGTACAGAGCGCCCTCGTACTGCTGGCCACACGAGCGGCCGCCGCACCGACCCCGAAGCCCTCGTCCGACAAGTGCGATCTCATCGTCGGACCCGCCAAGAAGTACTGCGAGCGGGGCGAGGGTGGCAAGACAGGCTCCCCCGGCCTCACCCCCGACACCCCCATCACCCCCACCCTCGACCCCCTCCAGGCCCTCGCCAAGGGGTGTGCCGAGGCCGCTTCCTGGACCATCGACAAGCTGAGTGCGGCTCTGAAGGAAACGGCGACCGTCGATTTCACGAACCCCGAGTTCCGCAAGCAGTACGCGGTCGTCTTCGCCGCGTCCGCCATCCTCACCCTCCTGCTGTGGCTTCTGGCGGTGGCCAAGCGAGCCGTCCGCGGCGTCCCCATCACCACCGCCGTCTCCGAGGCCGTCGGGTTCCTCTGGCTCACGGTCCTCGCCTCCGCCTTCACCCCCCTGATCCTCTACACGGTCGTCTCCGCGACCGACGGCGTCAGCGACGTCCTCACGGCGACCACGGGCGACCAGACCCACGTCTTCTTCGGCACCTTCTCCGGCGCGTTGAAGAAGGGGGACGACATCGGCGGCGGCCCCATCATGCTGATCCTGGTGTCGCTCGTCTCGACCCTCGCCGCGGGCGTCCTCTACCTGGAGCTGTTCCTGCGAGCCGTCCTGCTGTACGTCGGTGCCCTCCTCGGCGTCGTCGTCTACTCGGGCCTCGTCGACAAGAACCTGTGGGGTCACGTCCGCCGCTGGGCGGGCATCATGATCGCGGTGATCCTGGTCAAGCCGGTGATCGTCATCGTGCTCGGCCTCGCCAGCGCGCTGACCACCGACGACGGGCCGGACGCCGTCGGCGCCATCGTCTCCGGGCTCGCGATCATCCTGCTCGCCATCTTCGCCAGCGGCATGATCTACCGCTTCGTCCCCGGCTTCGGCGACGAGATCGCAGGCGGCCGCAACAACCGCATCATGCAGGGCGCCGAGCGCAAGGCCGCCGCGGTCATCAGCTCCCCGGCCAGCATGGTCGCGCAGGGCATCAAGACCCACAGCACCCGCGCCGACGTCAACGCGGGCGGCGGGGGCGGCCAGTCGAGCAGCACCCCGCGTCCGGCCAACCCGGTCACCGGCGGCGTCGCCGCGCACAGCACCCGCGCCCAGAACGCCGGTGGCGGCGGATCCGTCCCCTCCGCCGCACCCGCGCCGCGCTCGCCCGGCTCGGCGACCAGCCCGGTGAACACCCCGCACGCCAGCAACGCCCGCAACACCAGCAACCGCTCAGGAGGTGAAGGGCGTTGACGACCGAGTCCCACCTGTCCCATCCGGTCACGCCCCGCCGTACGTATCTCATCGGCCGCGCCCGGCCGAACGCTGTCATCGGCCGGAACCGTGAGACCGGCGAGATCGCGCTCATCATCGCCGGTGCGTTCCTCGGCATGATGTGCGGCCTCCTGGTGCCCGTCCTGCCGATGCGCATCGTGCTGCTGACGGGCTTCCCGATGCTGGCGCTGGCGGCGGTCTACGTGCCGTACAAGCGCCGTACCTTCTACAAGTGGTTCGAGATCAACCGCAGTTACAAGCGCGTGCTCCGCCAGGGCACCACCTACCGCAGCGGGGTCATGGAGGCCGGCACCCGGCTCGACGGGCGGGAGATCGAGATCGGGGCGCCGCCCGGCATCGGACGCATCAGCTGGCTCGCCGCCCCCTTCGGGCCGGACGAGATCGCCGTACTGCTGCACGCCGACCGCAGGACCGTCACCGCGGCCATCGAGATCGAGGGGCCCGGCGTCGGTCTGCGCGACTCCGAGGACCAGGAGGCCCTCGTCGATCGCTTCGGCACGCTGCTGAAGCACGTGGCCAACGGCGACGGCTTCGTCACCCGGCTCCAGATGCTCGCCCGTACGCTGCCCGCCGACCCGGACGCCCACGCCAAGGACGTCGCCCAGCGCGGGGACGAGAAGGCGCCTGAGTGGCTGACACGCTCGTACGACCAGCTCCAGTCCATGGTGTCGACCAGCAGCGAGCAGCACCGCGCCTACCTCGTCGCGTGCATGCACTACACCCGCGAACTGGCCGCCGAGGCCCACGCCATGGCCCGCGCGGCCCGGCCCCACTCGGGCCGGAAGGTCGACCGGGACGCCGGTCTCGCGGTCGTCATGGCCCGCGAGCTGACCGACATCTGCTCGCGCCTTCAGGAGGCCGACATCCGCGTACGCCAGCCGCTCGGCCAGGGCCGGCTCGCCTCGCTCGTCCACTCCATGTACGACCCGGATCACCCCATCGACCACATCCAGGCGATGTCGAAACGCAACGCCTGGCCGGCCGAGCTGGACGCCGTCGACCCCACCCACCTCAAGGCCAAGACCCGCGAGTCCAGCACCCGCGCACCCTGGTGCCACTCCACGGCCTGGGTGAAGGAGTGGCCGATGACCCCGGTGGGCGTCAACTTCCTCGCCCCGCTGCTCGTCCACACCCCGGACGTCATCCGCACCGTCGCCGTCACGATGGACCTCGAACCCACCGAGATCGCCATCGAGCGCATGCTCACCGAGAAGACCAACGACGAGGCCGAGGCCAGCCGCGCCGCCAAGATGAACCGCACCGTCGACCCGCGCGACGTGGCCGCCCACAGCCGCCTCGACCAGCGCGGCGAGGACCTGGCGAGCGGCGCGGCCGGGGTCAACCTCGTCGGCTACATCACCGTCTCCTCCCGCTCCCCGGAGGCGCTGGCCCGCGACAAGCGGACCATAAGGGCCTCGGCCGGAAAGTCGTATCTGAAGCTGGAGTGGTGCGACCGCGAGCACCACCGGGCCTTCGTCAACACGCTGCCCTTCGCCACCGGCATCCGGAGGTAGGACCTGATGCGGGATCCGCTGTCCGTCCTCACCGACGCCTTCACGTCCTTCCTCTTCGGGAAGGTCGAGACGACCCGCCTGCCGGTACGCACGTCCACGGGCCAGGCCCAGGCCGTCTACCTGCCCACCGCCGCCCCCGGCCTCGGCGACTCCGGCGTGATCATCGGCCGCGAGGTCTACTCGGGCAAGGGCTACATCTACGACCCCTTCCAGCTGTACGGCCAGCAGCTCCCGGCCCCGCACTGGCTGGTGCTCGGCGAGTCCGGCAACGGCAAGTCGGCCCTCGAGAAGACGTACGTCCTGCGGCAGTTGCGCTTCCGCGACCGGCAGGTCGTCGTGCTCGACGCACAGGGCGAGGACGGGGTCGGCGAGTGGAACCTCATCGCCGAGGAGCTGGGAATAACGCCGATCCGGCTGGACCCGACGGCCGCCCTGAACCACGGCATCCGGCTCAACCCGCTGGATCCCGCGATCACCACGACCGGCCAGCTCGCGCTGCTGCGCACCATCATCGAGGTCGCCCTCGGGCACGGCCTCGACGAGCGCTCCGGCTTCGCGCTGAAGGTGGCGCACGCCTACGTCAACGAGACGATCGTCGAGCGCCAGCCGGTGCTGACCGACATCGTCGAGCAACTGCGGCACCCCGAACCGGACTCGGCCGAGGCGATGAACGTCGCCCTGGACGACGTACGGGCGTGGGGCCTGGACGTGGCGCTGGTCCTGGACCGGCTGGTCGACGGTGACCTGCGGGGCATGTTCGATGGCCCCACGACGGTCGGCATCGACCTGGACGCCCCGCTGATCGTCTTCGACCTCAGCCACATCGACCGCAACTCCATCGCCATGCCGATCCTGATGGCGATCGTCGGCGTGTGGCTGGAGCACACCTGGATCCGCCCCGACCGCAAGAAGCGCATCTTCCTGGTCGAGGAGGCCTGGCACATCATCAACAGCCCGTTCGTGGCGCAGCTGTTCCAGCGGCTGCTCAAGTTCGGGCGGCGGCTGGGTCTGTCGTTCGTGGCGGTCGTCCACCACCTGTCGGACGTCGTGGACGGAGCGGCGGCGAAGGAGGCGGCCGCCATCCTGAAGATGGCCTCGACCCGGACCATCTACGCCCAGAAGGCCGACGAGGCACGGGCGACCGGCCGGGTGCTGGGCCTGCCCCGGTGGGCGGTGGAGATCATCCCGACGCTCACGCCCGGCATCGGCGTCTGGGACGTCAACGGCAACGTCCAGGTGGTCAAGCACCTGGTGACGGAGACGGAACGGCCCCTGGTCTTCACCGACCGCGCCATGACCGAGTCCTCCAGCGACCGCGACCGCCTGGCCGACGACGCCCTGCGCGCCGCCGAACTGGAGGCGGAGGAACGGGCGGCGGCCTTCATGGAACAGCACCTCGGCGATCACCTGGACGGGTACGGGCCGTCCGAGCCGACGGTGGCCTGAGATGACGGCCGCGCCCCAGGAACCAGGCCCCCGCAAGGACGGACAGGGCGGCGTGCCCGACGGGCTGCTCGTCGGCCTGCTCGCCTTCCTGCTCGGCATGACGCTGCTGGTGTGGACGGCGACGGGCCTCGCGGGCTGGTTCGACCGGGGCGCCTGGCCCTCCGGCCTCGCCTTCACCCGTACGCCCCTGGCCATGCGGCACCTCATCGGCTCACCGCACGACATCGCCGGCGCCTGGCCGGACATCCCGTCCGGGCAGCTGTCGGGGTACGGGCTGTTCTGGGGGCTGTTCCTCGGGCAGCTGATGGTGCTGTTCGTCCTCACCGTGTTCGCCCTCGGGACGGTGGCCCGGTGGCGGGCGGTGCGCGCGAGACGGCGGCTCGCGGCGAAGGCGGCGGTCCCGGCTCCGCAGCCACAGCCACAGCCACAGCCACAGTACGAGGTGTACGAGGTGTACGACGTCCCGGAGCCGCGCAAGGAGCCGGCACCGGAGCCGAGGCCCGCGGAACCAGTCCGGGAGCCGGTCGGTGAGCCGGTCGGTGAGCCGGTCCGTGAGCCGGACCCGTTGGCGGTCGAGAACGCTCCGTCGGTCACCCGGTGGGGCCAGGTCCTCGTCGCCCCCAGGGAACACCGCCAGGCCGCCGCCGCCCGCGCCGTCAGGGACGCGGAGGGGCCCCTCCTCGTCGTCACCTCCAACCCGGCCCTGTGGGCGGAGACCAAGGACGGCCGGGCCAAGCTCGGCCCCACCCACCTGTACGACCCCACCCACCGCTGCGACACCCCGGCCCGCCTCCACTGGTCCCCCACCCGCGGCTGCGAGGACAGACGGACGGCGGCCGCCCGGGCGAGCGCCCTGCTGGCCCCGGTCCGTCCCACCGCACGGCTGGACCAGGCGGTCGGCGACACGGCGGAAACGCTCCTGCGGAGCTATCTGCACGCCGCCGCCGTAGACGGCCGCACCATCCGCCACGTCCACCGCTGGGCCCAGGGCACCCAGGTCCAGGACGCGGTGCGCATCCTTCGCTCACACACCGAGGCGGCCGCCGGCTCCGCAGGGGAGCTGGAGGCGGCGCTCACCTCGTACCCGGAACGCCGTGACATCGCCCAGGAGTTGACGAGCCGGGCGCTGTCGGCGCTCTCCACGGTCAACATCCGCGAGGCCTGCGCCCCGAACCGAACTGATGCGCTCGCCCTGGATTCCTTCGTGAACGAAGGGGGCACGCTCTATGTGGTGGGGGAATCCATCGAGGACCCGAGGGCCGTCCCAGGTGCCATGCCCCTCCTGACGGCTCTCGTCGCAAGCGTGGTCGAGCGTGGCCGGTGCATGGCCGAACGGTCATCCGCCGGTCGCCTCGACCCACCACTCACCCTCGTCCTCGACGACATCGCGGCCGTGGCCCCACTCCCCCAGCTCCCGGACCTGCTGTCCACCGGCACGGCCCAGGGCCTGCCGACCCTCGCCCTGCTCCGCTCCCACGAACAGGGCCGGTCCCGCTGGCCGCACCAGAGCCTGCCGGTCTGACCGCCTGACCGCTTGATCGCCTGATCGCCTGCCCGCTGGCTACCGCTCCAGGACGAACTCCAGCTCGCTCTCCGTCTCGTCCTTCACGAACGACACGACGAGCCCGCTCGGCACGAACCCCGCCTTGCGGTACGCCCGTTGCGCCCGTGCGTTGTCCGCGTGGACGAACAGCCGCACCCGCTCGGCGCGCTGCTGCCACGCCCACTCGGCGCCGGCGTCGAAGAGGAGCTTGATGAGCCCGTTGCCGCGGTGCTCGGGACGTACGAACACACCGACCAGGTGCCCCTGCCGCCGCTCGACGGGGCGCCCGGACCAGTCCCGCGAGCCGGCCTCCTCCATGAGCACGGTGACCGTGCCGGCCCACGTCCCGTCCGGCGCCTCGGCGATGAACTGATGGGCGCTGGTGGACCCTTCGCCGGAGTTCACGGCCCGCTCCCGGTAGAAGGAGTCCGGCCGCCCCGCGGCGTCCTCGTACGTCTCCAGGAAGGCGATGGGCGCGACCGGGTCCCGCAGCGCGTCCAGACGCAACTGCCGTACGGAATCCCAGTCGTCGGGGCGTATGGCGCGGACCACGTAGTCGTCGCTGATCGGAGTGTTCGGAGTGTTCGGAGTGCTCATGGCGCCACCGTAACCGCGCCCGCCTCCGGCGCTCACCTGGAATACGGGCACCCGTTGTCAGTGGCAGGTCCTACGGTGAGCGCATGACTACGCTTCACGATCGACCCAACACCGCACTGCTCGTCATCGACGTACAGAACAAGGTGGTTTCCGGCTCCCACAACCGTGACGACGTCATCGCCAACATCAACACCCTGATCGACAAGGCCCGCGCGGAGGACGTGCCGGTGGTGTGGGTGCAGCACAGCAGCGACGAGCTCGTACGGGGCAGCGAGGGCTGGGAGCTCGTACCGGAGCTGAAGCCCCGCGACACCGAGCCCCTCGTCCACAAGACCTACGGGGACTCCTTCGAGGACACCGAGCTGGAGGCGGTCCTGGCCGAGCGCGAGGTGGGCCGGGTCGTGGTCACGGGCGCGCAGACCGACTTCTGCGTCCGCTCCACGCTGCACGGCGCACTCGTCCGCGGCTACGACGCGACGCTGGTCGCCGACGCCCACACCACCGAGGACCTCAGCGCGTACGGCGCTCCCGCCCCGGAGCAGGTGATCGCCCACACGAACCTGTACTGGAGGTTCCAGAACGCACCCGGCCGCCGGGGCGGGACGGTGGACACCGCGGAGGTGACCTTCTGACCGCCGTCAGTCGTCGTCAGTCATCGTCCTCCAACTCCTCCGCCTGATCGTTGGGGACGGCGCCGTAGAGATCGTGCCGCGGCTCCGGCATCACGGAACCGGACCCGCGCACGCTCTTCCAGATCGCCTCGTTGAAGGTGCGCTCGTCGATCTGGTCCTCCTTGGTGAGGTCCTGCCGCGCCGAGACACCGGCCATCGGCGCGTTCGCCCCGTTCACGGTCGTCAGGTCGTACGACGGCTTCACGACGTCGTACGGCCTCGTGTCGGGGTGGGCGGTGAAGGAGTTCACCATCGGAGTCGCGTACGCGTCGAACTGCGTCATGGGCGCGAGCCCCAGCAGCAGCTCGATCGTGCGCACCATGGAGGCGGTGCTGTAGAAGGTCGAGTCGACCCGGCCGATCTGCGTGTACGGGCTGATGACCTGCGAGAGCGTCCGGTGGGCGTCGACATGGTCGGGGCCGTTCTGCGCGTCGTCCTCGGTCACGAAGATCGCGGTCGACTTCCAGAACCTCGAGTGCGAGACGGCGTCGACGAGCTGCCCGAGCGCCCAGTCGTTGTCGCCGACGTAGGCCTGCGGGGTCGGCATGCCGACCTTGGTCCCGGAGGTGTGGTCGCTGGGCAGCCGCACCATCTCGAAGGCGGGCAGGTTCCCGTTCGCCTCGTACTGGGCGAACTCCTTCTTCCACTCCTCGACCCGCGGGCTCCCGCACAGCGCGCTGCGCGCCGCGAAGGAGCCGGCGGAGTCCGGGCAGCTGAGGTTGTACGGCCCGAAGTCACGGTCGGTGCCGGCGTCGAGGACGGGATCCTCGGCGACGGACTTCCCGCTCGCGTCGGCGTTCACGTAGAAGCCGTAGTTGCGGAAGCTCACGCCCTTGTCGTGGAGCCGCTGCCAGATGTAGGCGTGCTCGGGGTCCTTGTTGGGGGCGATGGCCGGGTTGCCGTTCTCCGAGGGGTAGCTGTGGTTGCGGCCCGAGTAGTTCGCGGGCCACCCCTGCTCGGTGTACGGGTTGGAGTTGGCGGCGACGGTCCAGTTCCAGCCCTGCGCGCTGACCTCGGCGTCGGCGTAGAAGTTGTCGAGGGTGACGAACCGGCGTTGCAGGGCACGTGCGTTGGGCGCCGATTCCTCGCCGAAGAGGTTGAGCGAGGGGTCCCCGTTGCCCTTCCCCAGCGAGCCGAACTCCTGGTCGTAGGTCCGGTTCTCCTTGACGACGTAGATGACGTGTTTGATCGGCGTCCGCTCACCGACCCGGCGCGGGACGACGGCGCCGGTCGCCCGGGGGCTGTCCGCCTCCTCGAACCCGTTGTTCGCGACGACGGTCCGCGTCCACCGCTGCAGCTGCCCTGACCCGTCGCCCAGCGGGATGGTCGACAGGGTGCCCTTCATCATCGAGCCCGAGTACTGGTCGGGCGAGGTGGGAGCGGTGGACGTCGGATTCGGGTAGCCGGGGCCGTTGTTGGGCCCGGCGCCGAGCCCCTTGGCGTTGGTGACGAACAGCTTCCCGTCGTGGGGAACGACGGCGGTCGGGTACCAGCCGGTGGGGATCAGCCCGGACGTACGCCCCGTGCGCAGGTCGACGACGGCGACGTCGTTGTTCCCCGCGTTGGCGACATAGAGCCGGCCCCCGTCCTCCGACAGCGCGAGCGCGTCGGGGTTGCTGCCGACGGGAGCGTCCTCGTACGGCGCGAGCCCGATCGTCCGCGTCACCTTCCGGCTGGCGACGTCGATGACACTGACCTGGTCGCTGTCCCCGTTCGCGACGTAGAGGGTCTGCTGGTCCGCGTCGGTGATGACGGCGTTGGGATGGGTCCCGACCTTGACGGCGGTCCGCTGCACCGGCTCCGGCCCGCTGATGTCGAGCACGCTGACGGTGTCCCCGCCCTGGTTGGTGACGAAGGCGGTCTTCCCGTCCTCCGCGAGGGCGACGGCGTACGGCGCGTGGCCCACGGGCACGGTGGCCATGGATCCGTCGCCGAGATTCACCACGGTGGCGGCATCGGCGAGCCGGTCGGCGACGACCAGGCGCTTCCCGTCGGGCGTGACGGCGATCCCGGCCGGATACATGTTCACCGGCTGCCCCTCGGGGTTCCTCGTGGGCAGCTTGATGGGGCCGGTCTCCGTCAGCCGGCCGCCGCTCACGTCGTACGTGTGGATGATCTCGCGCCCGCCTCCGCTGGCGTAGGCACGCGTGCCGTCGGGGCTGAAGGCCAGCCCCGTGAACACCGCCTGAGGGCTCGGATACGAGATCGTCTGCACGACCTCCGAGTCCTCCGGGTCGATCACCTGGAGGGACTGGGTGCCCTGGCCGGCGTTGGTCACCAGGAGCATGCTCCGGTCCGGCGACAGCACGGCGTTGAGCGGGAGGTTGCCCAGCCGGGACTGGTGCCCGGCGGGGGTGACTTTGTAGCCGACGGGAGTGATGGCGGTCCCGTCGTCCTGCGGTCCCGGGGTGCGCGGCCCGCCGACGGTGGCGAGGGCGACTGCGGCTCCCGTGACGAGGACGGCAGTACCTGCCATCACGGTGACAACACGGCGTCTGGTGCGGCGTCTGAGGACCATGAGTCACGACGGTGACACGTTCCGTCGCCGTGCGGGAAGACCCTGGACAACATGAACATGACGATGGCGTGAACGCGAAAGAGCCCCAACTCACGGGTACCTACCCGGAGTTGGGGCTCTATCTCAAAATTTGTTCGGCGGCGTCCTACTCTCCCACAGGGTCCCCCCTGCAGTACCATCGGCGCTGTGAGGCTTAGCTTCCGGGTTCGGAATGTAACCGGGCGTTTCCCTCACGCTATGACCACCGAAACACTATGAAACTGACAACCAGACCACGCTCTGTGAAACGTGGGGCTGTTCGTGGTTTCAGAACCAACACAGTGGACGCGAGCAACTGAGGACAAGCCCTCGGCCTATTAGTACCAGTCAACTCCACCCGTTACCGGGCTTCCATATCTGGCCTATCAACCCAGTCGTCTACTGGGAGCCTTACCCTCTCAAGGAGGTGGGAATACTCATCTCGAAGCAGGCTTCCCGCTTAGATGCTTTCAGCGGTTATCCCTCCCGAACGTAGCCAACCAGCCATGCCCTTGGCAGGACAACTGGCACACCAGAGGTTCGTCCGTCCCGGTCCTCTCGTACTAGGGACAGCCCTTCTCAATATTCCTACGCGCACAGCGGATAGGGACCGAACTGTCTCACGACGTTCTAAACCCAGCTCGCGTACCGCTTTAATGGGCGAACAGCCCAACCCTTGGGACCGACTCCAGCCCCAGGATGCGACGAGCCGACATCGAGGTGCCAAACCATCCCGTCGATATGGACTCTTGGGGAAGATCAGCCTGTTATCCCCGGGGTACCTTTTATCCGTTGAGCGACGGCGCTTCCACAAGCCACCGCCGGATCACTAGTCCCGACTTTCGTCCCTGCTCGACCCGTCGGTCTCACAGTCAAGCTCCCTTGTGCACTTACACTCAACACCTGATTACCAACCAGGCTGAGGGAACCTTTGGGCGCCTCCGTTACTCTTTAGGAGGCAACCGCCCCAGTTAAACTACCCATCAGACACTGTCCCTGATCCGGATCACGGACCCAGGTTAGACATCCAGCACGACCAGACTGGTATTTCAACGACGACTCCCACGACACTGGCGTGCCGTGCTCAAAGTCTCCCAGCTATCCTACACAAGCCGAACCGAACACCAATATCAAACTGTAGTAAAGGTCCCGGGGTCTTTCCGTCCTGCTGCGCGAAACGAGCATCTTTACTCGTAGTGCAATTTCACCGGGCCTATGGTTGAGACAGTCGAGAAGTCGTTACGCCATTCGTGCAGGTCGGAACTTACCCGACAAGGAATTTCGCTACCTTAGGATGGTTATAGTTACCACCGCCGTTTACTGGCGCTTAAGTTCTCAGCTTCGCCACACCGAAATGTGACTAACCGGTCCCCTTAACGTTCCAGCACCGGGCAGGCGTCAGTCCGTATACATCGCCTTACGGCTTCGCACGGACCTGTGTTTTTAGTAAACAGTCGCTTCTCGCTGGTCTCTGCGGCCACCCCCAGCTCGAGCAGCAAGTGCTCTCACCAGTGATGGCCCCCCTTCTCCCGAAGTTACGGGGGCATTTTGCCGAGTTCCTTAACCATAGTTCACCCGAACGCCTCGGTATTCTCTACCTGACCACCTGAGTCGGTTTAGGGTACGGGCCGCCATGAAACTCGCTAGAGGCTTTTCTCGACAGCATAGGATCATCCACTTCGCCACAATCGGCTCGGCATCAGGTCTCAGACTCATGGTGTGCGGATTTGCCTACACACCGTCCTACACCCTTACCCCGGGACAACCATCGCCCGGGCTGGACTACCTTCCTGCGTCACCCCATCACTCACCTACTAACCGCTTGGGCCGGCGGCTCCACCACTTTCCATTCCCCGAAGGGTCCGGAACGGCTTCACGGCCTTAGCATCACGATGCTCGATGTTTGACGCTTCACAGCGGGTACCGGAATATCAACCGGTTATCCATCGACTACGCCTGTCGGCCTCGCCTTAGGTCCCGACTTACCCTGGGCAGATCAGCTTGACCCAGGAACCCTTAGTCAATCGGCGCACACGTTTCTCACGTGTGTATCGCTACTCATGCCTGCATTCTCACTCGTGAACCGTCCACAACTCGCTTCCGCGGCTGCTTCACCCGGCACACGACGCTCCCCTACCCATCCATACACCCGTTGGGGCTTATTGTATGAATGACACGACTTCGGCGGTACGCTTGAGCCCCGCTACATTGTCGGCGCGGAATCACTAGACCAGTGAGCTATTACGCACTCTTTCAAGGGTGGCTGCTTCTAAGCCAACCTCCTGGTTGTCTGTGCGACTCCACATCCTTTCCCACTTAGCGTACGCTTAGGGGCCTTAGTCGATGCTCTGGGCTGTTTCCCTCTCGACCATGGAGCTTATCCCCCACAGTCTCACTGCCGTGCTCTCACTTACCGGCATTCGGAGTTTGGCTAAGGTCAGTAACCCGGTAGGGCCCATCGCCTATCCAGTGCTCTACCTCCGGCAAGAAACACACGACGCTGCACCTAAATGCATTTCGGGGAGAACCAGCTATCACGGAGTTTGATTGGCCTTTCACCCCTAACCACAGGTCATCCCCCAGGTTTTCAACCCTGGTGGGTTCGGTCCTCCACGAAGTCTTACCTCCGCTTCAACCTGCCCATGGCTAGATCACTCCGCTTCGGGTCTTGAGCGTGCTACTGAATCGCCCTGTTCGGACTCGCTTTCGCTACGGCTTCCCCACACGGGTTAACCTCGCAACACACCGCAAACTCGCAGGCTCATTCTTCAAAAGGCACGCAGTCACGAGAAGCACCAAAGTGCTTCCGACGCTCCCACGGCTTGTAGGCACACGGTTTCAGGTACTATTTCACTCCGCTCCCGCGGTACTTTTCACCATTCCCTCACGGTACTATCCGCTATCGGTCACCAGGGAATATTTAGGCTTAGCGGGTGGTCCCGCCAGATTCACACGGGATTTCTCGGGCCCCGTGCTACTTGGGTGTCTCTCAAACGAGCCGCTGACGTTTCGACTACGGGGGTCTTACCCTCTACGCCGGACCTTTCGCATGTCCTTCGTCTACATCAACGGTTTCTGACTCGTCTCACAGCCGGCAGACTGTGAAAGAGAGATCCCACAACCCCCACGACGCAACCCCTGCCGGGTCTCACACGTCGTAGGTTTGGCCTCATCCGGTTTCGCTCGCCACTACTCCCGGAATCACGGTTGTTTTCTCTTCCTGCGGGTACTGAGATGTTTCACTTCCCCGCGTTCCCTCCACACTGCCTATGTGTTCAGCAGCGGGTGACAGCCCATGACGACTGCCGGGTTTCCCCATTCGGAAACCCCCGGATCAAAGCCTGGTTGACGGCTCCCCGGGGACTATCGTGGCCTCCCACGTCCTTCATCGGTTCCTGGTACCAAGGCATCCACCGTGCGCCCTTAAAAACTTGGCCACAGATGCTCGCGTCCACTGTGCAGTTCTCAAACAACGACCAGCCACCCATCACCCCACCAGACAAACCGGTGAGTGCACTGGGGCCGGCGACTGAGGAGAAGATCATTCCCTCAGACACCCAACAGCGTGCCCGGCCAAGCCCCCGTCCGAAGATCATGCGTTCCACACTCTTGCGAGCAGTACTGGCAGCCTCCGACCCGAGACCCTGGCCGAATAGTCAACGTTCCACCCATGAGCAACCAGCATCAGACGTTCGCTGATGATCTGGCCTCTGACCGGGCAAGCCCGGTAAGAAGTGCTCCTTAGAAAGGAGGTGATCCAGCCGCACCTTCCGGTACGGCTACCTTGTTACGACTTCGTCCCAATCGCCAGTCCCACCTTCGACAGCTCCCTCCCACAAGGGGTTGGGCCACCGGCTTCGGGTGTTACCGACTTTCGTGACGTGACGGGCGGTGTGTACAAGGCCCGGGAACGTATTCACCGCAGCAATGCTGATCTGCGATTACTAGCGACTCCGACTTCATGGGGTCGAGTTGCAGACCCCAATCCGAACTGAGACCGGCTTTTTGAGATTCGCTCCACCTCACGGTATCGCAGCTCATTGTACCGGCCATTGTAGCACGTGTGCAGCCCAAGACATAAGGGGCATGATGACTTGACGTCGTCCCCACCTTCCTCCGAGTTGACCCCGGCGGTCTCCCGTGAGTCCCCAGCACCACAAGGGCCTGCTGGCAACACGGGACAAGGGTTGCGCTCGTTGCGGGACTTAACCCAACATCTCACGACACGAGCTGACGACAGCCATGCACCACCTGTACACCGACCACAAGGGGGGCACTATCTCTAATGCTTTCCGGTGTATGTCAAGCCTTGGTAAGGTTCTTCGCGTTGCGTCGAATTAAGCCACATGCTCCGCCGCTTGTGCGGGCCCCCGTCAATTCCTTTGAGTTTTAGCCTTGCGGCCGTACTCCCCAGGCGGGGAACTTAATGCGTTAGCTGCGGCACCGACGACGTGGAATGTCGCCAACACCTAGTTCCCACCGTTTACGGCGTGGACTACCAGGGTATCTAATCCTGTTCGCTCCCCACGCTTTCGCTCCTCAGCGTCAGTAATGGCCCAGAGATCCGCCTTCGCCACCGGTGTTCCTCCTGATATCTGCGCATTTCACCGCTACACCAGGAATTCCGATCTCCCCTACCACACTCTAGCTAGCCCGTATCGACTGCAGACTCGGAGTTAAGCCCCGAGCTTTCACAATCGACGTGACAAGCCGCCTACGAGCTCTTTACGCCCAATAATTCCGGACAACGCTTGCGCCCTACGTATTACCGCGGCTGCTGGCACGTAGTTAGCCGGCGCTTCTTCTGCAGGTACCGTCACTTTCGCTTCTTCCCTGCTGAAAGAGGTTTACAACCCGAAGGCCGTCATCCCTCACGCGGCGTCGCTGCATCAGGCTTTCGCCCATTGTGCAATATTCCCCACTGCTGCCTCCCGTAGGAGTCTGGGCCGTGTCTCAGTCCCAGTGTGGCCGGTCGCCCTCTCAGGCCGGCTACCCGTCGTCGCCTTGGTGAGCCATTACCTCACCAACAAGCTGATAGGCCGCGGGCTCATCCTTCACCGCCGGAGCTTTTAACCGCAGATCATGCGATCCGCAGTGTTATCCGGTATTAGACCCCGTTTCCAGGGCTTGTCCCAGAGTGAAGGGCAGATTGCCCACGTGTTACTCACCCGTTCGCCACTAATCCACCCCGAAGGGCTTCATCGTTCGACTTGCATGTGTTAAGCACGCCGCCAGCGTTCGTCCTGAGCCAGGATCAAACTCTCCGTGAATGTTTTCCCGTAATCGGGATGAACACCACGAGAGCGGTGCGAGAGGAGGAATAGTCCCCTCGCACACAGCGTCCTCGCTGTGTTATTTCAAAGGAACCTCGCCCCAGCTACTGCTGGAGACGGGGTATCAACATATCTGGCGTTGACTTTTGGCACGCTGTTGAGTTCTCAAGGAACGGTCGCTTCCTTTGTACTCACCCTCTCGGGCTTTCCTCCGGGCGCTTCCCTTCGGTCTTGCGTTTCCGACTCTATCAGACCGTTTTCCGATCCGATTTCCTCGGTGCTTTCCAGGTTCCCGCTCTCGCGTTTCCCTTTCCGGCGGTTCCGACTCTATCAGATCCTTTTCGGTGTCTGACCCCCAGTCAGCGGGGTTTGTCTTCCCGGCCCTGCGGCCGTTCCGACGTCCCAAACATTAGCGGATCTTTCCGGCAGCTCCTAATCGGGCTGCCGCACTCCGAGGCGAAATGGATTCGGGCATATGACATGCCGAAAACATCCCGTTCGGGAGATCGTGCTCATGGTTGGGTGCCGCATCCGCGGCGAGAGTGTCGCTCCGGAGCACTACGGCTCGCTGGCAACTCGAAGTACTCTACGGATCTGCCAGGGGGGCGTCAACCCCTGCTGTCAAGATTTTTTCAGTCCAGGTCGCTGAGACGGCCGCCGGCGTCCGGCTGAGCGTGCTCCACCCTGCGCAGGAGGCTGGTCAGGGCCTCGCCGAGGACGGTCCGATCCTCCGGGGAGAGGTCCTGGAGCAGGTCCTCTTCGAAGACGGTGGCGAGCCGCATGGCCTCGAGCCACTTCTCGCGACCGTCGGGCGTCAGCTCCACGATGACGCGGACGCGGTTGGACTCGTCCCGCTCCCTGGTGACCAGCCCCTCCGACACCATGCGGTCGATGCGGTGGGTCATCGCGGCCGGCGTGAGGCCGAGCCGCTTGGCCAGTTCGCCGGGGCCCATGCGATAGGGGGCGCCGGAGAGGACGAGGGCCTTGAGCACCTCCCACTCGGCGTTGCTGATGCCGAGGGCCGCGGTCTGGCGGCCGTAGGCGACGTTCATCCGCCGGTTCAGGCGGGACAGCGCCGAGACGATCTTCTCGACCTGGGGGTCGAGGCCTTGGAACTCGCGCTGGTAGGCGGCGATCTGTTCCTCGAGGGTCGGTTCGCTGCCGATGCCGATGGTTCCGGGGGAGTCGCCCATGCCGACGAGTATGGCACGCGGCTGCTTGGCGTTGAAGTCCTTCTCCCTGTACTGTTTAGGGTTGAAGTTTATGTTCGAAGTCTTCGGCCCTAAGCACTGGGCCGTGCCACCAGAGAGTCAGAGATCCAGAGAGAGGTGAACGTGACCAGGGAGATGGGCGCAGCGATGCGCCGGATCCACGCGGGCAACGCACTCAGCGCGTTCGGGCTCGGCTTCACCGTCCCCTACCTGTACGTCTATGTGGCGCAGGTGCGGGGACTGGGAGCCATGACGGCGGGGCTCGTCCTCGCCGTCTTCGCCGCGGCCGCGCTGATCGTGCTGCCGTTCGCCGGCCGCGCGATCGTGCGGCGCGGTCCGCTTCCGGTGCTGCTCGCCGCCCTGGTCGCGTCCGCGCTGGGAGCCCTGGGTCTGGGGCTCTCGGGTCAGGCGTGGAGCGTCCTGATCACCGCGGCGCTGCTCGGGGCGGGGCAGGCGGTCATGCAGCCTGCGCTGGCGACGATGATCGTGGACTGCTCGACCTCCGACACGCGGTCGCGGTCGTTCGCGATGCAGTTCTTCCTGCAGAACCTCGGGCTCGGCGTGGGCGGCCTCATCGGCGGTCACCTCGTCGACACCTCGCGCGTCTCCTCCTTCACTCTGCTGTTCGCGATCGAGGCGGCGGTGTTCCTGCTGCTGATCGTGCTGATGTCGACAGTGCGGATGCCGCATGCGCCGCACATCGAGGAGGCTCCCTCCGGCTCCGCCAGAGGTGGCTGGAAGCGGATGCTGGGCAACCGGGCCATGGTGCAGCTGTGCGTACTGGGCTTCGTGCTGTTCTTCGCCTGTTACGGACAGTTCGAGTCGGGCCTGAGCGCGTACGGCGTCGAGGCCGCGGGCGTCTCCACGTCCACACTGGGGACCGGGCTGGCGGCGAACACGCTGATGATCGTGGTCGCGCAGTTCGCCGTGCTGCGGTTCGTCGAGCGCCGCAGGCGGACCCGGGTCATCGCGGCCGTCGGGCTGCTCTGGGCCGCCGCGTGGGTCGCGGCCGGGTACGCGGGGCTCGGCCACGGCAGCCAGGAGATGGCGACCGCCGCGTTCGTGTCGACGTACGCCCTGTTCGGGCTCGGTGAGGCGATGCTGTCGCCGACCGTCGCCCCGCTGGTCGCCGACCTGGCACCGGAGGGTGAGGCGGGGCAGTACAACTCGGCCTTCGCCCTGGTGAAGCAGCTCGCACTGGCGCTCGGGCCGGCGGTGGGCGGTCCGATGGGGGCCTCGCTGCACGCGCCGTACATCGTGACCTTCGTGCTGTTCTCGCTGGGCATCAGCGTGCTCGCGGTGCGGCTGGGGCGCCGGCTCACCGCCGAACAGGACCGGCCGTGGTCGGCGAGGACGCGGATCGTCGCGCGCGGTGGCGCCGCGCCCTCGGAGCCGGTGACCGCGGAGGCGTAGGCCTCCACCCGGCAGGCCTCCCCACTCGGTAGGTCTTCGTATATGTGCGGCTAGGTGGTGCGGGGCAGGGCGAACTCGCACCACACCGCTTTGCCGCCCTCCGGGGTTCTGCGTGATCCCCAGCTGGAGGCGATCGTCGCGACGATGGCGATGCCCCGGCCCGCCTCGTCCCCCGGTTCCGCGCTGCGGCGGCGCGGCAGGTGCTCGTCTCCGTCCGTGACCTCGATGATCAGTCGGCGGTCGGTGCGGCGGAGTCTGAGGCGCATGGGCGGGGTGCCGTGCTGGAGGGAGTTGGCGACCAGTTCGCTGGCGGCCAGGACGCCCAGGTCGTGGAGTTCGACGGGGAAGCGCCAGCTCGTCAGCACGCCGGAGGCGAACGCCCGCGCGCGCGGGGCGGCTTCCACGCCGCCGAGGAGCTCCAGGGCGGCGTTGCGGAAGAGCTCGCCGTCGGCGCCCTTGTGGGCGGGGTGCTGCAGGACCAGGACCGCCACGTCGTCGTCGTGGTCGGCGGTGACGCCGGCCGAGCGGACCAGGCGGTCGCAGACCACCTGAGGCGTGCCGGTCGCACCGGCCAGGGCGCGCTCCAGGGAGGCGATTCCCTCGTCCAGGTCCTCGTTCCTGCGCTCGACCAGGCCGTCCGTGTAGAGGACCGCCGTGGAGCCGGGGGTGAGGGGGACCGAGCCCGAGGCGTGCATCCAGTCGCCGGTGCCGAGCGGCGGCCCGGTCGGCTCGTCGGCGCGCAGCACCGTACCGCTCTCGTCGCGGACCAGGATCGGAAGGTGGCCGGCGGAGGCGTACATCAGCCGGCCCTCGTTGGGGTCGTGGACGGCGTACACGCACGTGGCGATCTGGTTGGCGTCGATCTCGGTGGCGAGGCCGTCGAGGAGCTGGAGCACCTCGTGCGGGGGCAGGTCGAGGCGGGCGTACGCGCGGACCGCCGTACGGAGCTGGCCCATCACGGCCGCGGCGCGCACGCCCCGGCCCATCACGTCGCCAATGACGAGTGCGGTGCGGCCGCCGCCCAGGGTGATGACGTCGTACCAGTCGCCGCCGACCGCGGCCTCCGTGCCACCGGGCTGGTAGGTGGCGGCGATGCGCAGGTCGTCCGGCTGTTCCAGCTCCTGCGGGAGCAGGGAGCGCTGGAGGGTCACCGCGGTCTCGCGCTGGCGGCGCTCGCTGGCGCGCAGGCGCTCGGCGGCCTCGGCGTGGTCGGTGACGTCGGCGGCGAAGACGAGCACGCCCGCGTCGCCATCCTCGCCGACGGGGGTGCAGGTGAACGTGTAGGAGCGGCCGTCGAGCGCCTTGCGGGACTTGAGCGTGCGGGACCTGCCGCTGCGCAGGACCTGGTCGAGGAGGGGCATGAGGCCCAGTTCGGCCAGCTCCGGGAGGGCGTCGCGGGCCGGTTCGCCCAGGGCTCGGGTGCCGAAAGCGGCGACATAGGCGTCGTTGACGTACGTGACGCGGTGGTCGGGGCCGTGCAGCAGGGCGACGAGGGCCGGGACGCGGTCGAGGACCTCGCGCGCGGGCAGCTCGTCGACCGCGGTCCCGGTCGTTGACCCGTCCGTCCGCCGTTCGACGCGGGCCGCGGGCACGGAGCCTTCCCCCCGCCGGTCCGA
The DNA here is from genome assembly GCF_030817495.1 of Streptomyces sp. V3I7. NCBI lineage: Bacteria > Bacillati > Actinomycetota > Actinomycetes > Kitasatosporales > Streptomycetaceae > Streptomyces > Streptomyces sp. V3I7. Next base: position 3,194,403 of record NZ_JAUSZK010000001.1, read on the forward strand.
GGGGACGGCGTGCTCGGTCCGCGCTGCGGCGCGGCGCTGCGTTCCGGGGAGCCGGGCGCTCCAGCGCGTGAAGTTCACAGTGGGGAATGCCTCGTGGGTGCTGAGGACCGGCGGGTGCCCGTCCAGGTCGTGGAGCAGTGTGGCAGTGCGGAGGACCGCAGCGACATCCGTCAGACGCCGGGAGCGGTCCGCGGAGTTCCTCGCTCCGGTCAGAACGACTCCTTCGGGTTGTCCGAGGGGCCGCGGGGAGGCTTTCCCCCGGGCGCGAGTTCGAACTCGGGCTGCGGATGTTCGAGGGACCCGAGGGAGACGATCTCCCGTTCGAAGAAGCCGGACAGGGTCCATTCGGCGAGCACGCGGGCCTTGCGGTGGAGGGTGGGCACCCTGCTGAGGTGCTGGACGCGGTGCATGAACCAGGCAGGGTAGCCCGTCAGTCCGCGCCCGTGGAGCCGCGCGACGCCCTTGTGCAGCCCGAGCGAGGCGACCGCGTCGGCCGGCCGGTGCGCGTACGTCTCCAGCGGTTCGCCGCGCAGGGCGTGGGCGATGTTGTCGCCGAGCAGCCTGGCCTGACGGGCGGTCTCTCCGCCGGAGCCGGTGGCGGTGACCCCGGAGACGGAGGCGGCGTCGCCCGCGGCCCACACGTGGTCGACGCCCTCGACGGCCAGCCGGGAGGTGCAGACGAGGCGTCCGCGCGCGTCGAGCGGCATTCCGGTGGCGGCGAGGAGGGGGTGGGGTCCGGCGCCGGCGGTCCAGACGATCGTGCGGGCCGGCACGCGGCGGCCGTCGCTCAGTACGGCGACGCGGTCGGCGCACGACTCCAGGCGCGTGTCGAGGACGACCTGGATGTTGCGGCCGCGCAGCTCGGCGACGGCGCGGCGGCTGGTGTCCGCGTCGGCCTCCGGCAGGGCGCGGCCGGAGGCCTCCACGAGGATCCAAGTCATGTCCTGGGGCCGGATGTTGTGGTACGAGCGGGCGGCGTGCCGGGCCATGTCCTCCAGCGCGGCGAGCGCCTCGATCCCGGTGCGGCCGCCTCCGACGAAGACGAAGGTGAGGGCCGCGTCGCGGAGCTCGGGGTCGCGTGTGGAGGAGGCGATGTCCATCTGCTCGATGACGTGGTTGCGCAGCCCGATGGCCTCCTCGACGGTCGTGAGGCCGATGCCGTGCTCGGCCAGACCGGGGACGGGCGGGGTGCGCCGGCCGGAGTCCGGGGCGAGGACGAGTTCGTCGTAGGCGAGGGCGGGTGCGCCGGTGCTCTTCTCGCCGGTGGCGGGGGTGGTGAGGGTGGCGGTGCGCCGGGCGTGGTCGACGGCGGTGACCTCGCCGATGACGACCCGGCACCGGTCCAGGACGCGGCGCAGCGGGACGACGACGTGGCGGGGGGAGACCGAGCCGGCGGCCGCTTCGGCAAGGAGCGGCCGGTACGTCATCCGGGCGTCGTGGGCGACCACCGTGACCTGGGCCTCACCTCGCCGGATCTCCCGTTTCAGCCGCTGTTGCAGGCGCAGGGCGGTGGACATCCCGACGTAGCCGCCGCCGACAACGAGAATGCGCGCACGTTCCTTCACCATCCCATGACGCACCCGGCGCCGGTGTTTGTCCACAGGCTCGGCAATTTGTATGACCGTCAGCCGTGCGGAGGCCGGGCCGGGCGGATCACCGGGAGGGGCGGGAGCGAGCAGGTCAGCGGGGGCGCGAGGAAGGGATCAAGAGGGAGCAACCGGGGCGAAGATGGCCGGTACTCCGATCGGGGGGCGCTCTGTGCGGAACCTCCCCCTTCTGAATTGACTCCGGCTCAACTATGTTCGTGTGACGACGGGGTGCAGAGGATGTGGCCGAACGGGTCCGCGAGGGGCGGTCCCGGTCCGAGAACCAGTTCCCCGCACCCCGGATTCGGTGGCGGGGAGTCTCCGGGGGGAGACGTCATGAACCGGGGGAACACATATGCATATTCAGGACACGCAGTGGTCATCGGCCTCCGTGGTCGCGCCCGGGGGTGCGGCGGCGAGCGGCCGGACGGAGGGCTCGCGTACGGCGCCGCTGCGGGTGGACGCCCAGCGCAATCTGGAGCACGTGCTGCGCGCGGCCCGCGAGGTCTTCGGTGAACTCGGGTACGGCGCGCCGATGGAGGACGTGGCGCGGCGTGCGCGGGTCGGTGTCGGCACGGTGTACCGGCGCTTCCCGAGCAAGGACGTCCTGGTCCGCCGGATAGCCGCGGAGGAGACCGCGCGGCTGACCGAGCAGGCGCGTGCGGCGCTCGGCCAGGAGGACGAGCCGTGGTCGGCGCTGTCGCGCTTCCTGCGGACGTCGGTGGCCTCGGGTGCCGGGCGGCTGCTGCCGCCGCAGGTGCTGCGGGTCGGCGTCGCGGACGAGGGCGGGGGCGCCGTGGCCGACGAGGCGCGGGTGCCGCAGCAGCGGACGCAGCCGGGCGGCGGTGAACTGCGGCTGGTTCCGGAGGAGCCGGTGGCCGTGGCGGACGACGACACGGGGGCGGCGGCGCTGCTCGACGTGGTGGGCCGGCTCGTGGCGCGGGCGCACGCGGCGGGCGCGCTGCGGTCCGACGTGTCGGTGTCGGACGTCCTGCTGGTGATCGCCACGGGGGCGCCCTCGCTGCCGGACGCGGCCCAGCAGGCGGCGGCCTCGGCTCGGCTGCTGGACATCCTGCTGGCGGGGCTGCGTTCCCGGCCGGCGTGACGTGACGGACCTGACATCGCGGCCGTACCGCTGCCGTCCCGGGCAGCGGTCGTCGATCAAGTACAGGGCGGGGCAGGCCTGTTGAGCCTTCCCCGTTCGGGTGATGTCTAGTACCGGATGTGGGCAAGTCCCCCCGGATGAGTGGTACATACGCACTGCGGGGCTCTCAGCGAAAAGCCGGTATGGCACCCTGACCCGGTGATCGGGCCGGATTGGGCAAGCTTCGGGGGCTTTCCGCGATGAGCGTTGACGGGTGGGACGAGTCCTTCGGTGACGGGGACGGCGAGGCCGGGGAACTCACCTCGCCGCAGGTGCCGAGCCAGGGTGGCCGGCCGGACGTACCGGATGCCGCTGATGCGGTCGAGGGCGGGGTTCCCGCTCAGCGCGAGGGCAGTGTCCTGCCTCCGCCGCACGATGTGCCGCCCGGCGACAGCCAGTTGATCGAGCGGATGCGCGCGGGCGAGGACAGCGCGTACGAGGAGCTGTACCGGCGCCACGCCGACGCCGTGCGCCGGTACGCGCGCACCTGCTGCCGGGACGCCCACACCGCCGACGACCTCACCGCCGAGGTCTTCGCCCGCATGCTCCAGGCGGTGCGCGGCGGTTCGGGACCCGAGCACGCCGTACGCGCCTATCTGCTCACCTCCGTCCGGCGGGTCGCCGCGAGCTGGACCAAGTCGGCCCGGCGCGAGCAACTGGTCGACGACTTCGCGGTGTTCGCCACGCAGGCCGCGCGTTCCTCCGAGGTGTCCGACGACGACACCCTCGAGCTGGGCGCCGATGTGCGGGCCATGCACGAGGCCGAGCAGTCCATGGCGATGCAGGCGTTCCGCTCGCTGCCCGAGCGCTGGCAGGCGGTGCTGTGGCACACCGAGGTGGAGGACGAGTCGCCGAGCGAGGTGGCCACCCTCTTCGGTCTCGACGCCAACGGCACGCGCGTGCTGGCCAGCCGGGCCCGCGAGGGCCTCAAACAGGCCTATCTCCAGGCGCACGTCAGCGCCGCGCTCGCCGGTGACGAGGAGTGCGCGCGCTACGCCGACCAGCTCGGCACGTACGCGCGCCGCAAGCTGCGCATCCGCGCCGAACGGGGGCTGCGCAAGCACCTGGAGGAGTGCGCCCGGTGCCGGCTGGCGGCCGCCCAGATCGAGGAGGTCGCGAGCGGCATCCCCGCCGTCGTCCCGGTCGCGGTGGTCGGCTGGTTCGGCGTCGCCGGGTACGCCAAGGCGCTCGGGATCGTCGCCGGTGGTGCCGGAGTGGGCGCCGCAGGTGCTGCGGCCGCGGCGAGCGGCGGCTCGTCCGGCGGGGCCGCGGGCGGCGGTGCCGCCTCGGAGGGGCTGGGCGCGCCGGTGAAGGCCGGTATCGCGGCAGGCGTGGTCGCGGTGGCGGCCGCCGCGCTGGCGCTCGCCCTGGTGAACGACAGCCACCCGGTCAAGGAGGCAGCCAAGCCGTCCCCGCCCCCGCCCGCCGTGCAGGCGGAGCCGCCGGCGCCCGCGCCCCCGTCGAAGCAGCCGGCGCCCCCGCCGCCGCCCCCGGCGCCGGTGGTCGCCAAGCCGGCTCCGAAGCCGTCGCCCACCCCGCCGCCGAAGCCGAAGCCGAAACCCACTCCGAAGCCGTCACCCACCCCGAAGCCGGCACCGCCGAAGCCCACGCCCACGCCGCCGCCGGCCCCGACGACGGCTCCCCCGCCCGCCGTCTACAAGTGGAGCGAGCTGAAATACAACCTGGCCGGGGACGGCAGCGAGCCGGAGATGCGGCTCGGTGAGAGCAGCTGGGTGTGGCAGCGCTCCAGCGTGTCCATCGGCGGCCGGCAGTACGCGCACGGGGTGACCGTCCACGGCGAGTCGTCGGTCACGATCGACCTCAACCGCACGTGCACCGCGTACGACGCGATGGCCGGTGTCGACGACGCGACCATGGGGCTCGGCAAGGTGAACTTCTCCGTCTTCGCGGACGGCGTCCCGATGTGGAACTCGGGCATGGTCAAGGGCGGGGACGCGGCCGTCCCGGTCCATGTGAACCTGACCGGGCGCAAGACGGTGCGTCTGGTGGTGGAGCCGCACAACGCCTTCGACTCCGTGGCTCTCGCGGACTGGGCGCAGTCCAAGTTCACCTGTCAGTAGGGCGCAGGGGAGCGTCCGGGGGCGCTCAGCCGGAGGCCAGCGCTCCCCTTCGGGGTGCGATGCCGGCGGGCACCGCCCGCGCGCGGGCCGGGGTGCCGCTCCAGCAGGTGCCCCGGCGGGCGAGCAGCCGGCGCAGCCAGAGCTCCAGGGAGACCAGGTCGGCGAGGCCGTCCAGGGGCAGCGGCGCCCCCTCGGCCGCGGCGCGCAGGGCCTTGCGGACCACGCGGGCCTCGACCAGGCCGGCCTCGGCCAGCAGGGGGGTGGCGAAGAGGGAGATGAGCGGGTCGACGCCGACGCGCAGACCCGTGCGGGCGGCGGCGGCCGACGAGGCGTGGGAGGGGGTGCCCCAGCCGGGCGGGAGGTCGCTGATGCCGGCGCCTCTCAGGACCGTGCGCAGGATGGCGCCGCGGGCGCCGGGCTGGATGCGCAGGGCCTCGGGCAGGGCGCGGCAGGCGCGTACGACCTGGTTGTCGAGGAAGGGCGCGTGCAGCCGCTGGGAGCGGACTTCGGCGGCCTGTTCCAGCACGCGCAGATCGGCGGCGTGCCGGGCCAGCGCGGCCCGCGCGCGGTAGTCGCCGGGGCGCTGGACGGTGCCCGCACCGGCGCGGTGCACGGCCCCTTGCAGCAGAACCGATACTTCGGCCAGTGCCTCCCCCGTCAGCCAGCGGGCCGCAGGCCCCGGTCTCGCCCAGGCGAGCGCGGCGAGGGAGGCGCCCGCCGCCCCGCCGGGCTCGTCGAAGCGGCGGTGCAGCAGGCGTTCGGCGAGCGACTCCAGACCGGCCCGGTAGGGCGTGCGCGCGAGCCGCCGTGCCGCGCCGTACACGCGCGCGGGGACCAGCACCGAGCCGTCGGCGCGGGCCAGGGCGGCGACCGGGCGCACCAGATGGCGGCGCTGGCGGTCCATCAGCAGGTCCGCGAGGCGGGCGGGGTGGGCGTCCAGGACCTGCCGGGCGCCGTACCCCGTGAAGTGGTCCGCGCTGCCCGCGGCGAGCCGCACGCGGTGGCGTGCCGCGGCGACGAGCGAGGGCCCGGGCTCGTCCGTGAGCGGGCCGTCCAGTTCGGCGTACGGCAGCACGTCCTCGCCGCCGGTCACCACCACATGGTGCAGGCGGGGGTTGGCCGCGAGCGCGCCCGCCCGCTCCAGTTCGGCCTCGCGGCCGCCGACGGCCAGGTCGTTGAAGGTGACCGCGAGCAGGCGCTCGCCCGCGCCCGTGCCGTGGCCGAGGACGGTGCCCGGCATGCCGGGCAGGCCCGCGGCCAGCAGGGCCAGCGTGCCCGAGGCGGGGCCGCCGGAGAGGTCGGCGCCGATCCCCGGGACGGGCATCCCGCGCGCGGCGCGGCGTTCGGCGGGGCCCATGCCGGGCACCGGGCCGGGGTCCAGGTCGGTGCCGGGGACGTGCCGGGGCGCGGCGAGGCGGGTGCGTACCGCCTCCACGAGCGCGTCGCGCACGGCCTCCACGGCGCGGTCGGGGTCGGCCGTGGCGGCCGCCACCGCGAGGGAGGCGACCGGCTCGTACCCGGCGATCTCGCGCGCTCCGGCGCGCAGCACCAGCGCGTGCCCGGGCGGGATCCTGCGTACGCCGTCGTACGGGGTGGAGTCGTGCAGTGCGGCCGGTACGTCGGGGGCGGCGAGCAGGGCCGCGAGGTGGCCGAAGTCGAGGCTGGCCTCGATGAGGTCGGCGAGCGGGAGCGCGGCCGTGGCGTAGGCGGTGCCGCCGGCCCAGGGGGTGTAGAACACCGGGCGGGCGCCCGCGAGATCGCCGCAGACGGTGATCCGGCGGCCCACCTGGACGATGGCCGTGTAGCTGCCCGGCCAGGCGGTCAGATGCCGAAGTGCCCCTCCGCGCGCGGTGACCAGGCCGAGCCGCAGCTCCTCGTCGGAGGCGCCGCAGGTGCCCAGTACGGCGATCCGGTTCTGCGCGTCGGCCTTCACCACGCGGACCTCGTCGGGCCGCCAGTCACCGACCGCCCAGAGCGGATCGGGGTCGCCCCACAGGAGTTGGGAGCCGACGGGGTGCACGGTCTCGCCGTCGTGTCCGGCCGCGTGGCCGACGTATCCGGCGGACCCGGCCCGCGCGGCACCGACGGAGGCGCTGCTCCACCCCACCAACCACCGCATCGACGCCTCCACAGGCTGTGGACAACCAGTGCACCGTACGAACGGTTCACATGCTGCCATGAAGGAAGCGCCCCTGCGGTGCGGTGGCGCCGCCTTCGGTCCGTCGATCGCGGACGAACTTGCGCGCTTGGCGGGGCGCGAACCGCCGTACGAGGCACGGTGATCGGCGTCCGGCTCCGACTCGAATGCGCCCCCGGTTCACTCCCCCAGAACGCCCTTCGCGCCCTCAACATGCGTGGTGGGAGCGGTGATCGCCGGTGGAAGGCGGGAACGATTTTCGGCCAATTCGCCGTAGCCTCAGCAGGTTTGGGCACGCTCCGTACAGGCTCTGCGCAGTGCACGGACGGCATGGGAACGCGCACAGTCCGGGAGGCGGGCATCACCTCCCGGACCGGTCCGCCACCCGCGGGGATGTAGGTGGCGGTGTCCCCCAGCCCGCTGGATCCAATGCAGCGGGCCGACCCACGCAGGACCCATGCAACCGCTCCCGGGATGGCCGGAGTAGAGCGCACGCACGGGCGCACGGCCACACACGACGGGGGCACGACGCGCCGCCTTGTGCACGGTGCGTGCAGGTCCGTACTCCCGTACGGACCACAATCCCGCCATCCGGAACAATGCCCCTTAACGCTTGGGATCCGGCGAACTACGCTGGGTTTACGAATGCCGCGTGGTTATGCCAGCGCGACAGCCGTCTGTGTCGAGGGGTGGCGCATGTCCAGGGAGCAACGCGGGCCGAACGAGAAGCTCGGCGCCGTTCTCGCCCTCGCGGGAATCAGCAACGCGGGCCTCGCGCGGCGCGTCAACGACCTCGGCGCACAACGCGGGTTGACGCTCCGCTACGACAAGACCTCGGTGGCGCGCTGGGTGTCGAAGGGCATGGTGCCGCAGGGTGCCGCGCCCCATCTCATCGCCGCCGCGATCGGTCAGAAGCTCGGCCGCCCGGTGCCGCTCCACGAGATCGGCCTGGCGGACGCCGATCCCGCGCCCGAGGTCGGCCTGGCCTTCCCCAGAGACGTGGGACAGGCGGTGCGCTCGGCCACCGAGCTGTACCGTCTCGACCTCGCCGGACGCCGGGCCGGCTCCGGCGGCATCTGGCAGTCGCTCGCCGGATCCTTCGCGGTGAGCGCCTACGCGACACCCGCCTCACGCTGGCTGATAACCCCCGCCGACACGTCGGTCGCCCGGGACGCGAACCCCTCCGAGAGTTCCGGCGCACCGCTCAAAGTCGGCCACAGCGATGTGCAGAAGCTGCGGGAGGCCGCCGAGGACGCGCGCCGGTGGGACTCCAAGTACGGCGGGGGCGACTGGCGTTCGTCGATGGTCCCCGAGTGTTTACGCGTGGAGGCGGCCCCGCTGCTGCTCGGCTCGTACTCCGACGAGGTCGGCCGCGCCCTGTTCGGGGCCAGCGCCGAACTCACCCGGCTCGCGGGCTGGATGGCCTTCGACACCGGCCAGCAGGAGGCCGCGCAGCGCTACTACATCCAGGCGCTGCGCCTCGCGCGCGCGGCGGCGGACGTCCCGCTGGGCGGCTATGTGCTGGCGTCCATGTCGCTCCAGGCGACGTACCGCGGCTTCGGCGACGAGGGCGTCGACCTCGCGCAGGCCGCCCTGGAGCGCAACCGGGGCCTGGCCACCGCCCGCACCATGAGCTTCTTCCGCCTCGTCGAGGCACGCGCGCACGCGCGCGCCGGTGACGCGCAGGCGGCCGGCGGGGCGCTGCGCGCGTCCGAGGGCTGGCTGGAGCGCGCCCGTGACGGCGACCACGACCCGTCCTGGCTCGGCTTCTACTCCTACGACCGCTTCGCCGCCGACGCCGCGGAGTGCTACCGCGACCTGAAGGCACCGCGCCAGGTCCGCCGCTTCACCGAGCAGGCGCTGTCGAAGCCGACGGAGGAGTACGTGCGCTCGCACGGGCTGCGCCTGGTCGTCTCGGCGGTCGCCGAGCTGGAGTCGGGCAACCTGGACGCGGCGTGCGAGCAGGGCGTGCGGGCCGTGGAGGTCGCCGGGCGGATCTCGTCGGCGCGGACGACGGAGTACGTCAAGGACCTGCTGCACCGGCTGGAGCCGTACGGCGACGAGCCACAGGTGGTGGAGCTGCGCGAGCGGGCCCGGCCCCTGCTGGTCGCCCCGGCGTAACCCCGCCCGATCCCCTCGGCGGCGCGGCACTCCCCGACGTTTCAACGCGTTGTCAGTGGCGCAGTGCACTATCGAGGTGGGAGGTGGTGCGGGTGCCCGAGGTTGCGTACGACTGTGACGTGCTGGTGGTCGGCGGTGGGATCGTCGGTCTGGCGACGGCGTATGCGATCACGCGCGCCGCGCCGGGCACGGCGGTGACGGTCCTGGAGAAGGAGCCCGGTCCCGCCCGGCACCAGACGGGACGCAACAGCGGCGTCATCCACAGCGGGATCTACTACCGGCCCGGTTCCCTGAAGGCGCGGTACGCGGTGCGGGGCGCCGCGGAGATGGTGAAGTTCTGCGCCGAGTACGGCGTCGCCCACGCCGTCACCGGCAAGCTGATCGTCGCCACGGACCGCGCGGAGCTGCCCCGGCTGCACGCCCTGGTGCAGCGCGGCCGGGAGAACGGGATCCCGGTGCGGGAGCTGGGCCCCGCGCAGATCATGGAGCACGAGCCGCTGGTCCGCGGGCTCGCGGCGATCCACGTCGGGACGACGGGCGTGTGCGACTTCACCAGCGTCGCCCGGACGCTGGCCCACGCGTCCGGCGCCGAGATCCGGTACGGCTCGCGGGTCGTGCGCGTGGACCGGCGCCCGGAGCGCGGGGTCGCCGTGCTCACCTCGGGCGGCGACGTCGTACGGGCGCGGGTGATGGTGAACTGCGCCGGCCTGTACTGCGACGAGGTGGCCCGGCTGACCGGGGACGACCCCGGGGTGCGGATCGTGCCGTTCCGCGGGGAGTACTACGAACTGGCCCGGCCCGAGCTGGTGCGGGGCCTGGTGTATCCAGTGCCTGACCCGGCGTTCCCCTTCCTCGGGGTCCATCTGACGAAGGGCATCGACGGCGGCGTCCACGTCGGCCCGAACGCGGTCCCCGCGCTGGCCCGCGAGGGGTACGGCTGGAGCGTCGTACGCCCCCGGGAGCTGGCCGGGACGCTGGCGTGGCCCGGCGCGCGGGCGCTGGCCCGCCGGCACTGGCGCTACGGCGCGGGCGAGCTGCGCCGGTCGGTGTCGAAACCGGCGTTCGTGGACGCGGTGCGCCGACTGCTGCCGGCGGTGGAGAGCCGCGACCTGGTGCGCGCGGCCCCGGGCGTACGGGCCCAGGCGGTACTGCGCGACGGCACCCTGGTGGACGACTTCCTGATCCACGAGGCGCCCCGCGCCGTCCACGTGCTGAACGCGCCGTCCCCGGCGGCCACGGCCTCCCTGCCGATCGGGCGGGAGGTGGCGCGCCGGGCGCTGGCGATGCTGGGGGAGCTGTGACGCGGTCGACGCCGCCCGGGGCGGCCCGAGCCCGGGGTACGCGGTCCTCGCCCACGTAAAATCGAGGCACTGTGTCTGACTCCGTGAACTCCCCCGAAACCTTCGGCGCCACCGGTACGGCCGACGCGCCCGGCACCGCGCTGCCCGCCTCCGGTGCGCCCGTCCAGCAGGTCCGGGCCAAGGGGGAACCGCGGTTTCCCGACGGTCCGCAGCCCGATCCCGCCGGTTCGCACTTCGAGCGGCGGATCCGCAGCTTCCAGCCGCGGCGGAGCCGGGTGACCACGGGACAGGCGGACGCGCTCCAGCGGCTGTGGCCGAAGTGGGGGCTGGACATCGACGGTCAGCGGGTCCTCGACCTGGGCGAGCTGTTCGGCAACGACCGGCCCGTCGTGCTGGAGATCGGCTTCGGCATGGGCGAGGCCACCGCGCAGATGGCCGCCGGCGACCCCGGCACCAACATCCTCGCCGTCGACGTGCACACCCCGGGGCAGGGCAACCTGCTGGCCCTCGCCGAGCGGGGCGGGCTCACCAACGTCCGCGTCGGCAACGGCGACGCGATCATCCTGCTCCGCGAGATGCTGCGCCCCGACGCCCTCGACGGGCTGCGCGTCTACTTCCCCGACCCCTGGCCCAAGAAGCGCCACCACAAGCGGCGGCTGATCCAGCCGGAGTTCCTCGGCCTGGCCGCCACCCGCCTCCGGCCGGGCGCGATCGTGCACTGCGCGACCGACTGGGAGCCGTACGCCGAGCAGATGCTCGAGGTGCTCGGCGCGCACCCGGACTTCGAGAACACCGTGCCCGGGGGCGGTTTCGCACCCCGGCCCGCACACCGGCCGCTGACCCGTTTCGAGGGGCAAGGACTGGACAAGGGACATGTGGTGAACGATCTGCTGTTCCGTCGCGTGGAGCGCTGAGGAGTCGCTGAGGAGTCGCTGACCGGGGCGGCGCCGGGGACCGCGGACCGTTCCCGTCCCGGACGGCCGGGCCGGTCGTCGGTCGTCGGTCGTCGGTCGTCGGTCGTCGGTCGTCGGTCGTCGGTCGTCCATTTGTTCCCCCGTTGTCAGAGTCGATCACTAGAGTCGATGCCGTGGCCACCCTCCCGCCCTGCCCGACGCCGCCCACCGGTCCCGACGGTCCCAGCGACCACGGGGCGCGGCGGCACGCGCACTGGTGGCAGCGCCGGCGGGTGCGGTGGGCGGCGCTGATCACCCTGCTCGCGCTGTCCGGGCTGGTCATCCTCGCGCTGGTGCGGGAGCAGACCGGTACGGAGGGGTTCCTGGTCGGGCTGGGGCTCGCGGTGCTGCCGGTGCCGCTGCTCATGGCCGCCTTCCGCTGGCTGGACCGGGTCGATCCCGGCCCCTGGCGGAACCTGATCTTCGCCTTCGCCTGGGGAGCCTGCGCGGCGGCTCTGGTCGCGATCATCGCCAACACCTTCGCCACCCACTGGATAGCCACGGCGACCGCCGATCCCTCGGGCGCCCACACCGTCGGCGCCACCGTCGTAGCGCCGATCGTCGAGGAGTCCGCCAAGGCCGCGGCCGTCGTCCTCGTGTTCGTCTTCCGCAGACGGGACTTCACGGGAATCGTCGACGGGGTGGTGATAGCGGGCTTCACCGCCACCGGCTTCGCCTTCACCGAGAACATCCTCTATCTCGGCACCGCCTTCGGCACCGACCAGCTCGCCGGCCACAGCGGGATCGTCTCGGTCACCGCCGCCACCTTCTTCGTGCGCGTCGTCATGTCCCCGTTCGCGCACCCCTTCTTCACCGTGCTCACCGGCATCGGCTTCGGCATCGCCGCGCAGGCCGCCGCCCGGCAGCGCACGCGCCGCGTCCTGCTCCCGCTGTGCGGGCTGCTGCTCGCGATGAGCATGCACGCGCTGTGGAACGGCTCGGCCTCCTTCGGGGCGCTCGGCTTCCTCGCCGTGTACGCCGCCTTCATGGTCCCCGCGTTCGGTGTGCTGACCTGGCTGGTGATCTGGACCCGCCAGCGCGAGCTGCGCACCGTCCGCGACGAGCTCCCGGCCTATGTCATGGCGGGCTGGATGAGCCCGGCCGAGCCGTTCGCGCTGGGTTCGATGGGCGCGCGCCGCGCGGCCCGCGACTACGCCCGCCGCTACCTGGGCAAGCCGGGGGCGCGGGCCGTGGCGCAGTACGAGGCGTACGCGACGTCCCTGGCGTTCCTCCGCCACCGCGGCCGGCTCGGCCGGGCGGGGCCCGACTTCGTCCTGCGCGAGCGGCAGTTGCTGACCGAGCTGTGGAACCGGCGGCAGGTCGCGCGCCCGGCCCTGGAATACGCGGCCCGGATCTCGTCCCCCGTACGCGTGCCCCCGCAATGGCCGGGGCACGGGATACAGCAGGGCGGTACGGCATACGGAGTGCAGCAGGGCGGTACGGCGTACGGGGCGCCGGGCGCGTACGGATACCCGTCGGGTCCGGGGAGGTATCCCGGACCGTTCGTCCACCACAACCCGTACCGGTCGTAGCCGCGCACCTCCTGCCCCGGGAAAGTCCCGGGAAACGCCGGACCGGCAGCCCTGACGTCGGGGGGTTGCCGTCAGGACCGCCGGTGACCGGGGGAGCGTGCGAAAGGAGCGGTCAGGGGTTGACGCCCTTGCCGCGCAGCCATGCCATCGGGTCGATGCCGATGGGCTGGCCGTCCGGGTGGACCTCCAGGTGGAGGTGCGGGCCGGTGACGTTGCCGGTGGCGCCGACGCGGCCGATGACGTCGCCGGTGGAGACCTTCTGGCCGACGCTGACGTTGATCGACGACTGGTGGCAGAACCACAGCTCGGTGCCGTCGTCCAGGGTGAGGACCGTGCGGTAGCCGTAGGAGCCGGCCCAGCCCGCCTGGGTGATGGTGCCGCTGTGGATGGCCTTGATCAGCGTGCCCGTGGGAGCGGCGAAGTCGAGACCGGTGTGGTAGCCGGAGGACCACATGGAGCCGGCCTGCCCGAAGAGGCTGGTGAGCGTGTACGAGGAGGTCGGCAGCGCGTACTGCTTGGCGAGCTCGGCCAGCCGGGCCGCCTCGGCCGCCTTCTTGGCCTGGGCCTCCGCCTGCTCCTTGGCCGCGGCCGCCTTGCTCGCGGCGGCCTGCTCCGCCTGAGCGGCGGCGTCGGCGACCTGCTTGTCGGCGGCGGCCACGGCAGCGGCGGCGGCCTTGCTTTCCGCCTGGCCCTGCTGCTGCTCGGCCTGGGCCATGATCCGGTTGCGCAGCGCCTCACCGGCGTCGCCGGCATCTTCCGCGTTGTCGGTCCCGGTCATGCCCACGGAGCTGAGCGCGGTCGCGGAACCCTGGGGAGCGGAGGGCTCGTCCTCCAGCAGGGAGCCGACGGCCGGCAGGTGGGACACGGGCAGGTCGGGCATGGAGATCGAGACCGGCGGCTTGCCGGCGTGCGCGCTGGCCATGCCGCCCGCGCCGACGGCGGCCATGACGCCGACGCCCAGAACGGTGGAGCTGCGGGCGAGCCCGCCGCCGCGCTGCTTGGCGACGCGGTGCCGGCCGCGTACCGGACGAGTGGAGTCCTCGGTCGGGTTCCACTCCTCCCAGGGGCCCTCGTCGGTGGAGTAACTGCCGTAGCCGAACGCCTCGGTGCCACGCTGACTCGGCACGAAGGGGGCTGCTGGGGCGGGCCGGTTGGACGCCACGCGGGCGTGCTCCTTTCCTTCCGTCGCCTACCGGGTTAGCTGACGGGTTCGGAGCAGGAAGGTCTCCTACGCGCGTATACCTGCCGTGTTTCCACGGCGATATCCGCGTGATTCACCCCAAGGTGGTGGTTCCCCGGTTCCCTCGCGGGATTCGGCGCGTGCGCACGGAGCCGCCTCTTGTGACGGCTGGGACGACCGCGCTGCGTTATCGAACGTTAATAGACCCGCGGGGGAGATTCCAAGCCGTTCCTCTTGATCGTCAAGGTTTGCAGGGGTGGACTTACGAGCCATCACCGGCGAAACCCGGGCGACTTGACCACCCCTCAGCGAAGCCCGGGCAAACCTTTGCCGTCTGACGGTATGTCAGTTGTTACGCGGAGGGCTCCGGATCACTCACATTCAGTGATGGAGCCCGTACGGGGGTGGGGTTGCAGTCGGCGGCCCAGGAAAACACTCAGGGCCGGAATCCATGATCTGGATTCCGGCCCTGAGTCTTCAGTAGCGGGGACAGGATTTGAACCTGCGACCTCTGGGTTATGAGCCCAGCGAGCTACCGAGCTGCTCCACCCCGCGTCGTTGAAACCAGTGTACGTCATCCGCGGGACCGAATGCACACGCGTTCCGCGCGGGCCCCGACCAGCCCGGGAAGCCGGCCGCGATCGGCCCGTGAAGCGGGCCGCGATCAGCCCAGCAGGTGGCCGTTCGGCTCCTTGGCCGGGGCCTCGTACTCGGGCAGGACGACGACGTCGGCGCCCCCGGCCGCGAGCAGCCCGCTCCCGTCGGCGCCCGGGACGAACGTGTCCGGCTCGCGCCAGGCCGTCACCACCCGGCGTACCCCGGACTCAAGGATCAGCCGGGCGCAGGGAGCGGGGCGTGAGGCGCGGCGGGCGCAGGGTTCGAGGCTGCTGTACACCGTGGCGCCGGCGAGCAGCGGATCACCGGGCTCGATCTTCGCGAGGGCGGCCTCCTCGGCGTGGACCACCGGGTCGTCCCCTTCCCGGGAGTACCCGCGGGCCAGCTCCGTCCCGTCGGCCGCGACCACGACCGCGCCCACGCTGAACGCCGTGCGCGAGGGCGGGCACAGCGCCGCGAGCTCGCAGGCGATCCGCATCCAGTGCCGGTCGGCGGCGATGACCGTCTGTCCGGCGCCGGGGGCGGTCGGCTCGTAGCGCATCAGGACGATGTCCTCGATGCGCCGCGACTCCAGGAGGCGCAGGCGTCCGGCCTGGTAGTCGCCCGGCCCGAACAGCCGGGGCGCCTTCGGGTCGCCCACGAGCAGCGGGGCGAGGACCAGCTGGAGCTCGTCGGCGAGGCCCTGGCGGAGCAGCTGCGTGTGGACGGCCCCGCCGCCCTCGACCATCAGACGCCGGACCCTGCGCACCTCGTACAGGTGCGTGAGCAGGGCCCGCCAGTCGAGGTCGGGGCCCAGCGCGACGATGTCGGCCGCGATGCCCAGCCCCCGGGCCCGCTCCGCGCCGCGCTCGGTCGTGCAGAGGAGCTTCTCGCCGCCGGTGTGCCAGAACTTCGCGCCCGGATCGAGGTCGCCGGAGCCGCTGACGGTGACCTTGAGCGGGTACTCCGTCTTCCCGGCGGCGACCCGGGCCGCCCGGCGCGCGGGCGCGTTGACCAGGAGCCGAGGGTTGTCGGCGCGGATGGTGCCGGCGCCGACCAGGATCGCATCGACGGACGCCCGCACCTCGTCGACCCGGTCGAAGTCGGCCGGACTGGAGAGCAACAGCCGCTCGGGACCGGTGTCGTCCAGGTAACCGTCGAGGGAGACGGCGGCGGAGAGGAGGACGTACGGGAAGGGCATCGGCGTCCTCCGGGCGAGGAGAAGGGCGGGTGGTGCGAGGCGCATCAAACCTACCGGGAGAGCCGACGCCTTCGGCCGCTGGCCAGGGCCACCGGACGGGACGCGAACCGGGGCCACCGCCGTGGGACAGGCGGTGGCCCGAGGCCGACAGACCCGTACGCGGTGCGCTGGGACGCCAGGGCGGAATTCGCCTGGGCGCCCGCCCGCGTCCGTACCACCGGTGCCGGAGGCCGCGGGCACGGATGGCTGCGCCGAGCAGACCTACCGGGAGAGCCGACGCTCTCGGCCGCCGGCCAGGGACGCCAGACGGAACACGAACCGGGCCACCGCCGTAGGAGAGGCGATGGCCCGGGGCCGATTAAGCAGTGCGCGCGGTGCGCTGGGGCGTCAGGTCAGACGCAGACCAGACCCAGCACGCAGATGTTCGACGGCGAGGTCGATATCAGGGAGGGATTCGTCTGGGCGCTGCTCGCGTCCGTACCGCCGGTGCCGGAGGTCGCGGGCGCGGACGGCTGCTGCGTGGTGGTCCCGCTCGGGACCTGCGACGTGGCGTCGCCCGTGCTCGGGGTGCTGGTCTGCGTGTCCGAGACCGGGGCCGCGGTCGAGGCGGCCGGGTGGGAGGCAACGGGGCCCGACTGCGTGTGCCGGACGCTCGGCGCCGCCGTGTGCGGCGCGGTGTGGGCGCCCGTAGCGGACGGCGCCTGGTGCTGCGCGGCGGCCTGGGCCGGCGCCGAGTGGTCAGCGGGCTCGGCGTGCCGCGGGCGGTCGGTGCCGCGCGAGGAGCGGGGCGTGGTGTGCTGCGGGGACGACGGCTCGCTGAAGTCGCCCGCCCTGTCCTGCGCGGAGCCCATGGGCCTGTCGTCCGGGGCCGAACTCGCCTGAGCCTTGACGTTGGACTGGCGGTCCATCGAGTTCAAGGTCAGGCCGCCGCCGACGAGCGCGACGGCGGTCGCGACCACGGCCCGGCGCTGGTTCTTCTTCCAGCGGGCCAGCTGGCGACGGCGCGCGGCGCGGCCCTTGGACGCGGGCGGGGCGTCGTCGACGTCCTCGACACCGGCGTACGCGGTCTCCTGCGCGCCGGTCGCGGTGGCCGCCGTGGTCGCAGTGGTCGGCGTGGTCGCAGTGGTCGGCGTGGTCGCCCTGGTCGCTGTGGTCGCCGTGTCGTCCCACAGCGGTTCGGAGTCCTCGGGCCAGCCGGCCGAGACCGTGAACGTGCCGTTGGCCGTCCTCGTGCCGCCCGTCGCCGTGGCGGTGGACGGGGGTGCGAACGACGCGTGGGCCGGGCCGGGGGCCTCGCTCGTACCGGCGGAACCGCCGTCCTCGGCGCCCGCGTTGATGAAGGCGGCGATGTCCGGTGCGTAGGCGCCGCAGCCGGGGCACACCAGGGCACCGTTGAGGTGCCGACGACACGAGGAGCAGTAGTCCATCTGTGGTCTTCCTGGATGGGCGGCGCCGTCGGCCCGGCTGGGCCGCGGCCTGATCGCGCTCGCACGCGAGATCGAGCAGCCTGCAACGCTAACGAGCGATTAGAAAGGCGGCGTGCATCCCTTGTGACGCTCCTGCAGAGATCTTCTGGAACTCACGTGAGCCTCACCCGTCCCAGTACGCCTCAACCGCACCGGCGTTCCGCGCGTCGTGCGGTGGTCGAGACCTGACCTGAACTTCGCGAACTTCACACAGGAAGCCCCGGCTCGGATCACACGCGCGTCGCCTGTCCGAGTGCCTTCCGCACGCCGCCCGAACGCGGGACGCACGGCCGGGGATACCTGGTCTCACGCAAGACGACCTGGAATTCTTCGGGATCGACGAGGAGATCAGCTATGTACGCAGTGGTCCGGCGCTACGAAGGCGTCACCGACCCCGCCGAGGCGGGCCGCCGAGTGGACGAGGACTTCATTCCCCTCCTCCGAGAGGTCCCCGGCTTCATCGCCTACTACTGGATCGACGCCGGCGACGGAGTCATGGTCTCCACCAGCATCTACGAGGACCGAACCGGCGCCGAGGAATCCATCAGCCGAGCCGCCGACTTCGTACGCGACAACCTCGCGCCCCTCCTCCCCAACCCGCCGCAGGTCGCGGCCGGCCCGGTCGTGGCGGCCCGGCTGACACCCTAGGAAGGCCCGGAAAACGAAGCAGCGTCCGAGCCGGTTCGATCGGCTCGGACGCTGCTTCGCGGGTCGGTCCTGTGCATGACCCGCGAGTGGATCATGACGGCTTTCCGTCGGACTGTTCACAAGGGCGCCGGATTCGTGACCATCGCTCGGCACCAGTGACATTCAGGTGGCACAGGGCGCTGATCGAAGTGACCCGATCATGAGGGTCGAGGCGCTCGTTCTCCCGGGGAGGTACGCGGGCGCCGACCGCAGGAGCGGGCTGGTCCCCCCGTGCCGGCTCGCCCCTGCTCGCACACGGCAGCCCTGGTGTCCCACGTGGCAGTGGCGCCCGGGCTGCCGTGTGCTCCCGGACAGCCAGATCCTCAGGGACCGACCACCGCGGTTACCGAGCAGGGCTCCCGCCGAGTTCAGGCTGAGGCTGACGCCGCCGGGATGCCCAGCTCGGCCAGCAGGCCGCGCACGCGCTGTTCGATCTCATCCCGGATCGGCCGCACGGCTTCCACGCCCTGGCCCGCCGGATCCTCGAGCCGCCAGTCCAGGTACCGCTTGCCCGGAAAGACGGGGCAGGCGTCCCCGCACCCCATCGTGATCACCACGTCCGAGGACTGCACCGCCTCGGTGGTGAGCACCTTCGGCGTCTGGGCGGAGATGTCGATCCCCAGCTCCGCCATGGCCTCGACGACGGCCGGGTTGACCTCGTCGGCGGGAGCGGAACCGGCCGAGCGCACCTCGACCCGGTCACCGCCGAGGTGGGTGAGGAAGGCGGCGCCCATCTGGGAGCGGCCGGCGTTGTGAACACAGACGAACAGCACGGAGGGACGCGGGGCAACGGCGCTCATGGCGGGTGTCCTTGCAGGTGGAGAGGAAGTCAGGAGGAGGTGAGCTCGGGCTCGCCGTGCGGGACGACGACTTCGTCCCGCAGGCGGGCGGGACGTCCGTACACCACTGCCACGGCGGCCAGCCCGAGTACGGCGCCCAGCAGTTGTGCCGCGATGAACGGGGCGACGGAGGCGGGCGCGATCCCGGCGAAGGTGTCGCTGAAGGCACGACCCACGGTTACGGCGGGATTCGCGAAGGAGGTGGAGGAGGTGAACCAGTAGGCGGCCCCGATGTAGGAGGCCACGGCCACCGGGGCCAGGGCAGCGCGGCCGGCGCGCTCCAGGCCGAAGACGAGCAGGATCAGCCCGGCCGTGGCAACGACCTCCGCCAGCCACACATGGCCGGCGGACCGGTCGTGGGTGGAGAACTTCACCAGCGGCTCGGCGAACATGGCGTCGGCCAGCACCGCTCCGCCGATCGCGCTGGCAACCTGCGCGAGAACGTACGCCGCAACCTCCCGCGGACTCGGCCCCGCGCCGGTGCGGCGGCCGGCGAACCAGGCGGCCAGGGTGACGGCGGGATTGAAATGCGCACCAGAGACCGGCCCGAGCAGGGTGATCAACACGCCCAGTCCGAAGACGGTGGCCAGCGAGTTGGCCAGCAGTTGTACGCCGACGTCATGGGACAGCTCCGTCGCCTGGATACCGGAGCCCACGACGATGGCCACCAGCAGCCCGGTGCCCACCGCTTCCGCGGCGACACGGCGGCCGAGGGGCGCGGTCACTCCGCCACCTCCGCGGTCCGCGACGTCGTCAGGAACCCGGCGAGTCTGTCCAGAATGCCGGGCAGCACCCAGTAGTACACCCACGTCCCACGACGCTCGCAGTCGATCAGACCGGCCTGCCTCAACAGCTTGAGGTGGTGGGAGATCGTCGGCTGCGACAGATCGAAGGCCGGCGTCATCTCGCACACGCAGACCTCGCCGCCCTCCCGCGACGCGATCATCGACAGCAGACGCAGGCGCACCGGGTCGCCCAGCGCCTTGAAGACTCTCGCCAGCTCCGTGGCGCGTTCGTCGTCCAGCGGCGCGGCTGCCAGACCCGGGCAGCACGCGGCGTCCTGCCCGATCACCTCAAGCTCCTGTTTTGACATACCTCTATGTTGACGTTTCTCGATCCAAGGCGCAAGGTGGCATCAACGAACGTCGATACAGACCGTTCCGTTCTGGGCATCGCCATGCCCCGTCACTCAGGAGAGACGTGATGAGCGAGCAGTCCACCGACCTGCGTGAGACCGTCCGCCGGCGGTACGCAGCCGCAGCCGTGAAGGTCAGCGAGGGCGGCTCCGCGTGCTGCGGGCCCGAGTCCGTCGATGTCGACATCGACATCGACATCGACATCGACATCGACATCGACGGGAGCTTCGGCTCCGCCCTCTACGCCACCGATCAGCGCGACGCCCTGCCCGCAGAAGCGGTCGCCGCCTCCCTCGGCTGCGGCAACCCCACCGCCGTCGCCGAACTCCGCGAGGGCGACCGCGTCCTGGACCTCGGCTCCGGCGGGGGCATCGACGTCCTGCTCTCCGGCCGCCGCGTCGGCCCCACCGGCAAGGCGTACGGGCTGGACATGACCGAGGAGATGCTCGCCCTCGCCCTGGCCAACGCCGAGAAGGCGGGAGCCACCAACGTGGAGTTCCTCAAGGGCACCATCGAGGCGATCCCGCTGCCCGCGAACACCCTCGACGTGGTCATCTCGAACTGCGTGATCAACCTGTCCGTCGACAAGGCCGCCGTCTTCGCCGAGACCTTCCGCGTCCTCAGGCCCGGTGGCCGTATCGGCGTCTCCGACGTCGTCGCCGAGGACGCCCTCACCCCCGAACAGCGGGCGGAGCGCGGCGATCACGTCGGCTGCATCGCCGGCGCGCTGTCCTTCGCCGAATACCGCGCCGGCCTTGCGGCCGCCGGCTTCACCGGCATCGACATCACCCCCACCCACTCCGTCGCGGACGGCATGCACTCCGCCATCATCCGCGCCACCAAGCCGACGACTCGCGATACGACCCCCGAGTAAAGGCCGGGGGGCGAAAACAGCGCCACGCGGTTAGGCGACCAGCGCCGATGAGTTCGTCTCAATACGCCGGTTTCGGCGTCGGCCTCGTACTCGGTTTCGCTTGTCACTCCCGAGTTCGAAATCAGGGGGTCTCATGGCGAAATAGCCAAACCCTCGGACCAAAAAGGGCCGAAGCAAGCACACGCGAATAATTACCTCATGCCGGGCTTTTCACCCAATCAATGAGCCGCGCCCACCAGCCGGCCGCCGATCGGTCCGGTGCATCCCCTGGACCTCGAGGAGGGTGTGCGCCTCGCGGTGGCCCGTCCTGTCGGGCCGCCACCGATTCCGATCGAGCAGTCACTTCCACTGTGCCCGCATGCCTGCGTTCCGCCGGGTCACATGCGCACCGCTGAGCCGTTGGCACACCCGTGAGCACTTGGTCCACATGTCGCCCACAGCCCTCGAAGGTCATTTTCCGGCACGACCGGCAGACAGCACGTCGGCACATGTTTCCCTCCATCAGTCCTTCGTTCGAGATCCACATATTCACACCGCGACCACAAAAGATTCCAGCAACATGCGCAGGTTCTCCATGAAAAGCCGACTCGCGACGGCACGGCCGTGACACGAGGCCACCTCACGAGCCAAGCGGTTTGGCTGGAAAATTCCCTCGGGTTGCTCGGGACACCGAAACAATGATTGCATCTCGCCCGGTCGAAAAAATGGGGGACTCAGCGCCTTATCTGTCACTGCCGTCACCGCGTTGCTTTCAGACCGTCGACCGGGCGCGGCGAGGGCAAGAACCGAGAACGGCAACCGCTCTCCTGAAACGGATGGTGCGCGCCGTTCAGGAGGGAGCAACGTGGGTTGCTCACACGCCACAGAATGCCCCCTTTTCCCCCTGCTCAGGGCGAGCCTGCAAGGTTGGCGCGACTACTACTGCGACAGCGAGGGTCAGTGGCGCGACTGTGCGCGCTACCAGGTGTCACTGACCGGCGAGCGCGTGCCCATCAACCTGCTGCCCAACGGAGCCCGCGCACGGCACCTCGAAGACGCGCCAGCGGCGGGCCAGGGCGGCGGCGCCGGCCCAAGGAGCGCACCCCGCCAGGACCCGCCGGCCCAACCCGCTCCAGGGTCACCGCAGCCCGCGCCCTGGTCGCTGCCGACGCCGGGCCGGCCACCTGAGCCGTCAGAGCACGGACCCGCGGCACCGGAGGCCACGGCCCCGTTCGGGGCAACACCTCCGCCGACATCCTGGGTAACTCCTCCGCCCGCCTCCTGGGTAACACCGCCACAGGCACCTGCCTGGCATCACCAACCGTCACCACCCCCACAGACTCACCAGCCCTCGGACGGCCGCTCTCGACGCGCGCGGCAGGCGCCCAGCTCGAAGCGCGGCTTGTGGGCTCGATTCATCGATTGGATGGGAGGACCCGCGTGAGTACCTATTGGCCCTGGTGGGCGGGCGCTGCCGGGCTCGCTCTGGTCACCATCACCTACACCCTCATCACCGATCGGTCTTTCGGGGTATCTGCCGCGTGGGACCGCGTGTTGCACTGGCGCCGCGAACGTCATCTCGAGCTGACGGACGAGGAGTTCAGCGACGACCACGCTCTCGCCGAGGCGCTCGCCGCAGCTACGGCAGAGCACTTCGGCACTAGCGGCGGTGCCGGCACCACTGCGTCCACCATGCCGCAGGCTCCGTACGCGACCTCGCAGCCGCTCGAAGCGGACGCCGAACCGGCGGCGAGTGAGCGCCCCGCGGCCACGAGCCTGCGCCCGGCCCCGCTGGTCACCCAGGCCGCCCTGCTGATATCGGTCTTCCTCGGCGGGTTCATCGCCGCGGTCACCTCCGGGCGGTTCCACCTCCGCTACGACATGGGCCCGGGTTTCCGGGACCTGGTCACCGCCGATCCGATCACCATGATCGCCCTGCTGTTCGTGGGAGGCGTGCTGGTCGGCTTCGGCACTCGGCTGGCCGGCGGGTGCAGCTCCGGCCACGGACTCAACGGCTGTGGCCGTCTCCGCCCGGTCAGCCTCGTCGCGACCGCCGTGTTCTTCGGCACCGCCGTCGCGGTGTCGTTCCTCCTGTGGAAGGTGATCTGATGCGTACCCGGGGCGCAATCCTGCTGGCCAACATCATCACCGGACTGGCCCTCGGCTTCACCGTCACCAACATCGGCTTCGGTGACTACGCCGAGCTGAACCGCATGTTCACCTTCCAGGACCTGCGCATGTTCCTGTCCTTCGCCGGCGCTGTGGCGATCATCGTGTGCGCGTTCGCCCTGCTGCGGGTCCGCCGCACCCCGGGGCGCATCCACGCCGGCGTGATCCCCGGCGCGGTGCTGTTCGGCACGGGCTGGGCGATCTCCGGCGGCTGCCCCGCCATCCCGATCATCCAGGTCGCCAGCGGATACCTGCCCGCCCTGATCACCATCGCCGGCGTCATCGTCGGCATCCGGCTGTGCCGCTGGGCCAACGCCCGGTACTTCCACCTCGACCGCGGCTCCTGCGGGCTGTGATCCCGGGACGAAGACGCCCCCAGCTCAAATCCCTCTGAGCTGGGGGCGATTCGGTAGGCCCTGTGGGACTCGAACCCACAACCAATGGATTAAAAGTCCACTGCTCTGCCAATTGAGCTAAGGGCCCAGGCGATGTTGCCACCCCGAGCATAGCCGGACGCGGCCGTGTCTCCGATCGGGTATCGGGGACGCGGCCGCGTCGGGCGGCGGAACGGGTCAGGAACCGTCAGGGATCGACCGGTTCGGGGGTGTCGGTGAGGGGGGTCTGGTCGGTGGGAGGAGTGTCGGCCGCCGTGCGGGGGTGGGCCGGGTCGAGGAACCAGTGGCGGGCCGACGCCAGCCACCAGGTGGCGGCGAAGCCCAGGACGACGAGGACGGCGACCGGGGCGTAGTTGAAGTTCTCGCTGGTGACCGGGGCGACCTGGGGAAGCATGAAGAGGATCGTGATCACGCCGACCCACACGACCGCGACGATCCCGACCGGCTGCGACCAGCGGCCCAGGTGCCACGGCCCCCGGACGAAGGCCGCGCCCTTGCGGACGCGGAGCAGGGTCGGGACGACGTACGCGATGTAGAGGCCGATGACGGCGATGGACGTCACCGCCGCGTACGCGGTCACGTTGATCAGGTACGGCAGACCGAGGGCCAGCGCGCCGCCCGCCGCCAGCCACACCGCGGCCACCGGGGTGCGGGTGCGCGGGCTCACCGTGTGCCAGACGCGCGAGAACGGGAGCGCGCCGTCGCGTGAAAAGGCATAGATCATGCGGCTGTTGGCCGTCACCGACGCCATCCCGCAGAACAGCTGCGCGCCGATCACCACGAGCAGGAGCAGCTTGCCGGCGGTCGCGCCGAGTGCGTCGAGCAGGATCTGGGCCGGCGGCGCCCCCGTCGGGGAGGCGAGCTCCTTGTCGTACGACTGGATCGCGAAGGTGAAGCCGAGGAGCAGCACGAAGCCGGCCACCCAGGAGGTCCAGATGGAACGGACGATGCCCTTCGGGCCTGCGGTGGACGCGTCGTGCGTCTCCTCGGTCATGTGGGCCGAGGCGTCGTAGCCGGTGAACGTGTACTGGGCCATCAGCAGTCCCAGGAGCACCACGTACGGCCCGCTGCCCCAGCCTGTGTTGTTCACGAAGTGGGTGAACACGAAGGACGCCGACTGGTGGTGGTCGGGGACGAGGGCCAGCGCGCCGACGATCACCGCGACGCCCAGCACGTGCCACCACACGCTCACGTCGTTGAGGAGGGCGACGATGCGCACGCCGAAGGTGTTGAGCAGACCGTGGAGGACGAGAATCGCGGCGAAGAGCAGGACCGTGCGGCCCGGGGTGATCTCGAAGCCGAACTGGAGGTTCAGCCAGGCGCCCAGGAAGGACGCCGCGCCGAAGTCGATGCCCGCCGTCACCGCGACCTGGCCCAGCACGTTGAACCAGCCCGTGAACCAGGCCCACGCGGCCGCCGAGCGCGGCGGTGCCAGGCGGTGGGCCCAGAAGTACAGGCCCGCCGAGGTCGGGTAGGCCGAGCAGATCTCGGCCATCGACAGGCCGACGAACAGCGTCATCAGGCCGACGGCCACCCATCCCCAGGTGATCACCGCGGGGCCGCCGGTGTTCATGCCGAAGAGATAGAGGGTCAGACAGCCGGACAGGACCGAGATGATCGTGAAGGAGACGGCGTAGTTCGAGAACGCCGACATCCGGCGGGCGAGGACCTGGGTGTAACCGAGCTGGGCAAGCCGTTCCTCGTCCGACAGCCCGCTGCTGCTCTCCGTCGCGTCGTTTGTCATGCCCCCAGCGTTTCCCCGACGGGGTTATGACATGCGTCACAGGATGGTGGAGGCGAGCACCCCGGCTTGTGGGCGACGCGTTTCCGGGACGCCGAAGGGCCCGTACGAACAGTGTCGTACGGGCCCTTGACGGGACGTCACTCGGCGTCAGGCGTCAGGCGTCAGGCGCCAGCCGCCTCGGCTGTGTCAGCCGTTGCGCTTCCAGCGCGGCTTGTCGTCGCGGCGGCCGAAGGAGCCACCGGTGCCGCGGTGGTCGTCACGGCGGCCGTACGGGCGCTCGTGGCCGCCGGTGGGCGTCCCCCCGCTCGCGGGACGCCGAGAGTGGGGGAGGGAGCCCGGACGGTCGTCGCGGCGGTCGCGGTTGAACGGACGGTCGCTGCCACGGTGGCCGCCACGGTCGTCGCGACGCTCGAAGCCACCACGGCCGCCACGGTCGTCGCGACGCTCGAAGCCGCCACGGCCACCACGGTCGTCACGGCGGTCGCGGTCCTGGCGGAAGCCACCACGGTCGCCACCGCGGTCACCCCGGTCGTCGCGACGCTCGAAGGAACGGCCGCCACGGTCGTCACGGCGCTCGAAACCGCCACGGCCACCACGGTCGTCACGGCGCTCGAAGCCACGGTCACGGTCGCGGTCCTGGCGGAAGCCGCCACGGTCGTCGCGACGCTCGAAACCGCCACGGCCACCACGGTCGTCACGGCGGTCGCGGTCCTGGCGGAAGCCACCACGGTCGCCACCGCGGTCACCCCGGTCGTCGCGACGCTCGAAGGAACGGCCGCCACGGTCGTCACGGCGCTCGAAGCCACCACGGCCACCACGGTCGTCACGGCGGTCACGGTCCTGACGGAAGCCACCACGGTCACCACCGCGGTCACCCCGGTCGTCGCGACGCTCGCGGCGCTCCGTGCGGTCGACGTCCTGCGCGTCCGGCTGCTCCGGGACGGACACCTCGACGGCGGCCATCGCCTCGGCCGCCGACGCCTGGGCCTCGGCCACCGCGGCCTCCGGGTCGTCGCCGCGCTCGCGGGCGACCCTGGCGACCAGGCGGTCGGCGTCCTCGCGCAGCTCGGCGGCGCGGCGCTGGGCGCGCTCCAGCTGCTTGGTGAGCTGGGCGACCTCGCGCTCGGCCTGCTGGGCGGCGTTGCCCGCGGACTCGGCCTGGACCTCGGTCATCGAGCGGGCGCCGGTGATCTCGGCGACCTCCGGGTCGAAGGCGGCACCGCCCTGGATGATGTGACGGCCGGCGTCGACGCCGGCGTCCTCCATGAGGCGGAAGATCTGACGGCGCTGGTGCGGCAGCGACAGGGAGACGACCGTGCCGGTGCGGCCGGCGCGGGCCGTACGGCCGGCGCGGTGCAGGTAGTCCTTGTGGTCACCGGCCGGGTCGACGTTCAGGACCAGGTCGATGCCGTCGACGTGGATGCCTCGGGCGGCGACGTCGGTGGCGACCAGGACGTTGACGTAACCGTCCTTGAAGTCGGCCAGCGTGCGGGTGCGCGCGCCCTGGGTCATGCCGCCGTGCAGCGCGTCGGCCTTCACACCAGCGTCGCGCAGCTGCTCGGCGACGCGGTCGGCGCCCAGCTGGGTGCGGACGAAGATGATCGTGCGGCCCTTGCGGGAGGCGATCGCGGCGGTGACCGGCGCCTTGTCCTTGGGCTTCACGATGAGGATGTGGTGCGACATGGTCGTCACCGCGCCCTGGGCGGCGTCGACCTCGTGCGTGACGGGGTTGCTCAGGTACCGCTTGACCAGCGTGGAGATCTCGTTCTCCATCGTCGCGGAGAACAGCATCCGCTGACCGCCCGCCGGGACCTGGTCCAGCAGCTCGGTGACCTCGGGCAGGAAGCCCAGGTCCGACATCTGGTCGGCCTCGTCGAGGACGGTGATCTGCACGTCCTCCAGGGAGCAGGCGCCGCGGTTGATGATGTCGCGCAGACGGCCCGGGGTGGCGACGAGGATGTCGACGCCGCGCTCCAGGGCGTAGATCTGGTTGCCCATCGAGGTGCCGCCGCAGACGACCTTCATCTTCAGGCCGACGACGTCGCCGTACGGCTGGAGGGCGTCCGCGACCTGCATGGCCAGCTCACGGGTCGGGGTGAGGATGACCGCGCGGGGGCGCTTCTTCTCGGTGCGGCCGCCGGCCAGCAGGGCCAGGGTGGGCAGACCGAAGGAGAGGGTCTTGCCGGAGCCGGTGCGGCCGCGGCCCAGGATGTCCTTGCCGGCCAGGGCGTCCGGGATGGTCGCGGCCTGGATCGGGAACGGGGTGGTCACACCGTTCTGCGCGAGCTTGCGCACGACACCCTCGGGCAGGCCGAGGGAAGCGAAGGTGATCTGAGGGGTTTCGATGGTCTCTTCGACCGCGGTCTCCGCGGTCGGCTCGTCGACGTCGTCCTCGGACACGACGATGGGATCAGCACTGGAAACGGACATGCGAATGCGAAACCTTCCGGAGTCTCGTCGGCACGCGCCCGTCAACTCCGTGATGCGCAATACGACCGCCTCAATGCGATCAGCCACGGCAAAGGAGAGAACGCGCCACACGGCGCGCTCTGCAATGGCGCCGGGCAAATGGGATCAAACGATCTACCACCATACGCACCCTGCACCCCTCAAAGCAAACCGGGTGCTCCGCCCCGCACATGGGGCCGATTCGCGCCCCGCCGCCGCGTCGGAACCGCGCTCTCAGGCCGGGACTCCAGCCGCCGGCGCCGGCTCGCGTCGCACCAGCTGCGGGCCCGCCTCCGCGTGTGCCGACGACGACGGTTCGGCCGTGGGCGGAGTCGGCGGGGTGGTGGGCGGGTCGGGGGTCGCCGGGGGCGGTGTCGTCGTCGGCTCCGCGGTCCGGGGCGGGGTCGGCTGCGGCTGGGACGGCGCCGGGTCGCCCGCCCTCGGGCTCCGGCCGCGGCGCTGCGCGGGTCCGGTCGGGGCCGCCGTCGTACCGTCGGCCCCGGCGCTGCCCGACGGTGCGGCCGACTCCGACTCGTCCGCCTTCGCCTTGCGCCCGTGTCCGTGCGCGCTGTCGCCGTCGCCCGCCCGACCGCCCTCGGCGCCCGACACCCCCGGCACGCCGTCCGGCGCCTCGCCGCCGCCGCGCCGCCCGGCCGAGTGGCTCGGCCCGGTGCGGCCGCCGTCGTCGCCCACGTTCACACAGCCGGTGGCCGCGGCGGCCAGGGCCATCAGCGCCGCGGCGAGTCGCACGGGTACGTACAAGGGGCGCACGGCGGCCACCTCCGAGGGCGGGCGGGTGAAGCAGTCGACCTGCCCAACTCCCGCCGTCCACAAGAGGACACGCGCACCCGCGTGACGGGACGCGGCGCGGGCGGCCGCAAACACGTTCGCCGCTCAGCCGTATCCGAGCGCGTGCAGCCGGGACTCGTTGATCCCGAAGTGGTGCGCGATCTCGTGCACGACGGTCACCTCGGCCTCCGCGACGACGTCCTCCCGCGTCGCGCACATCCGCAGGGTCGGCCCCCGGTAGATCGTGATCCGGTCCGGCAGCACGCCTGCGTACCACTCACCGCGTTCGGTCAGCGGAGTCCCCTCGTACAGCCCGAGCAGCTCGGGATCGTCGGACGACGGCTCGTCCTCGACGAACACGGCGACGTTGTCCATCAGCCGCGTCAGCTCCGGCGGGATCCGGTCCAACGCCTCGGCCACCAGTTCCTCGAACTCCTCGCGCGTCATCTCCAGCACAGGACCCATTGTCCGGCACGGGGGCCACCGGGCGAGAGCCGGGAGCGCCCGCATTTCCGAGCCGAGGGCACGGGCGTCTCCGGGTGAGGGCACGCGCGTCTCTGGGCGATGGCCCGGGCGCCTCCGGCATTAGGGCACCCCCTGGGGTCAGGGACCCAGGCTCCATCGGGTCGGGGACACAGGCGTCTCCGGTCCGAGGGCACCCACCCGGTCGGGCCGGGAAGCCGCACATCCGGGTGGGCACGCGCCCTCCGGGCGACGAAACAGGCGCCTCCGGGGCGACGGCACCGACTCCATCCGGAGCAGAGCCAGTCCCGCGCAGCTGAAGCCGAGCCGAAGCCGGGGCCGCCATTACCGGAGCCGAGGGCGTCCGCATATCCGTCGCGGGGCTTGGGCATACGGGACCAATGGCCCGCGCCGCTGTCCACGCCGCCGTCCGCACCCTGAGCCGCGTACGAGACGCCGCGGCCCGCCGCCTCACGCGCCCTCGTGGCCCGCTGCGCCCGCGCGGCGCTCGCAGAGCAGGCGGCTCCCGTCCCGCCCTCGAACTCTCCGCCCGCCCGCACCCCTGGGCCCGCGCCCTCGGCATGACGGCGGTCGTCCTGATCGGCGCGTGGCTCGGACTGCTGGTCGTCGGGAACGTCCGCACGCCCGTCGGGCCGATGAACACGACGATGACCCTGCGCCCCTCCTTCACCGGCGGCACGAAGATCAACGTCTCGCCGCTGGGCGCGCTCACGCTCGACAGCCATGTCGCCCCGGTCCGCCTGGACGTCAACGTCGACCAGCTCGACCCGCTGCGCGCCCAGGCGCTGATCGACCACCCGGAGCGCCTCTCCGGTCTCCAGGACGAGATCGCCCGCGACGTCGAGCGCGGCACCGCCGATCTGGCCGTACGCTCCTGCGTCGCCGTGGTCGTCGGCGCCACCACGCTGGGCCTCGCGGTCTACCGCCGGCCGCGCCGCGCACTCGCCGCGGGCGGGCTGGCCCTGACCCTGCTGGCCGCCTCGGGAGCGACGGCGTACGCGACCTGGAACCCCAAGTCGGTCCTGGAGCCGAAGTTCTCCGGACTGCTCTCCTCCGCGCCCTCACTCGTCGGAAACGCGCGCAGCATCGTCACGGAATTCGACGTCTACCAGAAGGAGTTGGCGCGCCTGGTGACGAACGTGACCAAGCTCTACGACGTCACGTCCACGCTGCCCGCCTACCGGCCGGACCCGACCACCATCCGGGTGCTGCACGTCTCCGACATCCACCTCAACCCGGCGAGCTGGACGATCATCGCCTCGCTGGTGAAGCAGTACAAGGTGAACGTGATCGTCGACTCCGGCGACACGATGGACCACGGCAGTGCCGCGGAGAACGGTTTCCTGGACGCCGCGTCCCATCTGGGGGCGCCGTACGTCTGGGTGCGGGGCAACCACGACTCGCTGCTCACCCAGGACCACCTGGAGCACATGAAGAACGTGTACGTCCTGGACGACGGGCGGGCCGTCACCGCGGCGGGACTGCGGTTCGCCGGCATCGGGGACCCCCAGTTCACCCCCGACCGCTCCTCGCGGCCCGGCGGCGACGCGGCGGAGGAGCTGGCCGGCGACCGTCTCGCCACGGCGCTGCGCGACCAGCGGACGGCCGGGACTCCGGTGGACGTCGCCATCGCCCACGAACCGGCGGCCGCCCGGGAGACGGACGGGGACGTGCCGCTGGTGCTGTCGGGGCATCTGCACCATGAGGGAACGGAGGTCATGCCGTTCGGGACCCGGCTGCGCATCGAGGGCTCGACGGGCGGGAGCGGGCTGCGCGCGGTGGAGGGCAAGTACCCGGATCCGATCCAGGCGTCGATCCTCTACTTCGACCGCGACACCCGCCGGCTCCAGGCCTGGGACGCGATCAGACTGGGCGGCCTGGGACTGACGACGGCCGAGGTCAGCCGCCATCTCCCCAAGGAGAACCAGCCCGGCGCCACGACTCCCCCGACCCCCTCCGGGACGGTCTCGGGAAGCCCTTCCCGCACGGGCCCGTAAACCGTTTTGGCGATCCTCCCTGCCATCCCATATGCTTCTCACGTCCCCGACGCGCTGAGAAGCGCGCAGGCGGGCCGATAGCCCTCATCGTCTAGCGGCCTAGGACGCCGCCCTTTCAAGGCGGTAGCACGGGTTCGAATCCCGTTGGGGGCACGCAAGATCGTGTGCGACACTGTCGTACGCAACAGCTTGGTCCTGTGGAGCAGTTTGGAGTGCTCGCCACCCTGTCAAGGTGGAGGCCGCGGGTTCAAATCCCGTCAGGACCGCTGAGGTTTCGTTTCACGTGAAACCTCGTGGCTGGGTAGCTCAGTTGGTACGAGCGATCGCCTGAAAAGCGATAGGTCGCCGGTTCGACCCCGGCCCCAGCCACAATCGCCCTCTGAGGGCATACACCCCCACTGGAATCATCAGTGGGGGTGTTCTTCATATCCGCGCCGACACGAGGCAACCCGCTGGTAGTCCGGGTCGTGTCGGCGGTGCCTGCGGCTCGGGAGTACCGCAGGGGTGAAGCTGTGCGCCGCCCTGTGACGTTTCTTGATCTTCGTGCGCTCCTCTACCGGGGCCGGATCACCGGCCCCGACCCGGAGGAAGGGGCTCAGGTGCGCTTCAAGAAGGCCGCGTTGACCGTCACGCTGGCGATCGCGACCAGTCTGCCGCTGGCAGCGGGGACCGCAACGGCGGAGGAGACTCAGGGACCGGGCCGGCTCACCGGCACCGACTATTCGGGCAGCTCCCCTGCACTGGTCTCCCTCAACCCCGTCAGTGGATCCGTCACCGCCACCCTCGCCCAGGGCGCAGAGGACGGCGTGCTCTCGCCCAGCGGCTCGCAGGTGGCATACATCCACCGGCGGGACACCTGCACCCCGCAGACCGAAGGCTGCGCTCACGGATCAGACCTGGTCGTCGCCGGCGCGGACGGCAGCGACGCGCAGGTCCTGGTCGCCGGCATCGGCTCGGAAGCCGGTGGCGTCCCGTACGTCGGACACCCGGACTGGTCCCCCGACGGAGAGCGGGTCGTCTACGAAACCGAAACCGGCCTGGGCTGGATCAAGGCCGACGGCACCGGAGGCGAGGTCCTCACCCCGTACGGCACCCGCGGCACCTTCTCGCCCGACGGCCGGAGCATCGCCTTCCTGAGGAGCACCTCCTACGAGACCGAGGAAGGCTGGGACGTCGGCACCGACGTCTACGTCCTCAACACCGACACCCGCGAGGAACGGCAGCTCACGACCAGCCACGACGTGGGGGACTCTCCGGTCGACTGGTCCCCCGACGGCAGTCGTCTCGTCTACGCCACCGACTACGACCTGCACACCGTCGATGTGGCCACCGGTGCCATCACCAGTCTGCCGAACCAGTGGACCCCGGCCCTGTCCTACTTCCGGACCCCTGTCTATTCCCCCGACGGCACCCGGTTCGCCTTCAACGCCTTCGACCAGGCGGCCGGCGCGAGCGCCACATACGTCGTCGACGCTGCCGACGGCGGCAACCTCCGCAAGCTAACGGACCGTCCCACGACGTTCACCGACTGGCTCCCCAACGAGTAGAACCCCGAGGGAGGGCGGCTGCCGCTGCTCGGTGGCCGCCCGCCCAAAACCGTTCGCCACGAATTTCCCCGAGGTGAGATCCTGGATCCCGTATGTCTACGCATCCAGCCCCCGCCCTCGGCTCCCTCGCCCCCCGCCTGACCGAGCTGTCGCTGCGCGACGCGCACCGGCTCGGGCGCAGGCTCGAGGGGGCGCGCAAGATCCGTAC
Source organism: Streptomyces sp. V3I7 (assembly GCF_030817495.1). Classification (NCBI taxonomy): domain Bacteria; kingdom Bacillati; phylum Actinomycetota; class Actinomycetes; order Kitasatosporales; family Streptomycetaceae; genus Streptomyces; species Streptomyces sp. V3I7. The sequence continues at coordinate 3,226,994 of NZ_JAUSZK010000001.1, forward strand.
GCCGGAGGCCCGTGCCGCCGTTCTCGCCGAGATCGAGGCGGAGGTCGCCAAGGCCGAGGAGCGCATCGGCGCGCGGCGCTCGCTCGTGCCGGCCGTGACCTATCCCGAGCAGCTGCCCGTCAGCCAGAAAAAGGACGCGATCGCGGCCGCCATCCGCGATCACCAGGTCGTCATCGTCGCCGGTGAGACCGGGTCCGGAAAGACCACGCAGATTCCCAAGATCTGTATGGAGCTCGGGCGCGGAGTCAGGGGGATGATCGGGCATACGCAGCCGCGTCGTATCGCCGCCCGTACCGTCGCCGAGCGCGTCGCCGAGGAGCTGAAGACGCCGCTCGGTGAGGCCGTCGGCTGGAAGGTCCGCTTCACCGACCAGGTCGACCCGGACGCCACCTTCGTCAAGCTGATGACGGACGGCATCCTGCTCGCGGAGATCCAGACCGACCGCGAGCTGCGCGCCTACGACACGATCATCATCGACGAGGCCCACGAGCGGTCCCTCAACATCGACTTCCTGCTGGGCTACCTCGCCCAGCTGCTGCCGAAGCGGCCGGATCTGAAGGTCGTGATCACGTCCGCGACCATCGATCCCGAGCGTTTCTCGCGGCACTTCGACGCCGCACCGATCGTCGAGGTCAGCGGGCGGACGTACCCCGTGGAGGTGCGCTACCGACCCCTCCTGGACGAGGACTCCGAGGACGCCGACCGCGACCAGATCACCGCGATCACGGACGCCGTCGAGGAGCTGATGGGCGAGGGCAAGGGCGACATCCTCGTCTTTCTCTCCGGTGAGCGGGAGATCCGGGACACCGCCGACGCCCTCGAAAAAAAGGAGTACCGGTTCACCGAGGTCCTCCCCCTCTACGCGCGGCTCTCGCACGCCGAGCAGCATCGCGTCTTCCAGCCGCACACCGGGCGCCGGATCGTCCTGGCGACCAACGTCGCCGAGACGTCCCTGACCGTCCCCGGCATCAAGTACGTCATCGACCCCGGCTTCGCCCGCATCAGCCGCTACAGCCACCGCACCAAGGTCCAGCGGCTGCCGATCGAGGCGATCTCGCAGGCCAGCGCGAACCAGCGCAAGGGCCGCTGCGGCCGTACGTCCGACGGCATCTGCATCCGGCTGTACTCCGAGGACGACTTCGACGCCCGCCCGGAGTTCACCGACGCCGAGATCCTGCGTACGAACCTGGCCTCCGTCATCCTCCAGATGACCGCCGCGGGCCTCGGCGACATCGAGAAGTTCCCGTTCATCGACCCGCCGGACCACCGCAACATCCGCGACGGCGTGCAGCTGCTCCAGGAGCTGAACGCCCTCGACCCGGCCCAGAAGGACCCGCGCAAGCGGCTCACGGACACCGGCCGCAAGCTGGCCCAGCTGCCCGTCGACCCGCGTCTGGCCCGCATGGTGCTGGAGGCCGACAAGAACGGCTGCGCGCGCGAGGTCATGGTCATCGCGGCCGCGCTGTCGATCCAGGACCCGCGCGAGCGGCCCGCGGAGAAGCAGGCCCAGGCCGACCAGCAGCACGCCCGCTTCAAGGACGAGACCAGCGACTTCCTGGCGTTCCTCAACCTGTGGCGGTACATCCGCGAGCAGCAGAAGGAGCGCGGCTCCAGCTCGTTCCGCCGGATGTGCAAGCAGGAGTACCTGAACTTCCTGCGCATCCGCGAGTGGCAGGACATCTACCACCAGCTGCGGACCGTCGCGAAGCAGATGGGCATCCACCTCAGCGAGGACGACGCCCCCGCCGACCGCATCCACGTCTCCCTGCTCGCCGGCCTGCTGTCGCACGTCGGCATGAAGGACGTGAAGGAGGGCGCGAAGAACGAGTATCTGGGCGCCCGCAACGCCAAGTTCGCGGTCTTCCCGGGCTCCGCGCTGTTCAAGAAGCCGCCGCGGTTCGTGATGTCCGCCGAGCTGGTGGAGACCTCGCGCCTGTGGGCGCGGGTCAACGCGAAGATCGAGCCGGAGTGGGTCGAGCCGCTCGCCGGGCACCTGCTGAAGCGGACGTACAGCGAACCGCACTGGGAGAAGGACCAGGCGGCGGTGATGGCGTACGAGAAGGTCACGCTGTACGGCGTGCCGATCGTCGCCCAGCGGAAGGTCAACTACGGCCGGATCGATCCCGAGGTCTCCCGCGAGCTGTTCATCCGCAACGCGCTCGTCGAGGGCGACTGGCGTACGCACCACAAGTTCTTCGCGGACAACCGCAGACTCCTCAGCGAGGTCGAGGAGTTGGAGCACCGGGCGCGTCGCCGGGACATCGTCGTCGACGACGAGACGCTCTTCGACTTCTACGACCAGAAGGTGCCCGAGCACGTCGTCTCCGGCGCCCACTTCGACTCCTGGTGGAAGCGCAAGCGCCACGAGCAGCCCGACTTCCTCGACTTCGAGCGGGAGATGCTCGTCCGCGAGTCGGCTCAGGCGGTCACGAAGGCCGACTATCCCGACTCCTGGCGCCAGGGCCCACTGAAGTTCCGGGTGACGTACCAGTTCGAGCCGGGCGCGGACGCGGACGGTGTGACCGTGCACATCCCGCTCCAGGTGCTCAACCAGGTCAGGGACGAGGGCTTCGACTGGCAGATCCCGGGCCTGAGGGAAGAGGTCGTCACCGAACTGATCCGGTCCCTGCCGAAGCCGATCCGCCGCAACTACGTGCCCGCGCCGAACTACGCGAAGAAGTTCCTGGAGGCGGCGGCGCCGTCGCAGGAGCCGCTGACGGCCGTCATGGCGCGCGAGCTGAAGCGGATGGTCGGCGTGCCCTTCGAGGCGGACGACTTCGACTGGGCGAAGGTCCCCGACCACCTCAAGGTCACGTTCCGCATCGTCGACGAGCGGCGCCGCAAGCTGGCCGAGGACAAGGATCTGGAGGCCCTGAAGCTCCAGCTGAGGCCGAAGGCGCGCAAGGCCCTGTCCCAGGCCGCGGCGGCCACCGCCGAGCGCCAGGGCGGTGAGTCGCTGGAGCGTACGGGGCTCACGGACTGGAGCATCGGCTCGCTCAGCCGCGTCTTCGAGACCCGCCGGGCCGGCCAGCCGGTGAAGGCGTACCCGGCGCTGGTGGACGACGGCGACACCGTGTCCGTACGGCTCTTCGACACCGAGGCCGAGCAGGCCGAGGCGATGTGGAAGGGCACGCGCCGGCTGATCCTGCGCAACATCCCGGTCAATCCGGCGAAGTTCGCGAGCGACCGCCTGACGAACGCTCAGAAGCTCGCCCTGTCCGCGAATCCGCACGGTTCGATCCAGGCTCTGTTCGACGACTGCGCGAGGGCGGCGGCGGACAAGCTGATCGCGGACTTCGGCGGCCCGGTGTGGGACGAGGAGTCGTTCCGGAAGCTCTTCGACAAGGTCCGCGCGGAGATCGTCGACACGACCGTGCGCACGGTCGGGCAGGTCCAGCAGGTCCTCGCGGCCTGGCAGGCCTGTGAGCGCCGCCTGAAGGGCGTACGGAGCCCCGCGCTGCTGCCGAACCTCGCGGACGTACGGGCGCAGCTGGACGCCCTCGTGAAGCCCGGTTTCGTGACGGAGGCGGGCGTGCGCCGGCTGCCGGACCTGATGCGCTACCTGGTGGCCGCGGACCGGCGTCTGCAGCAGATGCCCACGAACGTCCAGCGGGACACCACGCGCATGGCGAAGGTCCACGAGATGCAGGACGAGTACGCCTGGCTGCTGGAGCAGCTTCCGCAGGGGCGTCCGGTGTCCCGGCAGGTGCGCGACGTCCGCTGGATGATCGAGGAGCTGCGGGTCAGCTATTTCGCGCACGCGCTGGGCACCGCCCACCCCGTGTCGGACAAGCGGATCGTGAAGGCGATCGACGCGCTGGCGCCGTAACCGGCCCTGTACCTTGGGTGAGTTCGACCTGGGGGCTCACCCTCCTGTACAGTCTCTTCTCGCAGCGCAACGCAACAACAAGCGCCGCGAAACCTGGTCCTGTGGAGCAGTTTGGAGTGCTCGCCACCCTGTCAAGGTGGAGGCCGCGGGTTCAAATCCCGTCAGGACCGCAGTAACGTGAAGGGCCCGCATCCGGCAAGGATGCGGGCCCTTCCGCACTACCGAGAGGCCCGCGTCCGGCAACGGATGTGGGCCTCTCGGTCTCTTGACGGCGTCACATTCCGCCGGTACCCAGAAAGCAGAGCCCGTTCTCGCATGCGGGCTCCTGGAGGTGGGGTATGGGGATGGGGGCATCGGCCAGGCACGAGACGCGGGCGCTGCTGCGAGCGCACCTGTCGGCCGCCTCGGCCTACCGGCACGTGACCCGCCGCTGCGCCGTCTGCCATCAGCTCCAGCGCCTGGCGATGGATTCCGCCCCACATGCCGCCCAGGCGCCGGAGGGCGTCGTCGAGGACGAGGGCGCCCCCACCGCATGACTGTCGTCGAGCCGGCGCCGCCGCGAGCTCGTGCGGCCTCAACTCCCGTGCTGTGCCGAGCTGCTGAAACGCACGCCTCTTCTAACGCACGGGGCGACGCGGCAACAAGGCCTCTGGCATGTGACGGGTGTCACCGCATGGATTTTTGAAACCGCGGTACTTACCAGTGGCCTACAACAGGTCAATTTAATATGTGCAATTGCACTGGCCATCGAGGGTCCCCTCGGCAGATCCACCAGGGCCCCCTCGGCCGATCCGACAGCCCTCCCCAGACTCCGACAAGTGCGCTCATCAAACGTGCGTCCAGGGGCCGTTGGCGCACAAAAAAGATCGCGCTGGACCCGGCGGAGTCCAGCGCGATCGACGACGCACCCTGTATCGCTGCCCACAACGTTCCGACCAGCTTGGGCGTGGGGCCTGTTGGGGCAGGTCCCGCGTCATGTGGAGCTAGGGTTCAGGCGTCCCGACGGGTGGGGGACCCGTCGTTATGCCCGGTTATGCGGTTGTTCAGGCCTCGCTGCGCTGCTGCGGAATACCCGCGAGCAGGGCGCGGACCTCTGCCTCGCGGTAGCGTCGATGTCCGCCGAGCGTGCGGATCGACGTGAGCTTGCCGGCCTTCGCCCACCGCGTGACCGTCTTCGGGTCAACGCGGAACATCGTGGCGACCTCAGCCGGGGTCAGCAGCGGCTCGGCATCAGGGGTGCGAGCGGTCATGAGCGGCCTCCTCGGGAGAACCGAACCTTCTCGGTTCTTTCCTCTAAATTCTGCACCTTGACCCGCGTTGCCCGAAATGGCGGACGCGAGTCGAGTCGGTTATAGGACGAACGGCTTGTCCTCGGCACTACAACTACACCATCTGTCCAGCCGCGTCGGCCAAACCGATGGAATTGCCCTCCCAGGTGTCCATCAGCGACGGAAGCCGATGGACCATGCCATAGCGGACAGTCACGCCAGTGTGACGATCAGTCACATGACGATCAGGAGTCGCCAGCCCTCCCGGTAGGAGTCACCAGCCCCCTCAAAGCGTGCAAGTGCTGAGATTCCGCCCACAGTGCACCACATATGGACGGAAGGAGTCCTCACCGGACTCCTTGTCCTATTTTGGCATGAGGGAGGGCAAGCGACGCAAGGGCCGCGTACGTGCAGTCCATCACCCTTGGCGCAAAAGCCCGAATTCGAGCCGACGGTCCGTCAGCTCGCCTGGATACGGACGACGGTACGTGGCGGATCGCGGGACGGCCGTGACGCACGTCACTTCATGCCGGGTATATCCGGCGTCAGTTCGCCGACCGGAGGTCGCGCACGCCGCGCCAGCGCTCCACGAGCCGCCCGTACGCCTCCCCGGCCGCAGCCCCGTCCCCCCGGCGCAGCGCGTCGATGCCCTCGGCCACGTCGGCGGCCGAATGGTCCCCCTCCAGCTCGCCGGGCCGGACCATGTGCACCAGGCCGCCGTAGTCCAGCTCCACCAGCGAGCGGGGATGGAATTCCTCCAGCCATCGCCCCACGTTCACCAGGCCGTCGATCAGCGGCCCCTCGTCGAGGGTCTCCTTGAGCGTGCGCAGCCCCCGCGCCACCCGCCGCCGGGCCTGGACCATGGGCGTGCGGTACCGCAGCAGCGGGGCCTCGTCGGCGGAGGCCTCCGTGTAGTGCCGCTCCTCGTCGGAGACCAGGACGAACCAGTTCAGCGGCACCTGCCAGGTGGCCGTGCGGATCCAGGGACGGGCATCGGGATTGCGGGCCAGCCAGCGCTCGTAGTCCTGGGCGGCCTGGCGGCGCACGACCGGGGGCAGCACCGCGTCGAGCACCGGCGGCGGAAGCTCCTCGGCCAGCCCGTCGAGCGCCTGCCAGCCGCGCAGCCGGGTGCGCCACGGGCAGACGCAGACCACGCCGTCGATGTCCAGCACGAAGGCGTCGGCGCTCTCGTGCACCGGCACGGGGACGGGCGGGGTGGGCAGCAGATCGGCCAGGGCGCGGCGCAGCTCGTCCTGATAGGAGGGGCGGTCGGTGCGGCGGGCGTAGCGCGCCCAGTGGCCGCGCTCCGGCTCGGGGAAGGCGGCCAGCGGCTCGTACACGCGCAGATACGCCGTGTAGGGAACGATCACCGACGACACCTTGGGCACGCCTCCTCCCTCCCCACCGGACCCGGCTCGAAACACGCGCGGGAGCCGTACACGCCCGCGCGCGGATGGGCGGGAAACACAGCAAATCGTGCCACGCGCCTCCGTGCGCGGACGCCGCGCGCGGGTGATCCTCAACACTGGACCCATGGGGGGCGGGTGCAGGCTCTACTCTCATGCCACGGCACCCGCCACCCTTACGGGAGCCCGCGTCCACCCGTTGCTTACTTACCCGGGAGTCACCACAGTGACCGACGTGACCAACGGCGTCCTGCACACCCTGTTCCACTCGGACCAGGGCGGACATGAGCAGGTCGTGCTCTGCCAGGACCGCGCCACCGGCCTCAAGGCCGTCATCGCCATCCACTCCACCGCCCTGGGCCCCGCGCTCGGCGGTACGCGCTTCTACCCCTACGCGACCGAGGAGGAGGCCGTCGCCGACGCCCTCAACCTCGCGCGCGGGATGTCGTACAAGAACGCCATGGCCGGCCTCGACCACGGCGGCGGCAAGGCCGTGATCATTGGTGACCCCGACCGGATCAAGACCGAGGAACTCCTGCTCGCCTACGGGCGGTTCGTGGCCTCGCTCGGCGGCCGGTACGTCACCGCGTGCGACGTCGGCACGTACGTCGCCGACATGGACGTCGTGGCCCGCGAGTGCCGCTGGACGACCGGCCGCTCCCCCGAGAACGGCGGCGCCGGCGACTCCTCCGTGCTCACCGCCTTCGGCGTCTACCAGGGCATGCGCGCCTCCGCCCAGCACCTGTGGGGCGACCCCTCGCTGCGCGGCCGCAGGGTCGGCGTCGCCGGCGTCGGCAAGGTCGGCCACCACCTGGTGCGGCATCTGCGGGACGAGGGCGCCGAGGTCGTGATCACGGACGTGCGCGAGGACGCCGTACGGCGGATCCTCGACAGTTACGTCGAAGGGGTGACCGCGGTCGCCGACACCGCTGCGCTCATCCGGGTGGAGGGGCTCGACATCTACGCCCCCTGCGCGCTCGGCGGCGCCCTCGACGACGAGAGCGTCCCGGTGCTCACCGCGAAGGTGGTGTGCGGCGCGGCCAACAACCAGCTCGCGCACCCCGGCGTGGAGAAGGACATCGCCGAGCGCGGGATCCTCTACGCGCCGGACTACGTGGTGAACGCGGGCGGTGTCATCCAGGTGGCCGACGAGCTGCACGGGTTCGACTTCGACCGGTGCAAGGCGAAGGCGGCGAAGATCTTCGACACGACGCTGGCCATATTCGCGCGTGCGAAGGAAGACGGGATTCCGCCGGCCGCCGCGGCCGACCGGATCGCCGAGCAGCGGATGGCGGAGGCCCGGGCGACCGGAGCGGCCCGCTAGGCCCCCCAGGTCCGCCAGGTCCGCGGGCGGCTCGGGGGAGCCGCCCGCACGCCTGATCGGTACCCGCCGGCGGGAACGTGGAGACAACTGTCACTTCCCCCGGCGGGTCGGGCCCCGACAAGTGGTTAAAATCGCCATTGACCAGCGAGGACAGGGCACCTCGGCGGTTCTGGGCACACGTGCGTACTGCGGGCGACGTACCGTATGGGCGCGGGCTCAGGTACCGTGGAAGCCCTACGGACCGGCCTCTCCGAGGAGAGTCCGTTCCTGATCATGAACGCGTGTCAGACTCTGGGGCCGTCGAGCCCCGTCACCGAGGGGGTCGAGCCATGGGGCGCGGCCGGGCCAAGGCCAAGCAGACGAAGGTCGCCCGCCAGCTGAAGTACAACAGCGGCGGTACGGACTTGTCACGTCTGGCCAGTGAACTGGGCGCATCGACCTCGAGCCAGCCGCCGAATGGCGAGCCGTTCGAGGACGACGAAGACGACGACCCGTACGCACAGTACGCGGATCTGTACAACGACGACGATGAGGACGACGAGGACGACGAGTCCGGTCCCACGTCGCAACACCGCCGCGGCGCGTAACGCTCACCGCACGCTCTGCCGCTTTCGCAGTGCACTTGCCCGGTCCGGGGCCTCAGCGCCGGACCGGGTTTCGTGCTGCCTGGACCGGGTTTCATGCTGTCCCGCGGACCGGGTTCGGTGCTGCCCTGCTCCGTGGAGAAGGGCCTCCGTGGAGAAGGACCTCCGTAAGAAGGGCAGCGTGCCCTCGGCGGGGCCGGCGGTGCCTCAGACCGCGTAGTCCCCGACCAGCTCGGCGCCCGTCGTGTGCGCGCCGCGGTCCGTGATCTCACCGGCGACCCAGGCGTCGACCCCGCGGTCGGCCAGCGTCGCGAGGGCCACCTCGACGGACTCCTGCGGCACGATCGCGATCATGCCGACGCCCATGTTGAGGGTCTTCTCCAGCTCCAGCCGCTCGACGTCGCCGGTCTTCCCGACCAGGTCGAAGATCGCGCCCGGGGTCCAGGTGGACCGGTCGACGGTCGCGTGCAGCCCGTCCGGGATGACCCGGGCCAGGTTCGCGGCCAGGCCGCCGCCGGTGACATGGCTGAAGGCGTGCACCTCGGTGGTGCGCATCAGGGCCAGGCAGTCCAGCGAGTAGATCTTGGTCGGCTCCAGCAGCTCCTCGCCGAGCGTCCGGCCGAGCTCCTCGATCCGGGCGTCCAGCGACAGTCCGGCCTGGTTCAGCAGGACGTGGCGGACCAGGGAGTACCCGTTCGAGTGAAGCCCGGAGGACGCCATGGCGATCACCGCGTCACCCGTACGGATACGATCCGCACCCAGTACCCGGTCGGCCTCGACCACGCCCGTGCCGGCGCCGGCGACGTCGAAGTCGTCTTCGCCGAGCAGCCCCGGGTGCTCGGCCGTCTCGCCGCCGACCAGAGCGCAGCCGGCGAGCACACAGCCCTCCGCGATGCCCTTGACGATGGCGGCGACCCGCTCGGGGTGGACCTTGCCGACGCAGATGTAGTCGGTCATGAACAGCGGCTCGGCACCGCACACCACGATGTCGTCCATGACCATGGCGACCAGGTCATGGCCGATCGTGTCGTACACGCCGAGCTGCCGGGCGATGTCGACCTTCGTGCCGACGCCGTCGGTGGCGGAGGCGAGCAGCGGACGCTCGTAGCGCTTGAGGGCGGAGGCGTCGAAGAGCCCGGCGAAGCCGCCGATGCCGCCGAGGACCTCGGGGCGGCGCGTCTTCTTCACCCACTCCTTCATGAGCTCGACGGCGCGGTCGCCCGCCTCGATGTCGACGCCCGCGCTCGCGTAGCTGGCACCCGTGCCCGTGTGCGGAGCACGCTGATCAAACTCAGCGGTCATGACCTTGAGAACTTTCGTGTCGTACAGCTGGAGTGCTGCGGGCTTACGGGCGGCGGATCGCGTCGGACGCGGCCGTGGCGGCGGGCCCGGACTTGATCTCGGTCTCCAGGAGCTGCTTGCCGAGCAGCTCGGGGTCCGGGAGCTCCATCGGGTACTCGCCGTCGAAGCAGGCACGGCAGAGGTCCGGCTTGGCGATGGTGGTCGCCTCGATCATGCCGTCGAGGGAGATGTACGCCAGGGAGTCGGCACCGAGGGATTCGGTGATCTCCTCGATGGTCATGCCGTTGGCGATGAGCTCGGCCCGGGTGGCGAAGTCGATGCCGAAGAAGCAGGGCCACTTCACCGGCGGCGAGGAGATCCGGATGTGGACCTCGGCGGCGCCCGCCTCGCGGAGCATGCGGACCAGGGCGCGCTGGGTGTTGCCGCGCACGATCGAGTCGTCGACGACGACCAGCCGCTTGCCCTTGATGACTTCCTTCAGCGGGTTCAGCTTCAGACGGATGCCCAGCTGGCGGATGGTCTGCGAGGGCTGGATGAAGGTCCGGCCGACGTACGCGTTCTTCACCAGGCCGGTGCCGTACGGGATGCCGGAGGCCTCCGCGTAGCCGATGGCGGCCGGGGTGCCGGACTCCGGGGTGGGTATGACCAGGTCGGCCTCGACCGGCGCCTCCTTGGCGAGACGGCGGCCCATCTCCACGCGGGAGAGGTAGACGTTCCGTCCGGCGATGTCGGTGTCGGGGCGGGCCAGGTAGACGTACTCGAAGACACAGCCCTTCGGCTTCGCTTCCGCGAACCGCGAGGTGCGCAGGCCGTTCTCGTCGATGGCGACGAACTCGCCCGGCTCGATCTCGCGCACGAAGGTGGCGCCGCAGATGTCGAGCGCCGCGGTCTCCGAGGCGACGACCCAGCCGCGCTCCAGGCGGCCGAGGACCAGCGGGCGGATGCCCTGCGGGTCGCGGGCGGCGTAGAGCGTGTGCTCGTCCATGAAGGTGAGGCTGAAGGCGCCCTTCACGTCGGGGAGGATCCGGTGGGCGGCCTCCTCGACGGTCAGCGGCTTGCCGTCGTCGTCGACCTGCCCCGCGAGCAGCGCGGTGACGAGGTCGGTGTCGTTGGTGGCCGCGACCCGGGTGGAGCGGCCGTTGGTGTCCTTCGGCAGTTCGGCGACCATCTCGGCGAGCTGGGCTGTGTTGACCAGGTTGCCGTTGTGCGCGAGGGCGATGGAGCCCTGCGCGGTCGCGCGGAACGTCGGCTGGGCGTTCTCCCACACGGAGGCGCCGGTGGTCGAGTAGCGGGCGTGACCGACCGCGATATGACCCCTGAGGGAACCGAGAGATGTTTCGTCGAAGACCTGGGAGACCAGGCCCATGTCCTTGAAGACGAGGATCTGGGAGCCGTTGCTGACCGCGATTCCCGCGGATTCCTGACCCCGGTGCTGGAGGGCGTAGAGCCCGAAGTACGTGAGCTTTGCGACCTCTTCACCCGGAGCCCAGACACCGAAGACGCCGCAAGCGTCCTGGGGGCCTTTTTCACCGGGAAGCAGATCGTGATTGAGTCGACCGTCACCACGTGGCACATCTCCGAGTGTAGGCGAGGTGGGCCGCTGGTCCGAATTGAGGATACGTGCCTCTTGCCGAGCGAGCGGTCGCGATCACCTTGGGTGTTTTCACGTTTCCGCAGGTCAGAGCGATGACCTAAGGGGCGAGTCACCGTCAGGACGGCCGAGCGGGGCGCCGCCGGGCCGCACTCCGCACTTCACGAGTGAGGTGTCGCACATCCACGGGGCAGGCTTCGGACGAGGACGGTGCTCCGGTTCCGCTACGACATCAGCGGGAGCAGCTCCTCGATGTCCGCCCGCTCCCCGCTCGCGCTGACGTCGGCCCGCGCGAGGGCGTCCCGCCAGGCCGTCCGGCCGGTGGCCAGCCGGATCCAGGTCAGCGGGTCGGTCTCCACGACACTGGGCGGCGTGCCCCGAGTGTGCCGGGTCCCCTCGACGCACTGCACGACGGCGTACGGCGGCACGCGCACCTCGGTGGAACCACCCGGCGCCTTCACGGCGAGGGCGTCGGCGAGCAGCCGGGTGGCCGCGGCCAGGGCCTGCCGGTCCTGCGGCACGTCGAGACCGGGGACGGCCGCGTTGAGGTCATCGGTGTGGACGACGAGTTCGACGGCACGGGTGACCAGGTAGTCGCCGAGCGGCATCGCCCCGGCACTGGTCTCCAGCAGCCGGCTGCCGGGGTGCTCGTCGAGGAGCTCACGCAGGCTCCGCTCGACTTCGGCGAGGTAGGCGTCGAGGTCACGATGTTCGGTTGCCAGCCTCCGCGTGAACTCGGCGATGGCCGAGGAGTTGGCGGAGGTCGTGAAGGGCCACTCGGCCACGGCCACGGACCGCCGCACCGGCGCCGGAACGGCAAGCGCCCGGTGCACGGCCGTCACTGCCATCCCCATGTGCGCGACCAGGTCACGCACGCTCCAGACGCCGAGCCGGGTGGGCAGGGCGAGCTGTTCGGGAGTGAGCCCGCGCACGGCCTCCCGTACGTTGCGGAGCTGGGCGAGGACCGCGGCGCGGGTCTTGGCGGGGTCGTAGCTGCGGGCGCGCTTCTTGGCCGGGGGCATGGCGGTGAGCCTATTGCCTGACCGCACTGGTCACCGGACGATACGGCGACGGCAACGCCGAAGGCCCCGCCCGTCGCACGGGCGGGGCCTTCGACCGTCGTACGGGCTACGCCAGCAGCGCCGGGATCGTGCCCTCGTGGGCCGCGCGGAGGTCGGCCAGGGAGAGGGTGAACTCGCCCTGGACGTCCACCGTGTCGCCGTCGACGACGCCGATGCGGGTGGCCGGGAGGCCGCGGGCGCCGCACATGTCGGTGAAGCGGAGCTCCTCCGAGCGCGGGACGGCGACGACCGCGCGGCCCGCCGACTCCGAGAGGAGGAAGGTGAACGCGTCGAGGCCGTCCGGCACGATCAGACGCGCGCCCTTGTCGCCCAGCAGGGCGGACTCGACCACGGCCTGGATCAGACCGCCGTCGGACAGGTCGTGCGCCGAGTCGATCATGCCGTCGCGGGAGGCGGAGATCAGGATCTCGGCCAGCAGCCGCTCGCGCTCCAGGTCGACCTTCGGGGGCAGACCGCCGAGGTGGTCGTGGACGACCTGAGACCAGGCCGAGCCGCCGAACTCCTCCTCCGTGTCGCCGAGGAGGTAGAGCAGCTGGCCCTCCTCCTGGAAGGCGACCGGGGTGCGGCGGGCCACGTCGTCGATGACGCCGAGGACGGCCACGACCGGGGTCGGGTGGATGGCCGCCTCGCCCGTCTGGTTGTAGAGCGAGACGTTGCCGCCGGTCACCGGGGTGCCGAGCTGCTGGCAGGCGTCGGCGAGACCGCGCACGGCCTCCGCGAACTGCCACATGACCGCCGGGTCCTCGGGCGAGCCGAAGTTCAGGCAGTCCGAGACGGCGAGCGGCTTGGCGCCGGTCGTGGCCACGTTGCGGTAGGCCTCGGCCAGGGCCAGCTGCGCGCCCGCGTACGGGTCGAGCTTGGCGTAACGGCCGTTGCCGTCCGTGGCGATGGCGACGCCGAGCCCGGTCTTCTCGTCGATGCGGATCATGCCGGAGTCCTCGGGCTGGGCGAGGACCGTGTTGCCCTGCACGAAGTGGTCGTACTGCGACGTGATCCACTTCTTCGACGCCTGATTGGGCGAGGCGACCAGCTTCAGGACCTGGTCCTTCAGCTCCTCGCTCGTCTCCGGGCGCGGGAGCTTGTTGGCGTCGTCGGCCTGGAGGGTGTCCTGCCAGGCCGGACGGGCGTAGGGGCGCTCGTAGACGGGGCCCTCATGTGCGACCGTGCGCGGGTCGACGTCGACGATCTTGCCGCCGTGCCAGTAGATCTCCAGGCGGTCGCCGTCGGTCACCTCACCGATGACGGTGGCGATGACGTCCCACTTCTCGCAGATCTCCAGGAAGCGGTCGACCTTCTCCGGCTCGACCACCGCGCACATGCGCTCCTGCGACTCGCTCATGAGGATCTCCTCGGGCGAGAGCGTGGAGTCGCGCAGGGGTACGTCGTCCAGGGTCACGCGCATGCCGCCGGAGCCGTTGGACGCCAGCTCGCTCGTGGCGCAGGACAGGCCGGCCGCGCCCAGGTCCTGGATGCCGACGACCAGCTTCTCGGCGAACGCCTCCAGGGTGCACTCGATGAGGAGCTTCTCCTGGAAGGGGTCGCCGACCTGGACCGCGGGACGCTTCGAGGGCTTGGCGTCGTCGAAGGTCTCGGAGGCGAGGATGGAGGCGCCCCCGATGCCGTCGCCGCCGGTCCGGGCGCCGTACAGGATGACCTTGTTGCCCGCGCCGGACGCCTTCGCGAGGTGGATGTCCTCGTGCTTCATGACGCCGATGGCGCCGGCGTTGACCAGCGGGTTGCCCTGGTAGCAGGCGTCGAAGACGACCTCGCCGCCGATGTTGGGCAGGCCCAGGCAGTTGCCGTAGCCGCCGATGCCGGCGACGACGCCGGGCAGGACGCGCTTGGTGTCGGGGTGGTCCGCCGCACCGAAACGGAGGGGGTCCACGACCGCGACCGGGCGGGCGCCCATCGCGATGATGTCGCGGACGATGCCGCCCACGCCCGTGGCCGCGCCCTGGTAGGGCTCGACGTAGGAGGGGTGGTTGTGCGACTCGACCTTGAAGGTCACGGCGTAGCCCTGACCGACGTCCACGACGCCCGCGTTCTCGCCGATACCGACGAGCATGGCGTCGGACTCGGGGGCCTTCTCGCCGAACTGGCGCAGGTGGACCTTGGAGGACTTGTACGAGCAGTGCTCGGACCACATGACCGAGTACATGGCGAGCTCGGCGCCGGTCGGGCGGCGGCCGAGGATCTCCACGACGCGCTCGTACTCGTCCTTCTTCAGGCCGAGTTCGGCCCAGGGCAGCTCGACATCGGGGGTCGCGGCCGCGTGCTCGACCGTGTCCAGAGGCGTGCGGCTCATGCGTTGACCAGCTTCTTGAGGATCGAGGTGAAGAAGGGGAGGCCGTCGGTGCGGCCCGTACCGATCAGCGGCTCGACGGCGTGCTCGGGGTGCGGCATGAGGCCGACGACGTTCCCGGCCTCGTTGGTGATGCCGGCGATGTCGTTGAGCGAGCCGTTGGGGTTGAAGTCCAGATAGCGGAAGACGACCCGGCCCTCCGCCTCCAGCTTGTCCAGCGTGTACGCGTCGGCGACGTACCGGCCGTCCATGTTCTTCAGCGGGATGTGGATCTCCTGGCCCTGGCGGTAGTCGCCGGTCCAGGCCGTCTCCGCGTTCTCCACCCGCATCTTCTGGTCGCGGCAGATGAAGTGGAGGTGGTTGTTGCCGAGCATCCCGCCCGGGAGGAGGTGAGCCTCGGTGAGGACCTGGAAGCCGTTGCAGATACCGAGGACCGGAAGCCCGGCCTTCGCCTGCTCGATGACGGTCTCCATCACCGGCGAGAAGCGGGAGATGGCCCCGGCGCGCAGATAGTCGCCGTATGAGAAACCACCGGGCAGCACCACGGCGTCGACCTGCTTGAGGTCCTTGTCCTTGTGCCACAGGGCAACCGGTTCGGCGCCCGCGAGGCGGATCGCGCGCTGTGTGTCCCGGTCGTCGAGGCTTCCGGGAAAGGTGACGACGCCAATACGAGCGGTCACTTCGCCGCCTCCGCGACTTCCTCCACCTTGACGGTGAAGTCCTCGATCACGGTGTTGGCGAGGAAGGATTCCGCGAGTTCACGGATGCGAGCGAGCGCGGCCTCGTCGACCGGCCCGTCAACTTCCAGTTCGAATCGCTTTCCCTGACGGACGTCCGAGATCCCTTCGAAACCCAGACGCGGCAGCGCACGCTGGACCGCCTGGCCCTGGGGGTCGAGGATCTCCGGCTTGAGCATGACGTCGACTACGACGCGTGCCACTGGCACTCCCGGTGTGTGGTGCTGAGCAGGTTCCTTCAGACTACCCGTACAAAATTTCTACGCGAGTAGAGTTGGAGGAACCTACGTGACGGCCGTCACGACCGACCCTTGAGCGGAGACCTTCGCCAAAAATTCTCGGAAAGTTCGACGATCCCCCCAGGATGCCTATTGTGCTGGGACACGCGGATGGATTTAGTCGGGCTTCACTTTGCAATGGCGAGCACTGTACAAATGAATTGGCAATAGCCGATACTTTGCCCAATAACTGGCTGACAGTCGACAACTCCGTCGTAACGCCGGGACGTCTTGGCACGTCATCGGTGACGGGGGTGTCGCACGAAGGGACCGATATTCGTGGCGCAGAAGGTCGTGGTCACGCTCTTTGACGACATCGACGGCTCGGAAGCGGCGGAAACGATCGCCTTCGGGCTGGACGGCAAGTCGTACGAGATCGACCTGAATCCTGCCAATGCCGAGAAACTGCGTAAGGCCCTCGAGCCGTATGTCTCGGCCGGCCGCAAGCGGGCGAAGTCGGGGCGGGCCTACCGGCAGACGGAGGTCGCCCCCGACCCCGCTGCCGTCCGCGCCTGGGCGCAGTCGAACAAGATGGAGGTCCCGGCCCGCGGCCGCATCCCCAAGAAGGTCTACGAGGCGTTCAGCGCCGCGCAGTGACGCGCCGAGGCCCCTCAGGGTCCGTCACCGGGCCCTGAGGACCGCCGACTTGAGCCCCGCGGGGCCCGGACTTGCGCTACCCCCCTGACGATCAGCTAATGTCTGGAGCACGCCGAGGGGCGACGCCGGAAGGCCGAGACCCACGGAGTACATGCGGGTGTAGTTCAGTAGCAGAACATCCCCCTTCCAGGGGGAAGGCGCAGTGTGCAATTCCTGTCACCCGCTCTGCATCGCCGTCATGACCACAGTTGTGGATCAGGTAGGCTGGTGCTCGCACCGATCGGTGAAAGCCGGTCGGGGGCAATGCGGACGTAGCTCAGTTGGTAGAGCGCAACCTTGCCAAGGTTGAGGTCGCGAGTTCGAGCCTCGTCGTCCGCTCCAGAAGAAGACCCCGGTCCATTGGATCGGGGTCTTCTCGTTGGTACGGACCGCACGGGAGACCTGAGCGATGTGAAGGCCGCCACATCACCACCGGGCCCACCCCCCTCCCCCGGCCCTCAACTCCCTTCGCGCGCAAGGAAACCCGCACCGGCACAGCCCGGTGCCGGGGACCGGAACACCACGGTGTGGCTCAGCCGGGTTCCAGGTTGGGTATAGTTGCTCTCGCGCACAGCGCACTGCGGACGTAGCTCAGTTGGTAGAGCGCAACCTTGCCAAGGTTGAGGTCGCGAGTTCGAGCCTCGTCGTCCGCTCCGTACAGAAGGCCCCCGGTTCTCACCGGGGGCCTTCTGCGTTGCCCCCGGCCGGCGCCGGGGGCTCGCGTGCTACGACCAGGCCATGCCGGTCAGGCGCTCGTACGCCTCGACGTACTTCGCCCGGGTCGCGTCCACCACGTGCTGCGGCAGCGCCGGCGGGGGCTGCTCGCTGCGACGGTCCCAGCCGGACTCGGCCGAGGTCAGCCAGTCCCGCACGAACTGCTTGTCGTACGACGCCTGCGCGCGGCCCGGCTGCCACTGGTCGGCCGGCCAGAAGCGGGAGGAGTCCGGGGTGAGGACCTCGTCGGCGAGGACGAGGGTGTCTCCGTCGAAGCCGAACTCGAACTTGGTGTCCGCCAGGATGATCCCGCGGTCCCGGGCGATGTCCCGGGCGCGGCCGTAGACGGCGAGGGTGGCCTGGCGCAGCTGGGCGGCGGTCTCCGCGCCGACCTGGCGGGCGACCTCCTCGTACGACACGTTCTCGTCGTGCTCGCCGACCTCGGCCTTGGTCGCCGGGGTGAAGATCGGGCCGGGCAGCTCGGAGCCGTCGGCGAGGCCCTCGGGGAGCGCGAGGCCGCAGACCGTACGGGACTGCTCGTACTCGGCGAGGCCCGAGCCGGTGAGGTAGCCGCGGGCCACGCACTCGACCGGGACCATCCGCAGGGACTTGCAGACCAGGGTGCGGCCCGCCCAGTCGGCCGGGGCGCCCTCGGGGAGTTCGGTGCCGATCACATGGTTGGGGGCCAGATCGCGCAGCTGGTCGAACCACCAAAGGGAGAGCTGGGTGAGGACGCGGCCCTTGTCCGGGATCTCGGTCGGCAGCACCCAGTCATAGGCCGACATGCGGTCGCTGGCGACCATCACGAGGTCACCGGCCTCGTTCTGGTACAGGTCGCGCACCTTGCCGGTGTGCAGGTGCACCAGGCCCGGAACCTGGATCGGCTCGGGCTTTTCTACAAATCCGGACACGGTTCCTCCCCGTGGTTCTGTCTAATGGCTCGATTGTCCCGTATGGGAACGGGTGCCAGGACATCGGGGTCAGTCGCGCTTGCAGATGCGGTCCAGGAGGTTGGCGGTCGCCCGCTGGATACGGCTGTCCACGTGGCCGGGCCGGTCCAGGGCCGGCGACCAGGCGAACGTACCCGCCGCGAAGACCAGGGCGCCGGACGGGGACCGGTACAGCGACGTCTCCTGGTGGCGCAGGACGCCCTCGCTGTCGGTGTAGGGGGAGTGGGCGAGCAGGATGCGCTCCTCGTGCTCGGGGAGCGCGGTGCGCGGGAAGTAGCGGTCGGCTTCGCCCGCCACCATGCCCGCCAGCTCGTCGCCCTCGCCCGCGCCGGTCGCCTCCCACAGCCAGTGGTCCGCGTTGCGCACGATCAGCGGCCAGGGTTCGGGGACGCGCCCCTGGTACTGGATGCCGACCAGCTGCTGCTCGGGCCGGTCGATCTCCCGCCAGAGCGCGGGCCGGCCGGGCCCCCTGCGCTTGCGGCAGGTGAGCAGTCGGTCCGGGACGCCGGACGGGGCCGGGCTCAACTCCACTTGCCAGTACATGGTGTTGGAGGAGAGGAAGACCAGCGAGGTGCCGCTGTCGCGGGCGAGCTCCACGGTGCGGCGCATCGGCGCCGACCAGTACTCGTCGTGGCCGGGGAAGACCAGGCCGCGGTAGCGGGTGGGGTCGACGCGGCCGGCGTGCAGGTCGCGGGCGTCGGCGTAGGCGAGGTCGTAGCCGTAGCGCTCGGCCCAGCGGATGAAGTCGTAGGCGTGGCCGACGTGCAGGGGCAGGCCGGCGCCCGCGTAGGGGCGGTCGAAGGAGACCGTCGTCGCGGCGTCGGCCTCGCCCAGCAGCCGGCCCCGTTCGTCCCACGCGTGGTAGAGGCTGGCGCCGGTGCGGCCGTCCTCCGGGTAGAGGTTGTAGGCCTGCCACGTGATGTCGGGCAGCAGCAGGAGCAGGTCGGCCGGGTGGTTGTCGCGGATCGTGAACGGCACGTGGGAGCGGTAGCCGTCGGCGGTGGTCAGCACGGCGACGTACGCGCCGATGCTCCAGAACGACGGGATCTGGAGCCGCCAGGACAGCCACCAGTGGTGGCAGGAGACCGTGCGGTCGGCGGCCAGCGGCGGGGGTTGCACGATGCCGGACAGCCGCGGGCTGGTGGTGATCTTGGCGGCGCCGTCCCCGCCGTAGTGGCCGATCCGGTAGACGTCCACGCTGAACTGCTGGGGCGGGTCGACGGTGATGTGGAAGTCGACGGCCTCACCGGGCGCGACGGCACCGGTCGAGGTGAAGCCCTTGATCTGGCGGTGGACGTCGTCGGCGGACCGGGGGCCGCAGGAGGCGCGGGGCGCCGGGATGCGGGGGGCCTCCCGGGTGTGCCCGGGCAAAGTGGCCTCCATGTACCAGGGCACGACATGGCCGGTGTCGTCGAAGTACGTCTCGCTTCCGCGCAGCCAGGGGACCGGTCCCTGGCCGAAGGGGTCCGTGACGGCGTGCGCGAGTGCTCCCGACTCCCAGCGGCGGATCTGCTGCTCGGATCCCATGGTTGGTCGCTCCCCTCCCTCGCCCCCGTGGCTGCCGTGATCCCTCGCCCGCTCCTCGCTCTCGCCGATTCCTCGCGGTGGGTGCCGCAGGCCTGTCCCCGGGCGGGATCGGTCCCAGCACATCACATAACGCACGCACTTGGTCACTACTCGTTGCGAATTGGGTTGAAGTGGAAGAGCGCGCTCCGCTAGCGAGTCCGTACGGTGCTCCGCTAGCGGGTCCGTGCGGTACGGCGGCTGGCCCCGGTCCGGAGTCAGACGAGCCGGACCGGCTTCTCGGGGCGTATCCCCGACGCGACCAGCCAGTCCCTGAGGGGAGCCGGGTCGCCTTCCTCAGTCAGGCTGAGCACCTTCGCGGTCAGGTCGGCGGCGCGGCGGCCGTTGAGGAGCAGGGACGGGCCGTCGAGCCAGTCGAGGCCGGGAGCGCCTCCGGCGGTGTCCACCGCGGCGCAGCAGACCATGGCCGTGATGTGGTCGGCGAGGAGTTCGCGGGCGGAGCGGGGCGGCTGGAGCGGGAAGAGCGGGAGCGCGCCGTCGCCCCACAGCACCGTCTCGGGGCTCTGCCCCGCGGTGGCCTGCGGCTGTACGGCGGTGCCGGCGGCCTCCTCGCGGGCGAGCTCGGCGCTGAGCCGGGCGGCGAGGAGGACGCTCCGCTCGTTGCCGAGGCCGGCCTCCGCATCGTCGTCGGCATCTGAGGGGTCGTCGGCATCTGAGAGAGGGAGGAGTGGGGCCTGTTCCCGGTCCTGGCCGGGCTCGGTCGCCAGGTGGTCCAGGACGCGGGCGAGGGTGGGGCCGCCGGGGCCGGGCGCGGTGGGGTCGGGGGTGGCGGGGCGGACGCCCAGGGAGTCCAGGACGCGGTGGAGGCGGGCCGCGTCGGTGCGCCACTTGCGGTCCACGACCTCGTCCGCGTACTCCTGCCAGCCCACCGGGGACCAGTCGGGCCCCTGCTCGGCGGGGCCGCCGTGGAAGAGGCGGGCGGCGAGCAGCGAGGTGGCCTCGTCCACCGTGCCGGGCTCCTCCAGCAGGTCGCAGGCGGGGCGCTCGCCCAGGCGGGAGGCGAAGCCCTCGGCCAGCCGGTCGCGCCGGGACAGCTCGGTCAGCGCCGCGACGACGCCCGCGTCCAGCCGGGAGGGCCAGCGGCCCATCCGCCAGGCGGGCAGCGCGACCCGGGTCAGCAGCCGGTCCCAGCCGGCGTACGCGAGCCCGACCTGTTCCTGGGCGACGATCCGCAGCCCGTAGTCGACGTCCTGCGCGCGCTCGGCGGCCGCGGCCGCCACCCCCCGCTCCATCTCGGTGGCGTGTCCCCGGCAGCCGCGCAGCATGAGCCGGACCACCCAGCCGACGCCCGCGAGCACGGTGCGGGCGATCGGGCCGCGCCCGGGGGCCGAGGTCACCGCCACCGCCGCGTCCAGTCCCCGCAGGAAGCGGCGGGCGGCGGCTATGTCCGGGTGGGCCGAGGGGCCCGTGCCGGCGATGACCGGGGCGAGGACGGCGCGGAGTTCGCCGACGCGCATCCACCACAGGAACGGCGAGCCGATGACGAGGACGGGTGCGGCGGCCGCACGGCGCCGGGGGTGGCTCCCGGGGGCCGTCAGTTCGTCGCGGTCGCGCGCCGGGGGCGGGCCGTGCGCGGGATGGGTGCGGTCCTCCAGCCAGCTGTCGCAGTCCGGGGTGAGCGCTATGGCGGAGGGGGCCGGGACGTCGAGGCGGTCGGCGAGGTCGCGCACCAGCCGGTACAGGTCCGGGGCGGACTTCTCGGGGACCGGGACCGTCGGGCTCATGGCGGGGCGGGCGCGGGCGACGACCAGGGCGATGCCCGCGGCGGCGGGCAGCACCACCAGGGCGAGGACGCCCACGGTCCAGCGGGCGGTGTCCCAGCCGCTCCCGACGAGGTGGCCGGTGGAGCCGCCGACGAGCAGGACCACGGCGACGGCCGCGGGCAGCAGCGCGACGGCCAGCGCCCGGCCGCGGACACGCAGCACGGCGAGCGCTCTGGAGCGCGCGGCCTGCGCGCCCGCTTCCACACCCATACCGGTCACGACCGGACGTCACCCCCTCGCTGTCCTGGCGCTCTCCTGGCGTTGCTCACTCCCCCACTGTGGCACCGGGGACTGACATCGCAATGCCGGTGGGCCAAGTGCCGGAACGCTTGCGCCGCACCATAGTTGGGGCCTCGGCCCCCGTCAGCCGGTTAGGGCATCGGTCACTCGATGGAATGGCTTTGGTCATAGGTGGGCGACAGACAGCAATGATCAGGCCCCGGATTTCTCCGGGGCCTGATACCTGCTGTGCCACGAGGGGCGCATGGGGCGCAGAGCCCATGCCAGGGGGCGTGAGCCGAGGGCGCGTCACACGCCGGCGGCCGCCTTCGCCGCGATGTCCGTACGGTGCTGGGAGCCGTCGAGCCCGATGCGGCCGAGGGCGCCGTACGCGCGCTCGCGGGCCTCGGCCAGGTCGGCCCCGGTCGCGGTGACGGACAGCACACGGCCGCCCGCGCTGACGACCTCGTCGCCGTCGCGCCTGGTCCCGGCGTGCAGGACGTACGCGTGCGGGGCGTCCTTGGCGGCCACCTCGTCGAGGCCGGTGATCGGGTCGCCGGTGCGCGGGGTGGCGGGGTAGTTGTGCGAGGCGACGACCACGGTGACCGCGGCGTCGTCGCTCCAGCGCAGCGGCTCCAGGTCGGCGAGGGTGCCGGTGGCTGCGGCGTGCAGGACGCCACCGAGCGGGGTCTTCAGCCGGGCCAGGACCACCTGGGTCTCGGGGTCGCCGAAGCGGGCGTTGAACTCGATGACCCGCACACCGCGCGAGGTGATCGCGAGGCCCGCGTAGAGCAGCCCGGAGAAGGAGGTGCCGCGGCGGCGCATCTCGTCGACGGTCGGCTGGAGAACGGTCCGCACGACCTCGTCCACCAGCTCCGGGTCGGCCCAGGGCAGCGGGGAGTACGCGCCCATGCCGCCGGTGTTGGGGCCCTCGTCGCCGTCGAGCGCGCGCTTGAAGTCCTGGGCGGGCTGGAGCGGGACGACGGTCGTGCCGTCGGTGATCGCGAAGAGGGAGACCTCGGGGCCGTCGAGGAACTCCTCGATGACCACACGGTCGCAGGCGGCGGCGTGCGCCTTGGCGGCCTCGACGTCATCGGTGACCACGACGCCCTTGCCGGCGGCGAGGCCGTCGTCCTTGACGACGTACGGGGCGCCGAAGGCGTCGAGGGCCGTGGCGACCTCCTCGGCGGTCGTGCAGACGTACGAGCGGGCGGTGGGCACCTCGGCCACCGCCATCACGTCCTTGGCGAAGGCTTTGGACCCTTCGAGCTGCGCGGCCTCCTGGGAGGGGCCGAAGACCGGGATGCCCGCCTCGCGCACGGCGTCGGCGACCCCGGCGACCAGGGGGGCCTCCGGGCCGACGACGACGAGGTCGGCGCCGAGCTCCAGGGCCAGCGCGGTGACCGCCGCGCCGTCCAGGGCGTCGACCTGGTGCAGCTCGGCGACCTCGGCGATGCCGGCGTTGCCGGGGGCGCAGTACAGCGCGGTGACGTCGGGATCGTGGGACAGGGAGCGGCACAGGGCGTGTTCGCGGGCGCCGCTACCGATGACGAGGACCTTCACGGGCCCAGCCTATCGGGCCGGGGGCACCGCTCCTTGTGCGGGCTTCCGAGAGAGCGGGGTCCGGGTGTTCGTAGGTTCCTCCGAGCGGGGCCGGCATGGGGGTGCCCTCGCGGGTGGCCGTGGCCCGCCGCCGGGGGCGTGCGCGCGCTACTCGTTGGAGAACTCGTCCAGCACGGTGGCCCCCAGCTCCCGCACGATCAGGTCGTGACCGGAGAGGGCCGACTCGTCGAGATCGGGGTCGTCGTCCGCGGGGATGTCGTCCTCGATGGAGACCGGGGGCCGCTCGGGGGCGGGCGCCGGCTGGGGTGCCGGGGCCGCGCTCCGGGCGGACGGCCGGGACTGGGGAGCGGACGAGGCCGAGGAGGAGGGAGCCGGGCTCGGGGCGGGCGCGGGGGCCGAGGCGCCGTACCCACCGGCTCCGCCGCCACCGTGCTGAGCGGTGCCGCCGCCGTGACCGCCACCGCCGAAGCCGGAGCTGCCGCCTGAGGGCGCCGGTGCCGAGCCGCCGGACGGGTCGACGACGGCGTCGATCTTCCACTGCACGTTGAACTGCTCGGCCAGCGCCTGGCGCAGCACGTCCTCGCTGCCGCTGCTCGTGAAGTTGTCGCGGGCGCCGGCGTTGACGAAGCCGATCTGGAGCGTGGTGCCGTCGAAGCCGGTGACCTGGGCGTTCTGGCTGAGCAGGATCCAGGTGAAGCGGCGGCGGTTCTTGACCGACTCCAGGATGTTCGGCCAGAGCATCCGCGGGTCCAGGGAGCCCGGAGGCGGGGCCGCCGCGGGGGCGGAGGCCGCAGGCGTGGGTGCGGAGGCGGGGGTGGACGCGGGCGCGGGCGCCTGCGGCGGGGCGGCCGAAGGCTGCTGACCGCTGCCCGCGGCGGCCGCCGTGGGCCAG
The DNA here is from genome assembly GCF_030817495.1 of Streptomyces sp. V3I7. Classification (NCBI taxonomy): domain Bacteria; kingdom Bacillati; phylum Actinomycetota; class Actinomycetes; order Kitasatosporales; family Streptomycetaceae; genus Streptomyces; species Streptomyces sp. V3I7. The sequence goes on from NZ_JAUSZK010000001.1 coordinate 3,251,018, forward strand.
CCGCCCGGCCGACGGCCACCGCCCGCGGAGGCGGCGGTGGGCCAGGCACCGGGAGCGGGAGCCTGCGGAGCGGCCGGGGCCGGAGGGGTCGGGGCGGCGGGGGCGGGCGGAGCCGCGGGGGGCGCCTGTTCACCGCCGGGAGCCGCCGCCCCGGAGTCGGCAGCCGGAGCCGGTGAAGGAGCCGGTGAAGGGGTCGCGGTGGGGGCCGGGGTCGGGGCAGCACCAGGCGCCGCCGACCCGCGCACGGCCGCCCGGGCCGCAGCAGGGCCGCCACCGGGCGGAACCGGGGCGACCGGCGCGACCGGCGCGCCGCCGGGCAGACCGGCGCCCGGGTGCGCTTCGGGACCGGGCACGTACCCGGCGGCAGGCGCCGTACCGCCGCCCGAGAAGTTGACGCCGCGCTCCAGACGGTCGAGGCGGGCCATCACCGAGCGCTCGTCGCCGTAGGCGGCGGGCAGCATCACGCGCGCGCAGATGAGTTCGAGCTGGAGTCGGGGCGAGTTGGCACCGCGCATCTCGGTCAGACCCGCGTTGACGAGGTCGGCGGCACGGCTGAGTTCGGCGGCGCCGAAGATGCCGGCCTGGGCCTGCATGCGCTCCAGGACGTCGGCGGGTGCGTCGATGAGCCCCTTCTGGGCGGCGTCCGGCACCGCGGCGAGGATCACCAGGTCCCGCAGCCGCTCCAGCAGGTCGGCGACGAAGCGGCGGGGGTCGTTGCCGCCCTCGATCACGCGGTCCACGACCTCGAAGGCGGCGGCGCCGTCACCGGTGGCGAAGGCCTCGACGACGGAGTCGAGGAGCGAGCCCTCGGTGTAGCCGAGCAGGGACGTGGCCATGGTGTACGTCACACCGTCCGCCCCGGCGCCGGCGAGCAGCTGGTCCATGACGGACATGGAGTCACGCACGGAACCGGCACCGGCACGCACGACGAGCGGCAGCACGCCGTCGTCGACGGGGATGTCCTCCTTCGCGCAGACCTCGCCGAGGTAGTCGCGCAGGGTCCCCGGCGGCACGAGCCGGAAGGGGTAGTGGTGGGTCCGCGACCGGATCGTCCCGATGACCTTCTCGGGCTCAGTGGTGGCGAAGATGAACTTCAGGTGCTCCGGCGGCTCCTCGACCACCTTGAGCAGCGCGTTGAAGCCCGCCGACGTGACCATGTGGGCCTCGTCGATGATGTAGATCTTGTAGCGGCTGCCCGCGGGGCCGAAGAATGCCTTCTCGCGCAGCTCGCGCGCGTCGTCCACACCACCGTGCGAGGCGGCGTCGATCTCGATGACGTCGATGGAGCCGGGGCCGTTCCGTGCCAGGTCCTGGCACGACTGGCACTCGCCGCAGGGCGTGGGCGTGGGACCCTGCTCACAGTTCAGGCAGCGGGCCAGGATGCGCGCGCTGGTCGTCTTTCCGCAGCCGCGCGGACCACTGAACAGGTACGCGTGATTGACCCGGTTGTTCCGCAGCGCCTGCTGCAGCGGGTCGGTCACATGCTCCTGCCCGATGACCTCCGCAAAGGTCTCCGGGCGATAGCGGCGGTACAGCGCGAGAGACGACACGCATACGAGGTTATAGGCGACCACCGACAACCGGTTCCGTCCGCCTACGCAAACGCCCCCCACGCACCTGCCAGAGCCGACCTACCCTTGCTGCCTTCCGGCCCTGGGGGAGTTCAGTCAGATAGCACCGCGTGGGGGGCTGCGGGAAAGACTACCCGATCCGGACCTCCGGGAGGTACTTCGTCCGGACCCGCGAGGAGAGCCCGTCCGAGCCCGCGGGAACGAGGTTCGCGAGCACTCCCCGCGGTCATGTAATGTTTGCGGCGGAGGATTCGCCTAGAGGCCTAGGGCGCACGCTTGGAAAGCGTGTTGGGGGCAACCCCTCACGAGTTCGAATCTCGTATCCTCCGCCAGTGCCTCACCGGGCACGAAGTCGAAGGGCCCCGCTGCTTGCAGTGGGGCCCTTCGACGTTGTCCGGCGACGTTGTCCGGCTCAGGGCCCGGTTCAGGAGAGCCAGTCCCGGTAGTGAGTAGGGGCGATCAGGGCGTCTCCCTTGGCGATGAGGGCGTCGCCCGGGACGGCGGCGAAGATTCCGGCGGTGTCGTCGGTGACGACGGTGCGGCCGTCGGGGCGGGCGGCCAGGGTGATGCGGCCGAGTTCGTCGAGGGGGAAGACGTCGGGTCCGGCGATGTCGCGCGTGGCGTTCAGAGGAGGGGCCGCGGCGACCTCGGTGACGGCGTCGGAGACGTCCTGCGCGGCGATCGGCTGGAGCGGGGTCGGGGGCAGGCGGACGGTGTCGCCCTCGGTGGTCCAGGACATGACCGGTTCGACGAACTCCATGAACTGGGTGGCGCGGACGATCGAGTACGGGAGCGGCCCGCCCTTGAGGATGTCCTCCTGGAGCGTCTTGGCCCGGTAGTAGACCAGCTCGGGCACCTCGTCCGTACCGACGATCGACAGGATGGCGACGTGCCCGACGCCTCCTTCGGCAGCGGCGGCCAGGAGGTTGTCCATCGAGGTCCGGAAGAACTCCACGGAGGCGTCGTCGAAGGTCGGGGAGTTCGTCAGGTTGACGACGACGTCGGCGCCGTCGACCGCCTCCTGAAGGCCCTCGCCGGTGATGACGTCCACACCGGTGGACAGCGAGTGCGGTACGGCGTCGTGTCCGGCCGCCCTGAGCTTCTCCACGACCTGTGAACCGATGAGGCCGGTACCGCCGAGCACTGCGATCTTCATGGGCCACCCTTGGTCTCGCTGCCGGTGACTCCACTGTGCGGCAATGTGATGCGCGTCGCATGCCGGTCGGCCGCTCCGGGCGGGTAGTCCGCGCTACGGCGCGATCCGCACGCGCTTCGTCACGCTCACCTGGTCCAGCTCCGAGACCCGCACCGTGACCTTCATGGTCCAGGTGCCGGCCATGGGCAGGTTCAGGGCCCCGGCGCCCCAGTAGCCACCCTGGTCGGCGACCCGGGCGTCGATCGGGCCGAGGGCGCGGGCGGGGAGGGTGTAGGAGACGCGCAGCTCGGGAACGGTCGCGAAACCGCCGTCCCGGCCGTAGACCACGGCCTGCACGGAGTTCTTGCCCACCCGGCCCGGGTCCAGCGTGATCTGCGCCTTGCCGCGCGCGGTCCCGGCCTCGAAGGGCACCGTCGTGACGGACGCGGCCGGTATCCCGCTCACCGCTCCCGCGCCCGCTCCCGCTACAGCCCCCGACGCCGCCTCGGCCTCCGCCCGGCCCGGAAGGGTGCCCGTCAGCAGGGTCGAGAGCAGCAGGACCACGGCACCGACCGCCGCCTCCGCCAGCACGGTGCGGCGCAGACCGCGGGCGCCGGGGACAGGATCGGGGGTGGCATCCGGCACATCCGGGGACTTCACCGGGGGCGGGCCTCCGACCGGCTCCGGCACCCGTTCCCGTACAGCCTCCACGACCCCCTCCGTGGCCGGCCGCGCCGTCCATCGCCGCGACCCGGCCGCCGCCGTCAGCAGCAGGACGACCGCGGCCAGCTTGAGGGTCAGCAGGCGGCCGTACGACGTCTCCGTGAGCGCGTCCCAGGAGCCGAGGCCGCGCCAGGACTGGTAGACGCCGGTGACGACCAGGACGGTGACCGAGGCCTGGGCGAGGCGGGAGAAGCGGGTGACAACGGTGGCGGGCAGCGGCTCGGCGGCGCGGTGGAGCGTGATGAGCAGGGCCGTCAGGCCGCCGAGCCAGACCGCCGCCGCCAGCAGGTGCAGCACCGCCGCGGCCCGCGCCACCGGCACCTGGATCCCGGCCGAGGCGTGCTCCGCCGCCGCCCACGTCAGCGCCAGCCCGACGGCGAGCACGGGGCCGCCGTACGCCCGGCCGAGCAGGGCCGGCCTGCGGGACAGCAGGGCGCCCGTGACGAGCAGGAGCGCCAGCCGGGCCAGAAGGGCGAGTCCCGGGCGGCTGCTGGCCGTACGGCTCAGCGACGCGAGGTCGAGGGCCGAGGCCGGTCCCGTGCCCTCCTCGTACGGGGCGCGCAGCACGAACAGGACCGCGGTGGCGGCGTGCAGCGCCCACCAGCCCGCCCGGACCGGGCCGCGCAGCACGGCGGCGTCCGGCGGGCGGCAGACGGCCCGGAAGGTCACGGTGCCGACGAGGAGGACGACGGCGAGGTACGCGGCGTAGCGCGCGAGGACGTACAGGCGGCCGGTCTCCGGGTCCTCGACGGGGGCGCCGCGGGCGGGCGGCGCGGTGGCGGAGGGCTTGCCGACGGAGAAGGTGAAGGCGCCCGCGACCGGGTGGCTGTCGGCCGAGACCACCCGCCAGGCCACGGTGAAGGTGCCGGTGCGCAGCCCGGCGGGCAGGCTCACGCGGGCGGTGTCGGAGCGGCCCGGCGCGTGCGCCGCCTCTCCCGTGCCGATGCGCTCGTTGCGCGGGTCGTACACGCGGAAGGAGTCGTCGAGCAGGCCGACGGACTCGGTGAAGGTCAGGGTGATGTGCCGGGGTGCCGAGGTGAGGACGGTTCCGTCGGCCGGGTCGGTGGCGCGCAGGGCGGCGTGCGCGGACGCGGGAGTTGCCCCACCGAGGAGGAGCAGTGCCAGGAGGGCGCCCAGGAGTGCCGACGTCCGAAGTCGTCTGACTCCAGCGCCGGTTGCTGTCGTCGGTCCGCCCACCGTCACCGCCTCGTCTCCGGCCCCGCTCGCATACGTACGGGCGGATCCCCCGTCGCGCTCAGCCGTCGGGGCTCATCGCCCTGGGAAAGCTACCGGCGCGCGACGCGGGCCCGCGCGCGGGATCATCGACGCATGGACGTCACCCTGCACCTCGCCCAGGACCCCGAAGCCGACGCACTGCTCGGACGCAGCCCGCTCGCCGCGCTGATCGGCATGCTGCTGGACCAGCAGATCCCGATGGAGTGGGCGTTCAAGGGCCCGGCGGCCATCGCGGCGCGGCTCGGGACGAGCGACCTGGACGCGCACGAGATCGCCGCGCAGGACCCGGAGGCGTTCGCCGCGCTGCTCTCCGAGAAGCCCGCCGTGCACCGCTACCCGGGTTCGATGGCCAAGCGCATCCAGCAGCTGTGCCAGTACCTGGTCGAGCACTACGACGGGGACGCCGAGGCCGTCTGGCAGGGCGTCGGCAGCGGACGGGAGCTGCTGAAGCGGCTGGAGGAACTGCCCGGGTTCGGCAGGCAGAAGGCGCAGATCTTCCTCGCGCTGCTGGGCAAGCAGCTCGGCGTCCGGCCCACGGGATGGCGCGAGGCCGCCGGGGCGTACGGGGAGGCGAAGGCCTACCGGTCCGTCGCCGACATCACCGGGCCCGAGTCGCTGGTCAAGGTACGGGCGCACAAGCAGGAGATGAAGGCGGCGGCGAAGGCGGCCAAGGCGGCCGCGAAGCCCGCCGGATAGGACGCACGCGCCGGGCCGTCAGCCGGGTGGCCGGTCCCAGGTGGCGGACGCCGCCGCGCCGGTCGAAGCATGGAGCATGACCGAGCCACCCAGCAGCGGCTCCCCCTGGGGGCCCGACCACGACGACCGCAAGGTCCACGCCGCGCAGTCGCCGACCGGACACCACGAGCCCGAGCCGCCCCTCGAAGGGCCGTTGCACGCCCTGTCCCGCGCCGCCTGGCAGGTCGTCCTGCTCACCGGCGTCGCCTCGCTGATCCTGGGCATCCTGATCCTGGTCTGGCCGGGCGCCTCCCTGCTCGCGGCGGCCGTCCTCTTCGGCATCTACCTGATCGTCAGCGGTGTCTTCCAGCTCGTCTCCGCCTTCGGCACGCACCGGACGATGTCGCTGCGCGTCCTGGCCTTCATCAGCGGCGGACTGTCCATCCTGCTGGGCCTGTTCTGCTTCAAGGGCCCCACGCAGTCGATCCTGCTGCTCGCCCTGTGGATCGGCATCGGCTGGCTGATCCGCGGGATCACCCAGACCATGGCCGCGATCTCCGACGGCGCGATGCCCGCGCGCGGCTGGCACATCCTGCTCGGCATCGTCACCTTCGTCGCCGGCATCGTGGTGATCGTCTCGCCGTTCGGGTCGATCGCCGTGCTGACCCTGGTCGCCGGCATCTGGCTGCTCGTGGTCGGCATCGTCGAGATCATCACCTCGTTCCAGATCCGCAGTCGCGCCCAGCAGGTGCCCCGCACGGTGTGACCCCGTGTCGCCGGTGCCCCGCGTCAAGCCGACGCCCCGTCCGTACGCCGACCGGGCGCATCTCGCGTCCGGCGCGGTGAAACCCCGGTGCCCGGCGGGGAGATGGCCTTCCATGAGCACCGCTCCTCATCGCCTCCCGCGCGGCCGGGCCTGGCCGCGGGTGCTCGTCCTGCTGCTCGCCCTGCTGGTGCCGGGCGCCCGCAGCGAGGTCCACGCGGCACCCACGCCGGCGGCGGCCGGGGAGATCGTCGAGTACGACGTCCTCGACGTGGCCCTGCGCCCGCCGGTGCGCCCCGTCCGCCACACCGCCGTACCCCTGCGCCCCGCGCCCCTTCCGACCCGGCCGCCCGCCGACCCTCCGGAGTTCCGCCTCCCCGCGCCGGAGCGGTCGCCGTCCACCCCGCCCGCCCTGCGTTCCGTGGTCCTGCGCTGCTGACGGACCCGCCGGTCCCGGCCCGTCAGCACACGCGAAACGACGACCGCCCACCTCAACGGAACGCGAGGAAACACAGCCATGCCCACAGACCCGTACGCCGTCCTGCGCGCCCTCGTGCGCGCGGAGGCCCAGCGCAGCATGCCGAAGCCGGAGACGAGCAGGACGAAGCAGCCGCAGCGGCCCGTGAAGCGGGACCGCGGTTGATGCCCGGCCGGGCGCCCGGAACGGGGCGCCCGGCTCAGCGCCTGCGGCGGGAGGTGCCGAAGAGCGAGCGGGTGATCTCCCGGCCGATCTGGGTGCCGGCCGACCGAGCCAGTGATTTGAACATCGGGCTGCCGACGACCTGTTCGACGAGGGAGGTCTTGCCGGTGCCGGTGGCGCCCGCGACCAGACCGTGCCGGTTGAGCACGGTCAGCGGGATCCGGACCGGCGCCTCGGGAGCGCACCGGCCGTCCCACCGCAGGGCGCCGAGGTCCAGCGCCGGGCCGGTGAAGGCGTACCCGGCGGCGATCCCCCGGGCTTCCTCCGGAAGGGCGCGACGGGCCGCGGTCTGTACGGGGTCCCCATCCGGAACGACTCCCTCCGGGCGACCGGGACCTGATCCGGCATCACCGGGAGAGGTGCTCGGCGGCGCGGTCTCTCTGTCACTCATCTCGGACCCCTGGTTTCCCGGGCCCCTGCCCCCGGACCGTTCACTCGGACACGGGTTCCCGTTTTGGTCTGATTCACGACATCTTTTCCAGCGCCGCACTCCGTCGCCATGGCTGCGCCTGGAACGTGTTGGCCGGTAGGCTTTCCGTGTGATCTTCAAGCGCATCGGAAACGGCCGGCCGTACCCCGACCACGGCCGGGAGAGCACCCGGCAGTGGGCGGACGTCGCACCGCGCCCGGTCCGCCTCGATCAGCTCGTGACGACCAAGGGCCAGCTCGACCTGGAGACCCTCCTCGCCGAGGACTCCACCTTCTACGGCGACCTCTTCGCGCACGTCGTGAAGTGGCAGGGCGACCTGTATCTGGAGGACGGCCTGCACCGCGCGGTCCGCGCGGCCCTCCAGCAGCGTCAGGTGCTGCACGCGCGCGTGCTCGAACTGGACTGACGTCCGCTCAGGACACCACCCGTACGGCCTAGACGAGCCAGGACATTCCCCAGCCGACCCGCACATACGGCCAACACCGCAATCCCGGTGAACTGTTGCCCCTTTCGGGTTCTCCTGGGCGCTGTCGAATGATCATCTAGTAGGCACGGCCGCCCAAGCGCACTACGCTGCGCTCATGAGCATGCTGACTCCCCCCGGCATGGGCGGCAAGTACCGGATCACGGGGGACACCTACCCGCGGATGCGGCAGTCGCGACGACGCGGCCGACTCGTGCTGGGACTGGTGGCCTCCGTCGCCGTGCTCGGCCTGATCGGCTGGGGCACGTTGCAGCTCATCGACGTCTTCACCGGGGGACACAAGAAGACCGCGGCCTCGGGATCAGGGGCGGACTGCCGGACCAAGGCGGCCCCCTCAGCCGAGCCGGCCGTCGCCCTGCCCGAGCCGAAGAAGATCACCGTCAACGTCTACAACGCCACCAAGCGCACCGGCCTGGCCAAATCCACCGCGGACGAGCTGAAGAAGCGCGGCTTCAAGATCGGCAAGGTGGGCAACGCGACCCCCGAGTTCGACAAGAAGGTCAAGGGCGCGGGCATCCTGGTCGGTCCCGACGCCGCCCTGAAGACGTCGCTGCCCGTCCTCGGCACCCAGCTCGCCTCGGCCGAGCGCCGCGCCGAGGTCGCCCGCAAGGGCACCGACCTCGACTTCGTCATCGGCGACGGCTTCAAGGCGCTCACGAAGAAGGCGGACGCCGACAAGGCACTGGCCGCACTGACCGCGCCCCGACCGGCGTCCGCCGTCTCGAAGAAGGACTGCTGAAGACGCCGTACGACCGCTGAGAGTCGCCCGGCTGGTGAGAGACCGGCCGCGCGGCTGTCGGCGTAGGCCGGTTACCGCCGCGGATGCCGCGCGGCTCCTTCCGGAAGCCATGGCGTCCGGCGTCGCATGGCCGGCCGCAGCAGCAGCAGCAGCGACGTCGGGACGTGCACGTCCGGCCGCAGGACACGGTCCACCAACCGTTCCACCGGCGGCGCCGGCTCGCACGAGCGCCACGCCCAGTGCCCTTGCGGCGCTGCGCGAACGACCCGAAGGCCGTAGACGATCCCCCGCAAGGCTCCGTAGCGGCCGGCGGTACGCGGCGCGAGGGGGTTACGGTCGGCCGCGCGCGGCGGCCGCCGTACCGCGTCCCCTCGGAGTTCGTCCGGTGCTACTCGGCGGCGCCGTAGAGGCGGTCGCCCGCGTCGCCCAGGCCGGGGACGATGTAGCCCTGCCCGTTGAGGTGGTCGTCGACGGCGGCGGTGACGACCGTCACCGGCGTGCCGGCGAGCTCGCGCTCCATGACCTCGACGCCTTCGGGCGAGGCCAGCAGCACGACCGCGGTCACATCGTCGGCGCCGCGCCCGATGAGCTCGCGGATCGCCGCGACCAGCGTGCCGCCGGTGGCCAGCATCGGGTCGAGGACGTAGACCTGGCGGCCGGAGAGGTCCTCGGGCATGCGCGAGGCGTACGTGGAGGCTTCCAGCGTCTGCTCGTTGCGGATCATGCCGAGGAAGCCGACCTCCGCGGTCGGCAGCAGCCGGACCATGCCGTCCAGCATGCCGAGACCGGCACGCAGGATCGGCACGACCAGCGGACGCGGGTGGGACAGCTTGACGCCGGTCGTCTCGGCGACCGGCGTGGTGATGTCGACCTGCTCGGTGCGCACGTCACGGGTGGCCTCGTAGGCGAGCAGGGTGACCAGTTCGTCGGCGAGCCGGCGGAAGGTCGCGGAGTCGGTGCGCTGGTCGCGCAGCGTGGTGAGCTTGTGAGCGACCAGGGGGTGGTCGACGACATGGAGACGCATGCTCATAACAGTAACCGCGCTCCGGCCACCCCTCGCCCTGGCGCCAAACCGCCCGTCCGGGGGAAAGTGGGAGCGACGTATCCAGGGTGGTGTGCCGATGCCTGAACTTCCTGCCCGCGAATCCGGCGGCCGCCAGGGCCGGTCCGCCGCCGCCCGCACGGGCCGCGGCGGGCGCGACACCCCCGCCCGCACACCCGCCGCCGGGCCCGGATCCGACGAGCCGCGGGCGGCGCCGGAGACGGACGCCGAGCGCATGCGCCGCCGCGCCCTGTTCCTGCGCGACCTCGCCGAGGCCAGGGAACTGCGGGCCCGCGTCCAGCCGCGCCGCGCCAAGGCGGCCCGGCTCCGGCGCGCGATGCGCATGCGGACATTCCGCTGGTAGAGCGGTGGACGGACACGATCCTCGGGCACGCGCGCGTTCCCGGCCGGTCCGCGCATGGGCGCCCGTGGACCCGCGTACGATCCGCAGGTGGCCGCGACGAGGGCGCTGATGGTTCTTGCCGGGCGTACGGACGCCTCTTTGCCTGCGTGCGATCGAAAGTGCCAGACACAGGGAGTCGAAGACGTCCCCTGAGCGCCTTGTTTCTGCCACGATTCCGAGTGAGCGGGGCTCGGAGCACAGCTCTCCCCGCCAGAACCTCCGCCGGGGGGACCTCCAACCGGCACGCCTATGACCAGTGGGAGAGTCACGGTGTACTTCGCCGCACTGCTCGCGCGCACCGAAGACGGGTGGAAAGCGAGCGACACAGAGCTCGACGATGTGGAGACCCTGTCGGATCTCGCCGACCTGGCCCGGGAAGCCTCTCCCGACGAGGACACGGTGCTCGTGCTGATCGAGCAGGAGGACGCGTGGTTCGGCGTCGTCCGCGTGGACGGCGAGGACGACCCCCGCATCTACGTCTCGGACGCCGCCGCCGCCGCTCGCAGCGCCTACGGTGAGCTGCTGCTCACGGACGAGCTGCTCGGCCGGGAGCCCGGCTCGGACGGCGCCGATCTGGACGCCCTGGATCTCGACGGCACGGAGGACGGCGAGTCCGAGTCCGACGACGAGGACGAGGACGACGAGGACGGCTCCGCCGCGGACGCGGTGCCGCACAGCCCCGTGGGCGACAGCGAGATCCTCGACGACCTGGGCATCAGCCAGAAGGAGCTGCGCATCCTGGACGCCGAGGACGCCCTGGGCACCATCGCCGAGGCCCTGGGCGCCTCGGAGGTGCTGGAGACCGTCCGCTGATCCCCTCCACCCCACCCTCACCCGACCCCGTACGCGACCCATGGCACCCTGCGATGCGGCTCGCCCTGGACGAGGCCCGGCGGGCCGTCCCGGGCGGGGACGTCCCCGTCGGCGCCGTCGTGCTGTCCCCGGACGGTACGACGGTGCTCGCAACCGGCCACAACGAACGCGAGGCCACCGGGGACCCGACAGCCCACGCGGAGGTCCTCGCCCTGCGCCGGGCCGCCGCCGCCCTCGGCGAGTGGCGGCTGCCGGGGTGCACCCTCGTGGTCACCCTGGAGCCGTGCGTGATGTGCGCGGGCGCGCTCGTGCAGTCCCGCGTCGACCGCGTCGTCTACGGCGCCCGCGACGAGAAGGCGGGCGCCGCCGGCTCCCTGTGGGACCTCGTACGCGACCGCCGGCTCAACCACCGTCCCGAGGTGATCGAGGGCGTCCTGGCCGACGACTGCGCCCGCCTGCTCACCGACTTCTTCCGCACCCGCTGATTCGGATTTCGAACCACGGCCCACCTTGCGGTAGTGTCTCCCTCGGTAGCGTGTCCGAGCGGCCGAAGGAGCTCGCCTCGAAAGCGAGTGTGGCGCAAGTCACCGAGGGTTCAAATCCCTCCGCTACCGCCGAAGAAGGGCCCCGTCGAAAGACGGGGCCCTTCGTGCGTATGCGCGAGCGAGGTTGGGGAAAGGGTGCGGGAGGCCCTCAAGCGCACGTCGCAGCTCCGCCGTTGACCCCTGAGCGGGGTGCGGGGGTTACACTCGCCGCCGGCAACAGGGGGCCCGAGGGGCACAGCAGTCGCAGGGGAGGCCGCGGTGGCGGTGAACGCCAAGAAGATCGTCGTGTACGTGCTCGTGGTCTTCGTGCTGTACGTGATCATCACCGACCCCGTCCAGGCCGCGAAATACGTCCAGATAGGCTTCGAGGGCATATCGGACGCCGCGAAAGCCATTGGCGACTTCATGACCTGGATCGCCGACGGCGCACAGAACTGACGGCTGCGCACAGCCGAGGGAAGAGCCCATGATCCGCCACCTGGTCCTGTTCAAGCTGAACGAGGGCGTCGAGCACGACGACCCGCGAGTAGTGGCGGGCGTCGAGGCGTTCCGCGCCCTGGGCGGGCAGATCGAGGAGCTGCGCTCCTGGGAGTGCGGCTGGAACATCACCGACCGGCCGATCGCGTACGACTTCGCGATCAACTCCTCGGTGGACGACACGGACGCCCTGAAGCGGTATCTGGAGCACCCGGCCCACCAGGCGGGCGTCGCACTGTGGCGGGAGTTCGCCACGTGGGTGATCGCCGACTACGAAATCTGAGCGACAGAACGCACCTGAGCAGCCCTCCGCCGGAACGGCGGAGGGCTTTTCCGTGCCTCATGGACCACGGTGGCCATAAGCCCCAACGTTGCCCCCAACACGGCGCTATGCGGTACTTGCACACAGTGCACATGTCTTGTGATGCTATGACCGCTTTTGACGGATGATTGACCGATGAAGAGGTGGCGTTGACCGTGTCGGCCAGTACTGCGCCACTCAAGGACGAGGCGCCTGCCCCCGCTCCCGAGAAGCGCCGTGGCGCCGACACCCGAGCCCTCACCCAGGTGCTCTTCGGCCAGCTCAAGGAGCTCCAGCCGGGCACGCCGGAGCACAACCGGGTACGCGGGGCGCTCATCGAGGCGAATTTGCCGCTCGTGCGCTACGCGGCCGCCCGCTTCCGCTCCCGCAACGAGCCGATGGAGGACGTCGTCCAGGTCGGCACCATCGGCCTCATCAACGCCATCGACCGCTTCGACCCGGACCGGGGCGTGCAGTTCCCGACGTTCGCGATGCCCACGGTGGTGGGCGAGATCAAACGATACTTCCGCGACAACGTCCGTACGGTCCACGTACCGCGCCGGCTCCACGAGCTGTGGGTCCAGGTCAACAGCGCGACCGAGGACCTGACGACCTCCTTCGGGCGCTCCCCCACGACTGCCGAGATCGCCGAGCGGCTGCGCATCAGCGAGGAGGAGGTGCTGTCCTGCATCGAGGCGGGACGCTCGTACCACGCCACCTCGCTGGAGGCCGCGCAGGAGGGCGACGGGCTGCCCGGCCTCCTCGACCGCATCGGCTACGAGGACCCGGCCCTGGACGGCGTCGAGCACCGGGACCTGGTGCGCCACCTCCTGGTCCAGCTCCCCGAGCGGGAGCAGCGGATCCTGCTGCTGCGCTACTACAGCAACCTCACCCAGTCGCAGATCAGCGCCGAACTCGGCGTCTCCCAGATGCACGTCTCGCGGCTCCTCGCCCGCAGCTTCCAGCGTCTGCGGTCGGCCAATCGCATCGACGCATAAGCGCCGACCCGGGCCGCACGGAACCGCATAAAGGATCGACACATCACCGTCGTGAGCGAATCGCCCGACGGGGCCGTTCCCGACAGTTGTGTGCCGAAAAGGCGTCAGACCCCTTGCACCCAGGGGCGATTCGGGTCTCCCATGTCGACATGTCGGTACAGCGCGTTGCCGACATGTGACATTCTTCGGGAAGCGCGTTTGCCAGGGCTCCGGCTCCGGTATTCAGGTGAAGGCTGCGTTCCTCCGAGGGGCCGCCGCCACGACCGTCCCGCGACCCAAAGGGGGTGGCATGTCCGCAGACCAGGGCAGCTCGAAGGTGCTCACGCTCACCAAGAGCGAGGCAGCGCCCAAGGAGCTCGACGCTCTCGACGTGCTCGACGCCGTCACGGCCCTCGAGGCCGTGCCGACCCAGGCCGTCCCGGCCGCCGCAGCTGTCCCGGCCGCACCGGCCTCGGCGGACATCGACACCCGTACCCTGTCCCGCTCCCTGTTCCTGCGCCTCGCGGCCCTGGAGGAGAACAGCCCCGAGCGCGCCTACGTCCGGGACACCCTGATCGAGCTGAACCTCCCCCTCGTGCGCTACGCGGCGGCCCGCTTCCGCAGCCGCAACGAGCCGATGGAGGACATCGTCCAGGTCGGAACGATCGGCCTGATCAAGGCGATCGACCGCTTCGACTGCGAACGCGGCGTGGAGTTCCCGACGTTCGCGATGCCGACCGTCGTGGGCGAGATCAAGCGCTTCTTCCGCGACACGTCCTGGTCGGTGCGCGTGCCGCGCCGGCTGCAGGAGCTGCGCCTGGCGCTCACGAAGGCCAGCGACGAGCTCTCCCAGAAGCTGGACCGCTCCCCGACGGTGACCGAACTGGCCGCCGTTCTGGGGGTGTCGGAGGAGGACGTCGTCGACGGGCTGGCCGTGGGCAACGCCTACACGGCCTCCTCGCTGGACTCCCCGGCCCCGGAGGACGACGGCGGCGAGGGTTCGCTCGCGGACCGGCTGGGATACGAGGACACCGCCCTGGAGGGGGTGGAGTACCGCGAGTCGCTCAAGCCGCTGCTGGCCAAACTCCCGCCCCGCGAGCGGCGGATCATCATGCTGCGCTTCTTCGCCAACATGACCCAGTCCCAGATCGGCGAGGAGGTCGGCATCTCGCAGATGCACGTCTCCCGGCTGCTGACCCGCACCCTGGCGCAGCTGCGCGAAGGCCTCATCTCCGACTGAGGACCGGCCCGGGTCGGCGCGGAACTCCCGTACACGGACGGTCAGTCCGCGTACGGGCAGCGGTAAGGGCAGTACCGCTCGTACGAACAGCGGTACTGCTCACGACAGTTGGTAACCGCTCCTGCGCCTACTTGAACGCCAGCCACGCCACGGCCGCCACGACCACGAGGGCCACGACGACACCGACGATCAGGCCGATGCGAGGGCCGCCACCCGTGGAGGCGGCGGGCTGCTGCTGCCGGGTCTGCGGTGCGTCGTCGACGAAGGCGCGGAACATCTGGGTACTGCCGGCGGGGTCGTAGTTGCCCTGCGGGCCCTGGGTGTTAGCCATGGCCCGAGACACTAGCGAAACCGGGTCGCGCTCCCCAACTGGGGGCGCCGTAGCGGGGATAGCCTCGCGCGTTCCCCGCACGCTTCGCACAGATCCTGTGCACATACCCCCACGATCCCGCGCGCTCGGCCCCCGCCCGCCCGCTTCACCCACCTCACCTGCGCGTTTACATTCGCAATACTTGCCTTTGCCAAGTTTTTATACCGCCCCGCCTCTACTTATTTGCCTGTAGCAACCAACAGGAATACGGTTGCCTCAAGCAACGAATACGGGAGGTGTGATGGCAGAGCAGGCGCAGTTCACGGAACTGGCGCGGCAGCTCAGCGCCATCGGGGCCGTGAAGCGGGACCTGGGGCGGATCCTGCCCCACGACTGTCCCGGCGGGTCCGCCGCCGTGCTGACCCTGCTCGGGCGCCACGGCGACATGCGCATGAGCAAGCTCGCCGAGCTGCTCGCCGTCGACATGTCCGTCACCAGCCGGCACGTCACGCACGTCGCCGAGCGGGGCTGGATCGAGCGGTCCCCCGACCCGGCGGACAAGCGCTCGCGCATCCTGCGCCTCACCCCCGCCGGCACCGCCATGCTCGACGAGCTGTCCCGCCGCACGGCCGACCTGCTGGCCGAGCGGCTGAGCGACTGGACGGACGACGAGATCGGCCGGCTGACCGGGCTCCTGACCCGGCTGCGGGAGAGCTTCGGCGACTGCCGCTCCGGCCACGCCCGGATCCCGGCGCCCGCCGCGGACCCGGCCCCCGCCGCCCCCACTCCCGTACTCGGGACAACGACCACTCGTACCCCCGCGACCCCCGCATGAGCGCGGAGAAGAAAAGGAAGTCCATGGCAACGACCACACCAACCGGTGTGCGGGCCCACGCCAGACACGGGGGAGGCTCCGGTCCCGCCCCCATGACGCACCGGCAGATCATGGAGGCGATATCCGGGCTGCTGCTCGGCATGTTCGTCGCGATCCTGTCCGGCACGATCGTCTCCAACGCCCTGCCGCAGATCATCGGGGACCTCGGCGGCGGCCAGTCGGCCTACACCTGGGTGGTCAGCTCCGCCCTGCTGTCGATGACCGCCACGACCCCGCTGTGGGGCAAGCTCGCCGACCTGTACAGCAAGAAGGCCCTGGTCCAGATCGCCCTGGTGGTCTACGTCCTGGGCTCGGCGGCCGCCGGTCTGGCGCAGAACCCCGGCATGCTGATCGCCTGCCGCGTGGTCCAGGGCATCGGCGTCGGCGGCCTGTCCGCCCTGGCGCAGATCGTCATGGCGGCGATGATCTCCCCGCGTGAGCGCGGCCGTTACTCCGGCTACCTCGGCGCCACGTGGGCCGTGGCCACCGTCGGCGGCCCGCTGCTCGGCGGCGTCATCACCGACACCTCCTGGCTCGGCTGGCGCTGGTGCTTCTACGTCGGCGTGCCCTTCGCGATCATCGCGCTGATCGTGCTGCAGAAGACCCTGCACCTGCCCGTCGCGAAGCGGAACGTGAAGGTCGACTGGGGCGGCGCCTTCTTCATCTCGGCGGCCGCGTCGCTGCTGATGATCTGGGTGACCTTCGCCGGTGACAAGTACGACTGGGTGTCGTGGCAGACGTACGCCATGGTCGGCGGCGCCGTCGTCCTGACCCTGCTGTTCATCCTGGTCGAGTCGAAGGCCAGCGACCCGATCATGCCGCTGCGCCTGTTCCGCAACCGCACGATCACGCTCGCCTCGCTCGCCTCGCTGTTCGTCGGCGTCGCGATGTTCAGCGGCACGGTGTTCTTCAGCCAGTACTTCCAGCTGGCGCGCGACGAGTCCCCGACGATGTCCGGCGTCCTGACCATCCCGATGATCGGCGGTCTGTTCGTCTCCTCCACCGTCTCCGGTCAGCTCATCACCCGTACCGGACGCTGGAAGGCGTGGCTGGTCGGCGGCGGTGTGCTGGCGGCGGCCGGACTGGGCCTGCTCGGCACGCTCCGGTACGACACGGCCTACTGGAAGATGGCCGTCTTCATGGCGCTGCTGGGCCTCGGCATCGGCATGATGATGCAGAACCTGGTGCTGTGCACGCAGAACCAGGTGGCGCCGGGCGACCTCGGCTCGGCCAGCTCCACGGTCACGTTCTTCCGCTCGCTCGGCGGTGCGGTCGGCGTCTCCGCGCTGGGTGCGGTGATGTCCCACAAGATCACCGACTACGTCAGGGACGGCCTGGCCGGGCTCAGCCCGAAGTACGCCGCCGCGATGGCCGGTTCGCACTCCTCCGGCGACAAGATCCCGGACATGGACCAGCTGCCCGCGCCGCTGCGCACCGTCATGGAGAGCGCGTACGGCCATGGCATCGGCGACGTGTTCCTGATCGCCGGCTGCCTGGCGGCCCTCGCGTTCCTGATCACGCTGTTCATCAAGGAGGTCCCGCTGCGGACCAAGGGCGCGCTGGCGCAGGCCGCCGCCGACTCCGCCGGGGCGGAGGCCGCGACCGCGGCCGCGGCCGACGCGACGGTGTCCGCACCGGCCCGGGAGGACGGGACGATGCCCGAGGAGAAGGTCCCGAGCTGGGCGCAGACCGAGGTGAGCCCCGAGGACGGCACCCAGGCAGCCGAGGTAGCCGGGGTGGCCGAGTCGACCGCCGTCGCCACCGCGGCCGCCGGTGAGCCGGCCGCGTCGTCCGGCGGCGGCATCCCGGTGCACGGCTTCGTCCGCGGCGCCGAGAGCGCCCCCCTCGCGCAGGCCGCGGTCACCCTGATCTCGCTCTCCGGCCGCCAACTGGGCCGCGCGGTCGCCCACGCCGACGGCGCCTACGCGCTGGACGCGCCGAGCGCGGGGACGTACGTCCTGATCGCCTCCGCCGACGGCTTCCAGCCGCAGGCCGCCACGCTCGTGGTGAACGGCGAGCCGGTGCCGTACGACATCCTCCTCAGCGGCACCAGCGGGCTCAGCGGTGTCGTCCGCGCCACCGCGGACGCCCAGCCGGTGCCGGGCGCGATGGTGATCGTCACCGACGTGCGCGGTGAACTGCTGGCCACCGGATCCACCAGCGAGCAGGGCGAGTTCGGCTTCGCCGAGCTGGTGCCCGGCGCGGTGACCGTCGCGGTGAACGCGGCCGGGTTCCGGCCGCGCGCCCTGCCGGTCGAGATCGGCGCCACCGGCGTCACCCGGATCGAGGTCGGCCTCGACTCCGGCGCCCGGCTCCAGGGTGTCGTGCGGGCTCCGCACGGCCCGCTGGCCGACGCCCGCGTGACCCTCGTGGACGCGGCGGGCAACGTGGTCGGCTCGGCCACCACCGGGACGGACGGGGCGTACGCCTTCGCCGACCTGGACGGCGGCGAGTACACCGTCATCGCGACGGGCTACCCGCCGGTGGCGACAGCCCTCACGGTCGCCGGCACCGGAGTCGACGGCCACGACATCGAACTCGCCCACCCCGGCGAGTAGTTGGACCCCGGCCCGTGGCGGGCCGCGCGCTATGAGCGGCGGCGCGCGTGCCACGGGCCGGTTCTTCATGACCGGTTCGCAAGGCTTTGCAGGGAGAAAAACGGGATGGGCGGCATGGGACTGACCGCGAGGATCCGCACCCGCGACGGCTGGGCCGTCTCGCACGCGGTCGTCACCGTCACCGACATGACGGGCACGCAGGTGCTGCGCGCGGAGGCGGACGCGGACGGGACCGTGCACAACACGACGGCGCTGGCGCCGGGGGCGTACACCGTCATCGTCACGGCCGTCGGCTACGCACCCGCGGCCGCCAGCGCGATCGTCACCGCCAGCGGGCGGGCCGACGTCGGCACGATGACCCTGGCCCGGCGGGGCGGCACCGAACTGCCCCCGCCCGGCCCCTGGACGATCGACCCGGCGCACTCCGCGGTCGGCGCCACGGCCCAGCACCTGGGCATCTCCAGCGTGCACGGCCGGTTCACCGACTTCACGGGCACCATCGAGATCGCCCCCGACGACATCGCCAAGTCCCGGGTCGAGGCGGTCATCCGCGCCGCCTCCATCGACACCGGCAACGGCATGCGCGACACCCACCTGCGCTCCGCCGACTTCCTGGACGTCGAGCGGCACCCCGAGATCACCTACCGCTCGACCGGTCTGACGGCGGCCGGGCCGGACCGCTGGACGGTGCACGGCGAGCTGTCGCTGCACGGTGTCGTACGCCCGGTGGACCTCGACCTGTCCTACCTCGGCACCGGAGCCGACCCATGGGGTGGCACCCGCGCGGCCTTCCGCGCGACGACGCAGCTGCACCGCGAGGACTTCGCCATCACCTACAACCAGATCGTCCAGGCGGGCATCGCCGCCATCAGCACGACGCTGAAGGTCGAGCTGGACGTGCAGGCGGTCCAGGGCGACGCGCTGCCGCAGGCGTAGCCGACGCGGCGGCCGCCCCTAAGCTGCCCGCATGGCACCGAACATCGCGACGAACACCGACGTCTCCCTCGACGAGCTGCTGGACTTCGTACGACCCCGGCACCGCGCCGTCCTGCTGACCCGGCGCGGCGACGGCGGCCCCCAGGGCTCGCCGCTGACCTGCGGGGTCGACGACTCGGGCCGGATCGTGGTCTCCACGTACCCGGAGCGCGCGAAGACGCGCAACGCCAAGCGAGACGAGCGGGTCAGCCTGATCGTGCTCAGCGACGACTGGAACGGGCCGTGGGTCCAGATCGACGGCACGGCGGAGGTCCTCGACACCCCGGACTCCGTCGAGCCGCTCGTCGAGTACTACCGGAACATCGCCGGGGAGCACCCGGACTGGGACGAGTACCGGGAGGCGATGCGCCGTCAGGGCAAGTCGATCATCCGGATCACACCCGAGCGCTGGGGACCGGTGGCAACCGGCGGCTTCCCCGCGCGGCTCGCGGGCGGCGAGTAGCGGCGGGCCGGCGCGGGCGCGGCCGGGCCGAGTAGCGGCGAGCTGGCGCGGGCGGGGAGTAGGCGCGGGCCGACGCGGACGACGAGAAGCCGCGGGCCCGGCGAGGACGCGAGTAGCCACGCTCCGATGGGGCGACGGGCATCCGCCGTCCGGTGGGGCGGCGGGCATCCGCGGTCCGGCGGGGCGGCGGGCATCCGCGGTCCGGCGGGCGACGGGCATCCGCCGTCCGGTAGGGCGGCGGGTAACCGCGGCCCGGGCGGGCGACGGGTATCCGCCGTCCGGCGGGGCGACGGGCATCCGCCGTCCGGGCGGGGCGACGGGCATCCGCGGCCCGGGCGGGCGACGGGCATCCGCCGTCCGGTGGGGCGGCGGGCATCCGCCGTCCGGTGGGGCGGCGGGTATCCGCGGTCCGGTGGGGGCCGGCTCGGGTCCGGCCGGGTCAGCCGCGTTCGACCATCGACTCGATCCCGGACACCAGCAGGTCCAGGGCGAAGGTGAAGTCCCGCTCCAGCATCTCCTCGACCGTGTCGCCGCCGCGCGCCGCCATGATGTCGGCGGACTCCTGGACGACGTCGGCGGCGCCCGGCGCCTCGGACACCGCGCTCATGGCCGTACGCACGTACTCGTCCGCGCTCATGCCGGTCGCGTCGACGCGGGCGGCGAAGTGGCCCTCGATCGTGCCGAATCCGTACACGAACTGGAAGACGGCGGAGATGGCGCCCGTGATGCCGCGCGCGGGCAGCCCCGTGCGGCGGACGACCTGCTGCACGCGGCGCGAGAACGCGAGCGCGTGGGGGCCGATGTTGAGGAAGCGCCCGGCGAGCGGCGACAGCCAGGGGTGGCGCACCAGCAGGAGGCGGTACTCCCGGGCGAGCGTGCGCAGTTGGTCGCGCCAGTCCTCGTCCGCGGCCTCCGTGTCGGGCAGCCGCAGCTCGCCGAAGGCGGCGTCCAGGGCGAGTTCGAGCAGCTCGTCCTTGGTGTCGACGTACCAGTACACGGACATCGCGGTCACGTTCAGCTCGGTGGCGAGCCGCCGCATCGAGAACTTCTCCAGCCCATCGGCGTCGAGCAGACGCACGGTGGCCTCGGTGATCCGGTCGCGGTCCAGCCCCGAGGGCTGGCCGCCGCGCGCGCCGCGCCGCTCCTTGCCCTCCAGCCAGACGCTGCTGCGCGCCGACCGTCCGGCGTCCTTCCCCATCGGCGCACCCTTCTCCCGTGACGTCACGATGCTAGGGCCCTGTCGGCGGTGGCCTTCTCCGCCCGGCGCAGCAGGCCTCCCGCCGCGATGCCGCCGAGCAGCACGGCCACCGCTCCCACCAACTGCCCCGCTTCCAGCCCGGCAACCAGGCCCCCGGAGGAGACCCGGGAGCTGAGGACCGCGCCGAGCACCGCCACGCCGAGTCCGTTGCCGAACTCCGCGAGCGTGCCGTTGATCCCGGCTCCGGCCCCGGCCTTCTCCGGCGGGATCGCACTCATGATGGCGTGCGCCATGGCCGGGTTGGCCAGCGCGCAGCCGCCGCCGATCAGCAGCAGCCCGAGCAGCGTCCCGGCGTAGCCGCCGGTGGCCACGGTGGCGATCGACACCAGTCCGGCCGCCATCAGCACCATGCCCAGCAGGATCGACGCGGGCGTGCCGAGCCTCGCCGACCACTTCGTGGACAGCCCCGAGAAGTTGAGCGCGACGACGGACAGGGCGAGCGGCGCGATGCGCAGACCGGCCTCCAGGGGGCCGTATCCGAGCACGAGCTGGAGGTGCTGGGTGAGCAGGAACAGCGCTCCGCCCATGCCGAAGGTGATCAGCACCGCTCCGGCCACCGCGCCGGTGAACCGGCGGTCGCGGAAGAAGTGCGGGTCGAGCATGGGGTGGGCAATGCGGCTCTCCCAGCGGGCGAGCAGCGCGAGGACGCACAGCGCGACGAGCGCGCTCACCAGGACGCGGGGGGAGGTCCAGCCGGCCGACGGACCGGAGATGACCGCGAAGACCAGGGCGGTCATGCCGACGGTGGAGAGCAGGGCGCCGAGCAGGTCGGGGCGGCTGCCCTGCGGGTTCTTCGACTCCGGGACGAGGGCCACGACCGCGGCGAGGCCGAGCGCCGCGACCGGCAGGTTGATAAGGAAGATCGCGCCCCACCAGAAGTGGTTCAGCACGAAGCCGCCGATCAGCGGGCCGATCGCGAACCCGAGCGCGTTGACGGCGCTCCAGATGCCGATCGCCCTGGGGTGCTCGTCGGGGCTGAAGATCTGCATCACCACGGCCAGGGTGGTGGTCAGCAGCAGCGCGCCGCCGACGCCCATGCCGGCGCGCGCGGCGATCAACTGGGCGGTGGAGTCGGCGAGTCCGGCCGTCAGCGAGCCCGCGCCGAACAGGATCAGGCCCGCGATCAGCATCTTCTTGCGGCCGTAGCGGTCGGCCGCGCTGCCCGCGGTGAGCAGCAGGCCGGACTGCACCAGGGAGTACGCGTTGATCATCCACTGGATGTCCGAGGTGGCCGCGTGCAGCTCGCGGGTGAGCGAGGGGATGGCCACGTTGAGGACGGTGTTGTCCAGCAGCACGGTGAGCTGGGCGAGGCAGATGACGCCGAGGATCAGCCAGCGCTGGGGGTGGTGGCCTGGAGAAGCGGGCATGCTGTACACCGTATAGCGACTCCTGTACGGCGTACAGCGCGCTTCCGTGGAACGGCCGGCGGGTGGCCGGCCGGCCGCGCGCAGCTCCGCAGGGCGGACGCGAGGACGAGCCGCGCGTCCGCAGCGTGCGCCGCCGTTCCGCCTGCCATGCCCGCCACGCTAGGCGTCCACCGGCGTCCGTGGGCGTCCGCTCATGAGACGGCGGGCTTGATCAGGTACCCCGCGCCGCGCCGGGTGTGGATCATCGGCTCACGGCCGGCGTCGATCTTCCGCCGCAGATAGGAGATGTAGAGCTCGACGACGTTGGCCTGGCCGCCGAAGTCGTAGGACCAGACCCGGTCCAGGATCTGCGCCTTGCTGAGGACGCGGCGCGGGTTGCGCATGAGGAACCGCAGCAGTTCGAACTCGGTGGCGGTGAGGTGGATGTGCTCCCCAGCCCGTGCGACCTCGTGGCTGTCCTCGTCCAGGGTCAGGTCGCCGACGACGAGGACGGAGTCCGCACGCCGGAAGGCGGCCGCCCCGGACCGGCGGATCAGTCCGCGCAGCCGGGCCACGACCTCCTCCAGGCCGAACGGCTTGGTGACGTAGTCGTCGCCGCCCGCGGTGAGTCCGGCGATACGGTCCTCGACCGCGTCCTTGGCGGTCAGGAACAGCACGGGCACGTCCGGCAGTTCGCGGCGCAGCCGCCCGAGGACGGCCAGCCCGTCCATGTCGGGCAGCATCATGTCCAGGACGACGGCGTCGGGCCGGAAGTCACGGGCGGTGCGGATGGCCCCCTGCCCGTCCTCCGCACTTCTGATCTGCCAGCCCTCGTAACGGAGGGCCATACTCAGCAGTTCGGCGATGGACTGCTCGTCGTCCACCACCAGCACGCGGACGGGGCTGCCGTCCGGCCTCAGCAGTTCCGTGCGCCCCTGGGGCGAGGTCGTGGTCATGGTGGACACCTTGTCGGCGTCCTCTGAGAGCAGGCTTTCCCCCATCTGTGATTTCCCTGAAAACGCACAGGCTCCTCTCAGCGGGCGCCCAGCTCAGAAGAGCCCCTCCTGCTCCTCCCGCGCCTTCCTGAACTCCCGTACCCGCACGCTGATTTCATCGCGATCCGCGCGCGAGGGGGCGAGCTCCCAACCGGTCATCAGCCGGGTGTCGAGCACGACAACTCCCCGCCCCGCGACCGAGAGATGCAGATCAGGTCCGGCGGCGGCCACCAGCTCACCGCTCACGCTCCCCCCGGGCACGAGCTCCACCACATCGCCCACAGGGGCGTCCGCCCGCGCCAGCCCGAACACCTCGGTGTGGTCGGCGACTTGGCAGGGCTCACGGACGAGCGAGTCCGGCCACGCGTCCAGCACCACGGCTCGCGCGTACAACTCCCGTATCTCTGCGGCCCGTTCGTCCGCCGTCTCCGGCAGCGCCGCCCGCACCGCCCGTTTCTCGGCGTACGGGATCCGGTCCGGCACCCGCAGCGCGGCCCGCAACAGCTCCTCGGTACGCCGGGCGGCCATCAACGGACCGTGGCCCAGCCAGCTGAAACAGACGGCACCCTGCTCCAGCAGCCGCGCCGAGCCCCGTTCGAGCGCCGTGATCCCGACCTTGACCATGCCGGGCCCGAACCACGCCAGATATACGTGGTACGGCCGCGGGTCGTCCGCGATCGTGTCGGCGGCCACGGAGTGCGCCCGGTCCAGCCGCGCACACTCCTCGCACCGCGCCCCCGTACTCCGCCCGGACACGGCCGCCCGCACCGCGCACGGATTCCCCCGCGCTCCCCCGCATCTGCGCACACCCCCCTCGACGACCTCGAAGGCCACCCGCTTCCCCCAGGCCAGCGCACTGCTCCGCCCGCCGTCCCACACCAGCGCGGGCCCGGCCGCCGACCACCGCATCCCTGTGCATGTCCATGCGCGTCCCATCACCACCGAGGGTAGGCGGCGCCACTGACAACGGGTCATGCCATCGACCTTGCAGCCTGCGACCTGCCGCCCTGCGCAACCTCTCCGGGACTCGCTTGCGGGTGTGCGTCGACGTGTCCGGGCAACGCCCGCCGCGGTGCCGCCGGTCAGACCCCCGCGTCAGCAGCCGCCAGCTGCGACTCTCCCGTGTCGGCCACCGGCTGGACGGCGGTCGTCGTGTGGGACGCCCGGCCGGCCAGGCGGCAGCCGACGCAGCCGGGGTGGCCCTGGCGGGCGGCTCGGTCGCGGCTGCGCAGGTTCCAGGTGTCGCGGGGGCGGGGGCCCGGGGGCTTGCCCCAGCCGGCGAGGTGCAGGGCCCAGGTCACCAGGACGGCGACCGCGACGATCGCCAGGCCGCCGCTGATCAGGAGCGGCGAGGCCATGACCACGCCGCCGCCCGCCACTGTGGACCCGACGGTCCCGATGAGGAAGCCGGTCCAGCCGGCGATCGTGTGGCCCTCGTCGTGCAGATGTCCGCTCACGTACCTGCCCTCCGCCCGAGCTCCGTCGCCGGAACTCCCCGTGCGAACTCCTTCGCCGCGGAAGGAACTTACCGCTTGAGCCCCGGGTGATCCATGGGTCAAGGCCAGGAAGGACGGGGGGAGTCGAGGGGCGGCGAGCGGTGGCACGCGGGGCGCTCCGGGCGCCCGTACCGCATCGACCTGTGGTTGCGCGACCTGCGGTTGCGCGGCCTCGGGCGCGGTGTAGCGTCGTGAGGGAGGAGTCGTGGATCCGAAGTCGTATCGCCCGTGATCGCGATCGCGGGCGTTCTTGCTGTTCAGTCGCCGTTTCAGCGGCTCACCCGGTCGGCACTGAGCAGACTTTCGAGCCGGTACTGCACGCTCGCGCCGACCGAGAGCCGACCCGAGGCCCGAGGGCCTGACCGCCGGCTTCTGGAGGAAGGGGTGCGCCCATGACAACAGACACCACCACAGACGCGACCGCCGAAGAGGAACAGGTCAGCTTCGCCGATCTCAATCTGGGGCCGGAGCTCCTGCGGGCCCTGACAGGACTGGGCTACGAGGAGCCCACCCCGATCCAGCGCGAGGCCATCCCTCCCCTCCTGGAGGGCAACGACCTGCTCGGCCAGGCCGCCACGGGCACCGGCAAGACCGCCGCGTTCGCCCTGCCGGTCCTCGAGCGCATCCCCCGGAACCGCAAGGAACGCGCCCCCGCCGCCCTGGTGCTGGTGCCCACCCGGGAGCTGGCCATCCAGGTGTCGGAGGCCGTGCACCGCTACGGCAGCGACATGGGCATCCGTGTGCTGCCCGTCTACGGCGGCCAGCCGATCGGGCGCCAGCTGCGCTCCCTGGAACGCGGCGTCGACGTGGTGGTGGCGACGCCCGGCCGCGCCCTGGACCACATCGCCCGCGGCACGCTCCGGCTGGACGAACTGCGGACGGTCGTCCTCGACGAGGCCGACGAGATGCTCGACATGGGCTTCTCGGAGGACATCGACTCGATCCTGGAGAACGTGCCGGAGGACCGTCAGACGGTTCTGTTCTCCGCGACGATGCCGGACCGCATCGACTCGATGGCCCGGCGTCATCTGCGCGAGCCGGTCCGGATCCAGATCGAGCGGGAGGCACCGGCGCCGGGCGAGGCCCCGAAGATACGGGAGTCGGCCTACGTCGTACGCAGGGCGCAGAAGCCCGCCGCGCTCGGCCGGCTGCTGGACCTGGAGGCCCCGGAGGCCGCCATCGTCTTCTGCCGCACGCGCGAACAGGTCGACCAGCTGGCCGAGACCCTCAACGGGCGCGGCTACCGGGCCGAGGCCCTGCACGGCGGCCTGAGTCAGGAGCAGCGGGACCGGGTCATGGGGCGCCTGCGCGGCGGCACCGCCGACCTGCTGGTCGCCACCGACGTCGCCGCCCGCGGCATCGACGTCGAGCACCTCACGCACGTGGTCAACTACGACGTCCCCTCCGCGCCGGAGTCCTACGTCCACCGCATCGGCCGGGTCGGCCGCGCCGGGCGCGAGGGCGTGGCGATCATGCTCGCGGAGCCGCGGGAG
This sequence comes from Streptomyces sp. V3I7, assembly GCF_030817495.1. NCBI lineage: Bacteria > Bacillati > Actinomycetota > Actinomycetes > Kitasatosporales > Streptomycetaceae > Streptomyces > Streptomyces sp. V3I7. The sequence goes on from NZ_JAUSZK010000001.1 coordinate 3,277,040, forward strand.
CACCGGCAGCTCAAGGCGATCGAACGGGCGACGGGCCGCCGTATCCCGGTGGAAAGCGTGCCGTCCATCGCTGACCTGCGCGCCCGCCGGCTGGAGCTGACCCGGGCCTCGCTGCACGAGAGCATCCTGGAGGACGAGGACCTGGACCGCTTCCGGGTCGTGGTGGAGACCCTCGCGGACGACTTCGACGTCATGGACGTGGCGCTGGCGGCGGTGAAGCTGGCGCACGAGGCGAGCGGCGCCGCGGTCGACGAGGAGGAGATCCCGGAGGTCGCGCCCATGGAGCGGGGCCGGGAGCGCGCCCCGCGCGGACGCAAGGGTGGCGGCCCGCCCTCGCGCGGCATGACGCGCCTGTTCGTCGGCGCCGGCCGCAGCGCCGGGATGCGCCCGCAGGACCTGGTCGGCGCCATCGCCGGCGAGACGCAGCTGAGCGGCCGGGACATCGGCGCGATCGAGATCGCCGACCGCTTCTCCCTGGTGGAGGTCCCCGACAACGCCGCCCCCGAGGTGATCCGCGCCCTGCGCGGCAGCACCATCAAGGGCCGCAAGCCGGTGGTCCGCCGCGAACGCCCGCAGAACCGCTGACGACGGACGGAACGACGGCGTACGTACCCGCGCGGCCGGGCTCCCCTCGCCGTGGGAAACCCGGCCGCGCGGAAGGCGGCTGTCCGTATCAGTCGCCCAGCCCGCGGTAGCGCCGCAGCGCCTCGACCCCGTCCGGTACGAACGTCCACCGCGCGAGCGCCTCGTCCAGCTCGCGCTCGGTGAGCCAGCCGTGCCAGGCGATCTCCGCCGGGTCGGGGGTGATCGCCTCACCGACGGCCGCCTCGTGCACCCCGAGCCAGTACGGGCTGATCACCCCGCGGCACAGGAACTTGAAGGCGAACCGCACCGGTGCCCGTACCCCCAGCTCCTCGGTCAGCCTGCGGGAACTGATCGACGAACGGCTGCTCCAGGGCGTCACCCTGGACGAGGCCGCGAAGCTGGTCCACGCCCACCCCACCCATCTCGTACGGGCCTTCAGCGCCACGTTCGGCATCGCCCCGCACCAGTACCTGATGGCCCGTCGCATCGACCGCGCCCGCCGCCGGCTCCTCGACGGCCACCCACCCGCACAGGTGGCAGCCGCCGTCGGCTTCCACGACCAGTCCCACCTCACCCGGCACTTCAAGCGCCTCGTGGGCACGACCCCCGGCCACTACGCGGCCGGCGGGCGTATCGGGTAACGCAAGAGGCCCCGGATTTCTCCGGGGCCTCTGTTCACTGTGCACTCGGCAGGATTCGAACCTGCAACCTTCTGATCCGTAGTCAGATGCTCTATCCGTTAAGCTACGAGTGCTTGTTCTGTTTTTCTGTCTTCGTTCCCGGCCCTTTCGGCCCGCTCGCGGCGACAGGAAGAACATTACATGACTGCCGCCCGCATGTGAAATCCGATCCCCTCACCCACTCTGACCTGCGAAAACGTCCATAGGGGCGATGAGCGCGGAAGGGCGGACACGGGGTCCCGGACACGGAAACACCGAGGCCCCGATCCTTGTGGACCGGGGCCTCGGTGATCAAGTGCGGAGGCGGAGGGATTTGAACCCTCGATGGGCTTTAAGGCCCAAACCGCATTAGCAGTGCGGCGCCATAGACCGGACTAGGCGACGCCTCCAGTGCGACCTCTCCACGCGAGCGCGCGAGTGGGTGCGTTGCAGATGATGACACAGTCGAGTGTGCCGTCACCAATCGCCCCCCACGGTACTAGGCACTCGGCCCGCAGGGCAAAGTCCTTCTCGTCAGCGGGGCGCCTGCGCAACGTACGGGGGGCCTGCGGCGTTGGTCAGGTCATGTCGCCGATCACCTCGCGAGCCGCCGGTGCGGTCACGGCCTGTCTCGCCGCCGTCGCCGCCGTCACCTCGATCTCCGCCCCCGCCACCGCGGCGGCCCTCTCCTTCCCGCCGCCCGTCCGGCCCGAGGACCGGGCCGGTGATCACCTGACCGTCACCGTCCGGGACGCGGGTGACGGGCGGGACGGGACGTACGAGCTGTTCTGCCATCCCGGCGGCGGCAGTCACCCGGACACGGCCGGCGCCTGCCGCGCCGTCGACGGGAACACCCAGTGGGGCCGCGACCCCTTCGCCCCGGTGCCGCCGGACCAGGTCTGCACCATGCAGTACGGCGGTCCGGCCACCGCGCATGTCACCGGGACCTGGGCCGGGCGCCCCGTCGACGCGACGTACGACCGCGGCGACGGGTGCGAGATCGGGCGGTGGGACGCGATGGTGCCGCTGCTGCCGGACCTGCGCCCCCACGGAACCAGTGCGTGAGTTCGAGCACTGAGGGTCCGACTGCGCGTCGTACACGGGCATTTCATGGCGAAGCACCCGTTGCCGTAAAGGTCCCGCAAAGGTCTCGGGGGAGTGGATCCACGCGAGCACACGCTCACCGTCACTCCTCGGGCGACCTCCCTCCCATCCGGCGTCGCGAGGACGGCCGCTGCCCTTAGACTCCCTCGCGTGACACGCTGCGGGACGGTTGGCAAGATGGCCCGAGCGGTCGGCAAGGTGCGGTAACAGGGAGGAAGCGTCTCGTGAGCAGCAGGCCATCCCGAGGCGCTGCTCGCCTCGCAGCCATACTCGACGCGCTGCCCGACGCGTTGCTGCTGGTCAACGCCAACGGCACGGTCGTCAACGCGAACACGATCGCGCTGGAGGCGTTCGAGACGCCCGGCACAGCGCTCGTGGGGCGCGGGTTGCTCGATCTGCTCCCGGAGTTCGACTCCAAGCTGATCCCGGGCTCCATGCGGCGGCCCGAGCACATGGACCTGCGCGGGCAGACCAAGCCGGCGCGGATGACGGCGCGGCGGACCGACGGCAGCGAGTTCCCGGTCGAGGTCACCAGCGCGAACCTGGAGAACGGCCAGCAGGCGTACGACAGTTACGGCTACACGGGCGACGAGCTGCTGATGCTCGTCGTACGCGACCTGTCCGGGACCGTCGACACCGAGGCCGAGCTGGCGCGTTCGCAGCGGCAGACCGAGATGATCCTGCGGGCGGCCGCCGAGGGCGTCGTCGGCACGGACACCGACGGGCGCATCGTCCTGGTGAACCCGGCCGCCGCCCAGATACTGGGTTACCGGGCCGGCGAACTCGGCGGCAAGGAACTGCACGACCTCGTCCTGCACTCCCGCCCCGACGGCACGCCCTTCCCGTACGACGAGTCGCCGCTCGCCGACACCCTGCGCTCCGGCCGCAAGCACCGGGTGCGCGGGCAGGTGCTGTGGTCCAAGGGCGACAAGAAGGTGCCGGTCGACCTGACGACTGCGCCCGTGCGCGACGGCGAGCAGCTCGTCGGCGCCGTGATGACGTTCACCGACCGGCGGCCGTACGACACCCTCGCCGAGGAGAAGGCCGCCGAGGAGAAGAAGCACGCCGAGGAGCTGGAACGGCTCTCCGAGGAGCACGCCTCCGACCTGACCGCGCTGCGCCAGAAGCACGTGAGCGAGGTCGAGGAGCTCACCGAGAAGCACGCGGCCGAGGTCGAGGAACTGACCGAGAAGCGCACGGCCGAGGTCAGGGAACTCACCGAGAAGCACGCGGAGGAGATCGCCGCGAGCGAGGAGCGCTACGCCGCCCTCGGTGAGCGGGAGAAGGACCGCTACGAGGCCCTGTCCGGGCGGCACGAGCAACTCCTCACGCTGCTCGGGCGCTCGCTGCGCGGCCCGCTGGACGAGCTGCGCCGCGAACTGTCCGCCCTCGCCGCCGACGACGCGGGACAGCTGTGGCCCGAGGCCAACCAGGTCCTGCACCACCTGTCCGCGGGCTACACGCGCATCACGCAGCTCATCGACAACGTGCTCGCCTACCAGCGGCTCGACTCGGGCGCCGAGGACGTCACCCGTATGAAGGTGATGCTCGACGCCGTCGTCGCCGCCGGTGTCGAGGGCGCCATCGAGCTCATCGGGCCCGGCCGGGTCCAGTTCGCCGTGCACGCGCCGCCCATCGAGGCCGAGGTCGACCCGCAGCGGCTGGCCTCCGCCCTGGCCCATTTGATCGCGGACGTCGCCGGTGTCGACGCGACCGGCAACTCGCCCGTGTCCAGGGGCGGTTACATGGACAACACGGTCGTCGTGGCCGCCGCGCAGCGCGGTGAGGTCGTGCGCATCGAGGTGCGCGGGCCGTACTCCGGCGGCGACCCGGTGCACGAGCCGATCGTGCGCGGGATCGTACGGGCGCACGGGGGTGTGCTCCAGACGCACGAGGTGCCGGGCATGAGCGGCAGCGCGTTCGTGCTGGAGGTGCCGATCGGAGGCGGGGCCGGTTCGGTGCCCGCCGCCCAGGTGGCCGTCGCGGCCGTGGGTGCCGGCGACGTCGTCGGCGCCAATGTGGCTGCCCTCGAAGCCGGTTCGGCCGAGCCGGCCGCGTCCGACGGGGATGTCCCCGCCGAGCAGGCGTCGGCGTCCGGTGGACGGCGGCGGGCCCGGCGGGCCTCCGTCGACTCGTTCCTGGAGAGCGAGGTGGCGGGCGCGGCCGGCGGTGCCGAGGGCGAGGCGCCCGCACCGACCGGGCGGCGCAGGAGGCGTGCGGCCGAGGAGGCGGCGCTGGCCGCGGCCGAGAGCGCGGAGGTGTCCGGCGGTACCGGGCGCCGGCGCGGCAGGCGTGCCGACGCCGAGGACGCCGGGGCCGTGGACGGCGCGGAGGGTGCGGCGACCGGTGGCCAGGGTGTGTCCGAGGGGGCCGTCATGACGGCGGCCGAGCATGCCGCGGGAGCCGCGGCCGTGGGTACGGGTCTGGGCGGGACGGTGCCGCCACGGGGCGTTCCCGTGCCCGCCGGTGGTGCCGCCCCGCAGGCCGGTCAGCGGCACGCCCTGCCGCCCGCGCTGCCCGCCGCCGGTGCGCAGTCAGGTCCGCAGGCCGGGCAGACGGTTGCCTCGCAGGCCGGGCAGACGGATGCCTCGCAGGCCGAGGGCGCGCAGCCGAGCGGTCGCCGTCGGCGTGCCCTGGCCCCCGCGCTGGCGCCTGCCGCCGCGCAGCAGGCGGGCCCGCGTCAGGTCTTCGCCCTGCCGCCCGCCGCGGCCGACCGGACGCCCGCCCCGGAGGGGGCGCCGAACGGCCCTGCCCC